>JAMFSJ010000077.1 GCA_026225255.1 Methylacidimicrobium fagopyrum | reverse complement strand
GGGCAGGCATCTTGCCTGCCCACCGACGGCAAAGACGTCGGTAAGAAACCGCTTGAGCGGAAACGGGACAGGCTGGAAGCGCTGTCCTACTTTTTAGTAGCGGTAATGTTCCGGCTTATACGGGCCGTCCAGCGGCACGTTGAGATATTCCGCCTGTGCCTTGGTCAGCTTGGTCAACACGACGCCGATTTTTTCCAAATGCAAACGCGCAACTTCTTCGTCGAGTTTTTTGGACAAGCGATAAACTGTTTTTTCGTATTTGTCCTTGTTCGCCCAGAGATCCAATTGTGCGAGCGTTTGATTTGTGAATGAATTGCTCATCACGAAACTCGGATGACCTGTCGCGCAACCGAGATTCACGAGGCGACCTTCGGCGAGCATATAAATGCTCTTGTTGCCGGGCAAATGATAGCGATCGTATTGCGGCTTGATGTTTTCGATGCGCAAACCCTTGGTCTTCTTCAATTGATCCACTTGGATTTCATTATCGAAATGGCCGATGTTGCAGACGATCGCCTGATCCTTCATCGCGAGCATGTGCGCGGCGGTGATAATGTCGCAGTTGCCGGTCGTGGTGACGTAAATGTCGCCGACGCCCAACGTGCTTTCAACCGTGTTGACTTCAAAACCTTCCATCGCGGCTTGCAGTGCATTGATCGGGTCAATTTCCGTGACCACAACGCGTGAACCGTAAGCGCGCAACGAATGGGCGCAACCTTTGCCGACATCGCCGTAACCGCAGACGACCGCGACTTTGCCCGCAAGCATGACGTCCGTGGCGCGTTTGATACCGTCCGCGAGCGATTCGCGGCAGCCGTAGAGATTGTCGAATTTTGATTTGGTGACGGAATCGTTCACATTGATGGCCGGCACGAGCAATTTGCCCGCGTCCTTCATCTGATACAAACGATGCACGCCCGTGGTCGTTTCTTCGGAAACGCCCTTCCAATCTTTCACGATCTTCGTCCAGAGGCCGGGCTTTTCTTTCGCGAGACGGCGCAGGAGCGCTTTCACGACGGAAACTTCATGGCTGTCGCCCTTGGTTTCGTAAGCCCACTTGGAACCGTTTTCGAGTTCGTAACCTTTGTGAATGAGCAACGTCACGTCGCCGCCGTCATCAACGACCAGCTCCGGACCTTTGTCGCCCGGGAACAAAATCGCCTTGAGCGTGAGTTCCCAATATTCTTCGAGCGTTTCACCTTTCCAGGCAAACACCGGCGTGCCCGTCGCCGCGATGGCGGAGGCCGCGTGATCTTGCGTGGAGAAAATATTGCACGAAGCCCAACGCACATTCGCGCCGAGCGCCACGAGCGTTTCGATCAAAACAGCGGTCTGGATCGTCATGTGCAACGAACCGGTGATGCGCACGCCCTTGAGCGGTTTTTGTTTCGCGTATTTTTGACGCACAGACATCAAGCCCGGCATTTCGTGTTCCGCCACGGCGATTTCTTTGCGACCCCATTCCGCGAGCGAAAAATCGCGCACGATGTAGTCTTTGCCGGCGGGCGTTTGCGCCGCGTATTGCGTCAGCGTCGCGCTGATTTCCGCGAGCACCGCTGCGGGTTTAGATTTAGTTGCCATAATTAATATTTGGTAAAATGAATTAAATTGCCTTCAACAACGCTTCGACTTTATTCGTCGCTTCCCACGTCAAATCCTTGTCGTTCTTGCCGAAGTGACCGTAGTTCGTGGTCTTGCCGTAAATCGGACGGCGCAAATTGAGTTGATCAATAATGTCCGACGGTTGGAAGCTGAACACTTTGCTGATCGCCGCGATGATTTTCGCGTCGTCAACCGTCGCCGTGCCGAACGTGTCCACGTGGATGCTGACCGGGTCAGGATGGCCGATGGCGTAGGCAAATTGCACTTCGCATTTTTCCGCGAGCTTCGCGGCCACGATATTCTTCGCGACCCAACGGCCCATGTAAGCCGCGCTGCGATCCACCTTCGTCGGATCTTTGCCGGAGAACGCGCCGCCGCCGTGACGGCCCATGCCGCCGTAACTGTCCACGATGATCTTACGACCGGTCAAACCCGTGTCGCCCTGCGGTCCGCCGATGACGAAACGGCCGGTCGGGTTGATGAGAAATTCAGTTTTCGCCGTGAGCATTTTCGCCGGCAAAACTTTTTTGATGATTTGCTCGATGCAGAAATTTTCGATGTCCGCATGTTGCGCATCTTCCGCGTGCTGCGTGGAAATGACGACGTTGGAAATGGAAACCGGCTTGCCGTTTTCGTAAACCACGGAGACCTGCGATTTCGCATCGGGACGCAACCACGACGCTTTGCCGCTCTTGCGAATCTTCGTCAATTCGCGGCCGAGACGATGCGCGAACATGATCGGCGCGGGCATCAATTCCGGCGTTTCGTTGCTGGCGTAACCGAACATCAAACCTTGATCACCGGCGCCTTGCTTCGCGGTTTTTTTGCCCTTGGCCTTCTTCGCATCCACGCCTTGCGCGATGTCGGGAGATTGTTGGGTCACGATGACGTTGACGAAAACTTTGTCCGCATGAAACACGTCGTCGTCGTTGACGTAGCCGATTTCGCGGATCGCGTCGCGCGCGATCTTCACGTAATCGAGCTTGGCTTTCGTCGTGATTTCGCCGCCGATGATGGCGATGTTGGATTTCACATACGTTTCGCAGGCGACGCGGCTGAACTTGTCCTGCGCAAAACAGGCGTCCAGCACGGCATCAGAAATAGTATCAGCGACTTTGTCCGGATGGCCTTCGCCGACGGACTCCGAGGAAAAGATATAACGGTTGCTCATGGATATATTTTAGTTTTGCGCCAACAACATATTGACGTATCAAGATAGGATGATATAAACATTGCAGAGCGCGTCAAATGCTTTCTGGAAAAATTTGGTCCAGACTTGGCCGAAGTTTTTATCCGCAGATGACACAGATTTTCGCCGACCGGAAAAATCTGCGGGCATCCGCGAAATCTGCGGATAAAAAAATTCTGGAAAATTCGACGCCAAAATAATCATGTCCTCAACCTTAAAATCTCTGCGCGCGCTGTCCGACCCGACGCGTTTGCGCATCGTCGCGTTGCTCGAGCGTGATGAATTGTCCGTGAACGAGCTGCAAGAAATCACGCGACTCGGCCAGTCGCGCATCTCCACGCATTTGGGCTTACTCGCCGATTGCGAGATGGTCAGTTCGCGTCGCGAAGGCAAGCGTGCTTTTTACAAACTGAATCCACTTCCTGACGCGGTCGCCGGCGAATTCATCCAACTCGCCATCCGCGGTGCTAAGGAACTCGCGGAACATTCGCACGATCAGATCAATCTGAAACGCGTCATCGCCCGCCGCAAAGAACAGGCGCAGGTTTATTTCAATCAGATCGCCGGACGCTTCGATCGCGTTTACGGTCCCGGCCGTTCGTGGCAGGCATTCGGACATTTGTTGCTGCGCATCTTGCCACCGCTCGTCGTCGCCGATCTGGGTGCGGGTGAAGGTTTATTGAGCGAACTCCTCGCGCGTCGCGCCAAAAAAGTCATCGCCGTGGACAACTCGGAAAAAATCGTCGCGTTCGGCGCGGCCAAGGCAAAAAAAAATCACCTGAAGAATCTCGAGTTTCGCCAGGGCGACCTGCAAAATTCGCCGATCGAAGCCAATAGCGTGGATCTCGCAATTCTAAGCCAAGCGTTGCATCACGCCGAAGTTCCCGCCGATGCGCTCGCCGCCGCCTACAAAATCATCAAACCCGGCGGACAGATTTTGCTCCTCGACCTTCTGGCGCATAAATTTGATAAGGCGCGGGAACTTTATGGCGACCGCTGGCTCGGCTTCGCTGAGAGCGATTTGCACCGCTGGCTTGAAGCTGCCGGTTTCAAGAAGATTGAAATCAGTATCGTCGCCGCCGAAGACCAGCCGCCGCATTTTCAAACCATTTTGGCGAGCGCTGAAAAATAATTTCAACGCAGAGACGCAAAGGCGCGGAGAAAATAAATCTAATCAAGTTTAACGTAAGCAAATTGCTGCCCGTCATCTAAGGGACCATCATATCCTTGTTCTCGAGCCAAACTGTCAATTTTCTTAATAATCTTTTTTTTATGTTCGCTGTTCATGAAAATGATTTACGCACGCAAAAATCTTATGCCGAGAAGAAAACGGCGAGCGCCGTAGGCGCGACATCTTTGTAGAAACCACCAAACAATAAATCCAAAGCTCCGTAGGAGCGGCATATTTTGATTTCGCTCCTACGGAGCTTCTGAAATTTTATGAAACCAATCTACAAATATGCCACGCCTACGGCGTTTTTTCTCTGCGCCTTTGCGTCTCTGCGTTGAAAATATTTTTTCTTCGCGCGATAAAATTTTCAGCCTGCAATCAAATTCACCATCTTCTTCGGCACGATGATCACTTTCTTGATCTCCTTGCCGGCGATGAATGATTGAACTTTTTCCGATGCTTTCGCGGCGGCTTCAATCGTCGCATTATCGGCGGCCACGGCCACTTTGATGACATCACGCACTTTTCCATTCACCGAAACGGGGAGCTCAATCTCGCTTTCAACCAGCAATGCCGCATCGAATTTTGGCCACGGCGCATAAGCCAGATTGGTTGCTGGTTGCTGGTTACTGGTTGAAAGTTTGGCCCAAAGTTCTTCTGTGATATGCGGTGCGAACGGTTGGAGCAAAATCAAAAATTCGCGCAACACGGAAACGGGTTTTGTTTCCCACGCAATTGCGTCATTCACGAACACCATCATCGCGGAAATCGCCGTGTTGAAACGCATGCCATCCAAATCTTCGGTCACTTTTTTGATGCACGTATGCAACGTCTTCAACTGCGCCGGCGTGGCCGAAACATCTTTCACCGCCGCATTCAATTTGATCAACCCCAGCAACTCTTCGTGGCTTTGTGCCTGGGTGGTTACCGCTTCCGCCTGTTCATATTCCGTTTCGGATTTTTCATCCACGAACAAGCGCCACGCGCGACCGAGAAAACGATACACGCCTTCAACGCCTTTGGTGTTCCACGGCTTCACCATTTCGAGCGGGCCCATGAACATTTCATAGAGGCGGAACGCATCCGCGCCGTATTCGTCGAGCACGTCGTCGGGGTTCACCACGTTGCCGCGCGACTTGGACATTTTCTGTCCGTCTTCACCGAGGATGAGCCCTTGATTGACGAGCTTGAAAAACGGTTCGGCAGTGGAAACAAAACCGAGATCGAACAAAACCTTGTGCCAAAACCGCGCGTAAAGCAGATGCAACACGGCGTGCTCCGTGCCGCCGACGTATAAATCAACGCCGGTCGTTGATTTGGTTGCTGGTTGCTGGTTGCTAGTTAAAGGTTGCGGCGTGCTCGCGTCCAACTTGCAACTTTCAACCTTCAACTTGCAACCATCCGGATTCATCCAATAGTTTTCGACTTCTTTGCCGACGAACGTGCTTCCGTTTTTCGTGTCGAGATAGCGCAAATAATACCAACAAGAGCCGGCCCATTGCGGCATCGTGTTGGTTTCGCGGATCGCGCCGTCGGGGAGAGTCACCCACTCTTTGGCGCGGGCGAGCGGCGGTTCACCGGTGGCGGTCGGCTTGTAATCCGTGAGCGACGGCGGCAGCACGGGCAACGCGCTTTCCGGCAAGGCTTCGTGCTGCAAATTCCCGGCGGCATCGCGTTTCCAGATGATCGGAAACGGTTCGCCCCAGTAACGCTGGCGGGAAAACAACCAGTCGCGTAATTTAAAATTAACCGTCTTTTTGCCGAGACCTTTTTCTTCGAGCCAGGCGGTGATTTTCTTTTTGGCCTGAGGTGCAGAAAGCCCATTTAGTGAAATTTCAGGGTTAGCGGAATTAATCACTTTTGTTTCTTCAATAAAATGGTGGAAAACACACGATGCATCATGGCGTTCCCGAGGTTTATTGGTTTTTCTGTGAGTAAGATCCCAAAACACTCGCTTACCAAGAGGGTGTTTCTCATCAGTCTCGGAAGGAATCCAGTGATAATCTTCTGTGTCGTGATGTTCTACTACTTCCAAAATAGGAAGCCCAAATTTTCCAGCAAACTGCAAGTCTCGTTCATCATGCGCGGGCACGGCCATGATTGCGCCGGTGCCGTAGCTCGCGAGCACGTAGTCGGCGACCCAGATTGGAATCTTCTCGCCGTTGACGGGATTGGTGGCGTAAGCGCCGGTAAACACGCCGGATTTTTCCTTCGCGAGTTCGGTGCGTTCCAAATCTGATTTACCGGCGGCGAATTCTTTGTAAGCTTCCACTGACTTGGCTTGTTCTGGCGTGGTGATTTGCGCGACCAATTTATGTTCCGGCGAAAGCACCATGTAAGTCGCGCCAAACAAAGTATCAGGCCGCGTCGTGAATACAGTGATTCTGGATTCTGAATTCTGGATTCCGAATTCTACTTCCGCGCCCTCGCTGCGCCCAATCCAGTTGCGCTGCATTTCCTTGAGCGAATCGGTCCAGTCAATCGTGTTGAGATCAGCGATCAAACGTTCGGCGTAAGCGGTAATGCGGAGCATCCATTGACGCATAGGCTTGCGGACAACCGGAAAGCCGCCGACTTCGCTCTTGCCATCAATGACTTCCTCATTCGCCAAAACGGTGCCGAGTTCTGGACACCAGTTGACCGGCGCTTCGCTGACGTAGGCGAGCCGTTTGGAATCGCGATAATTGCGGCGGGCAGTCTCTAAAGTGCTGCCAACATTTTGTTGGCAGTCCCCGGTTTTTTCTGCCGACAAAATGTCGGCAGCACTTTGCTGCAAATCCGTTGGATATTCGAGCGTTTCAATCGGCTCGGCTTTATTCGTTTTCGGGTTGAACCACGAATTGTAGAGCTTGAGAAAAATCCACTGCGTCCACTTGAAATATTCAGCATCGGTCGTGGCGAGTTCGCGCGACCAATCGTAGCTGAAGCCGAGCGATTTGATCTGACGCGTGAAATTCTTGATATTCGTCTCGGTCGTAACACGCGGATGCTGGCCGGTTTTAACGGCGTATTGTTCGGCGGGCAAACCGAAGGAATCCCAGCCCATTGGATGCAATACGTTAAAACCTTGGGCGCGTTTGTAGCGGGCGAGAATGTCCGTGGCGGTGTAACCTTCGGGGTGGCCGACGTGTAAACCCGCACCGGACGGGTAGGGGACCATGTCGAGAATGTAATATTTCTTGGGTAACTGCGTTGCGGCCACCTTTCCCGAAAGACCATGACGAATGGCGAAGGGATGTTGTGCCGGCACAACTTCGCCCGGATTGAAGGCGCGAAAAGCCTGTTGCTCGTCCCAATCTTGTTGCCATTTGGGTTCGATCAGATGAAACGGATATTGCCGACGACTGCTAGACATAGAATTGTCATTCTGCCGAATAAATCAGTCTCGGGCAATCGCGGAATGCGGCAGACGATTCAGTCGTTGCGGGGTCTGATGCGGGCGGTAAATGATTTTGCCTTGGGGTTTCAACAAGATTGGCAACGCTTCGGGTTTCCCGTAAATTTTTGCGTGCCCGTCATTGATCATCTGTTCGCTATCGGTCGGATTCGCAAGGCGATCTGGCAGCTTTGGTATCCGTTTCTCACGCGCCGGCTGCGCGGCGAAGAAGTGCTATTTCTCAATTACGCTTACGAAGAAGATCCGGCGATGAACCTCCCGCTGACGCCCGCCGATGAATCTAACCGCGCTTGCATCCAACTGTATCATCACGTTGCGACGCAGGCGGATTTGCGTGGTAAAAACGTGCTCGAAGTCAGCTGCGGTCACGGTGGTGGCGCGAGTTATTTGACGCGCACGTTGTCACCACAGCGTTACACCGCGCTCGATTTGAATACCGCCGGCATCCGTTTTTGCCAGCAGCGGCATCTGGTAAATGACTTGGAGTTTGTTGCGGGCGATGCGGAAAATCTGCCGTTTCCAGCGAACACCTTTGACGCGGTCATCAATGTCGAGGCGTCGCATTGTTATCCGAATTTTCCGCAATTTTTGGCGGAAGTGAACCGCGTGTTGCGGCCCGGGGGACATTTTCTCTACGCGGATTTTCGGTTTGCGGAACGCTGGACGGAATGGGAAACCGCGCTCGCGGCCAGTCCGCTCAAACTGCGGCAGACGCGGAATATTAATGCGGAAGTGTTGCGCGGGATGGCTAAAAATTCGCCGCGCTCGGAGGCGTTGATTGCGCGCCATCTGCCGGCGTGGCTACACCAACTCGGCGCTGATTTTGCCGGGGTCAAAGGCTCGCGCATCCATGAAGCCCTGCGCAGTGGGCAGCTTTCGTATCGTTCGTATGATTTCGAAAAAGTTTCCGACCGCGCGGCTTAACTCGGTTTGGTCTGATTCCGGGTGCCGCGGGCGGCTTGGCGGATGATGGTCTCGGCGCGGCGCGCGTTGTCGTAAATCAATTGCAAATCCGTGCGCAACGCCGCGTTCTCGGCGTGCTTCGTGAGCAAGCGTTCCGTGTAGCCGCGCACGATCGTCAGCACGTTGTTCAATTCATGCGCGACTTCGCGGCTGATTTCGCGTTGCGGTTCGGCGCTCGGCGCGTCGGCTGGGTGCAACGTGGCCAACGTGGAGGATTCCAACGTTGGATACAGCTTCAAATAAATATTGTCGAGCGTCTGCATAAACACTTGATAGCAAGCTACGCGCCAACAATGTTTTACACGGAAAAATTAAAAATACCATCGCCATTTCGTCCAAAAATGGACCGCGTGGAAAATTGTTGGACAGCAATTCGCGGCTGGATTCCCGCGTCCAAGTGGCTAGACTTCCGCGCACGAAATGAATCTTGCGCCAGAATCCATCGGTCTTATCGCCGGCAACCGCTCGTTGCCGTTGGAATTTGCCCGGCTCGCCCGCGCCGCCGGCGTGAAGCGCATTGTCGTGGCTGCGGCGGAAGGCGAAACGGATCCCGCGCTGGCATCGCTCGTGGACGAAATCGTCTGGCTGCGCGTCGGGCAATTGGGAAAATTGATCTCCGTTTTTACCGACCGCAACGTGAAGCAATGCGTTATGCTGGGCCAAATTGCCCCGAAAAATCTGTTCGATCTACGCCCGGATTTGCGCGCGATCGGCGTGATGATGCGGCTCAAAGAAAAAAACGCCCACACGATTTTTGGCGCGATCGCCAGCGAATTGAAAAAAGATGGCGTGGATTTGATCGAGGCGACGCCATGGCTCGCGCCGCTCATGCCGCAAACGGGGTTTCAACTCGGCCCGAAACTTTCCGCTGAACAAAAAGCCGACGTGGAATATGGTTTCAAGATCGCGAAGGAAATTTCGCGGCTGGAAATCGGCCAATTGGTCGTTGTGAAAAACGGCACGATTCTCGCCGTCGAAGGTTTTGAAGGCACGGATAAATGTCTCGCGCGCGGCGGTGAACTCGCGGGCAAAGACGGGGGCGCCGTCGCCGTGAAAGTCGCCAAGCTGAACCACGATATGCGTTTCGATATTCCGTGCCTCGGCGCGCAGACGTTGGAAACGTGCGCGGCGGCAAAAGTTTCCGTCCTCGCCATCGAATCCGGTAAATCGCTCCTGCTCGAACGCGAAGCCTGCGAAACGCTGGCGCAGAAGGATAAAATTTCCGTCACGACGATTGCCTAATTTTTACTCTCAACACTCAACTTTCAACCATCAACTAATTTCATGTTAACGTCACACGAACTCCTCGGTTTCATGTCGCCCGCGCTGGCGAATGATATTTTGTCCTTCACCTTTGAATCGGATCGCCCGGCTTACAAAGCCACGGTGCTTGCCGTGGCCGAAGCGAAACGCGTTCGCCCGGTGTTCCTCGAACGCCAGCCGCGCGATGCCCGCCACGCGTCCATGCTCACCGCGCTCACCAAGCCGAATCTTGATGCCGCCGCCGCCGCGCTCATCCGCGCCTGGCTCGTGAACAAACATGCGGCGATGCTGGCCGATTTCCTGAACGCGCTCGAAATCAAAAACGACAAAGGCGTGGTGGACGATCTGCCCGCCGGTGTGGACGATGCGAAATTGAAAATTGCCGTGGAAAATTTGCTCGTGAAATATCCGCACGAAGTCGTCGCCGTCTATCTAAATGCCTTCAACGACATGAACACCGCCGGTTGGGCGAACCTGAAAACGTTGCTGGAAAACGACGCGCGGCTGCAACTGGGCGCGCACTGATGCGGCTCTGGACGCTGCATCCAAAATATTTTGATGCGAAAGGTCTCGTCGCCCTTTGGCGCGAGGCGTTGCTGGCGCAAAAGGTTTTGATGGGCGGCACCAAAGGCTACCAGAATCATCCGCAACTGTTGCGCTTTTCCGAGACGGAAAATCCACCTGCCGCGCTCGCGGCTTATCTGCTGGTGGTGCAGGCCGAAGCTATGCAACGCGGTTACAACTTCGACGGCTCAAAAATTGGCCAGCCGCGCGCGCTCGGACAAATTGCCGAAACGCGCGGGCAATTGCTTTACGAGTGGGAGCATTTGCAGCGGAAATTAAAAGTGCGTGATCCCCAGCGGTGGAGCACTTTTAACACGCTTAAAATTCCCGATCCCCATCCGTCCTTCCGCTTGATCGCGGGTGAGGTGCGCGTGTGGGAAAAGATTTCCGACTGATATATTTGAACTGAGATTTCTGGGTAGGCCAACCAAGCTAATCAGGGGTATTTGCCAAAACGCAGGGAGCGCTTCTCCCTCTCCTTGGTGGAGAGCAGCTCGGTTGGGTGTTGCCGCGTGTTACATTACGGCTGGATTCAATTCCAATCGCTTGCCGCCGCCTTTTTACGGCGAAGGTGGAAGATTAATTGTTTGTGAGCGGAAATGGGGTAAAATCGAACATGTCAACGCCTCGTCCCGACATCGCCACCGAAGATCATATCAAAATTTTAGTGGACTCATTTTACAACAAGGTCAATGCCGACGCGCTGCTGTCGCCGATTTTCAATGACGTGGCGCAAGTGAATTGGCACGAACATCTGCCGCTTTTGTATCAATTTTGGAGCACGTTGCTATTTCGCACCCATAATTATCAAGGTCGTCCGTGGCCGAAACATGCTCGGTTGCCGGTGACGGCAGAACATTTTGCGCACTGGGTTTCGCTATTTCAACAAACGGTGGATGAACATTTTTCCGGCGCCAAAGCGGACGAAGCTAAAAACTTTGCCGCCAGCATCGCCGATACGTTTCAAAATCGGCTGGCGATGATGAAACAACAGGGTTTGTGAAGGCAGTGCCGCCGCGCAAAGCTTTGGTGGTGGATAGCGTAAATGGCATCCAAAATTACGCCGGTTTAGTTTGCGAGACATTTTGAAAAGCGGAACCTCTTTCGCGCACATTTTCTTCCTCGTGAATTTTCAGCCGGGCCGAAAGAATCGCCGCGCGGCCAAGATAGCCGACGATTTTCTTTTGGTTTTCCCGTTCCACCACGGGCAAACGGCCGATGTTCAAACTCAACATTTTGGTGAGCGCGACATGTAAGGGTTCATCGGCGAAGGCGACTTCGACCTCGCGGCTCCCCACCGCCGCCACGGTTATATCCGCGGCGGGATTTTTCCGGAGCGCCCGGACGATGTCGCCCCGGGTGATGATGCCGACCAATTCATTGCGTTCATCCACAATCAAAGTTCCCTGACGGCGATTGAGTTGGGGATCACCGTTGGCAACGCGATCCGAAAATTCCGAAAGTTTCATCGTCGCGGGAATGGTGGGCACCGCTTTGTCCATCACCTCGCCCACCCGGGCAAATTCAAACGGATCAATGCTGTATTCGCGCGTGATGTGATGACCGCGGCGCGCCAGTTTTTCGGTAAGAATCGAACGCCGCATCAGCAACACCGTTACGCCCAACGCCGCCACGGAGCCGACGAGCAAGGCGGGAAACAGATTGAAATCACGCGTTAATTCAACGGCGAACACCATCGCGGTCAGGGGTGAACGCATCGTGCCGCCCATCATCGCCGCCATGCCGATCAAAGCCCAAAGTCCGACGTCGCCCACGGGCAACCACGAACCGACCAAGGCACCGAGCGCGCCGCCCATGATCAATAACGGTGCCAGCACACCGCCGGAAGTTCCGGAGCCAAGCGCGATGGACCAGACCAGCGCTTTGGCCACGAGCAAGCCGATGATTGCCGCCCCGACCAATTCGCCGCGCAACAAACTGTGGATCGTGTCGTAACCCACCCCGAGGACGCGCGGTTCGATGATGCCGCCGACGCCCACGAAGAGGGCGCCGATGGCCGGCCACCACATCCAATGCAGCGGTAGTTTTTCAAATAAATCTTCAAACGCGTAGACCAACACGGTCAGTAAACCGGAACCAAAACCGGCGAGAATTCCCAAACCCGCAGCCAGCGCCAATTCAACTCCCGTCGCCGGAGCGTGCGGGGTCATGGCAAAAATGGGGCCGGCGCCCAACAGCGGCACCCGGACAACTGAAGCGATAATTGAGGCAACGGCGACCGGGATAAAGCTGCGCGGTTTCCATTCAAACAACAGTAATTCCACGGCGAGCAGAACGGCGGCCACCGGCGTGGCGAATACTGCGGACATCCCGGCGGCGGCGCCCGCGACGAGCAAAGTTTTTCGTTCCGCCGCGCTGAGATGAAATTGTTGCGCGAAAATCGAACCGAACGCGCCACCGGTCATTATGATCGGTCCTTCCGCCCCAAAAGGTCCACCGGTGCCAATGGAGATGGCGGAGGAAATGGGTTTGAGAATCGCCACCTTGGCCGAGATCCGGCTGCGACCCAGCAGAATCGCTTCCAACGCTTCGGGAATGCCGTGACCGCGAATTTTTTCCGAGCCATACCGCGCCATCAACCCAATGATCAATGCGCCGACCACCGGCACCAGCACGACCCAATATCCTAAGTGGTGCCCTTGCGGAACCGCGGCCGCAGCGGAAAAACGATGATAAAAAGCCAGATTGGTGATGACGGCAATCAACCAGATCAAAGCGTAGGCGACCAGTGAACTAACGGCGCCGATCGCCAGCGCCATCGCCGACAGCAACAACACCCGATGGTTCGTGCTGAAATCTGACAGTTCGTCTTCAACCAGGGCTGCGTGAGGGACGGCGGCGGGACTTGATTCAGTTTGCATTTATCAGGCGTCTAATTTATATCGCATTACGATATTGTCAAACAAAGATGGCAACCGTCCGGCAAGCCCGGTAAAGTTCGTCCGTTATGCAGTCGGCCAAAAAACTTCAAAAAGAGCACTACGAAACTTTGGCGGCGTTCCGTTATGAACTCCGAAAATTCATTCATTTCAGCGAGGCCGCGGCGGCGGCGGCCAGCGTTACTCCGCAACAGCATCAGGCATTGCTGGCCATCAAAGGTTTTCCCGGACGCGAACAGTTAACCGTCGGGGAATTGGCGGAACGTTTGCAACTTCGCCATCACAGCGTCGTCGGATTGGTTGATCGGTTAATGAAGGAAAAGCTCGTTTCACGCTCACCCTCAGATGCCGATCGGAGGCAAGTGCTGATTCAATTGACCGCGCGCGGTGAAAAGACGTTGGAAAAACTTTCGACCCTGCACCATGAACAATTGAAGCGCATTGGTCCTGAACTCGGCCGCTTACTCGAACGCCTCAATGTCGCCGAGGAATAAGCGGTTGCGGTTGAAATAAAAAAGCGCGAGCCGAAGCCCGCGCTTTTGAGTTTTTGTCGGATCGACACTTTGGCTGACTGTCAGGTCAGCCCGACCATTTACACATTGTAAGTGCTGCTGCTGGTCGTGCCGCCGCGGCCGGTCCAGTTGGTGTGGAAAAATTCGCCGCGCGGTTTGTCCACGCGTTCGTAAGTGTGCGCGCCAAAATAATCGCGTTGCGCCTGCAACAGATTCGCTGGCAACACCGCGCTGCGATATTGATCGTAGAACGCGAGCGCCGTGCTGAACGCCGGCACGGGAATCCCTTTTTTCGCGGCGGTCGCCACGACGTTGCGCCAGCCTTTCTGGCAACGCTTAATTTCGCCGCGAAAATAATCATCGAGCAACAAATTCGTGAGCTTCGGATTGGTATCGTAAGCTTCCTTGATCTTGCCGAGAAAGCGTGAGCGGATGATGCAGCCGCCGCGCCACATCAACGCCACGCCGCCGAGGTTCAATTTCCATTTATATTCCGCCGCCGCTGCGCGCATGAGCATATAACCTTGGGCGTAGCTGATGATTTTCGAGGCGTAGAGCGCATCGCGGATGTCGGCGATGAACTGCTTTTTCTTTTCGGGATTCGCGGCGATGCTCGTGAGCGTGGGGCGCGGACCTTTCAATTTTCGCGCGGCTTTCACGCGTTCGTCTTTCAACGCGGAAATGCAGCGGGAATAAACGGCTTCCGCCATCAACGTGATGGGAATGCCAAGATCCTGCGAATTGACGATCGTCCATTTGCCGGTGCCTTTTTGACCGGCGGTGTCGAGGATTTTATCCACGAGCGGCGAACCATCGGTGTCTTTGAACGCCATGATGTCGCGGGAAATCTCGATCAAATACGAATCCAATTCGCCCGTGTTCCATTCGGCAAAGACTTCGTGAATTTCTTGCGCGGACAGGCCGAGCGCATTTTTCAAAATGTTGTAGGCCTCGCAGATCAACTGCATGTCGCCATATTCGATGCCGTTGTGCACCATCTTCACATAATGACCCGCGCCGCCGTCGCCGACCCAGTCGCAACACGGTTCGCCACCTTCGACTTTCGCCGAGACGCCTTGGAAAATATCTTTCACATGCGGCCACGCCGCGGCGGAACCGCCGGGCATGATGCTCGGACCTTTGCGCGCGCCTTCTTCGCCACCGCTTACGCCGGTGCCGACGTAGAGAAAACCTTTGGATTCGCAATATTTTACGCGGCGATTCGTGTCGTCGAACAGCGAATTACCGCCGTCAATAATGATGTCGCCCGGGGCAAGCAAAGGGATCAGTTGTTCGATGAATTCATCCACCGCTTTGCCCGCCTTGACGAGCATCATCACGCGGCGCGGACTTTTGAGTTTGGAAACCATGTCGGCCAGCGAATGCGCGCCGATGACCTTGGTGCCCTTGGCTTCGTTGGCGAGAAAGTGATCTACCTTTTCCACCGTGCGATTGAACGCGACGACGGTGAAGCCGTGGTCGTTCATGTTGAGAATCAAATTCTGGCCCATAACGGCCAGCCCGATCAGTGCGATGTCAGCTGTAGGTTCCATGTGTAAGTGAACACTACAAAAAAAGCGGGCGCGGATTCAATAAGGAAACCGAAGTTCTGACATTAATGGCCCCGAACATTTGGCGCCGATGAAGCCGCCGGATGGAACTAGCTGGCGGGATAAACCATGGCTCACATTGCCAAAGTTAAAGCCAGCCGTGACCGAGTTATGCTTGCTTAATTAAGCAGAACGATAACTATTTCAAGCATAGCTATGTCTTTTGGGAAATCTCTCTTGCGCTCTGCCTTGGGCATTTTTTTTCTTACGGTTTACCTGCAAAACCTCGGCGCGCAGACTGATTTTAATATCCGACTCTGGCAATCGGAAGACGGCCTGCCGAATAATATTATTCAAGCCATCGCCCAAACCCGGGATGGTTATCTTTGGGTGGGCACGCGCGAAGGCTTGGCGCGGTTTGACGGGGTTCAATTTCAAGCACGCGAGATATTGCCGCAAACGGCGCAACCTTCCGTCGTTAGTTTATTGAGTAGCCGCGATGGCAGTTTATGGATCGGGACGGAAAATTTTGGCATCTTTCGTTGGTGGCAAGGTCAATTGACGCGGTGCCAGCTCAAGGGTGGCGATAATAATTTTACCGTGGATCAAATCCTGGAGGATAGCGCCGGCACAATCTGGTTTGGAACCTCGCGCGGCATTATCGGTTGGTCGCAGAGGGAAATGGAATTGAAAAAGGGATTCAAGAATCCATCACCGCGATTGTGCACCGATAATGCGGGCCAGATTTGGGTGCTGGATAACACTCTGAAACCGGCCGATTCAAACGCGGCCACCAATTACCCGGCCTATTCGCACGCGTTACCCGACCGGGCCCGCTCATTGTATTGTGATTCGGCGGGGGCTTTCTGGATGGGCGCGGATATCGGCAGCCCCAATGTTTTGATCGAGGCCAAGGCTGGCGTGGTCACCAGTTTCAACCGAAACGTCGGGCCAACGGGATTTGTCAGTGTGATTTTTCGGGATAGTGCCGGCGAACTTTGGATCGGTTCTTATGCCGGATTAAGTCGTTTGATCAACGGACGTTTTGTCAACTTTCGCACCTCGGACACGGCGTCTTATCGTATTTATTCAATCTTCGAGGATCGCGAACAAAATTTGTGGATCGGGTCGGAGGAAGGTCTTACGGAGCTGACGGCTAAACGCTTCAAGACCATCACCAAAAAAGAGGGCTTGGCCATGAATGCGGTGGTTTCCGTCTGCCCCAGTCAGGATGGCGGGGTCTGGATCAGTTCTTGGGGCGGCGGCGTCAACCATTATCTCAATGGCAACATCACGCATCTGAATACGACCAACGGTTTGAAATCGGATTATATTTTAGGCCTGACGGAGGCGCGCGATGGCAGTCTGTGGGTCGGGGCGGATTACGGCGGCCCGTTGCAGTGCATAAAAGACGGCCATATTTTGACTTACGATCGCGATCAAGGATTCCATCCGGGCAGCGCCACGGCGGTCTTGTGTGAAGATGACAATGGGCGGCTTTGGATTGGCGATCGCGATGATTTGCAAACGTGGGATGGCACGCATTTCACTCGTTACACCACGAAAGAAGGGCTTTGCAATGATACCATCCACGCCATTTGTCGCGGCAGTAACGGAGCGATGTGGATTGGCACGGCGGGCGGACTGATGCAGTGGCGCGCGGGGCATTTTCAAAATATGGCCGACATTGATTCCCGCTTACGCGTCAGCATTTTGTCGCTGTATCAAGATGCCCAGAACACGTTGTGGATTGGAACCAAGCTGCACGGCTTGTTGATGTTGCGGAATGGGGTGGTGACCGAAATCACCAGTCAACAAGGCCTTTTCAGTGATGCCATCTTTGCCACTTTGGAAGATAACCACACCAATCTGTGGCTGAATAGCAGTCGGGGCATTTTTCGGGTGAACAAGCAACAGGCGGAAGAGATGACCGATGGCGATGCGAACCGGATCACTTCGATCAGTTACGGCAAAGCGGATGGCATTGTCGCCAGCGGCCAATTTAGGGATGTCACCCAACCCGCGGCCTGCAAAGATGCGCAGGGGCACTTGTGGTTTCGCACCACGCAAGGCGTCGTCATGGTTGATCCCGACACCTTGGCGATGGATCATCAACCGCCGCCCGTAGTCATTCAAAAAATCACGGCGGACAACCAACCCATGCGCATCGCCCAAAGCAATTCGGGGACGCCAGCGGTGATCACCATTCCACCTGGACGTGGTGAATTGGAGATTCAATACGCCGCGTTGAGTTACACCGCACCGGAAAAAAACATGTATCGTTATCAGCTGAGCGGTGTGGATAGTGATTGGGTGAATGCAGGGAATTTGAACGTCACCAAGTATAACAACTTGCGTCCGGGCCATTATCGTTTTCAAGTCATTGCCCGCAACGACGACGGGGTTTGGAATGAAAAAGGCCAAACCATCGAGCTGATATTGGAACCGCATTTTTGGCAGACTTGGTGGTTTTTTACCCTGTGTGGATTATCGGCGATGGGAATTGTCGGGGCGGCGGCGCGTTATGAGATGCATCGGCGGATGCAGCGCACGCTCATGCGCTTGGAGCAACAGCGCGCCGTGGAACAAGAACGGATCCGGATCGCCCGCGATGTGCATGATGAACTGGGCTCCAAATTGACGCGCATTTCATTTCAAGGCGGCATTGCCGTCTGCCATTTGAATGACCCGGTTGAAACCAAGCGGCAGATTGAACAGATGTCGGCGGCGGCGCGCGAGGCGGTTTCGTCCTTGCATGAAATCATCTGGTCCGCCGATCCGGAAAATGATTCGCTCGAAGGCTTGGTCGGGCACATCAGCCATTACGCCGGGGAATTTTTTAGTGCCAGTGCCATCAGTTGCGAAGTGCTGGCAGCTGAGCCATTGCCCACGCGGCGGATTTCCGCCGCCGTGCGGCATAATTTATTTCTGGCGGTTAAAGAAGCGATCAATAACGCCGCCAAACATGCCAACGCCACCAAGGTATTGATTCAATTTTCGCTGTCGGCGACCGAGTTGGAAATTCTCATCTCGGACAACGGCAACGGGTTTGAAACGGCGCCGGCGGAAGTGATTGAACCCCATAAATCAAAGCGCGCCGGATACGGCCTCGTCAATATGCGAGCGCGTTTGAACGCCATCGGCGGGCGGTGTGAAATCAGGAGTGATTCCCAAAGCGGAACCGCCATCCGTTTCTTCCTGCCGTTGGCCAGTCACGAAAACTGAGGATTCATTCGTATGTTTATGTGAGTTAACTATTGGCTGGCTTTGAGCTATGATCAGCCGAAATACAACTATGGCCATTACCGTTTGCATTGTTGAAGACGACGTTAAATTGAGAGAAACCATGCGTGGTTTCATCAATTTGAATGCCGGCTTTGAATGTTCGTTGGTCTTTGCTTCCGGTGAAGATTTGTTGCATGACGCCCTTGAGCCGCAACCCAATGTGGTGCTCATGGACATCAATCTCCCGGGCATGAGCGGCATTCAATGCGTGAGCCGCCTAAAACGGCAAATGCCCGAAATCCAAATCATGATGCTGACGGTTTATGAGAACAGCAGCCGGATTTTTGAAGCGCTGGCGGCCGGAGCGAGTGGATTTTTGATCAAAAACACGCCGCCGGAAAAATTGTTGGAAGCCATCCGCGAGGTTGCCAACGGTGGCGGTCCGATGTCCAGCCACATTGCGCGAAAAGTGATTCAAGCCTTTCAATCGAGTCTGGCCAAAACGCCGCTGATTGAAAATCTCACGCCCCGGGAACAGCAGATTTTAGAATTATTATCCCGCGGATTCGCTTACAAGCAGATCGCCGCCGACTTGGGTTTGAGCATGGGCACGATCCAGACGCACATCAGCCGGATCTACAAAAAACTGCACGTCAATTGCCGCACCGAAGCCGTTATCAAATATCTCGATGCGACCCACGCCAAATCGCGCGCGTTTTCTCCCAGCTGATTTTTCAGGGTAAGCTGTCGGCAGAAGCAGGGTCACGGCGACGACTTCGATTTCTTAGTGAAATACTTCCGGCGCCTAAAAAGCCGCCGTTCACATATTCATACGACTTCTAAAGTTCTGCGCTTTTGTCATTCTCTTCCAAAGCCCTGAACCCAAAACCAAGATTAATCCTTTTGGATTGTCCTATTTTGCCGACGAAACGTGCCCAAAAACCAATGAAAACCATCATGCCTATAAACACTCGCAATAAAATTCTGCAACTGGCTTTTTCCCTGTGGCTGGGCAGCAGCCTAGCCGGCGTTGCCAGCACCACCTTGCTCTTGGATTTCGGGCCAACCACAGTCGCTTCCACCGAAGCCACGCTGGACATGGGACACTTTGCCGGCGCGGTGCCGACGGCGGAAATAAGTTGGAACAAGATTATCAACGCTGACAGTAGCAGCTTGATCTACTCAGATGGTTCAACGGCGGCGGGGGTTTCACTTGTGGTGGGGCGGAGTCCGGTGACCGTTAGTAACAGCGTCAGCTACAGCAATAAAAATATCACTTCGAGCGCCTTGGGTTCGCAAATCAGCGCGGGCATTTATACCGCCACCAGCCCGATCAAAGACGGTATTTTTGCGACCGGGACCGCCACGGTAAATACTAATGTCTTGGGCATTCGCATTGATGGCCTCGCGGCCGGCACCTATACGCTGTATATTTCCGGGCGCAACAGCAACACGGGAAATACCGCTTCGGAACAATTCTTCGCCACCAACGGATCGGCAGCCGCTGCGTTTCAGTTTGCCGTCACCACCACGCCCTCGACGGTGGAATTGAACACCGCCGCCCCGGCCGGTTCGGCGGCCAACTCGGGACTCGCCATCACCAGCACCTTTGTTTATGGCGATAACTGCACGCTTTTAGTGGTGACGCTCGGTTCCGGCGATTCGGTTTATTTGACTGCGATCGGCTCGGGCACCAATGAAACTCGCGGCTTTTTGAACGCCGTGGCGATCGTGCCGGGTTTTCCCGTGCTCACGAATTTTCCGGCCACCATCGGCACGCAGCCGTCCGGGGTTTCCACTTATGCCGGCGCGACCGTAACGATTGGCAACGCGAAATTTGGCGGCGTGCCGCCCTTGTATAATCAGTGGTATTTTGGCGGCACACCCATCGCGGGCGCAACCAATACGACGCTGACCCTGACCAATACCACCGCCAGCATGAGCGGCAATTACACGGTCTCTGTGCAAAACAGTGTTTCCACTAACTACAGTTCAAATGCGGTGGTCACGGTCATTGCGCTCGATAACACCACGCAGATGACCAATATCTGGAACCTGCTTCCGGGCGACACGAATCACTTTTATATCACCACGACTGGCGGCGGCGAACGCGGGTTGGCTTATAACGCCACGACCACAAACCTGTTGGTGCTAACCCATGTGCCAACGAACAATCTGGTCGCGCTTGATCCCGCCACCGGCAATCAAAAATATCTCATGAACGTCAGTGCGCCCGGCATGGCGACGACGGCGGCTGGCATCAACATGGTGGGCGTGGCCGATGACGGAAAAGTTTATGCCGGCAACGTCGTTGCCAACGCGGGCTCATCCTCCACCCCGTATCAATTGTGGCAATGGGCGGATGATGGTTCCAACACCGTTGCGAACATTGTATTTTCAGGCGATTTAGGTTACGGCACGCCCGCAGCGGGTTTGCGTTGGGGTGATAACATTGCTGTGCGCGGAGCGGGCACGGCGACGCAAATACTGCTCGCCCCCGGAGCGGATGCCAATGGCTACGGAACTAATGTTGTCTTGTTGACCACGACGGACGGATCCCTTTTCACACCGGTTGTGATTGGCATCAGCGGCGTGGCCTCGGGCTTTGGCCAAAACGGACTCACGTTCGGTCCGGGCACCAATACGTTCTGGGCGAAAACGACCGGCCAACAATTATCCTTGGTTCAGTTTGATCTGACGGCGCAAACGGGCTTCGTTCAATATGCTTACAATGCCAGCAACGGCGTGCCGAACAGCTTTCAATTTATCAGCGCCAGCAACCCGCAGAAATGGCTGGCGGGGGTGATGAGTGTGGCCAGCGGCTTGCCGGATAACGTGCGCCTTTACGACGTCTCGAATTTGACCAACGGCCCGGTGCTGGCAGATCAGGAATTGAACCTGACCACGGGTGCAAATGGATTCAACAACGGCATCGGCGTCGGCTCGTCGGCCTTCGGTGGAAATTATTTATTCACCCTGGATAATCCGAATGGCGTTAGAGCATTTTTAATCAACACCAATACCGCCCTCGCCCCGTTCAATCTCACCAGCATCGTAGCGCAAGCCGGCTCGGCGATGGTGCTGACGTGGGTGAGCGTGCCCGGTCACAGCTATCAAGTTCAGTCCAAAGTTACTTTGCAAGATGCCGCGTGGGCCAATGTTGGAACCGCCATCACCGCGACGGGCGTCATTACTTCGGCCACCAACAGCATCTTCGGCGCAACTCAATTCTATCGTATCCAAGGTCAATGAGTTGAGGGATAAAACTGATTAGTCTCCATGAACATGAAAATTGAAAAACGTTTCCGCCGCGGGCCGAAAGCCTTTACGTTGATTGAACTGCTCGTCGTCATCGCGATCATTGCCATCTTGGCGGCGATGCTCCTGCCCGCCCTGGCCAAGGCTAAAGCAAAAGCGCTGGCCGCCCAATGTATGAGCAACAACCGGCAGTTGGAATTGGTGGTGCAAATGTATACCGGTGATTTTCGGGAAACGTTTCCGAACAATGACATCGGCGCGGTGGGCACGGACGCGGGACCCAATGCGTGGATTCAAGGCAATGCCCAGAGTTATACCGGCACGCCGCCTTATCAAAATTGGATTTCAACCGGTGCGTTGTGGGACTACAACAAATCCTATCCGATTTATCAATGCCCGGCCTCGCGCGCTTTTGTGCATGGGCTGGGAGGCGCGACGGTGTCGCAAAACCGCAGTTACTCCCTCTCGGTGCAATTAAATTGTGCCAAAGCGCGGACGGATGCCATGACCCATGCGGCACCCAAAACCAGCAATGTTTCCAAGTCGAGTGATGTCTTTGTGTTTGCCGAAGAAAACCAGATCAGCATTGATAACGGCGCGATCGGGGTTTATTCCACGGCGGCGGCCGAATATCCCAATCTCTGGAATCTGCCCTCAGCTCGGCACAATAATTCCGGCACCCTATCGTTTGTCGATGGCCATGCGGAAATCTGGAAATGGCGGGGCATCGTGGTGACGGCCAATGCTAAATTCAATGCCGACGACACGGTCACGCAACGGCCAACCGCCAGTGTAAATCCCGCTCAAAACGCTTTCGCCAGCGCGTCCGCCACCGATCCGGATTTGCTCAAGCTCGCCAACGCGTTGCCGTTGAATTAAAAATCACTTTTGCCTGATATTTGAAACTAGACGTGCCCTTTGCCGGCTTAATCTTATTCGCACCCACCATGTTTGCTTTTAAAAAATATCCGCTTAAACGTCAGCTTTGGAAAAGATGGCTCGGCCTCGGTTTCGGCGCGGGTTTTATGGCGGCAACTTCCGGGTTGGCCGTGCAAGAAATCAGCGTGGATGTTTGTGTTTACGGCGGCACTTCCGGCGGCGTGATCGCCGCCGTGCAAGCGGCGCGCATGGGCAAATCCGTCGCGTTGGTCTGTGATAAAAATCACCTCGGCGGAATGACTTCCAGCGGGTTGGGCTGGACGGATATTGGTCATGTGGGCACGGGCTATATTCAAGGTGTCGCGGGTGAATTTTATGCCCGCATCAACCAAAAGTATGGCTCGAATGTAAATTATGAATTTGCGCCCCACGTCGCGGAAGCGGTTTTTAACGACCTCGTTCAACAAGCGGGGGTCACGGTTTATTCCAACGAATATCTGGTGACGGTCACTAAGCAGGGAACGCAAATCATCGCCGTCGCCATGAATGACGGAAATGTTTTTCGCGCCAAAATGTTT
Source organism: Methylacidimicrobium fagopyrum (assembly GCA_026225255.1). Lineage (GTDB taxonomy): Bacteria > Verrucomicrobiota > Verrucomicrobiia > Limisphaerales > UBA11358 > UBA11358. The sequence continues at coordinate 104 of JAMFSJ010000077.1, read as the reverse complement.
ATTGATTGCAGCTACACCGGCGATTTAATGGCGGCGGCGGGCGTCAGTTATACGATCGGACGCGAATCAACCGCCCAATATGGCGAGAGCTTGGCGGGCGTTCG
>JAMFSJ010000076.1 GCA_026225255.1 Methylacidimicrobium fagopyrum | reverse complement strand
TTCTGACTTTATGCCTCACTTTATTGGGTGTCTAGGATAATTTAAGGGAAGCCTGGACGAGGGTTTGAACCGGTGGTTTGAATGAACTTAAGTCGTTCGATTGGAGTGGATCAAGTCTGTGGTGGAATGATGCTTTCCAATGGCGGTAAGACACATTCCTCGGGCAAACAGTCGCTTCAGCCTCGAAAAAATCAACTTTCCTCGTGCGGAAAACGATTTTTATCTTTTTGAATGCGGCATTCATCTTGTTAGAAACGACTTTCATCTTGTTAGAAATGATTTCCGTCTTGTTAGAAACGACTTTCATCTTGTTAGAAATGATTTCCGTCTTGTTAGAAACGATTTTCATCTTGTTGGAAATGATTTCTATCTTGTGGGAAATGATTTCTATCTGGTTAGAAGCGGCATTTATCTTGTGGAATGCGACGTTCGTCTTGTGGAATGCGGCTTCACTCAGGGCGAGCGGCATGGTTGCGATGATTTATTTTTACAACCGGCGTCTGATTGGAAATAACTGATTAGCAACAGGTTGCTTTTAATAATAGTTTAGAACTTATTATTCAAACTATAATATATTTTGACAATCCGCTTTTTGAGTCGAAGATAACAGTAATCCACGGTTTGATCAGGGCGTGAGTTTGGTTTTCAAAGGGGCGACTCCCGTGGTGCAGTAAACAATCAACCAAACTTATCTATGCCTATATATTATATCCTCCGGGATTATTCCAATAAACCAGATCCATGGCTCGCCGACTTCGGGCTGCATGTCTCGGTAGAGTTGGCGGACAATAGCCACTTCCCCTCGCAACCGGTGACCACGGCGGAATTGGCCACGGCGGCAATGGATTTCTCCAAGGACATCGCCGCCAAAATGAGTGGCGGCAAGGAGGCGACGGCGATAAAAAATGCGGCGCGCACGCTGTTGATCGCGTTGTTAAATAAACTGGCGGATTACGTGGAGATGATGGCGGATAATGATGAAGTCGTCTTATTATCCTCCGGCTACGAAGTCGGCAACTCCATGCATCCGCGGCAGTTGCCCGTGGGCCCAACGTCCATCCTCTCGACGACGCCGTTGGGGAATGGGATCATGGACTTCAAATTCGCTCCGGCAGAAAATTCATGGGCGATCGAGGTGCAGTATAACTCGGGCAATGGCGCGTGGGCGCATGGTGAAACTTTTACCAAGCCGAGTGACTCACAGTTGCCCGGACTGACACCGGGAACTCTGTATGATTTCCGCGCGCGGGCCTTCGGTTCCAGCAACCAGCGCAGCCCGTGGAGCGATGTGGTCTCGCACATGGCCACGTAAGGAATTATAAATGGGCGGAGCGACAGCTCCGCCCTACCTTTTACCCGGTCGGAGCGCCGATCGCCCGATCGGCACGTGGGGAATGCGAGCCGCGAGCCGATCAGGAGATCGGCGCTCCGGGGCGGCGTAAGGCAGGTGATTATTTGCGGTGGGATGAGACTCCGTCGAGCCGTGACTCATGAGCGCAAGTTCACGCCAAGACGCAGAGCCGCCAAGAAAACGATTCACCACGCCATCCCCTCCCATTCTGCTCATTCTGTCATTCTGTCAAAAAAGTCACGGCTCGACGGAGTCTCACCCCACCCATGCACATTTCTCTCGGCCCCGGAAAAAATTACGTTCGCCTTCCGCGCATTCACCGTTAAAATTTGCGCCTGGATGAAAAAATACTGGCACGTCATCGGCATTGGCTTGCAGAGCAATCTGACTTACCGCTTCAATTATTTGACGCGGACGCTCTTCAGTTTCATCCCGCTGTTCGCCATGCTCTCGCTCTGGCGCACGATCTACGCGAACAACGGCGGAACCGTTGAGCAGAACGGTTTTTCGCAGTCGCAGATGATTTTTTATTACATGCTCGTGGCGGTGGTGGATGTCTTCACGGCGGTGAACGAAGACGATTGGCAGATCGCCGCCGACATCCGCGAAGGCAACATCAGCCAATTCCTCCTCAAGCCGGTGGATTATCTGTGGTATCGCCTCTGCCTGTTTTTTTCGGGACGAATCGCCTTCATCATGATGGCGATCATTCCGCTGGCGATCTTCATTTTCTGTTACCGAACCTATTTCGTCATGCCGGTGAACGGTCTCGCGCTCATCGTTTTTCCCGTGTCCCTTTTGCTGACGGCTTTGCTGCAATTTTTCATCTCCTACGCCATGGCCATGCTGGCGTTCTGGCTGTTGGAAATATCCACGTTCATCTTCATTCTATTCGCGTTTGAATATCTGGCGAGCGGCCATTTATTTCCCCTGGCGTTGCTGCCCGCGCCGCTGTTTCACGCGCTGATGTTCACGCCGTTCCCGTATCTGCTCTATTTTCCGATCAGCGTTTATATGGGCAAAGTGGCCGGCAACGCTCTGTGGCTCGGGCTGGCGATCCAAGCGGGCTGGGTGCTGCTCGCGTATGGTTCCGCGCGTTTCATGTGGGGGCGCGGCATCAAAAAATATTCTGCGTTCGGCGGCTAAAATGACGCCCCTGCTCTGAGTCCGGCCAGTGCCCAGCGGCCAATCCCTAAATGAAATCTCTGCAAAAAGTGCTGTAGTGGCGGTCTATGACCGCCGTTGGCTGTGAAATTACTGGAAAACCCGGCGGTCACAGACCGCCGCTACCAGCCGAAATAGCTTTTGCAGAGATTTCTTAAATAAATTAGTTCGCCAAACCCGCGCGCTTGCGGCATAAGGAAGCCGCTCATGATTTCCGTCGTTCAACTGACCAAGTGTTATGGCGCACAAACCGCGGTGGCCGGATTGTCGTTCGAAATCCCCGCCGGGCAAATCGTTGGTTTTCTGGGCCCCAACGGCGCAGGCAAATCCACCACGTTGAAAATGCTCACCGGCATGATCGAACCCACCAGCGGTTCGGCCACCATCAGCGGCTTCGATCTGCAACGCGATTTGCTCGAGGTGAAACGTCACGTCGGTTTCGTGCCGGAATCCGGTGCCGTGTTTGAATCGCTCACCGGCTTGGAATATCTCGAGATGGTCGCCGCGCTTTACGGCATTCCGCCCAACGCCGCGCGCGCCCGCATTAAACAATTCATTGCGTTCTTCGATCTCAGTTTTGAAACGCTCACGGATAAATTACTCGGCGCGTATTCCAAAGGCATGCGGCGCAAAGTCGTCATCACGTCCGCGCTGCTGCACAATCCGCCCGTCGTTTTTTTCGATGAACCGCTCGACGGCCTCGATGCCAACGCCGCGGTCGGTTTCAAAGCGTTGATCCAAATGCTGGCGCGCGAAGGCAAAACCATCGTTTACAGCTCGCACATTTTGGATGTCGTGGAACGCGTCTGCCATCGCGTCATCATCATTGATAAAGGAAAATTACTTTTGGACGGCAAACCGGATGAACTCGTCGCCGCGCACAACTCCGGCACGTTGGAAAGATTATTTACGAACCTCACCGGCGGCGCCGAACTCGAACGCCGCGCGGAAGACTTTGCCAAAACTTTCCGGCCATGAACGAAATCGCGCTACCGCCGATTTTGCCCGAAGCCGTGCCGTCGTCGGAAAAAGTATTACGCCAATTATTCCTGACTTTGTTTTTACGCGGGCGCAGTGGCCGCAGTTTAAAGATCCAAACCGCGCCTAAATCCGTCGGCACCAAACTCACGCTCAGCCTTTTCTTTTACGCGCTGCTCGGCTGCATGGCGCTGGGGTTTGGACATCAACCGGTTTTCGCGCTGGCCGCGTATCTCCACGCGCTGACGTTTGCTTTTCTCGGCATGTTCGTCGCGTCGTCGGCCGGCGAAGTTTTATTCAACAAGGAAGAAGCCGACATTTTATTGCATCGCCCCATCCGTCCCAAAACAATGTTGTGGGCGAAGATCCGCGTGCTCGTGGAAGTCTCGCTGTGGCTCGCGCTCGCGTTTAATTTGGTCGGATTCTTTGTCGGATTCCATTCCGCGGGCTGGCGTTTTCCCATCGTCCATCTTTTTTCCACGACCCTCGAAGCGTTATTTTGCACCGGCAGCGTCGTGTTGATGTATCAATTATGTCTGCGCTGGTTCGGGCGCGAACGGTTGGATGGTTTGATGACGATGGCCCAAGTTTTCGTCGCCATCGCCGCCGTTTTGAGCGGCCAGATCTTGCCCCGCGTGCTCTTTCGCGTGGGCCATGTTTTCAGCCTGAGCGAAACCTCGTGGTGGATCGGACTGTTGCCGCCCGCCTGGTTCGCCGGCTTGGACGATGCGCTCGCGGGCGACGCACTATTCGCCTCGTGGATCTTGGCCGCCATCGCGCTGATCGTGACCTCGTTGATTCTGTGGCTCGCGTTCGGCAAACTCGCGCAAGATTACGAAATTGGTCTGCAGTCACTCAACGAAACGGTTTCCACCCGCGTCACCAAAACGGGTGGGCGCCATCGTTGGCTGGATAAATTAGTGAACGTGCCGCCGTTGCGTTGGTGGCTGCGCGATCCGGTTTCCCGCGCGTCGTTTTTGCTGGTCGCCGCGTATCTCGTGCGTGATCGCGATGTGAAACTCCGCATCTATCCCGGCCTCGCCCCGATGCTCGTCGTGCCGTTCGTTTTTTTGCTGCAAGGTTACGGCCAGCACAATTCGTCGATCGGCGGCGGCTTCGGCATTCCGTTCTCCGGCGCGTATCTTGGTCTCGTGCCGCTGCTCGGATTACAACTCCTGCAATACTCGCAACAATGGCAGGCGGCGGATGTCTTCCGCGCCGCGCCCATGGTCGGACCTGCCGCGTTGTGTCACGGCGCTCGCCGCGCCGTATTATGCCTACTGGCATTGCCCATGATGTTATTGGTGGGATTGATTGTGTGGTTTTTGCAAGGTGATGCGGGCCAATTATTACTGCTCATTCCGGGCCTGATTGCGTTGCCGATTTTCGCGCTGGTGCCCGCGCTGCGCGGACGCGGCGTGCCGCTATCCGTTCCCACCGACGCCGCCAAATCCGCCGGTCGCGGCTTGAGCATGATTCCCGTGTTGTTCTTCGCTTTCGCGCTCGCCGGCGCCGCGTCGTTTTCTTGGACGCATGGCGGGTTCTGGCGATTCGTCCTCGGCGAAGCGGTGGTGGCAGTGATTTTGTATGTCGTCCTGCGCGCGATGATCAACCAAGCTCGCTGGCCGGAAGCGGACTGAAAAAAGCTCCCGGCGTCCAACCACCAACCTCCCAGGTTTGACGCGCGCGCCATTTTACTCATTTAATTTTCATTCGACCCGCCGCGCGTTCGTTGTTAGCCTCGTTCCATTATGTCACCCGATGAAATTTTGATGGAAGCGGAAGAAAAGATGATCAAAACCGAGCAAGTGGTCATGCACGAATTTGCCGGTGTGCGCACGGGCAAAGCCTCGGCGACGCTCATCGAAAATATTTTAGTGGAAGTTTACGGCTCGCAAATGCGCATCCGCGAACTCGCCGGCATCACCACGCCGGAACCGCGTCAGTTGTTCGTGCAACCGTGGGACATGACCAGCATTCAGGCGATTGAGAAGGCGATTCAAAAGGCGAACCTCGGTCTTTCGCCCGCCGTGCAAGGCAAAGGTATTCGCATCAGCTTTCCCGAATTGAGTCAGGAACGCCGCGTGGAATTCGTCAAGATCACGAAGAAACTCGCCGAAGACGGTCGCGTCGCCCTCCGCCACGTTCGCCGCGACTCCTTGGAATTATTGAAGAAAGCCAAGACTGCCGGTGGCGTCGGGGAAGAAGAAATTGAAGTCGCTGAAAAAGAAATTCAAAAGCTCACCGACCTCTACAGCGGAAAAATTGACTCGCTCGTCATGAACAAAGAAAAAGAGATCATGACGGTTTGAGCTAGGCGTAGGATTGAAAAGCCGGACGCCGCCGAAATTTCATTATGAAAATTGAAGGAATCAAAGGCTGTTTCGAGAAAACGGGCAAACTGTTTTATTTTGCCCGGATGTGTTCCAAGATTCGGCTGCACGCGCAAGGCCAGCTCCCGTCGGATTATCATGACATGCTCGGCCAAGGTTTCGATGGCCGCACCTGCCGTTATTTACGCGTGCGTTACAACGACGTCAAAGCCGAGGTGCTCGCCGGAAAGACGGATCAAGAAGTGCTCGCTTGGTGCTTCGCGCAGGGCCGTCCGCTCACCGACGAAGAAGTATTAATTTACAACAGCTTCATGAGCAAGCGCGGCTGGCGCGACGATGAGACGGCTGAATTCATTCCGGCGATGATCCAGCAATACGGCGTGAAAGACGATGGTTCGGTGATAACCGATTTCGATCTCATTGAGATGGACGAAGGCCGTTGGTATCCCGACATGTGGCGGGATGCTTGGAAGTGATCCTAAAATCAGACGCGAATTAAATTTCCATTAATTCGCGCCATCCGCGTCCAAGTCTTTTTTCAATCCGGGCTCATTTGTTCCATCCGTGGTTAAATCTTTCGTCATTCCAAAATCACTCCCATTTTGGAACCGCTTTTTCCTTGTAGAATGTTGGGCCGGCGCGTATCACAAGCTGGTCTAAACACTTATCAACTTATGGGAACTATATTCTTCGGTTGTGTCATTGGTTTTATCGCGTGGTTTCTCGTCCGCTATCTCGCTGCGGGATTTTATACGGTGGACCAAAATGAACGCGCGGTGAAAACCTGTTTCGGTCGCGCGGAACGCGTGGGCACGGCGACGACGTTGGACGATCCGATTTCCGCCGCGTTGAGCGCCGAGGAACGGGAACGCTATAATTATCCACAAGTGCGCGTCATTCCCCCGGGCGGCCCGTATTTCAAATGGCCGTGGGAACGCGTTTATAAAGTCACCGTCGCCACGCAGACGATGAACATGGCACTGGATCTGGAAGATCCGTCGGTCAATTCGCAAGGCACCATTCTCGAAGCCGTCACCAAAGATCAACTCAACACCGGTTTAAAAGGGCAGATTCGCTGGCGCATTTCGGAACGGAATCTTTACGCGTATGTCTTCGGCGTGAAACAGCCGATCATTCATGTCATGGGCTATTTCATTTCAATTCTGCGCGAACGCATCGCGAATTTTGAAGCCCCGCCCGCCGTGAAAAATCCCGCTGATACGGCGCCGCATAACATTGCGGCCACGGCGGTGATCGGCATTTCCATCAACGATCTGCGGAAAAATCTGCGCGACATCAATGAACGCATGGATCGGGAATGCCTCGGTTCGGCGGCGCGCTATGGTATCACGCTGGAGGCGTCGTTGATCACGGGCATTGATCCACCACCGGAAGTGGAATCCGCCCTCGCCGCGATCAACACGGCTTACAATGAAGTTTCGTCCAGCATCAGTTTGGCGCAAGCGAGCGCGGATCAAAAAATCGTGCAATCCCGGCGCGCCGTGGAAATCGAAACGCTCAAGGCGCAGGCCGAAGTGCAACCGATCGTCGCGTTGGCGGATCAATTGGTGGACTTGAAGAAAAACGGTGCCGGCGCGCTCGACGCTTACGTGCGCAACGTGCGCCTCAAATTATTTAGCGAAGCAAAAACGGTGATTGTGGAGGCGAGCCATGAATGATAACCCGCTGAATACACCGGTCGGTCATTTCTTTATCGCCGCAATCGTCACGTTCTTCGGCATGTTCATTTTATTGCCGATTTTATTCGGCATCGCGCGGTTGTTCGGCCTTTACACCATTGTCGAAGAACGGCAGTGCAAAGTGTATATGCTGTTCGGCAAAGTCATCACGGTGATTGATCAACCGGGATTGCATTTCCTGATTTTCAAGATCGGGATTCGCGCACCGTTGATCAGTTTTCTCGGCAAATGTTACACGCTCGATCTGCGGTTGGATCAGGAATATCTGCGCAGCACGCCGGTGAATTCCGAGGAAGGCGCGCCGATGGGCATCGGCATTTGGTATGAAATGGTCATCAGCGATCCGGTCGCGTATCTCTTCAAAAACGCCGACCCGCGCGGTTCGCTCGCGGCGAATGTGGGCAATTCCACCGTGCGTTGCCTAAGCAATTTGAAGCTGGCGGACATGTTGGAAAATCGTCATCCGATGAGCCAGACCGTGCGCACCGAAGTCTCGCCGCAATCGGCTGAATGGGGTTACAGCCTCGGCTCGACTTACATCCGCAAAGTGCATTTCCGCGACGAAGGCATGATCAAACAGATTGAGGAAAAAGTGGTGAACCGTTTGCGGCAGGTGACATCGGCCATCAAGCAGGATGGCACGAATCAAGTGAACATCATCGCGAGCACGGCGGAACAACAGGCGGCGATCGAGTTTGCCAAAGCCGCCGCGATGCGTCCGCAGATCGTCGGCATGGCGTTGCAAAAAATTTCGCAAGACCCGGAAATTTCCCGCGCCTTATTCCAAGCGTTGGAGACGCAAAACATCATTGATGGCCAGGCGACGATCACGCTCGTGCCGCGCAATTCAAGTTTGCTGGGACAACTCGTGGCGGCAACGCAAGGGACGAAGGCGGGGTAGCTAAGGGATGTTTCTTTAGGCGCATTCTTCCATTTCCCAACGCGCGGACTAAGCTGGCCGCGCTCCGCACCAAAAACAAAAAACGGCGTGGTTTGCACCACGCCGTTTTTGTTGCTAAATGAACTACGACTTACGCCGCTTTCTTCTTGGTGAAGATATGCGTGGCGTGGCCGTGATAAGCGTCCGCACCTTCCATTAACGTTTCGGACAAGGTCGGATGCGGGTGGATCGTCAGCGCGATGTCGTCCACCGTCGCGCCCATTTCCATGGCGAGCACGGCTTCGGCGATCAATTCGCCAGCACCAGCGCCGCAGATGCCGACACCGAGCACGCGACCGGTTTCCGGCGCGACCAAAATTTTCGTCAAGCCGTCCGTGCGATCGAACGTCAACGCGCGACCGGAAGCGGACCATGGAAATTTCGTCACTTCATAGGCAACGCCTTTTTCCTTGGCTTCGATTTCGGTCAAACCGCACCACGCGAGTTCGGGATCGGTGAAGACGACTGCCGGGGTCACGCTGTCGAACGTGCTGTTCGCGCCGGTGATGACTTCCACGGCGATGCGCGCTTCTTTGTGCGCTTTGTGCGCGAGCAAAATGCCGCCCGCGATGTCGCCGATGGCGTAAATGCTCGGATCGCTCGTCTGCATCTGCGCGTTCACTTTAACGAAACCGCGATCATCGAGTTCCACTTTCGTGTTCTCGAGGCCGAGATCTTTGCTGTTCGCCACGCGACCGACGGACACCAAAACGCGATCGTAAAGCTCAGTGAGTTTTTCGCCGTTATATTCAGATTCAACTTTGATCTGCTTACCGACCGTAGCCATTTTCGTGACCTTGGCCTTGAGGCGGATCTCCTTGAACATCTTCTTCGCGTGCGCGACGACCGGACGGGCGAGATCGGCATCAGCCCCGGCGAGAATAGAATCCATCGCCTCGACCAACGTGATCTTGCTGCCGAGCGCGGCGTAAACCGTGCTCATTTCCATGCCGATATAACCGCCGCCGACGACGAGCAGGTTTTCGGGAATGTCTTCGATCTCAAGCGCTTCGGTGCTGGTCATCACGCGCGGATTGCCGAGGTCAAACGCCTTGGGCATCGCGGGCAAGGAACCGACCGCGAGAATCGCCGTTTCGTATTCCACGAATTGCTGACCGTTCTCGGTCTCGACGCGCAATTTGTTCGAGCCTTCAAAATAACCGCGACCGGCGATGACCGTCACGCCGCGCATTTTGGCGAGCGTGGCCACGCCGCCGCTCAATTTGGCGAGGATGCCTTCTTTCCACGTGCGCAGCTTGGCCAAGTCCACGGTCGGTTCCGCAAAGGTGATGCCGCGATTGGCGGATTCACGCGAATTGACAATCTGATGCGTCGCGTAAAGCAATGCCTTCGACGGAATACAACCACGGTTCAAGCACACGCCACCGAGTTTTTTATCGCGTTCAATGAGGACAACTTTCTTGCCCAAATCCGCCGCGTAAAAGGCCGCCGCGTAACCCCCAGGTCCGGCGCCAACGACTACTACTTCTGTTTTGATTGGATCCATACAAAATTAAATCTTTACTACCGCTTCGTCGAAATTTTCAAACGCCTTCAACAAATCCACCGTGAACCGCGCGGCGCTGCCGCCGTCGATCACGCGATGATCATAACTCAACGCCACCGGCGTCAGCAGGCGGACTTCCACCTTACCCTCGCGCACAACCGGTTTCAAGGCGCCGCGGCCGAGACCGAGAATCGCCACTTCCGGCAGATTGATGATCGGCGTGAAATGGCCGCCGCCGATCGCTCCTTGATTGGAGATCGTGAACGTGCCGCCCTTCATTTCGTCGGCGGTGATTTTGCGATCGCGCGCTTTTGCGGCGAGCAATTCCAATTCCTTCGCCAGCTCGAGCAGGGATTTTTTATCCACGTCGCGGATGACCGGCACCATCAAACCCTGATCCGTATCCACCGCAATGCCGAGGTGGATATATTCTTTGAGAATGATCTCGTTCGCAGCTTCATCGAGGCTCGAATTGAAGATCGGATATTTCTTCAACGTTTCGGCGACGGCTTTGAGCACGAACGGCGTAAGCGTGAGCTTAACGCCCTTGGCTTCGTAAGCCGCGGCAAATTTCTTGCGCAACTCGCCGAGCTTCGTGAAATCAATGTCGTCAAATTGCGTGACGCGCGCGACGGAATTCCAGCTTTCCGACATGCGGCGCGCGATGACTTTGCGCAACGGCGTGACCGGCTTTTTGGTGATCGCGCCCCACTGCGAGAAATCAATCGATTCCGCGACCGGTTTGGCCGGAGCCGCGCCCGCAACACTTTTGGCCGCCGGCCGGGCCGCCGCCCGAATCAAACGCGCGATATAATTTTTAACATCTTCGCCCGTGACACGACCCGATTCGTCACCGGCAATTTTATGAAGATCAATACCGAATTCCCGCGCGGCCTGACGCACGGAGGGCGAGGCGACCGGGTTTTCATTCACGATTTCATCGGCCGATTCCGTGATCGGCTCTTCGTCAGATTCTTCAGCCACCGGCACCGCTTTGGGCGCCGCTTTTTTGACGGCTGGTTTGGGAGCCGGAGCCGCCGCGGCGGTTGGAGCTGCCGGAGCGCCCGCGCCTTCCACGGATAAAATACGTTGGCCGACCGTGACACGGTCGCCGGATTTCACGAAAATTTTGGTGACAACGCCCGCCGCCGTGGACGGAATCGAGGCCACCGCCTTTTCGTTTTCCAGCTCCAATACGGTCTGATCTTTGGCGATGGTATCGCCTTCTTTGACCAGAATGTTCACTACGACGCCGGAATCAGCGCCTTCACCCAATTTGGGAAGTTTTACGTCCATAAAATTTGAACCGGCAAGATGCCGCAAAAGAACCTCACTTTCCAGAAAATAAAGTTTTTATTGAAGGACTTTATTTATTTTCCGGATGCTGCGCAGAGGATGATTATCCAAGATGTTCGGCCAAATCCCCGTTATCTTGTTGGGGTCGTAATAATTGATGCCGACGTAAACATAAAGCGGAACAATGGGCGTTCCGTCGCACAACAAAATCTTTTCCGCTTGTTGAAATAATTTTTCACGTTGCTGCAGATCCACGGTGTTATTCGCGTCGGCAACCAGCTTGTCATATTGCGGATTGCTCCAGCCGGTTTCGTTGTTGCCGTTACCGGTGACAAACATGCCCAGAAAAGTATTTGCATCGTTGTAATCGCCATACCAAGAGGAACGGCTGAGATCAAAATCTATCCGCTGCTGCGTGCCCCAAAAAACCTGCGTTTCGACTTGTCGCAAATCCATGTGAATGCCGAGCGCGTCGCGCCACATTTGCTGCAATTCGACCGCGATGGCTTCATGCAGCTCACCCCCGCCGCTCGCGCCGCCGCTGAACAGATATTCAAAATGCGGAAAGCCCTTGCCGCCCGGATAACCGGCTTCGGCCAGCAATTTGCGCGCGAATTCAATGTTGTAACCCAGACCTTCGGGCGGGGTGTAATTTTTCGTGCCGGGCGGAACGAGGCTGGACGTGACCACTTCGCCGGCGCGCGAGATTTTTTTGACGATGCGTTCCTTGTCGATCACCAGCGCGAGGGCTTGGCGCACGCGCGGGTCATCGAACGGTTTGCGCGTGGTGTTGAAGCGGATGAAGTAGGTGCCAAGATTGCTGTTCCGATGAAATTCCGGGCGCAGCGACAGCACATCCAACAGTTCGGCGGGAATGAGTGCCTTGTCCAAAATGACGTCGACCTGACCACTTTCAAAAAGGTTGAGCGCCGTGCTGGGCGAACCGATGGGCAACAGATCAATGATGTTCGCCTGCGTGTTGGTCGCGTCCCAATAACGCGGATTTTTCACCAGGCGGATTTTGTCGTTGACCCGCCAGCTTCCAAGTTCAAACGCGCCGTCACTCGGCAACGGTTGATGCGTGAGCCAATGGTCGCCGTATTTTTCAATCTGATGGCGCGGCACGACGTAAAGCGTAGGAAACGCGCAAAGGTCGAGAAAGAATGCGGTGGGTGAATTGAGTTCTACGCGCACGGTATTTTCATCCAAGGCTTGCACGCCGATCAGCGAAGGGTCCGTAATTTTACTGGTATTAAAAGCTTCTGCGTTTTTGACGGGATATAATTGTCCGGCGTAATCGGAAGCGGTCTTGGGATCGAGCGCCCGTCGCCAGGAATAAACAACATCGTCCGCCGTGATCGGTTCGCCCGTGGACCAAACCAGATTTGGGCGCAAATGAAAGGTGTAGATTTTTCCGTCGGGTGAAATCTCCCACTTTTCCGCCAGGCCGGGAACGGCAAAAGAATTGGTCGGTTCCAGTCGCGTCAACCCTTCAAACAAAGCCTGCACCACGCGCATATCGGTCAGCGCGACGATGATCTGCGGATCGAGTGATTCGGGTTCCGCCGTATTGAGAATCGTCAAATCAGCGGGCGGCTCGTGCCGCGAACAACCGAAAACGAACGCGCAGAGGGCCAGCAAAAAAAGAGGACGCGCCCGCTGAATCAATCGGCGGGCGCGTCCAGAAAAAGACATGTTCTCGTTCGCTAATTACTTGGCCGCGTTGGTGGTCGGAGCCGCTGCAGGTGCCGGATTCGCTTTCAGAATCGGCGTCGTGGAGGCGGCCGGCGTTGCTGCCGGTTGGGCCATCGAGCCTTGGATTTGCTTCTGGTCAACGTCTTTCAAGAACGTCGCCGCGTTGCCCGCGGAGTTATGCAAGCTGGTTTGCAAACAACCCAGCCCAAACGCAATCACCATGAAAGAGACCGCGCCCCACTTGGTGATCTTCGTCAGCGCATTACCAGAGCCCGCGCCGAAAAGCGCGTCCGCCGTGCCGCCACCGAACGCGAGCCCAGCGCCCGCGTCTTTTTTCGGCAACTGCACGAGCACCAGCAGAACCAGCAACAGCGAGTTCAGCAATAAAATAACGGTTATAATACCAGCAATAAAACTCATAAAGATAAGATGTTATATGGAATTTTTGATGATGTCAGCAAAACTTCTTGCTTCGAGCGAAGCGCCGCCCACGAGCGCACCGTCCACGTCGGGCTGGCTCATTAATTCTTTGGCGTTCGCCGGTTTGACGCTGCCGCCATATTGAATGCGCATTTTCTTAGCCGTCGGCGCGTCAAAAATTTGCACCAACAAGCCACGAATGAACGCGTGCGCGTCTTGCGCTTGTTGCGTCGTCGCCGTTTTGCCGGTGCCGATGGCCCAAACGGGTTCGTAAGCGATGACCGTTTCCACGGCTTGCTCTTTGCTCAAACCGGCGAGGCTGCCGCGCACTTGCGTGTCCAAAACTTTTTCGGTCAGATTACCTTCGCGTTCCGCCAAGGTTTCGCCGACGCAAACGATCGGCTTTAACGCCGCACCGTGAACCGCCAACGCTTTTTTGGCGATGAGCGCGTCCGTTTCTTTTTGATACTGACGGCGTTCGCTGTGGCCGAGAATAACGTAGCGCACGGAAAATTCCTTCAACATACCCGCGCAAATTTCGCCGGTGTAAGCGCCGAAATTATTTTCGCTCATGTTCTGCGCGCCGAGCTTGATATTCTTGGATTCAAGAATGGCTTTGGAAACGGATTCCAAGGCGGTGAACGGCGGACACACGACGATGTCCACTTCCTTCACGGCCGCGAGATCGCGGTTCAAATCGTCAACCAGAGCCAACGACTCCGCGACGGTTTTATTCATCTTCCAATTACCGGCAATGATCAACTTACGTTCTTTATTCATCTGAAAATTTCTTTCTAATTAAAATTATTTCTCGCTCAACGCTGCCACGCCGGGCAGAACCGCTCCCTCCAAAAATTCCAGGCTCGCGCCGCCGCCGGTGCTCATAAACGTCACCTTGTCGCCGAGGCCAGCCTTGTTCAACGCCTTCACGCTGTCGCCACCGCCGATGATGCTTTTCGCACCATTTTTCTGTGTGGCTTCGACCACCGCTTGCGCCACCGCATTCGTGCCGTCGGCAAAACGTGCGTCTTCGAACATACCCATCGGGCCGTTCCACAAAATCGTTTTTGCGCTCTTGATGATGTTCGCGTAATTCGCCGCCGTTTCCGGGCCGACGCTGAAACCTTCCGCGTCATCGGGAATATCACCAACGATAGTGCGGATGTTCGTGAGATCGTAAACCGGTTTGCCTTTTTTGTTCAGCTTGCCGGAATCCACCGGCGTCGCGATGATCGTGTCCGTCGGCAATTGAAAATTCACATTGAGCTTCTTTGCTTTTTCTTCCGCGGCGAGCGCCGTGCCTTTGTGATCGGGTTCGATCAAGGATTTGCCGGTCTTCACGCCGTGCGCCAATTTGAACGTGTAAGCCATCGCGCCGCCGATCAAAATCGTGTCCGCTTTTTCGAGCAAACGATCAATGACTTTGATCTTATCGGAAACTTTTGCGCCGCCGAGAATCACGACAAACGGACGCGCCGGATTTTCCAATTCGTCACCGAGAAATTTCAATTCGCGTTCCATCAACAAACCCGCCGCCGCTTGGCCGCCGCGTTTCACGACGATAGCGGCGACACCGGCGGTGGAAGCGTGCGCACGATGCGCCGCGCCAAAAGCGTCGTTCACATAAACGTCCGCGAGCTTCGCCAATTTTTCCGCGAAGGCCGGATCGTTGGCTTCTTCTTCGTTGTAATAACGGACATTTTCCAGCAGCGCGACCTGACCGTCTTTCAACGAGGCCACAACTTTTTCCGCGTGGTCGCCGATGCAATCATCCGCAAATTCAACCGGCTGGCCGAGCAATTCGTGCAATTTGAAAGCGACGGGACGCAGCGACATCGTGGCTTCGCGCTTGCCCTTTGGACGACCGAGATGCGCGGCGAGAATGATTTTCGCGCCCTTTTCGATCAACAATTTCAACGTCGGCAACGTCTCGACGATGCGCGTGTTATCGGTGATGACCATCTGGCCGTCTTTTTCTTCCAACGGCACGTTGTAATCCACGCGCATGAAAACGCGTTTACCTTTAACATCGAGATCGCGGACAGTAAGTTTTGCCATAAATTAAAATTAAATGAGCGTGGAGCGTAGCTTGGGTCACGCTTTCGCGCCAGTTTTTTCGGCGAACGATGAGCGACTTCCTTGGCATCATCGTTGCTTTCCGCCCATCGCCAGTGCGCCAGATCGTGGGTTGCCGTCAAGATGTGATCAGCTGAAACAACGGACGCGACGGAGTCGGAATCGCTTACAAAAAATTCATTTATCTAGTTTTTCCGCGCTCCCGCTTTTCGCCCCGTGTCCCGCACAAAGATGCGATAGTCGGTTTCGCTAGCGATGATAATCTGAAGCAAGTCCACATTCCCATTTAACCGACAACCAACGTGTCATCGTTTGCCATGAAAATTAAAATTCAAAAACCGTTCCGCCCCATCGCCACGCTCCTGCTGCCCGCGATCGCCGCCGCGATGTTCGCCACGGCCGCTCAAGCCCAGACGCCGAGTTACTATTTGGCGGGCGATTACAATAGCTGGAACAATAATACAAACCCGATGGCGGGCGGACCGACGTTGTTTAATTATATTGTGACCAACGGCACGCCCGGGGCTTACGAAAGTGTGAAAGTCACTGATGGCACTTGGAATAATACCTGGCCCGCAGGCAACATGACGATGGCCTACGACGCGGGTGGTTCCAATACAATTTATTTTTATCCGGGCCTTTCTACCGATGGCTGGACGCCTCTGCAAAACCGCGTGGGTTATGCCGATCCAGGCAACATGGCTTGGGAAGTTGCGGGTGATTTTACCAGTCCGAATTGGAGTTCCGACCCGACCGCGCAAATGACTGCGGCGGGCAATGGCATTTATACACTTACCTACGTCATCGCTACGGCCGGCACCCACAACTTTAAATTCAGAACGCCCGGCACCTGGAACGACGCCCAGATTGGTGCCGATTTTAGCAGTTCAGACAATGCCTCCGTCACGACGACCAATGCGAATCAATCGGTGCTGATTCAATTGGATTTGCCCCATGGTCGCTGGCTCGCGGGCAATCCGGCGCCCAGCCCGGTTACGAACCAAGTGGTTTTTGTCGTGGATATGAGCGTAGAAATATTGGCGGGACGGTTCAATCCGGTGGTGGACACAGCGTTCGTCAGCGGCCAGTTTAATAATTGGCCGGGCATCGGGGCCGGAGCTTTGGCGCTGACAAATTTTCCGACGTTGAACGGCAACACCAATTTGTATTACGCCACGAACACGATTCTCAATCTGCCCGCCACGGCATATCAATATAAGTTCACCGATAATGATCCCGCGTGGTCGGGCAGTGGCGGTTATGAACCGTTGAGCAATAACCGGACGTTTAGTCTGCTTTCGTCCAATGGCGTTTTGGTTTTGCCCTCGGTATTGTTCGGCAACACCGAAGCTTCGGATTATCTGGCCGCGGACACGACGGTCATTTTCACCATCAACCTGACCAATGCGACGACGTATCCGGACGGCCATGTGTTTGATCCCGCCAACGACTACGTTTTCATCAACGGTAATTTCCTCAGTGGTAGCTGGACGGCGTGGAATCCGATTGCCTTGAACCAAATGCAAAATGTGCCGGTCGGTTCACAGGTTTATCAATTCAGCTATCTCGTGCCCAAAGGCAGTCTCGTATTGATGGATTACAAATACAGCCTCGGCGGTTATAGCGGCCAAACGAATTACGACAACGAAGCCGCGGCGTATCAGGATCATTTCCGTTACATCCGCACGAGTGCGACCGGCACTTATACCCTACCGATGGACACGTTTGGCAATCAGTTGACCGAACCGAGTTTTGGTCAGCTAGCCGCGGCCACCGCCACGGCGGGCAAGGTCTCCGTCACGTGGCTCGGACGTCCGGGCGTTCACCTGCAAACGAAGGGTAATCTTTTGAACGGCACTTGGCAGGACCTTCCCGCCACGGACGGAACGAATTGGACGACGGGTTATCTTTCTCCCAACGGATTTATCAGCCAGACCAATTATCCGGCCACCGGCCAGATGTTCTTCCGTCTGATTAAACAATAAAAATTAAATCGTCCGCCCGCTTTCCAAAACCCGTTGCCATGATGAAATTGACGCAGCCTAACCAACCCCGCGCGGGGAAGTTTGTCCCCCGTGGATTCACGTTGATTGAACTGCTGGTGGTGATCGCCATCATTGCCATCCTCGCGGCCATGCTGTTGCCCGCGTTGGCCAAGGCCAAACAAAAGGCGATCACCATTTCGTGCCTGAATAACTACAAGCAACTCGGGCTCGCGTGGTTCATGTATGCCAATGACAACAGCGACAAACTGGTGAGCAATTCCGATCGCAATGTCGGCGGCAATAAAGCTAATTGGATCTGCCCTTACGGCGTCACCATAGATTGGACGGCAAATGGTAACAATACCAATACGCTCTACTTAACGATTGATGATCCAGTCAAAGGCACCGCGCTCATGGGCAGTTATGTCGCCAGTTCGTTGAAAATATTTCTCTGTCCGGCGGATAATTATGCCAGCAGCATTCAACGCCAAAAAGGTTGGTCCAATCGCATCCGTAGTTGCGCCATGAATGGCGCGCTGGGCGATGGTTCGAAATGGTTCGCGCCCGGCAATGGCGGAAACTGGGCCCAGTTTTATAACGCCAAAAAATTATCGGGCCTGCACACGCCCGGCCCTTCGGATTGTTGGGTTTTACTCGACGAACATCCCGATAGCGACGACGACGCCACCTTTTATGTCAACCCGGCGGACGCCAACGGTGCGGGCACTACTTTCGTCGAACTGCCCGGCAGCATGCACAATAAATCCTCCGGCATGGTCTTTGCCGACGGCCATTCCGAAGTGCATAAATGGCTCGGCGGCATCACCACCCAACCGGTTGCTTATCCGTCCAGCTACCTGCAAGCGGTGAATGTCAGCAGCGATTCCGCCAGCCAAAAAGATTTAACGTATCTGGCGCAACACACGCCGCAAAACTGATTTTTTATCGCCCGAAAAAATCGTCCGCACGTTCATGCGATGGTGACGGGTGATGCTGGAAGGCAACCTACTGATACAATTTCGGCGGTTCTATTTGTTTAAGATGAAAAGGATTTTTACTCCACTGCTTGCGGCCAGCGTGCTCCTCGCGCAACTGACCCACGCGGAAGATGCCAGTCATGCCAACGTCGCCGCGCGTCCGTCGCCCGCCTGGCTGCGCACGGGCACGATCTACGAAATTTATCCGCGCGATTTTTCCGTGGCCGGAAATCTTAACGGCGTCACCGCGCGCTTGGACGACTTGAACGTGCTCGGCGTGAATATTCTTTGGATCATGCCGATCCATCCGATCGGCACGAAATTTCGCAAAGGCCAATTCGGCAGCCCATATTCCATCAGCGATTATTACGCGGTAAATCCGGATTACGGCACGTTGGATGATTTCAAAAAGCTCGTGGCCGCCGCCCATCAACGCGGCATGAAAGTCATCATGGATCTCGTCGCCAATCACACCGCGTGGGACAGCGTGATGATGACGAACAAGAATTTTTATAAGCAGAATGAAAACGGCAAAGTCATTCCGCCGGTGCCGGGTTGGACGGACGTTGCGGGTCTGGATTATCGCAGCCCTGCGTTGCGTGAATACATGATCGCGATGTTAAAATATTGGATCACCGAAACGGGCGTGGATGGTTTCCGCTGCGACGTCGCCTACATGGTGCCGACGGATTTTTGGGAGCAAGTCCGCGCCGCGCTCACAAAAGTCAAACCGGACCTCATGCTGCTGTGCGAAGCCAGCAAACCGGAATTGCTCACGAACGCGTTTGATATTGATTACTCCTGGCCGCTGCTCGCGACGATGAACAATGTGTTCCTCCACAATGCGCCCGCGACCGACCTTCGTAAAACGTGGGAAGAAAGTTTGCGCCTGTTTCCGAAAGATTCGCTGCACCTGCGAATTTCTGATGATCACGATGAAGCGCGCGCCGTCGCGCGTTACGGCCTCAACGGCGCGCTCGCCGCCTCCGTGCTCATGTTCACGCTCGACGGCGTTCCCCTGCTCTACAACGGCATGGAAGTCGGCGACGCCACGGAATCCGGCGACCCCGCGTTGTTCGATAAATTGAATATTTTTTGGCAGCCTAAAGAACGTCCGCCTTTGGAAAAAATTTATCACGACCTCATCCAGCTGCGGAAAAATTATCCCGCTTTCACCAACGACCGTTTGATCTGGCTGCCGAACAGCGATGAAACAAAAGTCGTTTCGTTCATGCGGCTGGATGGAAACGATGAATTTGTCATCACTATCAATCTATCCAACCGTCCCGTCACCACTTCGTTAAAAGTAGAGAACGCGAAGGATTTCCAACCCGTGAAAATTTCCGGCCAACCCGATTCGTCGGCCGATAGCCTACCGCATTTTCAATTGGACGGCTTCGGCTGGCGTATTTTCCATCGCGCCGTGGCCAAATAAATTTAGTGGGGAAAAACTGCCGTTCGGCCCTGCGGTCAGCGCGGAACGGCAGTTTAATTTTTACCTTCAGCACGCAAAAAGTTAGTGTTCGAATCCTTGGAGGTTTTTCCATTCCCCGCTCGCCACGCGTAGCAAACTCACTTAACCTGACGCCATGACGGAGTTGCCCAAACCGGATATTATTTTCACTCACGAAAGCGACTTGGACGGCCTCGTCGCCGGGATGTTGCTGCAAAAACTTGCCAAGAAAAAGTTCAACAAAACTGTTCCGCTGGAGGCTTATCATTACAATTATTGGAAGCAACGCGACCTGCGCGAACGCGCAGCTTGGGCTACTGATTTCACGTTCGACACGCGCATGGACAAACCGGAATGGCTGGTCATCGACCATCACACCACCGAAACGCCGCCAAAAAATGCCAGCCTCGTCCACGACGTGACCAAATCCGCCGGCCTGCTCTGCTACGAATTGTGCAAGGAAAACGGCATCGAATCGCCCAAGCTTGACCGGCTGGTGCATTTGAATAATGTCGCGGATTTGTTTCTCGAAAATGATCCCGACTTTGTCACCGCGACGGATTACGCGAACCTCGTAAAAATTTATCAGTTCTGGAATTTGCACACGCTCATCGGCGGCGAGATTGAAAATCTGCTCGACCATCCATTGCTGGAAGTCATGGCCGTCAAACGGCGCATCGAAGATCCACTCGGTTTTGAGTGGAGTAAAAACAACATCGCGGAAATTTCGCCGACCGTCGGCTACATGGATACGCTGATCGGTAACACCAACTTGATCGTGCATCAAATATTGGAAACGAAAACGACGCAATACGACGTGCTCGTGACGTTGTTCAAGCGCGCGAATAATCTCGTCATCGCCAGCTTCCGCAGCCGCAACGGCGAAGCGCTCAAGGTCGCGGAAAAATTGCAAGGTGGCGGTCATGCGAACGCAGCGGGCGCGCTGATGCCAAAATCCATCCGCAACATTCCCGACGCCGTAGATTATCTCCGTCAAGTCCTGCAACCGAAAACGAGCCTGAGCACCGCCAGCCAGCCGTTCAATAACATGGAGAACCTTTTCGCCAGCATCGAAACCGGAAAGCGTTGAGGTGGCGGCGGTCGGTGGCCGCCGTATTTTTCAGACAAAACAACCACCAAACGGCGGTCGCTGGCTGATATTATCGGGTTTCTTCCGGGACTTCTCTCGGCGTTTGGAAAAATAGTCGCGTAGCTTCCCCTTTTTTCATTTCGTGTCTGTCGTGGTTAATCTATTTCCGATGAATGCTTTTGCCACTCTGAACAAAAAACACCACTAGAAAACGCCTGCAAATCGAGAAAATCGCCTAATTACGAGGTTCTTATACGAATTGAACTTGGCACGTCAATTGCATTGAAAGTTACAACGGTTCTGAACGGTGAGTCTGCTGGCAGCCTGCACTGGCTTCGTTCTTCCGGACCTCGGTCGGTGGTGCATCCTCTCGACCGAGGTCTGTTTTTTAAAAAGTCTTAACTCCGTGCTCGTCCCCTCTCTATCCGCTAAAATAAAAAGGGCGGAGCAGTCGCTCCGCCCTACCATTTTTATATTCAAAACTTCAACCCGCCGGCATCGGAGCCGGCGTGCCGAGACCGCCGAGTTTTGGTGGGACGGGTTTTGCCGGAGCTTCGGGTAAAGGCGTGGCCGCGGGTGCGCCGATCATCGGGCCGACATCCGTTGGCGGCTTTTGCGTGGGCGTGAAAGTGCCGGTGCGAATGATGTCGTCCACTTGCGAACCTTCCAGCGTTTCGTATTCGAGCAACGCGTTGGCGATGATCTCGAGCTTGTCGCGATTGGCTTCGATCAAATTTTTTGCGGTGGTATAACCTTCTTCCACGAGGCGTTTCACTTCGGAATCAATGTCCTGCGCCGTCGCTTCGCTATATTCCTTGGAACGCATCATGTCACGACCGAGGAACACATATTCCTGCGCTTCGCCGTAAAGCACGTTACCGAGTTTTTCGCTCATGCCCCAGTGCATGACCATCGCTTTGGCCATCGAAGTCGCTTGTTGAATATCGCCCGCGGCCCCAGTGGAAATATCGTCGGAAACAATTTGCTCGGCGATCCGCCCGCCCATCGTGACGGCGATAACGTCAATCATTTCTTTGCGGCGACGGTTCAAGACGTCGTCTTTCGGCAGAAACATGGTCGCGCCCAAAGCTTGGCCGCGCGGGATGATCGTCACTTTGTGCAACGGATGCGTGTGCTTGAGCATCACGTTCACGAGCGCGTGACCGGCTTCGTGCCACGCCGTAAATTTCTTATCTTCGTCGGTCATTGCGAGGCTGCGACGTTCACGGCCCCAACGGACTTTATCACGCGCTTCTTCGAGTTCGGGCTGGCTGATAGCTTTTTTATTTGTGCGCGCCGCCAGCAACGCTGCTTCGTTCAAAAGATTCGCAAGTTCCGCGCCGGAATAACCGGGGGTGCCGCGCGCGATGACGGATAAATCCACATCGGGCGAGAGTTTCACGTTCTTCGCGTGAACTTTCAAAATCGCTTCCCGACCGCGCACGTCCGGCAAACTCACCGTGACTTGACGATCAAAACGTCCGGGACGCAGCAATGCGGGATCGAGCACATCGGGACGATTCGTCGCAGCGATGATGATGATGCCTTCTTGCGTGTCAAAGCCGTCCATCTCGACCAGCAACGCGTTCAACGTTTGCTCGCGTTCGTCGTTGCCGCCCCCGAGACCGTGACCACGTGAGCGTCCGACCGCATCAATTTCATCAATGAAAATCAAGCAGGGCGTCGTTTTGCGCGCCTGCTCAAACATATCGCGCACGCGGCTCGCGCCGACGCCGACGAACATTTCCACAAAATCTGAACCGCTGATACTGAAGAAGCTGGCGTCCGCTTCGCCCGCGATGGCTTTCGCTAAAAGCGTTTTGCCCGTGCCCGGCGAACCGATCATCAAAACACCTTTGGGAATGCGTCCGCCAAGGCGTTGAAATTTTTTCGGATCTTTCAAGAACTCGACGAGTTCGGAAACTTCTTCAATCGCTTCGTCCACGCCGGCCACATCTTTGAACGTGGTTTTATTGCGATCTTTCGCGAGCATTTTCGCTTTGCTTTTGCCGAAGCTTAAGGCGCCTTTGCCGGCCATTTTAATTTGGCGGATAAAGAAAAACCAAAACAGCAAGGCGATGACCACGATCGGCGCGATGCTTAAAAGAATATTCCACGCTGCGGCATTCGGCGCGCCCGGTTCGACGGCACCGGAACGATACAGTTGATCCAGCATGCTCTGCGTGAAATACGCCTTGGTCACGATGAACGGCACTTTGATCGCTTTGCCATCTTTGGGCGTTTCAAGATATTCGCCCGTGACCGGCATCAGCGCGGACGATTGGCTGTTCATGTTGATCTCCGCGTGGGCGATCTGGTTGGAAGCAAATTTATTGAGAAAATCGGCTTGCGATATTTCGGTGGCGGGAGCTGCGTAATGATTCCGCATCATGAACAACGCCACGGTCGCCGTGATGATCGCCGCCCACGCCAATACGGTCATGGGGGAAAATTTCATGCCACCGCCCAGTGGCTTTTGCGGGTCAGTTTTTTTGTTATTATCGTCAGACATTTTAATCGGCTCACAGTAACATGCGAATGCGGCTTCCGCAATGAACGAATTATTTTTGCAAGGGTTGGGCCAAGTTTTTTCAAACGCGAAACCCACGAAATACGCGAACGGAAAATAAAAAGCAAAAAGTGGGAAACGAACATTCCCGACGCGCCGCTCAACCCGTAACTTCCCAACTCTCAACTCGTCTTACCCTCCGCCTTTCAGTTACACTCGGCGCGATGCGTTTTGGCCCGTTGAATCTTGAATCGAATTTATTTCTTTCGCCGCTGGCGGGTTACACCAACCTGCCCTTTCGCCTCGTCGTGCGCGAAATCGGCGGCGTCGGCCTTTGCACCACGGATCTGGTCAACGCCCGTTCGCTCATCGAAAAAAATCCCAAGGCGCTCAAGCTCGTCGAAACCGCACCCGCCGATGCCCCGCTCGCCGTGCAGCTTTTTGGCAGCGTGCCGGAAGAAATGCGCGATGCCGCGATCATCGTCGAAGCGCGCGGGGCCGTTTCCGTGGACATCAACATGGGTTGTCCCGTGAAAAAAGTCGTCAAGATCGGCGGCGGTTCCGCGATGATGACCGAGCTGGATAAAACCGCTGCGCTCGTCCGCGGCATGGTCAACGCCGTGAAAATTCCCGTCACCGCCAAAATGCGCCTCGGCTGGGACGACGATAATTTGACGGCGCCCGACCTCGCCCGCGCGTTGGAAGATGCGGGCGTCGCCGCGATTTTTATTCACGGTCGCACCCGCGAACAAGGTTTTGGCGGCACGGTAAACTTGGCGGGCATTCGCAAAGTGGTGGCCGCGGTAAAAAATATTCCCGTCATCGGCAACGGCGACGTCATTTCGCCCACCGCCGCGAAAAAAATGTTTGATGAAACCGGTTGCGCGGGCGTGAGCATTGGTCGGGGCGCGTTTTATGATCCGTGGATTTTCAAGCGCACGTTGCATTTGATGCGCACCGGCGAATTGTTGCCCGAACCGAGTTTCAACGAACGCGTCCGCGTTTTGCTGCGGCATTTGGATTTGATGATCGAAGTTTTTGGCGAAGATTTGGGCTGTCGCATGTTCCGCAAAGTCGCGCCGTGGTATTCCAAACGCTTTGGCCCGTGCCACGAATTTAATAAGCGGGTCGTGCAAGTTGCCACGAAGGCGCAGTTCGATGAAATTCTCGCGAGCTATATTCGCTGGCGGCAACAATTTTTGGATGGCGAGGGCGAATTGCTCCCACGTTTTCAACCCGCGCCAATGGTCGCCTCTTTCATGCGGGAACCGGAACCGGCCTCGACCACGCGCGAACATATTCCCGTGCCGCGCGGTCCGGTGGAAGTGTGGTGAAAGGGCCGCTCGCAGCGCGCAGTTTCAACGGCTGAACTTGCTATCTTCCGGTTGATAGGCGGTGTTGGCTTCCCAACCAGCGGCCATGGGATCTTGCGGCGGGACGGGCAACGCCTGGAATTTTTTCACGCGCTGATCAACCTGGCTTTGCTGGGCGGCAGTCAAGTTGGCCAGCACAGCTTTGGCGCGATTCAAGCTTTCCGCATCGGTGCTACCCACACAGCCTAATTGCAACCACATGGCGGATTCTTCCGGGTCGCGCGCCGGCGTATCGCCGTTCGCAATGGCCAATCCCAAATCAGCCTGGGCCGCCGTATCACCATGCTCGGCCGCAGCCCGCAACAAGGGTTCAGCGGCAACTTTATCCACGGCGACATCCTGTCCGTGCAGGAGCATGTTGGCCAAAATGGATTGCGCCGGCAAATTTCCGTGCGCCGCGGCACGGCGAAGCCATTCGATTGCGCCCACTTTATCGTGAGCATAAGCGGGACATTGCAGGCTGGGCGCGACGCCGTTGTAATATAATTGAAACAGATAAAATTCCGCATCCGCCCAGCCCGCTTCGGCGGAGGCGGCGAGCCATTGTTTACCTTTCTCAAAATCCACCGGCGCGGTGCCGCCGCTGAAAAAACTCAGGGCGTATTGAAATTGCGCCGCGCGATGGCCGCCTTGCGCGGCGAGCTGGAGATACTTATTAGCGAGCACCGCGGACTCGTGATTGGTTTGAGCCGACTGATAATACAAAGCGAGATCGTAAAACGCCCGCGGATCATTTTTGGCGGCGGCTTTGCGATACCAAACCAGCGCGGTTTCAATATCCACCGGCACACCATCGCCGGTGCGATACGCCGCGCCCATGTTGTATTGCGCCGCCGTCGCGCCGAGCGTGGCCGCCTTGAGCCGCCAATAACGGTAGCTGGTCAGATTCGTTTCCACGCCGCCCCAGCCGCGATAATAGAAATTGGCCAATTGCAAACACGCGAGATCGTCGCCTAATTCCGCACTTTTTTTATACCATTGAAACGCTTGGGCGGTGGCATTCGTATCTGGAAAATTCATCAGGGCAAGCGTGCCGAGATGGAACATCGCACGGCGATTGCCGCCTTCTTCGACGGCCCGTGTGAACCAGTATTTTGCCGCCGCCAAATCCTTATTTACGCCCAGACCATTCAACAACAGATAACCGAGACTGCGCATCGCGATATAATTCCCCTGATCAGCGGACAGGCGATAATATTGCGCTGCCAACGTTGGATTCGGGGTCGTGCCCAAGCCGTATTGATAGCAACCGCCCAACTGAAGTTGAGCGCCCGGATTGCCCGCATCCGCCGCCCGGCTGAACCAATGAAACGCCGGGTTAAAATTTTTGCGGACATAGATGCCGTCCTCATAAATAAAACCCAACCGCGTCATCGTCGGCACATCGCCCGCCCCCGCCGCTTCGCGCATCAGGCGCAAACCGGACGCGGTGGTCACCTCGGATTTGCTCAGGAGCAACACGGTGTAGCCCCACATACCTTTCGCGGCGTTGTTACCGTGCAAACCTTCCTGGCATAACGCATTCGTGAGACCGGAGAAGTTCAATTCTTTTGCCGCCAATACTTTGGCGGGCAACACCGACCGGGCCGTCGCGATCCAGTTCGTGGACAACTTCGCGGCAAACACCGGAGCTGACTGTAAATC
This sequence comes from Methylacidimicrobium fagopyrum, assembly GCA_026225255.1. GTDB lineage: Bacteria > Verrucomicrobiota > Verrucomicrobiia > Limisphaerales > UBA11358 > UBA11358. Next base: position 33,333 of record JAMFSJ010000076.1, on the reverse strand, counting down.
GCTGAAATCAGCCGTCACCGCCGTCTTTCGCGTTTGACACGCAGACAACAACAGCACCGGCGCGAGTAACAAAAAAAACTTAAAGATCGAGTTAGTCATACAGCATTATTTCTCGGCATTGGAATCCCTAGCGGCATAAGCACATTAATGCGAACAAACCCTAACGTCAATTGTCACATCTGACATAAGTATGTATGCCAGAACACATTACAACAGGCCGCACGAACCGGAAACGAATGCGCTCCGTCGCCGGCTGACGTAAACCATAATAATTGCCACTGCCCTATCCCACTCCGCTGCTATATCCTCCACGCTGTGAATGGCATTGAACAACTGTGTCCGAACTGCGGCTTGTGTTGCGACAGCACCTTATTCGCCGACGTAGAATTGCGCGCCGGCGACGACGCGAAGACTTTGAAAAAACTCGGCTTGTCGCTCGAAAAAAAGGGGCGTGGCAAAATGGCTTTCGCGCAACCCTGCGCGTGCTTCGATGGCAAACTGTGCGGTATTTATCAAGCCCGGCCCAAACGTTGTCGCACGTTTGTCTGCGGATTATTGAAACGCGCCGAGACGGATGAAATGTCCGCGGGCGCGGCGTTGAAGAAAATTACCGAAGCCAAAAAACGCGCGGAAAAAGTGCGCGGCTTGCTGCGCCAAACCGGTTCCACCGACGAAGCCACGCCGTTGACCCATCGTTATTCCGAAGCGATGGCCGCACCGATGGACATGGCCGACGAACACGATGCCGAGCGGCGCGGCGAATTGATGTTGGCGGTAAATGACCTGATGAACTTGCTGCAACGGGATTTCTTGCGGTGACGTCAGGCGGGATGGCGCGCGACGCAACGAACGGGAAAAACGTTCACGCCACGAATTACTTTCGGAGCGCGATGTCTTCACCTCGCCGGCTGAAAGCCAGCGCTCGCATTCAATATCAAATAAAAAAACGCGCCGGGATCTCTTGCGAAATACCGGCGCGTTCCCCCAACTAAATTTAAAAACACCTTAGTTCGTGAGAAACTTATAAACGATGGTGTTGTGATACGTATCGCCGGGATGCACCACGACGGACGGGAAATTATCATGGTTCGGCGAATCAGGATAATGTTGCGGTTCCATCGCGATCGCATTGCGGAATTGATAGACGCGGCCCCCTTTGCCGATGTTCGAGCCGTCGAGGAAATTGCCGGAATAAAATTGCAGGCCGGGTTCGGTGGACCAGACTTCCATAACGCGACCGGTCGTCGGTTCCGTCACGCGCGCATCCAAACCAAGTTCGCCGATCGGATGGTTGATGACCCAATTGTGATCGTAACCTTTGCCGAATTTTAACTGTTCATCATCCTGCCCGATGCGCGCGCCAATCGTGGTGGGCGTGCGGAAATCAAAGGGCGTGCCGTCCACGGGTTTCAATTCGCCAGTGGTGATGAGCGTGCTGTCCACAGGTGTGAATTTATCGGCATTGATATAAACGAGGTGGCCGAGAATATCGCCCTGACCGGCGAGGTTGAAGTAAGAATGTTGCGTCAGATTTGCCACCGTATCCTTGTCCGTCGTGGCGGTGTAATCCAGGCGGATGCTATTATCTTCCGTCAACGTATAAACCGCTTTCACCGTCAGCGTGCCGGGAAAACCTTCTTCGCCATCGTGACTCACATAAGTCAACGTCAACGTCGGACCCAAATCCGAATGGCCCGGCGTCGCATGCCAGACGACCTTATCAAACCCTTTCACGCCGCCGTGCAATGTGTTCGGCACATTGTTCGTGGCCAACGTGTAAGTGACGCCATCCAAAGTGAAATGACCTTTGGCGATGCGATTGCCGTAGCGACCAATCAAAGCGCCGAAGTAAGGACTGTTGGTCAGGTATTGATCGATCGAATCATAACCCAATACAACGTCGCCGAAATGTCCGTTCTTGTCCGGCACTTTGAGCGATTGAATAATGCCGCCGTAAGTCATGATGCGCGCTTCCATGCCGTTTTTATTGCGCAATGTGTAAATTTCCACCGGCGTGCCGTCGAGCGTTTTGCCGAAGGCCTGGCCGCCATCCGACGCGTGCGTCATCGAACAACATTGATGCGTCGCGCAGCCCGTGGCCGCCGTGACAAGGATTCCCGCCGCCACAACAATGGCCGCATTCAGGAAGGAGTTTTTTTTCAGGTTCATAATTATTTTAATTGGCTCAAATCAAAATGTCGACGCGATGGGCGTTCGTCATTTCAAGGCTGTGCCGCAAGTCTGCCCGTTCCGCCGGTTTTTGTCACGCAGCCACATCAGGCCACTTGACTTAAGCCCCGTAAAACTGCGACTGTGTCCGACACGACAAAAAACCACCCACCGGTTTTCAGTCGATTCATTTTCACGGGGAACCCGGAAAGTTTGTTTTACGCCGACGAAATTGAAAAGGCTTTTTTACAGTTCAAATATAGTGCACCAACTCGTTTGTTTCGTAGCGGATCTTGGCCATGCCCGCGTATTTGTCATCCGCCGAACGATAGCCAAGCGCGCAAGCCACGACCGTCGCGTAACCGCTGTTTTTCAAGTTAAGAATTTTATCGTATTCTGCGGGAACGATGCCTTCCAGCGGACTGGCATCCACCCCGATCAATGCGGCGGCGGTCATCAAATTTCCGAGCGCGATGTAAGTCTGTTGCGTGGTCCAGCCATGCGTGCCCCGCCCGCCATGCACCACATCGCGGACGATCACCTCGCGATAACGGTTCAAAGCATCGACCGGAAGTTTTCGCACCTCGACCGCACGTTGGATGAATTTATCCACATCCGCTTCCTTCATCTCGGTGCGCGCCGTGAAGACGACAAAATGCGAGGCCTCCACGACCTGTTTTTGATGCCATGAATGCGCGAACAATTCGGTGCGTTTCGCCGGATTTTCGACGACGAAAAATTTATACGGCTGCAAGCCATAACTCGTCGGGGTCAACACGAGGGTTTTTTCCAGCGCGGCCCACACGTCGGCGGGAATTTTTTTTGCCGCATCAAAATGTTTGGTCGCATAACGCCAGTTCAAAGCTTGGATCAAATGTTCCGTAGTGGTGTGGCTCATATTTTCAAAATAAATTTTGCGCTGACAATTGCAATAACTTCCGGTAAATGCAAATTTTTCTTCGCCACCGCAAAATAAATTTGCCAGAATCAGCGCATGAGTCCGTCCGTTCTCCGCGTCCGCCGCGCCACGGTTGATGATTTGGAAACGCTCAAATCGCTTTGGGCGTCCATGCGCTTATCGCCGGAAGAACTGGAATCGCGCCTCACGGAATTTCAAGTCGTCGAAAATTCCGAAGGTGAAGTGCTCGGCGCCATCGGCATTCTCGTTTCCAAACAACACGCCCTGCTCCACAGCGAAGGTTATTCCGATTTTGGCGTCGCCGATGCCGCGCGCCAGCTGTTTTGGGAACGCATCCAAACCCTCGCCGCCAACCACGGAATTTTTCGTATCTGGACGCAGGAACGTTCGCCGTTTTGGAAAAGTTTTGGGTTCGTGCCGCCCAATCAGGAGATTCTTCCGCGCCTGCCCGAAGAATGGAAAAACGATTTCGACGGCGGCTGGCTTACGTTGCAACTCAAGAACGAAGACGTCATCAACGCCGCGTTTGAAAAACATTTCGCCGGTTTTCGGGAATCAGAAAAACTCGAGACCGAGCGCGTTTCCGAAAAAGCCCGCACTATCAATCTCATCATCACCATCCTCGGCTTCACCATTGGCTTCGCAAGCATCGGTTTTGCGATTTATCTGTTCATGCACCGCAAACCGTTGTCGTAAGTTGAAAAAGTTCAACCGCGAAACACACCCGATACGTTCAAATCGCAACCTTTCCGTTGGCGTCTTTCGCGATTAAAAACTCACTTCAACACCGGCAAAGTAAATTCGTCCGCGTGATACGAACTGCGCACCATCGGACCGCTGGCGACGTGAACAAAACCCATTTCTTCAGCGCGCACTTTGTATTCCGCAAATTTTTCCGGCGTCACAAATTCAATCACCGGCAAATGCTTCAACGTCGGCTGCAAATATTGGCCGAGCGTGAGGATGTCGCAATTTGACGACCGCAAATCGCGCATCGCCTGCAATAATTCTTCTTCCGTTTCGCCCAAGCCCAGCATCACGCCGGACTTTGTGTAAATCGTGTTGCCGCGCTTGTCCTTCACTTTTTTCAACACCGCCAGCGAACGTTCGTAAGTGGCGCGATGACGCACGCTTGGCGTCAGGCGACGCACAGTTTCAAGATTGTGATTGTAAATGTGCGGATTCGCCGCGAGCACGTTTTCGATGGCGATATCATTGTCCAAAAAATCCGGCACAAGCACTTCGATGACAATGCCCGGATTCAGTTCGCGCACTTTTTCGATCGTCTGACGAAAATGCGCCGCGCCACCATCTTTCAAATCGTCCCGCGCCACCGCCGTGATGACGACGTGTTTCAATTTCATCCGTCGCGTCGCCTCGGCCACGCGTGCCGGTTCGTCTGCTTCCAGCGCGAGCGGCTTGGCCGTGCTGACCGCGCAAAAGCCGCACGCCCGTGTGCAGCGGTCGCCCGCGATCATGAACGTCGCCGTGCCTTTGCTCCAACATTCCCAATGGTTCGGGCACTTCGCGCTCTCGCAAACCGTATGCAATTTCAATTCGTCCAGCAACCCGCGCGTGCGCGAAAACGTATCGGACGTCGGCAGCGTGATACGCAGCCATTCCGGCAAACGCGGACGCGGTTTTAATTCAGTCGTCGTCATTTCAAATTAATTTTCCAGCCACAGATTAACACAGATGTTCACAGATAAAAATAAAACGCATTCCAAAAGACTTTCCCATCTGTGTTTCATTTGTGCCCATCTGTGGCTATCTGTGGCTAAAGATTCTTAAAAAATCCGGGTAATTCTTCCGGGCCGAAATCCGCCAGCACTTTACCATCCACTTCCAGCACCGGCGCTTTGTCCTGACCGGAAAGGCGGATCATTTCCTCAAACGCCGCGTCGTCCGCAATCACGTCAATTTTCTCGTATTGAACGTCGTTGTCGTCCAGCCAGCGAATCGCTTTGTGGCACCAACCACAATAAGGTTTGATAAATAAACGGGTTTTCATTTCAAAAAATCAGCCTCAGATGAATATAGACGAACACGGATAAAACATGAATTTTTGTTCCGAAGGAACAGCGGAAATTAGCCAGCTACGAAGTGGCTGGAATAACGCGATAAACAATTGCGTCCGGAAAGGACGCTGGGAGAATTTCGATTTCCCTTGTCCCTTCAGGACAAAAAATTTAGCGCACGCAGACCAGTGACTGTTGTCACTGGCTAATTTCCGGTCGTCGCCTCGCGACTGCAAAGGATATACAAAGCATGTCGCCGTATCACGCCAACCACTGTAGGGTTTGATGAATAGACAGGCTTTCATTTCAAGAAATTTAATTTCAATTTGCCCTAATTAATGTTCTTGCCGGACCAAGGACCTACAACTCCGGCTTCGACTTTGGAGTCATACAGAAAATCAAAACTGCACTCATACTTTCGGCCGTCCAAAATATATTTAACGGCAATTTTATAATGACCGTGCAATATCTCACCTGTTTTTTCCGTGCGCTTTGGAGATGCTTTGGAAACTATTTTGGATTTTGGAACGAGTGTAATTTGCAAAGGCTTAATCGAAACAACGTCCAATGGTTGCCAACCATCAGAATAATATTGGTAGTTTGCCTCCACTAAGCTAACCGCGTTCATTTTTGACTTGTTTCCGACTCTATAATTCAACGTAAACCACTTTGCCGGCGAGTAATGATCCGCGCCGCCTAATATCACAGAGTGATCCACTTGTTTGACCTCGATTTGCCCTTCCAAGACATAATATTTATCTGTCGTTGGAACTGGAACCCACAGACATCCATTCCCAAAAAATAAAATTAAACCCAGACAGAGCAGATAGATCTTATATTGCACAGAGCCTCATCCGCCAATCTGCTTCTTATAATCCTCCGGCGAGAGCAACGCATTCAATTCAGCCGGATTGCTCAATTTGATTTTGAAAAACCAACCGCCGGCGTAAGGTTCGGTGTTCACCAAGCTCGGATTATCGGCGACGGGGGGATTGAGTTCCACGATTTCGCCGCTGACGGGCGAATAGATGTCGCTCGCGGTTTTGACGGATTCCACCACGGCACAGGCTTCACCGGCTTTCACCTGACGACCGGCAGCGGGCAGTTCGACGAACACGACATCGGTCAACTCGGCCTGCGCGTGGTCGCTGATGCCGACGGTCGCGGTATCGCCGCTGACGCGCACCCATTCGTGTGATTTAGCGTATTTAAGATCAGAAGGAATATTGCTCATAAATTTTGTTTTATTTCACCACCAAGACACCCAGACACCAAGCAGAATTTTTTAATAAGGAAGGCAAGAAAGCAGGAAAGATTTTTTATTCCTAGCTTCCTGAATTCTTTATTTATCTGCCTTTTTGAAAATTGGCTTGGGCACGATCACGGCGGCGGCGCGTTTGCCGCGAATTTCGATCTCGATCACGTTGCCTGCTTTCGCAAATTCCACGGGCACATAGCCCAGGCCGATGCCGAGGTTGAGCGACGGACTTTGCGTGCCGCTGACAACTTCGCCAACCGGCGCGCCGTTGGCCCAGATCGGATAATGCGGACGCGGTGGCGCGGATTTATCAGTCATCTTGAACGCGACGCATTTCTTTTTCACGCCGTTCGCCTTTTGATCGGCTAACACCGAGCGTCCGTTAAATTCGCCCTTATCAAGCGACACGAAAAAGCCGACGCCCGCTTCGATCGGCGTGGTTTCTTCGTCCAATTCGTGGCCGTAAAGCGGATAGCACACTTCTGTGCGCAACGTGTCGCGCGCGCCCAGGCCGGCGGGCTTGAGACCGAACGGCTGGCCGACCGTCAAAAATTGAGCCCACAATTGCTGGATGGATTCATCGCCACCGACGATTTCAAATCCGTCTTCGCCCGTGTAACCAGTGCGCGAAACCAACACGCTATGGCCGTTATATTTGAACCCGCCGATCTGATTTTTCTTCAAATCAATGACGGCATTAACGCGCATCGCAGAAACGGACGCACCGGGAATGACGGTGTTGATAAATTCGGCCACGCGCGGGCCTTGCACGGCGATAGCGGCGTAATTGTGCGAGGTGTCGGTCAATTTCAGTTCGCCCGAAAACTTCGCCGCCTGCGCCTGCAACCACGCGACATCGGGCTCGATGCGCGAGGCGTTGATGATGAGAAAATAGACGTCATCGCACAAACGATAGGCGTAAAGATCATCCACCACGCCGCCGCGTTCATTGCACATCAGCGTGTATTGGCCTTCGCCCGCCGCGAGTTTGCGGATGTCGTTCGTAAGGACAGAATTGAGAAATTGCACCGCGCCCGTGCCGCTGACGGTGACTTCGCCCATGTGCGAGATGTCAAAAATTCCGGCGGCGTTGCGGACGGCGAGATGTTCGTCGGTGATGCTGGTATATTGCACCGGCATTTCCCAACCGCCGAAATCAATGAGTTTCGCACCCAGCTTCTGGTGCGCGGAATAAAGTGCCGTTTGTTTTAACATGAAATTATTTTAGCCACAGATTTTCACCGATGAAACACAGATGGAAAATCCGACCATCGCTGGCTTTGTCTTTATCTGTGTTTCATCTGTGTCCATCTGTGGCCGAAACTCAGCCCCACTTCTCCGTCTTCATCTGTTCTTTCGGCGCGCCAAGTTCGAAGACCAAACCTTCGGCGAATTCGACGAGCGCATTAGGGCCGCAAGCATAGAAAACGGTGTTCGCCAGATCCGTGACGTGTGATTTAACGAGATGGGAATCAATGCGTCCGTTGCGACCGGCCCAATTATCTTCCGGCATCGCGCGCGTGCAGGTGACGAGAAATTTGAAATTCGGATTTTCTTTTTCGAGTTCCAGAAATTCCGTGTTGAAAATAATGTCCTTCGGCTGGCGCACGCTATAAATCACGGTGATTTTTGTATCCAGTTTGCGGCGCGTGGCTTCGCGGGCGAAAGCGCGGAACGGCGTCACGCCGGAACCGCCGGCGATGCAGACCAAGTGTTTGTCAAACTGCGGCAGAAATTTTCCAACCGGCGGAATGACGAACATTTTATCGCCTGACTTGGCCCAATCCACGATGCGCGTGCCCATCTTGCCATCGCGCTTAACGGTGACTTCGTAAGCACCGCGATCCAGCGCGCAGGATGAAAGCGAATAGGCGCGTTTATAAGTCGGCGTATCCGGCCAATAAACGGTGATGAACTGGCCGGTCTTGAATTCGGGATTGTGTCCGTCCGGCCATTTGAGCCGCAACGTTTTGGTGTCGGGCAATTCCAACGTGGCGGTTTCGATCAACATTTCGAGAATTTCTTTGGCCATAAAAATAAATGTGCGGTGAATTTATGAGATTTTCAAAATGGCGGCAACCTCTCAAATTGGGGGAGGAGCGTAAATAACGACACAAAAGCCCCGCGAGTCAGGTTTGCAACCGCGCCAACACTTCCTGCGCGAGCATTTCATACGCGGCGGCACCGGAACTGTATTTGTCGTAATGGATGATCGGCTGGCCAAAACTCGGCGCTTCGGCCAGACGCGTGGTGCGCGGAATCACGGTTTCAAACACTTTCGCGCCGAGCAGGTTGCGAACTTCAGCCACCACTTCGTTCGATAATTTCGTGCGGCCATCGAACATGGTCATCACGATGCCGAATATTTCCAGACGCGGATTTTGTCCGCTATCGCGCAACTGGCCGAACATGCGCGTGAGCGACGAAACACCTTCGAGCGAAAAATATTCGCATTGCAGCGGCACCAGAATTTTGTCGCACGCCATGAAAATATTCAAGGTGAGCAAACTCGTTGACGGCGGACAATCAATCAGCACCACGTCAAAACGTCCGCTGTCCAGCACCGGCTGGAGCGTTTGCGTCAGGCGTTGCAGATAATTTTCCTGACTCGCGAGTTCGAGATCCACAGCGCACATGTCCATTTCGCTCGGAATCATTTCCAGACGCTCGAACGCGGTGGGCTTGATCTTTTCGAGCAAATTCCCTTCACCCAGCAAAACGCGATACGCACTCGCGCCTTCGATTTTTTCCAAGCCAACGCCGCTGGTGGCGTTCGCCTGCGCGTCGAGATCGAATAGCAGAACGCGCTGGCCGGACGCTGCGAGGCAGGCGGCGAGATTGACGGCGGTGGTGGTTTTTCCGACGCCGCCCTTTTGGTTGGCGACTGCAATGACGTGAGTTGGCACTGGCAGCATTAGATGAAAATCGCGGTGGGGTTTCAAGCGCACACCGCGAAAAGTGAAAGATTTTTACGCCAAACCTTTTTATCAATGATCGGGCAAAGCGACGGATTGCTCATTTCAAACGGAATTTTATAGAAGCTAACGGAGCGAATGGAGAACTTTCGTTGCCTCCAAAAAAAGAATAAGGCGGAGCCAGTGGCTCCGCCTTAGCTTCGATTAAATTTGTTTCGCTTACTGGGCGGGCGCAAAGTTCGCGGATTGGAACAGCGGATTAGCCTGACCAAACAGCGACGACATCGGTTGCAGACTCGTCGCGGGATTTGTGCTGATGGTGATACCACTGGATGAAGCGGAATTATCAACCCGCGCATAATTGGGCTGCGTGGCAGCCGACGGCGCTGAACCTCCAAAGGAACCCGGCAGCATAATATTGGACGAATCGGAATCGGAATGATCCGTCAGCACCACCCCACCGACCAGCACCAGCACCAAGCTCGTCGCAAAACCGCCGACCAAACCGGGGCGCGTTTCAAAAATTCGGAAGAATCGCGCCAGCCACGACATTTCAGAAAGTTGCGGCGTCCGTGAACCGAGTTCGCGTTCGGCACGAATGCCGGCGATGACATTGCCAGAAAAGTTGTGAAAATAACCCGGCGGCGGAATCTCGTGCCGTTTAAGCTTCAGCAAGTGTTTCAGTTCTTCAAAATTTTGTTCGTTATCGTTCATGCTGCCTTGATGTATTCGTTTAAATACCCCTGCAATTGTTGGCGTGCGTAAAACAAACGCGACCGAACTGTTCCAATATTGCAACCCATGATTTCTGCTATTTCGTCGTGCGACTGTCCTTGCACGTCGTGTAAAACTACCACCATTCTATGTGGTTCAGACAGCTTTAGTAACGCCTCGTTCAATTTTTTTTGTAATTCTGATAAACCCGCGTCGCGCTGCGGCGTTTTATGAGAAATCAAGGCCACTAAATCAGGATCATTCTCGGCGTTGAAATCCAAATCGTTCAGGCTTAAATGATGCTTATTCTTGCGCTGTTTCAGGAAATTGATCGTTTTATTGACCGCAATCCGGTAGAGCCACGTGTAAAAAGTGGAACCGCCTTTGAACGATTTGAGCGCGGAAAACGCTTTGATAAACGAATCCTGCGCGAGATCGTTCGCATCCTCGTGATTCGAGGTCATGTGATAGATCGTCGCGTAAATGCGCTGCTGATAACGCTTCACCAACTCGTCATAAGCCGTCAAATCGCCATTGCGCGAACGTTGAACCAATTCGCTCTCGTGTTCTTCGACGGGCTCGTTGTCGTCGGTCATGGTGACGGGTTCAGACATAATCAGCATGCTCATTGAACCACCAAAACCGCCGTTTGTTGCGCAAGAAAATCAGTTAATCCCAGTAAACCGGTGCGACCGGCTGACGGCGGCAACACATTCAACGCCTGACGGGCTTGTTCCAGATAACGTTCAATCACCTCGACGGTCGGCGCGAACGTCTCGTATTTTGCGAGCAACGCGTTCACTTTCGGAAAATATTCCGGCTGCCAGTTTTGAATCATGCTTTCCAACGCATCGCGTTCGATGGCATCGGCGCGTTCCCACGCGAGCAGCAGCGGCCAGGTCAATTTACCTTTCGCCAAATCCGTGCCGAGCGATTTACCAGCGTTCGCTTCCGTGCCGAACAAGTCCACGCAATCATCGTAAACCTGATACGCGATGCCGACGGACGCGCCGAATTCACACAAGGCGGCGCGTTGTTCCGGCGTGGCTTCGCTCAAAAACGCCGCGAGATCGCACGAGAGCGTGAATAATTCGCCCGTCTTCATTTCGATGACGCGAAAATAATCCCGTTGCGCCGCGATAAATTTCCGGCGTTGCTGCGTCTGCAAAATTTCACCGGAACAAACCGTGTTCGTCGCCAACGCCACGGCGCGGCAAACTTCCGGCGTCGGATAACTGGAAGCCAGTTTCAACGCCTGCGCGAACAGACAATCGCCAAACAATACCGCGATTTCATTCCCCCATTTCGCCGCCACCGTCGGGCTGCCGCGACGGATCTCCGCTTCGTCCATGACATCGTCGTGAACGAGCGTGGCGAGGTGCACCATCTCAATGATGACCGCCGCTTTGACGTGCGATTCATTGGGCTGGCCAAAACATCCGGCGGCCAGCGCGACGAGCGTGGGGCGCAAATGTTTGCCACCGTTGTTCAGCGCGTGTTCCGCGTAAGGCACGATTTGCGGATCGAAATCACGCGCCTGACGCACGAGTTGTTGCGTCACCGCATGGAGAAAAGGTTCCACCGGTTCCACAATTTTTTTCCAGGAACGAGCGGGGTCAACATTTGGCGAATCGGTCAAACCCGAAGTCACCACTTTTGATTCAGCAGCCAGCATTTCACCAATGAATTTACTTTTGCCGAGCAACGTAGTCAAACCCCTTGTGCAGCTTTGCGTTAAATCATTTCTTAAATCTTCGTCCTTGCCCACGTTCTCGTCCTCGTCCACGAACTTATTTTAAAAAAAATCGGGGAGAGGACGAGGCGGATTGCTCGGCAACGGCAATCACGGAGCCGAGCAATGCTCGGCGCTCCGTTGCGGGTCGGATTGAAGTTTGGGGTTTGGAGTTTTTCCCTTCAACTCGCGGACGACTGTCCGCGCTCCAATTTAGAAAATAAAAAAGGCGCGAAGGTTTTATCCTTCGCGCCTTGAATTATTTTTACAGAATTACGCTTGAGCGGCCGGGGCAGCCGGTTCGGCGGCGGCGGCTTCCTGCTTGTCGCGATCTTCCATCGCGGCTTTGCGCGAGAGACGGACGCGGCCTTTTTCATCCACGCCGAGGCACTTCACCGTGATGTCGTCGCCGACTTTCACGATGTCTTCCGTGTTTTTCACGCGGAAGTTTGCGAGCTCGCTGATGTGGACCAAGCCGTCTTTTCCGGGAAGAAATTCGACGAACGCGCCGAATTCTTTCACCGTGACCACTTTGCCACGATAGATTTTGCCGATTTCAGCTTCGGCGCTCATGCCGACAATCGCGTCCTTGGCGATCTTCATGCCTTCCGCCGAAACGGAGAAGATGTTGACCGTGCCGTCGTCTTGGATGTCGATTTCGCAACCGGATTCTTCGACGAGCTTCTTGATATTCTTGCCGCCCGGTCCGATCAAGGCACCGATCTTTTCCGGATTGATCTTCACGATCTCAATGCGCGGAGCATATTTGCTCAATTCCGTGCGCGGAGTGGAAATCGTCTTGGCCATTTCCGCCAAGATGTGCAAGCGGGCGATGCGCGCTTTTTCCACCGTTTCCACCATGATGGCGTGCGGCAGACCTTTCAATTTGAGATCGAGTTGGAAACCGGTAATGCCTTTTTCCGTGCCGGCGATTTTGCAATCCATGTCGCAATACGCATCTTCCCAGCCGATGATGTCGGTGAGCAATTTGTATTTGGAAATGTTGCTGCCTTCGCCTTCGGTGCAGATACCGACGCTGATACCAGCGACCGGACGGATCAACGGAACGCCCGCATCCATCAAGGCCAACGTGCCGCCGCAAACGGAAGCCATCGAGGTGGAACCGTTCGATTCCATGATTTCGCTGACCACGCGGATGGTGTAAGGATAATTCTGCGTCGGAATCATCGGCGCGATGCTGCGTTCAGCCAAAGCACCGTGACCGATTTCGCGACGACCGGGACCGCTGATACGGCCAGTTTCGCCGACGGAGAAATTCGGGAAGTTATAATGCAACAAGAATTTCTTCTCCGTCGCCCCGCCGGTGTAAGAATCAAATTCCTGAGTGTCGTCGCCCGTGCCGAGCGTCGCCAACGTGAGTGACTGCGTTTCGCCACGCGCGAAAATCGCGGAACCGTGGGAGCGCGGCAACACCCCGATTTCACTGGTGATCGAACGGACTTGTTCAAAATTACGACCGTCCAAACGTTTGCCGCTGTCCAAGATCAAACTGCGGACGGCTTCTTTTTGGATATAATAAAATGCGTCGTTGATGACGAACGGCGTGACTTTTTCCGCGCCAAATTGCGCGACGAGCTTTTCGCCGACTTCGTTTTTGATCGCATTGCAAGCGCCTTCGCGGGCGAGCTTGCCGGGCGTCAACAACGCGGGCACAAAACGGTCACCCGCTAGCTTTTTGGCGAGGGCCAAAATTTCGTCCGGGACAATTTTCAACGTGATTTCACGTTTCTTTTTGCCAACTTTCGCGACCAATTCTTTTTGGGCGGTGATCAACGGCTGGATAGCTGCCTGCGCGTATACCAACGCGGCATTGAAGTCGGCTTCGGTGATTTCTTTCGCCGCGCCTTCATACATCACGATGTCTTTTTCGTTGCCGACATAGACGAGATCGAGATCGCTCTCCGCTTGTTCAGCGTGCGTGGGGTTCGCAATAAATTTCCCGTCAACGCGACCGACGCGCACCGCGCCGAGCGGTCCGGCCCACGGAATATCGCTGACCATCAACGACGCGCTCGCGCCAATGATGCTCAAAATATCGGGATCGTTTTCGCCATCCGCGCTCAACAGCACAGTCTGGACTTGGACTTCGTTATACCAACCTTTGGGGAACAACGGGCGAATCGGACGATCGGTGAGGCGGCAGGTGAGAATTTCTTTTTCGGTCGGACGGCCTTCGCGCTTGAAGTAACCGCCGGGGAACTTTCCGGCGGCGGCCGCTTTTTCGCGGTAATCCACGGTCAACGGAAAAAAGTCTTGGCCATCTTTGGCTTTCGTCGCGGCGACGGCGGCCACGAGCACGATGGTTTCACCGAGTTGCACCGTCACGGCACCGTCAGCCTGCTTGGCCAACTTGCCGGTTTCGATAATGATTTGTTTGTCGCCGAGTTGGGCGGTAATTTTTTCTGGCATATTAACTAGCCCGCCGCCACCCGAGGAACTTCAATCAACCGCGAACTAGTCGAAGCTGATTGAAATTTCCCTGGAGGCGGACGGAATTTTTTACGCGAATTAGGTTGGTGGATTCACCCGCTCGCGTAAAGGCGGCCAAATCCAGAAACAGAAGGCGGGCTTGCGTGAAAATAAAAAAGCCGCGCCTTCCGTAATAAAATTATTTGCGCAGCTTAAGCTTCTTGGTGACCGTTTGATAACGGGTCAGGTCGGTATTATGCAGGTAATCCAGCAAACGACGGCGTTGGCTGACCATCATCAACAACCCGCGACGCGAGCTGTGATCTTTGTTATTACCTTGCAAATGACCGGTCAAATGGTTGATGCGCTCGGTGAGTAGCGCGATTTGCACGTCGGCAGAACCGGTGTCTTTCGCGTGCGTCTTAAATGATTCAATCGTCTTTGTCTTCGCTTCCATAAGTTAAATGAGTGGGAGAAGATAATAATTTAGGAATCGGCTGTAAAGCGAATTAAGCGGTAAATTTGGGGAGGCGAGGGTCGGGCGGCTCGGATCCGGGGTCTGGGGTTAGAAGTCACCCCAGTCCAATGAGTCCCATCGGTCCTTTTTCAAATCGCCAAACCAATTGCCGCTTCGTTTCCGGCGTCAGCTTGAACCGTTCACCAATCCGCAAGCCTTCCACCCAAAAAATCTCGCCCGCAGCCGTGGTGGCCAAACCTAAACGGCGCCTTTCGGTCGCCGGAACCTTGGCGTTAACGAATAAATCCTGCAATTTTGCCGCCGAACGTAAGCCAATTGGCTGAAATCGGTCGCCTGCGCGCCAATATCGCAAAATAATTTCCCCGCCGATTTTATCAGCGTCAAAAAATTCCGTTCGCGGCTGTTGGCTGACGCGCGCGCCGCCGTATTTTTTAAAAGCCCAATCAAATTTTCGACCGCCAAATTCCACCCGCCCTGCCCTGCCCGAGACTTTAAGTTCGTCGTCCCTAAATTTTTCCACCACCGATTGTCGTCGCCCCGAAATCTTACCCGCGACATCGCGCGCCACGGAAAACTCCAAGCTGACGCTCACAAATTTTTCCGGAGATGCACGCAATTGTTCCACCAATTCGAAATCCGTGACAATGCCCGCTTCAACAAATTGTTGCTGCAAAACTTTTCGCTGAACCGCAACCGACAGTTTATCAAAAGTCGCCGTGGCCCGGGCTTCCCGCCCGTGAGTTTCTAATTTCGCACCTCCCTTGTTATTTGAAACCCACGGGCGGGACGCCCGGGCTACGGCGCTGACAAATTCCGATTCCGCGCCGGTGATTTCCATCAGCCGCAAAACGGCCTTCGTCAAACCGGGCTGGTAGTTTTTTGTGAGCAACGGTAATAATTCGTTGCGGATCCGGTTACGGAGAAAATCGTTGGAGAAATTGGTCGCGTCGTCGCGGAATCGGACTTTTTCCGTCGCGGCAAATTCCAAAACTTCCGCTTTGGAAAAGCCCAATAACGGACGGATGAGCGAGATTTTTTTATCGGCGGATGATGCTGAACGCCATTTCATGCCCGCCAAACCTTCGCCGCTGGTGCCCCGCAGCAAGCGCAGAAAAAAGAGTTCCACTTGATCGTCGGCGTGCTGCGCGAGCGCGACGCTTGAAAATTTTTGTTCACGCGCGACGCGGGCAAAGAATTCATGACGCAATTGACGCGCGGCCATCTCGATGGAAATCTTCGCCTGCGCAGCAAACTTTTTAACATCCGCGCGATCGACGCAGAACGGCAATTTTAATTTCTGCGCGACTTGTTGGAC
Source organism: Methylacidimicrobium fagopyrum (assembly GCA_026225255.1). Taxonomy (GTDB): domain Bacteria; phylum Verrucomicrobiota; class Verrucomicrobiia; order Limisphaerales; family UBA11358; genus UBA11358. The sequence goes on along the minus strand of JAMFSJ010000076.1, from coordinate 17,385 downwards.
GAGTTTTTCATCGGCAATGCTGGCGCGCCCGCGCAGTTGATGATTGAAATGGGCGACCGAAATTTTCCAACGATTTTTGGGGGCGCACAAATGGAGCGTGTGCAACAGAACCATTGAATCCACGCCGCCGGAAACAGCGACGAGAATTTTTTGGCCGCGTGAAAATAATCCACGCTGGTGGATTTCACTTTCGGCGCGCTGGAGAAATTGACTCACGCCGTCATGTTGTTTTTTTTGCAAGCACTTGGCAAATAAAAGCACGGAACATTAAGCCCCAAGCAGCTCCGCCTTGGCTCCCGTTTCTGAGTTAAGAAGTTATTTCCGACGCGTGCGCTTCGGCGGCCACGCGCTGGCTGATCTTTAAACGCGCCACGCGCGGGCCGTCCATTTCTTCGACGCGCAGGTCGAACGCATTAGCGATAAACGTGTCGCCGGCCTTCGGAAAACCGCCAAAATTTTGCGTCACCCAACCGCTGACCGTCGCCACATTTTCTTCGTGCGGCACGAGGCCGATAATTTTTTCCAACTCGTGCAACGGCAATGTTCCCGCGGCTTCCCACACATTTTCTCCGATGTGCGTCAGCTCCAATTTTTCCGAATCGAACTCGTCTTGAATCTGGCCGATCAACGCTTCAATCACATTTTCTAAAGTGACGACGCCGAGCGTCCCGCCGAATTCATCCACGACCAGCGCGAAGTGCAATTTCTTTTCGAGAAAACGCGGCAACAGTTTTTCCAGCCGCGCACTTTCCGGCACGCAAATTAATTTTCGCGCCACGGGCAACAAGTCCGCCACCGTGCGCGCCTTGTCGCGTTGCGCGTAAAGATCCTTGATATGAATCACGCCGCGCGCCTTGTCAGGATCACCGTCGTCGCAAATGGGAAAGCGCGAGTAACGCGTTTTTTCCGCGAGCGCGATGCAATCGGCGATCGGCGCGGCGGCGTTGAAGACGGTGATTTCATTGCGCGGACGCATGACTTCGCGCGCGGTGCGATGGCGCAAATCCAATGCGTTGAGAATCAAATTGCGACGATCACTGGAACCTTGCGCCGCTGCGAGCACGATGCGCAATTCATCTTCCGACTGGCCGGATTGCGAATCGCCCGTGGCGATGCCCAGTTGCTGCACCATTTTTTGCGACGACCAATGCAACAGCCAGATGAACGGAAACGACAGGCGATAAAATAAATTTAACGGGGTCGCGACCCACAGGGCGGTGGACAGCGTGCGACGGATGGCAATTGCTTTGGGCACGAGTTCGCCCGCGACGATGAGCAGAAAACAGTTCACGAAAAAGCCGACGCCGAGCGTGATGTTATGTTTCAATAATTCTGACGCGATGCCGGCCAAGTTAAAGAGTGGATTGAGCAATTCGCGGAACACAGGTTCGACCGCGACGCCGAGACCCATGCTCACGAGCGTGATGCCGAACTGCGTCGCGCCGATGTAGGAATCGATGTGCGCGATGATGTGCCGGGCCGTCTGCGCGCGGCGGTTGCCTTTGGCGGCGAGCGGGGCAAGTTGCGAATCGCGAATGCGCACCAACGCCAGTTCCGCGGCGACAAAAAACGCATTCAGCAACACCAGCAAGAGCACCGCTAGTATTTTCAGCACGACCGAAATGAGCGCGTTTTCGTTCATAATGTGAGACTCAGGCAACACGTCATTCGCAGACGACTGTCCGCTTTTAATAAATCCACTGCCGCTTCCAGTCGAGGCAATTCGTTGTTTCGAGCTGGCCACAAAATTCCGGAGCGCGGCGGGGGCGGCTTTGCCCGGAGGGTTGAGGCCCTGCGCTTTTGGGTTAACACGCCTTAAAGATTTAAATTTTTCAATGCCTCGGGCAGTTCCGCAAATTGAAATTCAAAACCGGAAGCCACCAATTTTCTGGGCACAACGTAACGGCTTTTTAATAGCAATTCCGTTTCCGTTCGTAGAAAAAACGCACCGATTTCCAACATCCATTCCGTCGCGGGCAAACCGGACGGCACGCCACAACTTTCGCGAATGAGTCGCATCGTTTCGCGATTTGGCAACGGATTCGGCGCGGCCAAATTAATCGGCCCGCTCAAATCGTATTTGGCGATAATCCATTCCACCGCGCGACAAAAATCTTCGAGATGAATCCACGAAACAAATTGTTTGCCGCTACCCAGCGCGCCGCCCAAACGAAAACGCGCGAGTCGTTGCAACACTGGAAACACGCCGCCTTCCTTGCCGAAAACCAACGTGATGCGCAGCGCCACTTTGCGCGTGTTCGGCGTCGGCGCTTCGTTCAGCGCGCGTTCCCAGCGCTCGATGACTTCGATGGAAAAAGCGTCGTGCGCTTCTGGCGTCGCCCCGATTTCGCCACTTTCCGTCATCGGCGTCGTGAATGTGTGTTTGTAAAGCGTTGCGGAACTGGAATTCAGCCAGACGCGCGGCGGTTGCTGGCTTTGCGCAATGGCCTCGCCCAGCACACGTGTCGAATCTACGCGCGAAGCGATGATGGCTTGGCGATTTGCTTTGGTGTAACGACAATCCACCGATTTGCCCGCGAGATTGATAACGACCTCTGCGCCGTCCACCAACTTTGCCCAATCGCCCAGCGACTTTGCGTCCCAATAAATTTCCTTCGCCTTATCTTTGCGCGCCGACGGCGAACGCGTCAGCACGATGACTTCGCAACCGCGTTGCAAAAACATTTTTGCCAACGCCTGACCGAGAAAGCCCGCACCGCCCGCAAGAATGATTCGTGTTTTCATAGTGTTTATGTTTGAGCAATAACCAGCCGCCCGCGCGCCTGCCATTCGTGACCAATATCACGCATGAGAAAAGCGCTATCAAATTTTAGGGAGCCTGACGGAAATATGTTTGGGTTTTCAAAAAAACTGGATTCGGCGCGCTCAACCGCAAGGGGTTCCATGCGCCATTCGCGACACACCAGCTCCATGCCATCCAGATCATTTGATTCAGCTCGCGCCGACCAACCCACGGCCCCGCCGCGAAAAAATTCTGAAGCCTCGGTCAAAGATTTGAAAACAGAATCCTCCGGCAAATCCGGCGTCACGTGCGCCGCAACCTCAATCGCGGCCACGCCGTCTTGACTGCGCATCCTGAGCTTGAAATGATTTTCAGCTTCGCTGACTTCAAACTTTGCCGCGTGCTGGATGCCGGGAAATAATTTGCCGCCAGCAATCCGATTCAACCACGCGTTGGTGTCGCGACGCGGCACAAAAACGCCTTCCTGCGTTACGCCATTTTCATCCCACTCGACCGCGATGCGATGCGCCGCATTTTCGGAGGTGAACAAATTTGGCAGCGGCAGAAATGCGGGATGCATACCGCCTAGTCGAATCAGACAAATGCCTGCCACGCCCCATCCGTGAATCAATTTTGGCCGAAATGGCGGCGGCAACAATTGCGCCAACACCGTCCGATCACAGCGAAAGTTGATCAACATTCGCCGCTCGATCACGCCGCTCATGGCCGACAATTGAAAGCGCGGCATCTGATGGTTGATGGTGTTGGCCGATTTCATGGCATTTCAAAATTGGCTGTCAGCCGATGTTTGGTTGCAGGCAATTTAAGTTTGTTCGCGATGACTTGCTTGGTAGCAAATTTTGCGGTCACCGCATCCAGTCGTTTAGCTAGGATAGATAAGTGGCACGTTGGCACGGCGGGAAACAAGTGATGTTCCGCATGAAAGAACATCGAGTAAGAAACCCAATTCAGCCACCGCCCGCGTTGCGTGAGGCCGACTTCATCCGGGCCGCAATCGTGATGCACCGTCCAGACGGCAAAAAATCCGGTAAAACATTCGCCCGCGATCATGGCGCCAAAATGCCAATGCCACGCCAGCGAATCCACGCTGACAACGACGGCGAAAAGAACTACGGCCACACCCAATAATTCGCCGGCAATCCATATGCGCTTGTGGAATTTTGCCTGCCGCCAGGCCGCTGCGTGCAGTCGGATGGGAAACAATGGACCGACCAGCAAAGCGCGCCACCACGGCAAGCGAGCGGTCGCGCCCTCCGCATCTTCGTCGTCCAAACAATGGCGATGATGGTGCATATGCGTCACTTGCACCGCATGCATCGAAGAAAGCATCAGCACGCTCAGTGCGAACAGAACCACGTCTTGAACCATTCGGGGTAAACCCATGGTATAATGTTGGGCATTGTGCGATTGCCGCAAGCCGGTCAGAAAAAAGTAAAATGAGCATGGCAATCCCAACCACCACCATCCGTTGGCGTAACAAATCAACGAGAGGATCAGCCACGGCAGGCTGAGCAATAATTCCCACGCGCGTTCGAGCGGCGTCAACGTGAGGAGATCGTGCCATTCAATCGTGGCGATCGGCGACAAGGTAGCAGCGTTTGGATTCATGGCCGACCGCCTTTCCATGCCGCCCACGCATAAATGATCGGTAGACAGGTGAAGACAACATTCGTCGCGTAATAGCCTAGCCGCCAAAGCGGATTCGTCAGATACGGACGCACATCGAACACAAATGTCGCAGCGATCAGGCGGATTGTCCAAAACGCGGTTAAGAAAACGCAGAGTGCTCGCGACAGTCCGCCGCCCGCCGCCAACGTTGGCGCGAAGATAAACGTGATCAATCCAAAGCTCACCAAGCATAAACCGATGAACGCGTAATAGGTCCAGAACAGTTGGCGAATCATCGGCGGTAACGGCGCGATGTTGGCGCGTAAGTTTATCGCCCGCGGCATCATTGCCCCGGCGCAAATCAAACCGAGATGTAGCAGTCCAGCGAATTGAAGCAACAGAGTCAGATTTAATATTTTCATTATTTCTCTTTCAGGTTGCACCGATGGCGTGAAGCATCGGCAGGATTACGTTTTGGATGAATGGTGGATGAAATAACCAAAAGGCCGGAGCGACGGTGCAAATGAATACAAACAACCAGCCACGCCAGCCTTGCCCAAGACCTATTTGTTTCGCGAAAGGCGTTCGTTCAAAAATAACGCCGAGCCCTTGGATCAGAAAATACGTTGTCGGCAAACCATAACCACCATGCGCGGGCAGCGAAATAATGAGGTCATGGATCACGCCCGAAATCAGAAACACCAGCAAGATTGCCGTCGTCGCATCGTATTTGCGCAACATCCGGCGAAAAATAAAATCATTCGCGAGAAAATGAAACGCGCCGTTCCAGCGTCGGCCCCAGAAGTCCGCCAGCGACGTTGCCCGTAATGGTTCGCGCATGATAGGTTGCGCGTTCACACCAATGCGTTGCCAAGCGAGCGCCAGAAATTGAAACAACCCGAAATGCAGGCATAAAATGATTCCGACCATACCAATCCAACCCGCAAGCAACGGTTGCGTGGCAACAAAATGACGGGTGACGAACCAGATCAACGTTGCGCCGAAAATAATTTTGATTGTCGCCCACAACCAATCGCTCGGTTTCAGTGCGATTGTGATTGGTTTTACTTCAAGAAATTTCCGCGCGTCCATGCCGATCCAACCGAATAAATAGCCGAACGAAAAAGTTGTTTTCACATTGCTCATTTGCCGCACGGCTTGCCGCCATGTCAGCCATTTGCAACCGAAGTAAATCGCGAAGGCCAGCAACCACATGAATATCCACGCAGGAAAAACATTGCGGGCGAGTAATGCCAACGTTGGCAGCGCGATCAGGCATGCGTAGTCAGCAAAATGATTTTTCCTGGGCATCTGGCATACATTTCCGACACACGTCCGATTTGCCGCGACCCAGCGGTAAAGCAGATGGAATAAAGGCGTCACGCCAGGAATCTGCGCCAATGCGAATAACGGCCACGCCCACCATATTTTCTTGGCGATCTGCAACAACGCGTCCGCGCCGCCATAAATTTGCTCGTCCGCCGCGAGCAGCTTCATCTCCGCCAGCGGCTCATTTGCATTGAGACCCAGCCGTTGTTGCACCCACGGCGTTTGTAACGGCGCCAAATCAAATTGATGGCGACGCAACAGCGGCGCGAATCGGGCGACGGTGGCGAGGCACAGCGAACATTCGCCATCGTAAAACACCCAGCCACGCGCGGCTTCAACCGCTTGATTTGGAATGGTTGCGTTCACAAAATTTGGTTCACTACGAAACCTCAACTCACGGGTGGGACGCCCGCGCCTCTACGTCATTTGCCAAGACCCAACAGTTTTTGAATTTTATCACCGAGCTTCACGAACTTCGTCAAGGCACTCGTCGGCCACCGGCTGATCTGTGCATACCAATCGTTCGTGGTTTCAAAAAATCCGGCGAGGTCGCGCAGGCGTTGCTCGGTATATTTGCCGGTGGCACCATCTTCCTCAGCCTTAGCGATGCATTCGCGCAGAACAGCGAGGGTCGGGTCAATCTCACGCTTTTTGCGTTCATCCAGCACGATACGAAACGTTTCCCACACGTCCGGCAACGCCTCAAAATGATCGCGCTTGTCACCCATCACATGAATGAGCTTCACAATGCGCCAGCCTTGCAATTCCTTGAGGCTGTTGCTGACATTGGAACGCGCCACACCGAGCGCATCGCTGATTTCTTCAGCATTGAGCGGCTTGGCCGAGATGTAGAGCAGCGCGTGGATTTGCGCGACAGTGCGGTTGATGCCCCACTTGGTGCCCATCTCGCCCCAATGCAGGATAAACTTTTGTTCGACTGAACTTAGCGGATTCATATTTCTTTAATTTCTGTCTAAACAGAAATTACAGAATAATAGAAAATCTGTCAAGTGGTTGGTTGAAAAAAATCGTAATGAAGCCGCTGGGGAGCGCCGATCTCCTGATCGGCAAGTTTGAATATTACAACGAACCGATCAGGAGATCGGCGCTCCGTCGTTTAAACTTCACTGGGCGAGAGGCCGATGGCGACGATGCTGCAGGCTTGAATGACGTTTAAGCCCAGACGTTCGGCTGCCGCCAGAACTTCGGCGGATTCGGTTCCGGGGTTCAGCCACAATTCATCGCAACCGCGCGCGGCGATGTCGGGCAGAATTTTCAACAGCACAGGCGGCGGTAGATATACGCTAATCAAGTTTGGCCGCACCGGAACATCCGCGATGTGACTGAACACAGGCAAGCCTTCGATCAACGCTGCTTTCGGATTCACCGGATAAACGTCATAGCCTTGCCGCACAAAAGCGCGCACGGCTTTGTTGCCAAATTTGCTGCGATCGGCAGACGCGCCAATGATAGCGATGGTTTTTTGGCTCATGATTTTTTCGACAACGCAAGTTGCGGGACGCACGTGGGCAACAACGGATTGATGGTGAATTCGTCTTTCTCCAAGCGAAACAGCCAGCCATCAATAATCAATTGCACGGCTTCGAGATTCAATTGTTCGTGCATAGGCGGATATTTTTCGAAATTCGTGCGCGCAAGCTTGAACAAGGCGGCCGATGGGCGTAGACGATTTTTTTGCAGATGCACAAAGGCGCCGGCGAGTTGGATGAGGCCTTTGTAATAATCTCCGTTCGGTCCGTATTTATCCGCGAGCCATAGATCTTCGAGGACATCGTGCGCCTCGTAAAAAAGTTGGCGGTTGAAACAGTCAAAATAGCCGAGGTAATGGGCGTCCAATTCGTGTCCGCGAAAGGACTCGATCATCGTGGCAATGCGTGCGCTTTTGTGACTCACGGGGGCAAAGATACAGCTTAAAATGCGAAGCACAAATAACTTGAATTGCCATCGGCGTGAGTGCAGTGTTCCTATGAAAGGTAACTTTTATGAAAACAAAATTACTGATAACCATTTGTGTTTGGGTGATGGCCATGGGCAGTGTCACCACCAGCCGTGCCTCGGAAGATCCGTTGAATGTCGTTGGCGACGTCGTGCTGGCGCGACCGGGCTGTTTTCTGGCAACCATTTTTGGCTCGGTGGTCTTCGTGGTCGCCCTGCCCTTCGCCGCGACATCCGGCAGCGTGAAAGCCACGGCGGATACCTTGATCGGCCAACCGGCGCGCGCGACGTTCACCCGTCCGCTCGGCGATTTTTCTTCCTTGCAATAAATTCGTCCGCGCGCTGGTTTCATTGACGATTCCGGCGCGCTTCAAATTGACATCTTCTCCGCCCTGCGACACTCTGATTGCATGGCAAAACCTGCATTGGGACGTGGTCTGGGCGCATTGCTGGGCGGAAATCAACCGCCGAGACAAGTTGCGCCCGTAACGCCCGTTCCATCCACTGACAGCGCGCCCGGCGCACCGGTTCCACTGGATAATCGCGAACGCGTCTTGCGCGTTCCGCTCAATAAAATCCGGCCCACCGCGATGCAGCCGCGCAAGGAATTTTCTGCCGAAACGTTGCGCGAACTTGCCGATTCGATTCGTGAACAAGGCATCGTGCAGCCGCTCATCGTGCGCGAACGCGATGGTTTTTTTGAATTGATTGCGGGTGAACGGCGTTGGCGCGCGGCGCAGCTTTTGAATCTGCCGGAAGTGCCCGTCATCACACGCGAAGCGGATGATCGCTCGGTATTGGAACTCGCGCTCATTGAAAATCTGCAGCGCGAAAATCTGAACGCGCTCGAAGAAGCACTCGGCTATGCGCAGCTCGCGGAACAATTTAAACTGACGCAGGAAGAAATCGCGGTAAAAGTCGGCAAAAGCCGCGCGGCGGTGGCGAACGCGACGCGTTTACTGAAACTGCCGGCAATCGTGCAAAGCTTCATTCGCGAAGGAAAAATTTCTGTCGGCCACGCGAAGGTGATCCTCGGTTTGGCGGATGAAAAAAATCAAAAGCTCGCGGCGGATCGCATCATCGGCGAAGGCTTGAACGTGCGGCAGACGGAAGGTTTGATCGCGAAGTTGCAAACGCGCAGCCAGAAAATTTCCGGCGATACGATCAATGGAAAAACTCCGGCGATCGTGCCGATTGATTCCAACATCGCGCGGCTGGAAGAAAAATTGCGCGAAAAGTTCGGCACGAAAGTTCACTTGAAATACGCCCAAGGCAAAGGCGCGTTGGAAGTCACGTTTTTCAGCGATGACGAATTACAGCGGATTTTGGAAATCTTAAACGTAACGGCAGATTAAATTTTTATGGTTTTGGAAATTGTTAATTTTGGCACGCCGGTGCTCCGGCAAAAAGGCGCGAAGGTTGAATCCGTCACGCCGGAAATCAAAAAGCTCATCGCCGACATGATGGAGACGATGGAGGAAAATCACGGCGTCGGCCTCGCGGCGCAACAGATCGGACGCGCGTTGCAATTGACGGTGATTGATGTGCGCGGCGCGGCGAAGGAACGTCCGTCCACTTTGGAACTCGACGGCAAGCCGGCGGACGTGGATGAAATCATGCCGCTGGTGTTGATCAATCCGATCGTCACCCCCGTCGGCGAACCGGTGAAAGGCAGCGAAGGATGTTTAAGTTTTCCGGAAATTTTTGCCGAGATATCGCGCCCGGAATCCGTGGATGTCACCGCGCTCAACGAAAAGGGCAAACCGATTTCTTTCCGTTGCGGCGGTTTACTCGCGCGTGCCGTGCAGCATGAAGTGGATCATTTGAACGGACTCTTGTTCATTGATCGCATGGAGAAAAAGGTCAAAGCCGAGTTGCAGGACGAATTGGATTATTTGCAAGCGGAGACGAAGGCCGCGAAGAAGAAAAAATAACCCAGCGTCCAAGCTTCAAAAACACTCTCAAGCGACGATGTTTCGAGGCTGGCGGCGGCGGGTCGAGGACGATACCGCCGCGCTTCACATTTTTAATCTGCGAAAAGTCAGCGCCGATTGGCGGTTAAAAACGTCAGACTATGACGCCAAAACTTCTTCGATCAGCGCGGTAGAAACTTTTTGTCCCCAGACGACCTGGCCAATTTTTTTCGCGAGCACAAATTTCACTTCGCCCGCGCTGACTTTTTTATCGAGCAACATGGCGGCGAATAGTTTTTTGCGCGAGGAGGGATTTAATTTGATCTGCACGGGCAAGCCGGCGCGGGTGAATAATTTCTCAATCCGCTCCACTTCGTTCACCGATAAACCTAGGATCTTGCCAGATAATTTTGCCGCGGCGACTTGGCCGATGGAAATCGCTTCGCCGTGTAAATATTTTCCGTAACCGGAACTATTTTCAATTGCGTGGCCGATGGTGTGGCCGAAATTCAAAATGGCGCGCAGACCATTTTCCGTTTCGTCCTGCCCGACGACGTCCGCCTTAATTTCGCAGCAACGGGCTACAATTTGCGCCAATATTTTAGGATCGCGTTTCAAGATTTTCGGCAGATCGCGTTCAAGCTGCGCGAACAGTTTGGCGTCGTAAATAATTCCATATTTGATGACTTCGGCGAGGCCGGAAATAAATTCGCGTTCGGGCAAGGTCTTGAATGTGTCCAGATCGCAGAGCACTAATTTAGGCTGGTAAAACGCACCGACGAGATTTTTTCCCGCGCGCAAATTAACGCCGGTTTTACCACCGACGGAACTGTCTACTTGCGCGAGCAGTGAGGTGGGCACTTGCACGAACGGAATGCCGCGCAGATACGTTGCGGCCACGAATCCCGCGAGATCGCCGACCACGCCGCCACCGAGCGCGATGATAAAAGATTTTCGTTCGAGCCGTTGCGCCGCGAGTTGGTCGTAACATTTTTCCACTAGCGCGACGCGCTTGGAGGTTTCACCAGCAGGCACGGTGATGAGCACAGGTTCAAAACCCGCGGCGGAAAGTGATTTCAGCGCGACCGCGGCGTAATATTTACCAACGTTGGAATCGGTGATGACGGCGCAACGTTGACCCAGCTTGAGTTGCGCGCACGCCGCACCGAGACGCGGCAATAATCCACCACCGACCTTGATGGCGTAACTACGATCTCCGAGCGAAACTTGAACAATGCGCATGGGGAAAGGATAAACAGCGGCGGGCGCGTGTCAAAAATTGAATGACCGAGCCACCCGCGACAACGATGATTTACATTTTCGAATCGTTCTTTAATTTGTCCGCCGTAGAATTTTCCATGAAAAAACTCCGTGATCTTCATCTTTACTTGGGCTGCATTTTTGCGCCCATGATTGTTTTCTTTGCCATTTCTGGTCTGTGGCAAATGTTTGGCCTCGGCGCCTCAAAAAAGAACGAGCATGGTTCGGCCGCACTCGCATATCTTTCCACGATCCACACCGGACACATACCTAAATCGGGCGGACTGTCGTCGCCTTACATGGAGTGGTTTGTGATCGCGATGGCGGTTTGTCTGGTGTTCACAATTCTTCTCGGCGTCGTAATGGCTTATCGCTTCGGCCGCAAAAAAATCACCGTTTATTGTCTGCTGGCGGGAATTCTCGCGCCGATCCTGATCGTGCTCTTGACGCTTAAGAAATAGAACCGTTTTTATTTCCCAATGCAGAACGTGCTGAAGATGGAATCGAGCAAATCTTCAGTCGTCGTTTTGCCGACGATTTCACCGACGGCGTTGGCGGCGATCCGCAAATCCATTGCGATCAGTTCGAGCGTAACGTTGGCGCGCATGGCATCGGCGGCGTGACGGGTGGTGATGCGGGCGCGGTTCAATGCGTCTTGATGGCGCGAGTTGATGGTGACTTGCAACATCTCAGCTTTGATTTCGCCGGTCCAAATCAAATTTTTGATGGCGTCTTTCAACGCTTCAATCCCCTGCCCGCTCAAACAACAAACGTTCACTACGTTATGGGCTGTGGGCGGTGGGCTGAAGGCTTTGGGCAATTCCAATTTCAGCGGCAGATCGGTTTTGTTCAGCACAAAAATCCGTTTCTTATCTGCAAACTCGGTTAAATATTTTTCATCCGCGCCGGTCAGCGGTTCGCTGGCGTCAAGGACGTGCAGAATGAATTCCGCTTTCGCGAGCGATTCGCGGCTGCGGCGGATGCCTTCGATTTCGATTTCGTCACCGGCTTCGCGCAAACCAGCGGTGTCAATGAACACCACGGGCAGGCCGCGAATATTGGCGGTTTCTTCAATCGTATCGCGCGTCGTGCCGGCGATGGGCGAGACGATGGCGCGATCGTGACCGAGCAATTGATTGAGCAAACTGGATTTGCCCGCGTTCGGCCGACCGATGATCGCCGCGCGAATGCCGCGACGCAAAATCTGACCTTCGTTCGCGGTGCGCAACAGTTCATCCATGAAGGCGATGCCGTTTTCGAGTCGTTGCAATAATTTATCCTTCGTATCGGGCGCGATGTCTTCGTCGGGAAAATCAATGTGCGCCTCGACGTGGGTCAGCGAAAGCATGAGGTCATCACGCAATTGATTGATGCGCTGCGACAGTTTTCCCGCGAGTTGTTCATTGGCGGCGGCGAGTGCAAGTTCCGTGCGCGAATGAATTAAATCGGCGACGGCCTCGGCTTGCGCGAGATCAATGCGTCCGTTAAGAAAGGCTCGCCGCGTAAATTCGCCGGGTTCGGCCATGCGCGCGCCCTTTTCCAAAAGCGTGTCGAGCACGAGCTTGGCGGGCAACAATCCGCCGTGGCAGGAAATTTCCACCGTATCCTCGCGCGTGAACGTGCGGGGCGCGCGCAAGATGGCGATCAATACTTCGTCAACGACGTTGCCAGCGCGGACAATTTTCCCGTATTGAATGGTATGCGTCGGCGCAAGGGATGGTTTCAGTGAATTCTTCCCGGCAGGTAAAAAGCTTTTATCAGCGATGGCCAACGCCTGCGGGCCAGAGATGCGAACGACGGCGAGTCCGCCTTCACCGAGCGGTGTGGCAACGGCGGCAATGGTGTCGTCGAGCATGCGTTCAGGTTACAAGTTAAAGGTTGAAAGTTGCAAGTTAAGCTGCCACAACGGGCATGATTTTTTCCCGATGAAACGGAACCGATTTATTTATGCAGCCGCAATTTTTGTCGTAATTGTTTTGGGACTTTTGTCCCGGCGATATCCCCATTCGCTACCGGTTGCGTTAGGCAAATATCCGGGCGACGCCTTGTGGGCACTGATGGTCTTTTGTGGCATTGGTTTTTTGCGCCCTAAATTACCGTCCCAATTTACCAGCCTGGCCGCGCTCGTGTTTTCGTGCGCCGTGGAATTCGCCAAATTATATCACGCTGGCTGGCTTGATCCGATTCGTGAAACCGTGATTTACCGACTTATTCTGGGAAGTGTCTTTTCGTGGAAGAACCTCGCCGCTTACGCGATTGGCATTTTGATTGGCTGGCTGATGGAAATTATATTCTGCCACTATCAGGCCATAAAAATGCCGCGCGCCAAATAACAGGCAATCGTTAAAACCTAACTCCCGCGCTCACACATGCCGACAATTTCCCACCTGATTTTCCGCGTCGCGATCTTGCAGAAATAGCCGCGCCTTCTCGTAACTTTTCTTGTGCAGATAATGCAGCAGCGTGGGATCAGCGTTTCGCGGCAGTTGATGGGTCAATTCATCCAAACGCGAAAAGAGCGGCAGCAGGTTCGGCTTGGGATTGGCCGTGGGCATGGACTTGACGGTTTCTGCCAGGTGCGTGAGCGCGGCGAGCAATTCAGTTTCGACGGGAGATTTCACGGGTGGAAAACTCAATGTCCAAACCAGTGCGTGATTTGCCGCGTGAGCCAGGAATGTTCAAAGCTCATGTAACCGAGCAGATACATGGCGGTGATCAGCCGTTCCAAACCCGAAGTGAGGATCACCACAAACATGGCCGAAAGATAGAGGCCGAACGCGTGCGTCGGATCCGGCATCAATACGCGCGGAATGCCTTGATATAAAATCCAAATCGTCAGGGCGATCCCGATGACCCAAGGCCCCGCCGGATTCATGCTCGACGTCACATTGAAGAAATAAAACAGCAATATCGGGCTATAAGCGTAGGCCGTCAACGTGAAGGCTTGCAGATAATTATTCCGCGAATGGAAGGTCTGGCTGACCCGCAAGATCAAGAGCGCGCTGATCAAAATCGTCCCCAACATCAGGGAAAACTGGATGATTTCGTAAGTCAAAACTTCCGGCAGCGAGAAGGTTTTAACGATCTGAAACTTCGGTTGCCATTTACCAAAATGCAGCAAGCCCCAACCTTCTGCCGCAGTCACCAATAATAGCATCGGCAATAAATACGTCGTGAAAATAAAGGTGTAGCCGCGCCGGGCTAAGGCGACTTTTTCCCACGCCACCGCCGGCTCAAATATCAGGAAAAGAACTTTGATCATGCAGGCGCAGAGGATTAAACACTTTTCGGCGGATGACAATAAAATCCGCTTTCACTTTTTCAGCGTGCCCTTAAACTGCGCGCGTGAAAGTAGATCTCGGAATCTGGAGCAAGCTCACCCAAGCGGTCATCGTCCTGGTGGCGATCGCCGTTTTGCTGCTCATTGGCCGGACGTATCTGCCGTTGGTCCGGCAGAATGAAACTTACCGCCGCGAAATCAACCGGCTGGATGGCGAAATCCAGAAACAAGCGGATATTTCCAAAGAACTCAAAAGCGAAATTGACGCCCTGCGCGACGACCCTAAAACGGTTGAACGTCTCGCGCGCGAAAAACTCGGTTACGCCAAACCAGATGAAACGGTGATCCACTTTGAAACGCCCGCGACGAATCCGACGCGCTAAAATCACGGCGACAGTGAAAGCTTGAACTCGCGCTATTTTCGGCGCAGATTTTACAGCATGAAATTCAATGTAATCAAAAACTTGTCGCTCGCGTCGTTAGCGTTCGGTGCTTGCCTGGCTTTCACGGGTTGCCGGATGTTTGAATTGCATAACTCCAACCTGGATGCATTGTTCTTGCAAGAGTATTGTTCCAACGATCCGGTGGTGGCTGACCGAGCACTGACAAATTATCGCAACAGTTACGAAAACCGTCAGGATTGGGCTTACAAGGTAGCGGGCTACGATACGCTTTATACGCTCATCGATGCGCGGCAGATGGAAGTCAATCAGGCTTTGAACCGCCCGGAATTTGTGGATATTTATTATCGCTCGGCGACAAATCGCCTAACGCAAACCGATATCAGCCAAGGAAAGCAACCGGAATTCTGGACGCTAGACGATGTTAAAGCCATCGCGGACAAGGCGGATAAGGGTTTGGCCGTGGGCTGGAAAAAGTAAGGTTGGCCGCCCGTTTTTCTATTCTCAAAATTAGGACGGAGCGACAACTCCGCCCTAATGTTATTAATTAGCCCAGAAAGTGCCGGTGCCGCCGATCGGCATCCATTGGCCATTCCCGATGTATTGCAATTCCACGGCGGAGCCTTGCGGGCCGGTAATTGAGCCGCCGGTGCCCGTGGTGGTGGTGGCGGATTGTGAAATGGCCTGCCAATAATAAATCGAACCGCTGGTCGTGGTCGTGAGATTGACGGCGGCGACTTTCGTGCCATCGCCGGAAAGCGCGATACCCGTCCAACCTTGATTCGGCACCGCTTGCGGCGTCCACGTGACGCCGGAGTTGGCGGAAATATAAATGCCGCCCGTGCTGTTGGTGTAGATCACCGCCGCGATCCGTCCGCCGTCCGCCGAGCAGGCGACATTATACCATGAAATGGTGGGCGCGCCGGACTGCGCCGTCCAAGTCACTCCCGAATCAGGGGAGGTATAAATCTGCCCCGGATCGGCCACGGCCACGAGCTTGGTGCCATCGGCTGAAGACGCAATGGAAATCCAAGTGTTCTTGGGCGCATTGGCTTGTGCCGTCCAAGTAATGCCGGAATCGGTAGAGGTATAAATTTTTCCATTGAAAACCACCGCGGCGAGCTTGGTTCCATCCGCCGAGGACGCGACGGAATTCCAATTGGTGCTGGGCGAATTATTCAGGTTAGTCCAAGTCAGACCGGAGTTCGTAGAATTATAAATCTTGCCGCCTAAGCTGGTCGCGGCGAGTTTCGTGCCATTCGCCGAAGCCGCGATGCAACTCCAATTGGTATTGCTGGGCGCCTTTGACAAATACCAATTGCCGCCTGAATTCGTGGAATAAATGATGCCGCCAGGATGGCTGACCCCAAAAAGTTTTGTGCCGTCCCCCGAAATCGCCACTGAAAACGGCGAATAGGTCGTCGTGGACTGCGACCACGACTGGCCATAATTACTAGAAATATAAATCCCGCCACCACCTGACGCCGAAGCCACCATCCGCAAGCCGCTGGCCGAGGCCGCAATGGTTGTCCAACCGGCACTGACGCCCGCCTGCACCCAAGTGGAATTACTCGAGCTTAGGAAAGTTCCCGTAATATTTTCATTCGCATTCTGCGCCACCAACCAGCCGCCGCTACCCGCGCCGGAAATGCGCACGATGTCATTCGTCAACAACGAGCTGCTTACCGGCGGCAACGTCACCGTCGTCAGGCTCGGGCTCAACAGCAAATAACCCGCGTCCGAAGTCGCCTGCACCGCCGGGCCGTTAACATTGATCCAACCCACCAAACCGTTGCCGAAAAAGCTACCGGTAAAATTATTCTGACGACTGGTGAAAGTGTTGGCATTTCCAAACGTCTGGTTGCCGTTGAGCAAAGCCACATTCGTGGAAAGCCGGGCATCGGCCACTGTGCCGCCGGAAATTTGCGAACCGTTCAAATTCGTCAGGCCGCTGCCGTTGCCGGAAAACGTGCCGGAAAAAGCATTCCCTGCGTTCGTAAAACTGATCGCGCCGGAATACGTCCCCGCCAGTTGCGTGGACGTCAATGTGCCCGCCAGTTGCGTCGTCGGCAACTTGCCGAGGAGATTGCTCGCACTGTTCGCAAAAATCGCATACGGGGTGGGCAACAAAGGCTGGCGCGGCCACAATGCCGTAAAGACGTTCGTGGAAACATTGGTCACGCCACTCGCGCGCACCGCGATCGCCAGCCAATAATTTGTGCCGGTGAAAACGTTGCCAAAATCAATATTCGTCGTGAACAAGCCGCTATCGACAGCGACGAATAAATTCGTTTGCGGAAAGCTGATGGCGTTGCCGTTCGTCGACGCGTCGTAGAGCGAGAAAACGAAATCATAATTGCCATTCGCCGGACTGCCGCTGTCGTTGAAACGACCTTGATATAAAAAAGCCGTGCCTTGGGCCGGAAGATTCAGCGCGGTGCCGCCCATGAAAAGTGCCAACAGCCAGTAAAACAAATTGCGATTCATGTGGCCATTGTCGCCTGCAATCCAACACTTTTCAAATGGAAAGCGGATGGAAAGAATGAAGGTAGAAGGATGAAGGCCGAAATCGTCTCCGGTGGTCGAGATTTTTTGCCATATTGTCGTGGTTTTTCAAATCGTAAAAACCTGAAAATTTCGGGATTGAAGACGCTGATAAAAAAACAAAAAAGGCGTCCGGTTTCCCGGACGCCTTTGCGTTAAATCATTTCTCGGTTACGCGAGCAACGGATTCGTTTCTTCGCTTTCCGATGCTTCTTCCATTTCGGGTTCGTCCGACACTTCCACGAGCGGGTGGATCGCCACTTTGCGGTGATAATCAAAACCGGTGCCCGCCGGGATGATGTGACCCATGATGACGTTTTCCTTGAAGCC
>JAMFSJ010000075.1 GCA_026225255.1 Methylacidimicrobium fagopyrum | reverse complement strand
TCAACGTCTGCGAGGTAATATCAAAGCTGCCCGTCACATAGATAAAGCTGCTCACCACGATCTGCATCGTCGCCGATACTTCCAAATATTGACCCGTAAAGTCTAAGGCCACCGTCTTCGCCGGGGTCGTTCCCACGGCTGCCGCCGTCGTCACTGTCAAACCTGTGCCCGCCGTGAATGACGAATCAAAGTTAACGACATTGCTGCCGTCGTTACCGCCATTGACTTTCACTTCAATCGCCGTCGCACTCAAAACCAAGCTAGTCGGCAAACCAACACCCGCCAACGAATCAGCCGTCGCATCCAATCCGTAATACGTCTTAGTGTTCGCCGTCGTGCCATTCAGGCCACCACTGATCAATGCCAACGCAAACTCCGCGTTCGTCAACGCCACGCCTTTACCACTGCCTGCGTCATAAACCCCGTTCGTTTCCGTCGCTCCAATGCCTGCAAAAATCGTCACGCTACTTGCACCAATCGTCAGCATCGATGCTCCCGTCAATGTGCCCGTTGTCAGATTCACCGTGCTCGTCAATGTCTGCGAGGTGATATCAAAGCTGCCCGTCACATAGATAAAGCTGCTCACCACAATCTGCATCGTCGCCGATACTTCCAAATATTGACCCGTGAAATCCAAATTGATTGAAGTGGTTGGCCCAGTTGCGACCGTCAAGCCCGTGCCAGCCGTGAACGACGAATCAAAGTCAACGACGTTGCTGCCGTCATTACTACTGTTGATCTGAACTTCCACCGCCGTCGCGCTGAGGACAATGCTCGCCGGCAAACCGAGACCGGTCAGAGAATCCGCTTTCGCGTCCACACCATAATAACTGTGTCCACCGATGCTCAGGAGCGCCAAGCCAAAACTCGCGCCCGTCAGACTAACGCCCTTCGCATTGTCCGTATTCAGCGAGCCGTCCGTATTCGTGGTCGCACCGATGCCTGCAAAAATTGTCACACTGTCCGCCCCGAACGTCAGCATTTGAACATCGTCCACCGTGGTCGCGCCACCAGTGAGGTTCACGCCATTGACGATTTGCGATGTGATTGCCAGATTACCGTTCACATAAACAAAATTATTCAGGCTTAATTCAATGACGCCGGATGCCTGAAGCGTCTGTCCCGCAAAATCCAAATTCACCGAGCCGGTGCCGTCAGAAACCGCCAAACCGCCGGAACCGAACGTTGCGTCAAAGTTCACCACGGTAACCACATCGCCAGCCACGTCGTTACTACTGTTGACATCGACACTCAGGTTAGTCGCACTAATCTTAATGCCGTCCGGCAATCCCACGCCGGCGATGGAGGCCGCAGTCGCATGCAATCCATAGTAGGTCGTGCCGTCCGCCGCGCTCATCAATGCCAGCGCCAAATTGGCACCAGACATTTTTACCCCTTCAGCACCCGCATTCGTATCCGGCCCGTTGATTCCCGCAAAGACGGTCGCGCTACTGATGCCGATGGTCAGGAGAGAAACTGCTTTCTGGCTGGTGGTCGTTCCGTCGGTGAGCTTAGCCGTCAGACTGCTCGCATCATTGTAAGCCAAACTCGCGCTAGTGGCAGTTACATTTACGAAGGATGAAAACGCGATATTGATCTGATGCAAGGTTACGGCGTATTGATGACTGACCAGATCGTAACTTCCTGAGATCGTCCCGATAGTCGAAGTCACCGCACTACCCAAAGTTAAGCTGGCCGAAGCCGCCGTGATGCCAACCGTTCCCGACCAAGTGCCGCCCGTGTTGCTAAAATTGAAAACCAGCGAAACGGTCTTCAAGTCCAACACACCACCCAGCGTAACATCGCCCAGGTTTTTAGTTACAGAACCAGACACCGTGCCGTTTTGGTAAAGTGTTAATTCCGCACTGATCGTGCTGCTTAAATCCACCGAGCCGGAGTTATCTTTTGGTTGCGGATTGGACGGATTTACGGGAGTGACAGAAGAAAAAGGAGTAATGCTCGAGCTGCTTGTCGCAGTCGAATTTGAAGAAACCGTTGTATTTACAGGGGTTTGCGAGGCATTTACCGTTGCGGGCGGGCCGTTCGCTGCCGTTAATGACGCGGTCAATTGTTGCGTCACCGTGTTGACTGAAGTTGGAGTGGCCGGAGCCGAAACGGTAGAATTAGAAGCCGATTGAGCGGTTGAAACTGCTGGCACCACCTGCGCTACCGGAGCTTGAACCTCGGTTTTAGCTGCGGTTGTGGACGCGGAATTTTGAACCGGATTCGCGTGATCTGCCACCTTGGTTTCCACCGCTTGAGCTTGAACTTCCGGAGCTGAAATTGAATGATGAACTACTGCTTCACCCGCCATCCCGTCGAACATTCCGACCGCAGAACTACCCGAATGGTAGCCGATGGAATCTTGGAACGTTCCGTGATTGGAAGCAGAAACTTCATGAACGACCTCGGAGTGATGCTGTGTGGAATTTGCTAAAACTGCCCCAGCCAAAAGCGCATCGGCCGACAAAAGAACCCTTGGTTCTAATGCTTCCAGCTCGAATTTGCTTTTGTTTTGGCTTCTGTTCACAACTTACAACAATGACTCCGTCGTGCTAAACCACACCTTTTGATTGAGGCCTATTTATGTCACGCCACCCCGGCAGCGTCAAATTATTTTTTCTAAAATCGCCAATTCCCTGATTCATTCTACACATAAACACCTTTATTAGTGGGCGTTACGGATTACAAAAATATTTTCAAATCCATGCCTAAATAAGCCTTTTTAAATCGTATCCCCACCCGCGAAAGACAGCGCTTCGTCCAGCCAAACGTCGGAACGCAGGATGCTGCGGCGTTGTTTTAAGGCCATTTTTTGCGCCTTGTTTTGGGCGATTTTGAAGGCGCGCCGGGCCATTTTTTGCTTGCCGGGCAAACTTTTCTGCCACGCTTTCAATAGGATTTTCTGCACCGGTTGGGACAGATATTTATGAATCAATTCATCCTCGGCGCTCATGAAAGATTGAGCGCTGCCGGGATCGCCTTGACGTGCGGCACGACCGAAAAGCTGACGGTCAACGCGACCGGATTCGTGCCATTCTGTCGCTATCACATGCAGTCCGCCGAGAGCAGGGACGTCGCGTCCAAGTTTGATATCCGTGCCCCGTCCAGCCATGTTTGTGGCGATAATGATCCGGCCACGTTCGCCTGCAAGCGTAATTAGTTCAGCTTCTTCAGAAAGCCGGTTGGCGTTTAGAATTTTGGCCGTCAACCCGCGCTCCAGCAGCTCTTGTCCAAGCCGTTCACTGGTCTTAACGCTGCGAGTGCCGACGAGGATGGGGCGCCCGGTGGCGTGGACTTTTACCACCTCATCTGCGATGGCCGACCACTTGGCTTTTTCATCCGTAAAAAACCGATCCGGCCACTGCTGCCGGACACAAGGCTTGTTCGGCGGAATAGTGATGACCGGCAGGCCGTAAATCTGCCAAAGTTCGCCCGCCGCCTCGCGTGCCGTGCCACTCATGCCCGACATTTTATGGAAGCAGCGGAAAAAACGCTGAAAGCTGAGCCGGGCGATGGTTTCCGCAGGATTGGAAACCGGGATGTTTTCCTTCGCCTCAATCGCCTGATGCAACCCTTCGCGCCACGAACGTTGCGGCATGGGGCGACCGGTAAATTCATCCACGATGACGAGTTTATCGCCTTCGATAATGTATTGCTGGTTGCGATGGAAAAATTCGCGGGCGATGAGCGCTTGGATGACTAATTCGAGCCGACGGTCGTGTCCTTGCCACAAACCGGGCAGTTGCGCGGCTTGCTCCACCATCTTTTGCAACCCGGCTTTGGTCATCTCAATTTCTTTGTAACGCGGATTTGACTGGTAATCCACGCCCGGCTGCAGCACGCCGATCATTTCCTGCGCCAAAACCGCGGCTGTGCGTAAGGTGGCGTTTTCGTGGCTCGCGGAAATGATCAGCGGCGTCACGGCTTCGTCAATCAGCACGCTGTCGGCCTCGTCCACGATGGCGGTGTGCAAGCCGCGCAAAACCATGCCGTCTTGAACCGTCAAATCCGGCGCGAGCATCCGGCGAATCAGGCGGCGCGTGGGATTTTGCATTTTGCCGAGATGCAAACGGTCGCGCAAAAAGTCCGCGAGCAATTCCTTGCTGGTGACGTAGGTAACATCGCAGCCGTAATTTTTCACCCGTTCCGGCGTGCCCATCCAGAGCGCAACAAAACCCACGCGCACCCCGCAAAAATGATAAAACGATTCCAGCCATTCGGCGTCGCGCTGGACGAGATAATCGTTCACCGTGATGACGTGACACGGCTGTTTCGTCCAACCGGCGAGCACGGCAGCGAGGCCGGCGGTCAACGTTTTACCTTCGCCGGTCGCCATTTCCGCGAGATAACCGCGATGTAACGCGAGCGCGCCCATCAACTGCACGGGAAAGGGGCGCAAGCCAAGTTGCCGGTCGGCGGCTTCACGAATAGCGGCGAGTGCGGGCACAACAAAATCTTCCGCTTTTTTGCCACCACGACGGAAATGTTCGCGAAATTCACGCAAGCGCGTTTGCAATTCCGCATTGGACAAAGCCGTCCACTCCCGTTCTTGCGCGACGATTTTTTCCGCGTCGAGCCGCAAGGTTTCGAGGATTTTGGCGCGACGATGATGTTTGCCGACGAAGCCATTGACGAACGCATCCAGCCCCGTGAGCGGGCGGGTCGGCACGCGATAACTGCTGCGCCGGTAATCTTGCGTGGGAATCGTCAGCATCGCCAATCGGTTTTAAATTTGATAACGCTTTTGCAGCAATTGCCACAAACTGCGCGTCCAGCGCGGCAGCAACGGTTCGGCGGGCAGTTGAAACGTGATTTTTCCCGAACGTCCGTCGAGTAATTCGGGATGATTGGTCCCGGCCAACACGCCGCGCACTTCAAAAAATGGCTCGGCGGATTTATGGCCTTGCGAATTTTCATCCATATTGACCGGCACTTCGCCCCCCGCCGACCAGCCGAGGGCGGCGGAAGGCAACACCGATTGGCCACCGGGCACGACGCGCCAGTCCGAGACGGACAATTTCGTCGCCGCATCGCCGTAAAGTTGCACCCGCACGTTGTGAATTTTCTGGGCGAACAACGCGTGGGCGTCGGCTTCCATCACCGTCGCAGTAAACTCAAATGCTTGCGGATTCACCAGCAATCCCAAATCACTGCCGCGCGGTAACCAACGGCCAAAATAATCTTCGACGCCGGGCAAAACCCAGATACCCGCCTGGCGCGCCCGAACGGTCAAATGCTCGTCATCCACCGTCAATTTTTGCAACGTATCCGCCACGGAATCGCGCAGGCGCACTAACGGCGCGACATCCGGCGTTTCGCCATCCGTCGCCTGCAACAGCCGGGCGTTGACCTCGGCCAAGTGCGCACGCGTATTGATAATTTGCAGCGCGAGCCGCGGATTACTCAATTGCACCAAAGGTTCGCCTTGTTTCACCCAAGCACCCGGTTGCGCCAGCACTTTATCAAATTGTCCTTCCGTTTCGCTCGCCATTTGCATCCGTTGCGACGACATCACGACGCCCGGCGCACGGAACGTGTGTGGAAATGGAACGATGCCAAGCAAAATAATCAACAACACCGCGAGTCCGGCCGTGACCATCACGGCGCGCGGGCGAACGCGTTCCAGCCGCGGGCTGGCCGAGAGATATTTTACAAACTGCACGACCGGCACAACAGCCCATGAAATCAAACAAACCAGCGCCATGACGATACCGATGATCAAAAAGCGATCGGCGATGATGAGCAAAATGCTGCTGAAAACAATCGTGCGATAAATGCCGGCGGCGAAACCGAAAACCGTTAGCCAGCCCGCTTCGCGGCGCGTGTTCGCGGGCGTTTCGGAACTTTTTACACCGAACAAATAGCGTTCAAACAAATGCCGCCATTGCGCCGAGGCGCGTTGGTTGAGGTTCGGAATTTCCAGCAAATCGGACAAAATATAATAACCGTCAAAACGCATCAGCGGATTGAGGTTGAAAACCAACGTCGAAACGGACGCTACAAACATGATGTTGTAGGCGAGGCTGTGGACGATGCCCGGCGCAGTTTTTGCCCAGATGAAGGCGGCGATGGCCGCAAAAAACAATTCCACGATCATCCCCGCCGCGCCGACCAGCACGCGTTTCCAGCGTTCGCGAAAACTCCAGCTCGACGTCGCGTCCACGAACGGCATCGGCGTGAAAATCATCAACATCACGCCCATCACGTGAACTTCCCCGCCGAAGCGCCGGCAAAAATATGCGTGCCCAAATTCGTGCAGCGCCTTGATAATGACCGTGCCGATATAGAGCAGGAATAAATTATTCGTCGCCAGAATCCCTTCACCTTCCACGCGCAGGCCGGAGAAATTTTCCGCGACAATTTTCAAACCGAAACCGACCACCAAAATCCAGAGCAACGCACCAAACGAACCGATCAATTTTTTGGCGACCGGCATTGTGCGAACCAAAAAGCGGTCGGGATCCAGCAACGGAAACCGCATGAACATAATGTTCAAAAAGCGGAAACTAATTTCGCGCTGCTTGCGCTTCTTGTAACGATCAAATAATTGCGCGCTGTCGGCCGCGAGGTCGTATTGCAACAGATTGGAAAAATAGAGCTGCGAGAGCAATTGAATCACCGCTTCCTGACTGGGCGCAGCGTCGGGAAAACGTTCGAGACATTCCTGCCAAACTTGTTCGACGGTGCGGTCGGGCCGGAGCCGCGCGACAAATTCATACGTCGCCGGATGAATGCGGAAGTATTGGTTGCTGAACGGATTTTCCAGCACGAACCAGCGTTCGCCGCGAAAATTTTGCCGCCGAACTTTGACGACCGGGCGCAGGCAAATTTTTTGATTCGCGACCCGATACCATGATTCGCTGAAGGTTTTATCCATGTTAGAACCAAAGTTTCATGCGCAGGAAATCCACCGTGCGATGGGTAAAGATCCAGAACAGCGACTGTTTTTCCGTCGAAATTTTGCACAGACCGGTCATGCCCGGGCGCCACCAATTTTCCACGCGACGATCCAATTGCAACCGCACGAGAAAAACGTTGCCGTCCTTTTTGGTGACCGCGGCCGGTTCAATCATTTGCACGGTGACGGGAAATTTCAATTTCGGCTGCGTGACGAAAGCGATTTCGCCGTGTGATTGGCCAAGAATTTCTTTCACGTCGCGCTCGGAAATTTCCGCCTCGGCGTAAAGCGATTCCAGCCGCGCGACTTTGAATAACGCGTCGCCTTGTTTCACCGGCGAGGCGAGGCGTTCGCGCAAATCACCGGCCACGACGACGCCGTCGAACGTGGCCCGGATCGTCGAATTATCCAGGCGATAATGGACGAGATCAAGCTGCGCCTGCGCTTGTTGCGCCTGCGCGTCATCAATGCGCATGTTGGCAATGTTGCCGGCGGCGCGATCTTTATCCGCCTCGCGCTGGTAACGCGCCACATCGGCGCGCGCGGAAACTTGCTCGAGCAATAATTCGCTGCGATTCAACGTCACCAAAGGCGTGCCGTTCGTCACGCGGTCGCCCGCCCGGACGAAGACTTCGTCAATGTAACCGTCGAACGGCGCGGTCAAATATTCGGAGGCGTCGCTGCGCAAAATGAAATTACCTTCGACGCGATACGTTACGCGCACCAAAAATAAAATCGCGAGCACGAGCACGAGCGCGATGCCCGTGACTTTGCCCCACGTGTGTTCCGGCCCGAGCCAGCGCGAAAAATAGTCGCGGGTTTTCGCCGCCCAACGCGCGCCAAACCAGCGGTCGTAATGATGCAGTTCGTCCAGGCGCCGCGTGACTTGATCGCACGCGAGACGGATTTGCTGCAGCTCCGTCGTCGTGAAAGCAAACGTCGTGCGTTCGCAAGTGAGCACGCCCACGACCTTGCCATCGAGCCGCAACGGCAGCGATGCGACGTGGCCGGACTTTTGTTCGACGGCAAATTTTTCATGGTCGCGCGCGACGCTGGTGGTGCCTTCGGACGGCGGCCAGAGAATTTCTTCGTCCTGATCCACACATTCTTCCATCGCGATTTCGAGCGCCTGCGCGGCGGCCATTTGGCGATCGAATTGTTCGGTGCGGCTCATGGCGCGCAACCGGATGTAGCCGCCTTCGAGCCAGCCGACACTAGCGCGATCGCACTGAAACCGCGTGGCGATGCCGTTGCTGAACGCGAGCGCCGCGGACAAAAACCGCGTGGCTTCGTTGACCGGCACGTTCAAATCCAAAACGCCGGCGAATTTTTCCACGTCGCGCCGCGCTTGATCGGTGACGAGATTTTGCTGGAACGCCGCCGGCACATCGGCAACGAGACTGAGGCGCGTTAACGCTTCCCGCGCGGCGTCTTCGGTAAAGTCTTTAATTTGCGCGGCGAAAATCACTTCTTCTTCGGCCCGGGATAATTTCAAACGGACGGCGACAGTGTAACTGCCGGAACCGGCGTCGTTCAATTCGACAAAACTGCCGTCGCGCAAACCGCGTTCAGCGATGGGTTCAAGTTGCGCGGTGAACAGCGTTCGCACGCGCGACAGACCGGAACCGGATTCCCAGCCGCCAATCTTCGTCCAGCGCGGCGTTTTGCCGGGATGACCGAGCAATAAGACCGCGATGTCGGCGGAAATTAATTTCGCGGCGGCGGCGAGAAACGCGGGCCAAAAATGTTTTGGTTCGCCAGCGAATTGGCGCAGGGCGGCCAGTTCCGCCGACGCGGAGGAGCGTTCAGGATTGGTTTCCATGCAAATTATTCCACGGACATTTGACCGGCGAGACCGGGACGGACTTTGCCATCGGCATTATCAAAAATAGCTTTGACGCGCACCAAACCGCTGGCGGCATCCACGATGGGCGAGATGTAACAGATTTTGCCGGCGACCACTTGGCCGCCGTCCACCGTTATTTTCACCGGCTGATCGAGTTGCAAATTCGTTGCCGCGACACCGTTGATGTAGCCGATAAAATAGCAGCGCGAGGTGTCCACGAGGCGCACGAGCGATTGATACGGCGCGACGGCGGCGCCGGGTCGCAGCAAGACTTCCGCCACACTGCCAGAAAAGGGCGCGACGAGTTGACGGTTGGCCAGTTGTTGCGCGGCGATGTCATATTCGGCCGTGGAGACGTTGTATTGGGCGGTAGCTTTTTCCAGATCTTCCTTGCTGACGGATTTGGTGTTTTGCGACAGTGAGAGGGTGGAATCATAAATCATTTTATTCTGATTCATGACGGCTTTGCGCCGCGCGACCTCGATGGTTTCCAGATTTTTATCCAACTCCAAAATCACGTCGCCTTTTTTGATCACGTCGCCTTCCAACACCATTTGCGTGTGGATAATCCCGGCGTCCGCCAAACCGAGCGTAACATCCATGAACGGACGCGTGATGCCGGCGACGCTCAACGGTGGCGCGGCTTGCGCGAGGGATAAAAAACTGCCCGCGCCCACGGCGGCCGCCCAAACGAGAATCTTGCGGAGTAGTTGCATGATAAAATTTAGTTAAGGAACGGATCTTTTTTCGCCGGCGCGTTGGTGGTTTGCACAAAGCCGCTGTCGCCGTGATCGAGTAACCAGCGCGTTTGCTGTTTCAATCTTTCGCGGTCAATGTCCAGGTTGCGATTTTTGAGAATGTTGCCGGTCGCCAATTCCACTTCCGACAACGCGCGCCGATATTGCGTCAACGCCCCGGCCAAATCCTGGCGCGAATCCAAAAGGTTCGCTTCGGTTTCCAAAACTTTGTCGCTGCCAACCGCGCCGGCTTTTAACCGTTCCAACTGCGTCTTGAGCAATTCTTCGTTGTAATTTACGACGGTCTGATAGCTTTCGATGCTTTGTCGCCACGCCTGCGCTTTTTGCGTGGACATGCTGAGATCATTGGCGATTTGCGTCTGCGCGCCTTTGAGGTTCAGATACGCTTCCTGTAAACTTAACTTGGCCGCGCTGTAAAGATGGCGGCCCTTGATGTTGCCGCCGAGCGGGATGCTTAATTCAAGGCCGATTGACCAGGACGGAAATTGTTTGGAGGTCGCCGAATCCCACGAATCATCCGGCGAAAGCGCGAGCCCATTGTAACCGTAAGCCCCTTTCGCATTTAATTCCGGTAATAATTGATTTTTTGCCACCCCGAGACGCAACGCTTCCTGTTCGGTTTTCTTCCACTGGATGAGATAATCCGGGTTCAGTTCCCAGACTTGATTCATGCAATCCGCATACGTCGGCACCGCGTTGGAACTTTGCGGATTATCCGCCGCTTGAACCGCCAGCGTGCCATTCTGCACCGGCGAAAAAGGGGACGGCGCGACACTGGTCAAACTCCGCAAACGTCCGAGCGCGTCATAATAATTTTGCACGACGTCATTGCGTTTCGTATTCCGCAAAGCCAAACCCGATTGCGCCTCCATCACATCCAATTCCGCGCCGCTACCTGCTTTGAGCCGTTCCCGGGTATCGTCCAAAATCGTCTGCGCCACCGCCACCGAATCGTCGAAGAAATGGATTTGTTCCTGCGCGAAATATAAATTCCAATACGCGCTCTCCGCTTGATAAACCGTCAACATCAATTGCCGGCGATACTGCTGAAACGCGATATCGGAATCCATCGCCGCCAAGCGGATGCCCGCCATCGTCGCCGTCATCCCCGCGCCCTTCAACAACGGCTGCGTCACCGTCACGCCCACGAACGTCTGATATTGTTTAGTATAGGTATTATTGGTCAAAGTGGTTCCAAACCCGCCATTGTAAGGATAATTATTCCGCAAATCGCTCAGGCTATAACCCATCTGAACTTTAGCGCCGGTCGGAACGAGTTGCTGGAGGCCGGCATTATAAAGATTGTTTTGCTCATCGAACAACTCCAACCCCGAAGCTGCCGATTGTTGTTCCGCGTTGTTCAAGCGCCGATTCGCTTCGCGCGTGGCCGACCCATCCAAACTCGGCTCAAAAATGCCGTATTCCGCCTTCGCCTTATGTCGACCCGCCTCCGTTTCCAGCATCTGCGCCTGCACCGTATTATTATGCTGCAACACCTGTTCAACATAATCCGACAACTTCAAGGTCAGCGGCGGCGGCGGATTCGTAGATTGAGCTTGGACGGAAGTAAATCCGAAAAATCCAATGGCCACCAGCAGTCCTATTTTAACCACAACATCCTGTGACAAAATGAAATGAAAATCTTTAACACCTTTTGAGTCGCTCATGTTTTGGCGGATAATATAGATTTAAAAAAATAGACCAAACTTTTTGTTGAATTTTTGAAAAGATGTGAGTAGCCAGACCGTATTTATTCTCATAAACATACGCCTCAAACACTTAAGAAAATAACAACGATTTGTAAAAAATTGCGGATACTATTTTCAGGTTTAAAGCGGGATGATTTTTGAAGAAAATAACAACTTCCATTTCATGGTCAGATTGACCCTGAAAAATTGCTGCTAGTGGAACACCGTAAAACGCCAATAAAAAATGGCGGGAGTGGCGGGGCTCGAACCCGTAACCTCTGCCGTGACAGGGCAGCGCTCTAACCAATTGAGCTACACCCCCGCGAAGGGGGACGAGACAATAGAAAATCTTTGCCCTCGCGTCAAGTTTTTGGTGGAAATTTTATTGAATTAAAGAATTTTTAAAATCC
>JAMFSJ010000074.1 GCA_026225255.1 Methylacidimicrobium fagopyrum | reverse complement strand
GTCTAAAGATATAGCACCCTGACCTATCAATGATGTTGTAGGTAGTGGATTGTTTATAGTGGCAATATTATTTGAATAAATTGAATAATCCCTTACCAATGATCCAGATTGTTGATTGAATGTCCAATAGGCAACTAAACCATTACTAACAATAATTGGATTTTGAGAATTAGTTAATAAAGCAATATTCATAAATTATTTATATTGCTGTCCCCATCCGGCGACTATGGTTGAACCAAATGATTCAAGATTTAAATATGCTGATTGTGTTGGTGGTAAAGTTAATGGTAATAGTCCTATAAAAGTCCAATTGCTTGGGAAATTTAATGAACTGCTTATCAGTGAAGTATTTTGAATAAATACCGATGTATTCAAATAAGTTGTTCCCGAAGGGACGTTGGAACATGTGAAATTATATGCCGATCCCGTGGATATGGTAATCAATGATTTTGGATTGTTGAAGGAAGCAGTAAAATATCCATTATTATCAGAAGTTAAAGTGTTATATGAAATAGTCGAAGTCCCACCACCATTTAAAGCATATGATGATGTTAAAGCATACGATGCGCTGGTGATTGATCCAAGCAATACACTTGCTGTTCCTGCATAAGAACTTGATATTGCTTTATTCGAAAGACTTGCCGTGTAAGGCAAACCATTTTTTAACAAGTTTGTAGTGAAATTAATATCGCCCGAAACATCTAATGCATGCGCTGGCGCAACATTAACACCAAATTTGGGTTGCGCTATGATGTATTGGTTATTGTCATCTATCGATAGTAGCGTTCCTTGAAAATCATCATTAACATCACCTAAAGTAAGAATTCTTGACGCATCATTAAATTGAAAAATTCCGTCATTGTAATTCACTGAATTGAAGGCGAACGAACCGCTGGCATCAATCAGAAATCCTGTCCCGATTGAACTAATAAATGAAAAAGGACTATTGCCCGTTGTTTCAATTGCGAATTCACCCAATTGCGAATTTATAACCCCGCTTGGATTTACCAATGTTGTTGCCACACTTGATGATGCAGCATTTTTAGCAAACGATGATGTTAAAGAATAGGAACTTGTAATGCTATTATTTGCCCATGATGATGTGATGTTATAACTTGATCCAGAAACCAAGGATGAACCACCGCCATTTAAAGCATATGATGCTGTTAATGAATAAGAACTTGATATTTGAACTGGTGCATACGATGCGGATTTTGCATATGAACTAGAAATATTATTCGATGCCCATGAGGAAGTGCCATTTAATGATCCTGTAAATCCACTTAATCCTAGTAAAGAACCACTAATGGTTACGTTTCCATTTGTATCAACATATGGTGCAAATGTATTTGGAAGATTATTCCAATTGGATAAAATTTCATGTATTGCTAAATCACGATTCCATACTTTGATTTCATCAAGATACCCCTGATATAACATTGAAGCACCATAGAATCCACCAACGATAACAGGTTGTGTTGTTGTTAAAATTGAACCACTATTTACTGATGATGTAGCAACTAATTTACCATCTAAATATATTGATTGCAATGCTTTTGATCCATTGTAAGTGCCTACTAAATAATGCCATTTACCGTCATTGATTGCGTATGTGGTTGCGCTTAAATCAATCCGTGACAAAGATGAATTTACGATTGAAAATTGTAATTGAGTTGCTGATGTAAGTCTTAAGAACCATTCACCTGTTGTGCCACCGGCAGTCTTTGAAATTAGTATCATGTTTCCATTTACAAAAGAACTTGTAGTATTAAACCATATGCCTACAGTAATTGCATTTAATCCTGCTGCTAATGAATTATTACTTGATGTTGCGTATGTGGTTACACCATCAAAATTTAATGAATAACCATAATGGCGAGTTTTGCGTAAAGTTCAGCAATAACTTCTGCCTGTTTTTCAAAAACCTTCGTTAATTTAATGCTCTTTTCTGTCGCGGCGATTTGAAGTTCATGCTTGAATCGCTCAATTTTTGAATTGTTCAAATAAAAAAATAATATCTGTATGGCAGCGGCAAGAAATACGGCACTGCCTGAAAATATTGCTGCCCAAAATAATTGGTCTGGTGTCATATTAAAATAATTCAGGATCGCGGGTGTAGGGTTTAATTAATTCTTTCCCTTCTTTTTTTGGATCATTCAAATCAGGATTAACGGCAGTTGCGCCCAATTCATCACGATCTGGACTAAGCAAAACATTTTTATATTCGTCCCCAAACAACCACCCTTCATACTGGTAAGGTTTTAAAATAAACGGCATCCGATCATGAAATTCACCCACCGTTGAATTTGGGAACGTAGTCAAAATAACAAAATGATCTGTTAAAACTGAATTGTCCTTTGGTTCATCAACCGACTGAAAACGTAAACCCGCCA
Organism: Methylacidimicrobium fagopyrum; assembly: GCA_026225255.1. GTDB lineage: Bacteria > Verrucomicrobiota > Verrucomicrobiia > Limisphaerales > UBA11358 > UBA11358. Next base: position 76,248 of record JAMFSJ010000074.1, on the reverse strand, counting down.
TCAAAAATGGTTTTTCATCCTTCTGGGTAAAACGGATTGGAATTTTTTTCCCATGCAATACTGTAAATTCGTAGAAACAATTTGCAGGAATCAAACAGCGACTGGTTGTGCGTTGTTGCCAATATGTTTTTTCAAGCAAGGTTTCCGCCTTGGCGTTGACAATCATCCGCCCATCATTCCATCCAAATTTGGCAGGTATGCCCAATATACCCGTTGTAGCATCGGGAACGATTATTGCGGCAAGGCGTGTTGGCGCAATGTTGTATTGCGCCCCCATTGTGATGGTGACGACGTATTGACCAATTTGGAAGGTAAACCCTTCTTCTGTTCTGCCATATCTAGCACACATCCCCAAATTTTACGCTTTGTCACGGAAGAATGAAATTGAAGAATTTGCGACTGGGCAGGGAAATCCAATCGGATATTTTTGCCATATATATATGGATTGCCTATTTGATCGGGGAATGTAGGATAAAATCAGGGGAAAACAGGGTTTTCTGTATTATGAAGAAAATGCCGATCCGCTCGCGCACAAGGGCGATATGGAAAAACGCTTGGCGAAAGTGAGCAAGCAACTGCAGTTCAATCATTGAGGTTTCACCGAGTTTGATTGAATCATTAGATCATCCACGGCCACGGCCAAGCCGGCGAGATAATCATCGCCGTGGGGATGCTGCGTCAAGGCCACCAAAATATAGCAACGTCCCGGGCCGGTGATGACCGCGCTGTCGTGCAACCAGTTTTCCCACGAACCCCATTTGCGAAGGATTTGAACCTCGCGACCTGCGAGCGCTTTGACGAATTTGATGTCGTCGGGCGGAATCTCGGGCGACGCAAAAATCTCGCGCATCGTTTGGGACGCGGCGGGCGAGACGAGGCGGCCTTGTTCGAGCCACAGATAAAATCGCAACAACTGGCGCACGGTCGCGGCGTGGGAATTATCGGCCACGGGCGATCCAATGCGTTCGGTATCGCGGCCATAATGTTTGCCGACCCAAATGCCACCGCCGTGTTGGGCATCATATAAATCGTAAGTGTTGAGCACTTGCTCGATTTGTTTCAGACCGAGTTCATGGGAAAATTTCGACGCCATCTCGTTGCTGGACGCTTTGATCATCAAACCGAGTTCGTGGCGCGTGGTCGCATCTAAATTAGTAGCCGCCGCCGAGTGCAACTGAAAATAAGCGAGCAGAATGCCGACCTTCGCGATGCTGGCGGCATATTCTTCGTGATCAGGACGGATCAGCGCCAGTCGCAGCGTTCGCAAATCCAGCAGGCCGACGGCGGTTTGTTCGGCGGTCAGGCCGTATTGGGCGCGGAGCGTGGCGTCAATGTTTTCCAACTGCGATTGCAACCCGGAATCAACCGGGGTGCTGTAATCCAATTGGTAATTTTGCAGGTGAGAATTCATTATTGGCGCCGTTGTGGTGCAACCGCCCGCGTAATAAATCACGGCTAATAAAAATATTACGGCGAACCGATTCATGCCGCCCATGATTAAATTGGCGTCGGCATCAATACAAGTCAGAACCGCGAAAGGCCCATTTTCACTGAACCAAGCCGCCCAATTGATGGCGCTGTTTCCAGAGTTCCTTCGGCTTAAAAATCCCCACGGGCGTGATGATGCCGGTGATGAGTTCCGCGGGCGTCACGTCGAAACCGGGATTGCGCGCGCCGCTCGTCGGATTCGCCACGCGGACATAAGCGCGCTGGTTCGGTTTGGAATTTTTAATCTTTAATTTTGAATGATCAATCACGCCCCACGCGCCGAGCACTTCGCTTTCGTGCCGTTCTTCGATGGGAATGTCGAAGCCGCGTTTCAGATTCCAATCAATCGTCGAAAGCGGGATGGCGACGTAGAACGGAATTTTATGGCGCGCGGCGAGCACCGCTTTCGTGTAAGTGCCAATCTTGTTGGCGACTTCGCCGGTGCGTCCGAGCGTGCGGTCGCTGCCGACGATGACCAGGTCAATTTCACCGCGTTGCATCAAATGACCGGCGGCGTTGTCGGCGATGATCTGGTGCGAAATTTTTTGCTGCGCGAGTTCCCACGCGGTGAGCGTCGCGCCTTGCGAACGCGGACGGGTTTCGTCGCAGAAGACGTGAAACTTCTTCCCCTGCGCCTGCGCGGCATACAGCGGCGCGGTCGCGGACCCAACGTCCACGAAGGCCAGCCAGCCGGCGTTGCAATGCGTGAGCACCTTCATGCCATTGCGGATCAACTTCGCGCCGTGCTGGCCGATCTCTGCGCAGTGACGCGCGTCTTCGTTCGCAAATTCCTCGGCGGCCGCGAGCGCTAGGGCTTGTTGTTCGGCCACGGTTTCGCCCCGCGCCATTTCGCGGCGAACATCATTCATCGCATTGAGCGGATCAACGGCGGTCGGACGCGCGGCCGCCAGCGTTTGGTAAACGCTTTCGACGTGCGCGGAAAACTTCTGCAAGTCGCCGCCACGAAAAGCCCGCACGCCCTGCGCCAGCCCGTAAGCCGCGGTGGCCCCGATCGCGCCGGCGCCCCGCACGATCATATCGGTGATGGCGCGGGCGGTTTCGCGAAAATCTTTCGTGCCGATAATTTTGAATTCGTGCGGCAACAAGCGTTGCTCGATGAGGCGAACGGAATTATTGGCCGCGTCAAAGGTGACGGTGCGAAAAGGTTCGGTGCGCGAGCCGAGGGTGACGTTCATTAAACAGTTGATAGTTGGAGAGTTGATGGTTGATAGTCGCCGATGCGTGTTTTCAGGCGGCTGGTAATGGCGGTCTGCGACCGACCGGCTTTCCCAACAATTTATCCACCGAACGACGCGCTATCGGGTTTCACTTCACCGCGCTTTGTCGCCTTTGAGCTGTTTGATCTTCGCCTTCAGTTCGTTATAGATCGGCTGGGCCCGGAGCGGTTTCAGGTCGGGATCTTTGGCGAGCCACGCGAAATCATGATAGCCGAGGTCGAGCGCTTTTTCGAGCGCGAGGATGGCGTTGGCAAATTGCGCGGTGAGCGAATAGCTGCACGCGAGATTATAAAACACGAGCGGATTGCCCGGCTCCAGGTTCGCGAGGCGTTCATCCACCTGCAAGCCTTCGGGAAAACGGCCACGCTGCGTGTAGTGATCACCCAGCAATTGCAGGGCGTCCACATAATTTGGATCGCGTCGAACAAGTCCTTCCATGAACTCAATCTTCGTGTCCAGATCGCGCGCGTTGGCGCGACCTAACTTCTTTCGGGTATTGCTATTTTTAACCGGCATACGACAGGAAAGAATTTTTCCGAACTTTCACGCCAAGTCAAGGTTGTGTTCGGGCGGGGCGTTTTCTAATCTCCGTCACGGCAATCAAAAATTGCCGCGTCCTCCGGGTGTCCACCTAAGTTTTTTATCAACATGAATTGTTTTGTCACCGGCGCCTCCGGTTTTGTCGGATCGAACCTCGTCCACGAACTCGTGGCGCGCGGACATCGCGTGAAGGCGTTGCTGCGACCGGGCGCGGACGAACGCGGTTTGGCCGACGTGAAATATGAGCGCGTGACCGGTGATCTGCAGGATTCAAACTTTTTAACCCATGAAATGGCGGGGTGCGATTGGTGTTTTCACGTCGCCGCCAGTTATCAATTGTGGCTGCGCGATTACTCCGCAATGTATCGGAGCAACGTCGCCGGCACGTCCAACATCCTCGAAGCCGCCGGCCGCGCGGGCTGCAAACGCATCGTTTACACCAGCACCGTCGGCTGCATTGGCTTGCCCAAAGAGGAGCATGGAAAATTTAAGCCGACCGATGAAACTGCGTTGGTTTCCGAAGCGCAGATGAGCAGCCATTACAAACGTTCGAAATGGCAGGCGGAACAAATCGCCGCCGCGTTCGTGCGGAAAGGTTTGCCCATCGTCATCGTGAACCCGTCCGCGCCCGTCGGACCGGGCGATGTGAAGCCGACGCCCACCGGCCAATTCATCGTGGATTTCCTGAACCGTCAACTGCCCGCTTATCTCGAAACCGGCCTGAACTGGGTGCACGTCCGCGACGTGGCGGTGGGCCACATTCTCGCGGCGGAAAAGGGCGAGCTGGGCCAGCGTTATATTTTAGGCAATGCCGACGGCAATTGGACCATGCAAGCCACCCTGGCCACGTTGCAGGAGCTCACCGGCATTCCCGCGACGAAGGTGCGCGTGCCGTATTGGGTGGCGCTCGCCGCCGGGCATGTGGGCGAAAAAATCTCCGCCGTCACCGGCAAACCGCCGAAAGCACCGCTCGCCGGCGTCCGCATGGCGAAATATAAAATGTGGTTCTCGCCCGCCAAAGCCATCCGCGAGCTCGGCCTGCCGCAAACACCGTCCAAACAAGCCTTCGCCGACGCCATTGCGTGGTTTCGCGCGAATGGTTATGTGAAGCGATAAAACGGGCGCCGGCGCTTTGATACCAAACAAAAAAGCGCGGAGTGAAAAAATTCACTCCGCGCTTCGTGAGATTAATCGACTAGGTCAAAACGATTTTGTCGCCGTCTTTCAACGTGACGATCGCTTTTTTCCAGTTGGGTGCTTTGCCGGCCTGCGCGGTGCGCTGGCGACGGGCTTTGCCGCGGACGTTCAACGTGTTCACTTTCGTGACTTTCACTTTGAACAATTCCTGCACGGCATTGCGGATTTCCAACTTATTCGCGAGGCGGTCGCACACGATCGTATATTGATTATACTTCTCGGCTTGGCGCGTGCCTTTTTCCGTCAAACGGACGGTCTTGATGATTTCAAAAGGGTTCATGTTATTCCTTGGTCAAACGGGCTTCGACTTTTTCAAACGCGCTCTTGGTGAAGAGCAGTTTGTCCGGACGCAACACGTCATACGTGTTGAGCGTTTCACTCGTCGTCAAACGCACCAGCGGCAGGTTGCGTGAAGCGAGCGTCAGGTTCTTGTTGTTCGCATCCTGAGCAATGATCAGCGTGGTGCCGACCAAGTCCAGACCGTCAATCAACGCCGAGAAGGCTTTCGTCTTCGGGGAAGTCAATTGGATGTCGTCCACGATCAACACGTCACCCATCTTGATGCGTTCGCTCAAAGCTTTACGCAACGCGAGGGCGCGGGTCTTCTTGGAGACCGTCTTGCTGAAGTCGCGGGGCTTCGGACCGAAAACCACACCGCCACCCGCCCACAACGGGGAACGGAGTGAACCAGCGCGGGCGCGGCCTGTGCCTTTTTGTTTCCACGGCTTCTTGTTAGAACCCTGGACTTCGCCGACGGTCTTGGTGCAAGCCGTGCCGCTACGTTGAGCAGCATTGTATGCAACCACGGTGTCGTGAACGGCCTGAGTGCCTTTTCCGTCTTCAATCAATTCGAACTTAACTTCCAGTTCGCCTTGATTCTTTCCTTCGATATTTTTAATGGCAATTTTCATGGCCTAATTATTTCTTGGCCGCAGCAGCGGCAGGTTTAGCAGCACCAGCTTTTTTCTTGCTGCCGGTAACAACTGGCGGTTTCCAACCTTTTGGGCGTTTCTTGGATTCGCGGATGACGACATAATCGCCTTCAGCGCCAGGAATCGAGCCCCGGATCAACAACAAGTTGTCAGCTTCGCGGACTTGGATGATTTCCAAGTTCTGCGTGGTGCGGGAGACTTGACCCATGTGACCCGGCATGCGCATACCGCGCATAACCGTGCCGGGGAACAAACGTTGGCCGATCGCGCCGCCGCGACGTTTCCAACCTTTGGCACCGTGGGAGGCGTCACCACCAGCGAAATTATGACGTTTCATAACACCTTCGAAACCACGACCCTTCGTGGTGCCGATTGCGTCAATGAAATCACCGGGCGCGAACAATGTCGGTCCGACGACGTCACCGGATTTCACTTCTTTGGAGAAATCACGAAATTCTTTGATGCGTTTGACCGCAACGCCGTTTTGTTTCTTGACGTGTCCGAGCAACGCTTTCGTCAAGCGCTGTTCTTTCTGGTCGTCGAAACCGAGTTGGACGGAGTTATAACCGTCTTTGCCCGCTTGGGTTTTGACTTGCAAAACGCGGTTGGGGCCGGCCAGCACAACGGTGACGGCAATGACTTTGCCGGCGGCGTCATAGACGCGCGTGTGACCGAGTTTTTTTCCTAAAAGTCCTAGTGGCATGGCGTTCTCCTTAGATTTTGATGGTGATGTCAACGCCAGCCGGCAAATTGAGCTTCTTCAATTCGTCTACGGTTTTTGCGGTCGGATCGAGAATATCAATCAGGCGCTTGTGGGTGCGTTGTTCGAAAGTTTCCTGCGACTTTTTGTCCGAGTGCGGGGAGCGCTGGACAGTGAATTTCTCGATGCGAGTCGGCAGCGGGATGGGACCAGCGACGCGAGCGCCGGTGCGTTTGACGGTATCGGCGATATCGCGAGCCGATTGATCTATGACTCGGAAGTCATAGGCCTTGAGGCGGATTCTAATACGTTGAGCCATACAAAGAACAATTGTCTGTTAAATGGTTAAATGATTTCCACTCTCAACCCATTGAAAGCGGACGCGGAATATAGCAGAGTCGTTTTTATGTGCAATCTATTTTTTCAGGAATTTTAAGGTGTTTGCGGATAATTTTAAAATCCCCCTAAAACGAACCCCTTCGCTCATCGTTTTACCCACAGCAGAATCACCAGATCAATCGCAAAGAACACCACGATGATGACTTCCAGCCAGATCATCCGCTGTTCGTTCACTTCCGCGTGGAAGACGCTGTAGAGCTTGTCCAATTGGGCCAGCCGCTGTTCCACGCTCGTGCGCCATTGCTCCAGATAAAACCGGTCACGCGCGCCCAGATAAACGCGGGCCAGATACCAATCGCCGAAAAATTTGGTGATGTGCGTGACCTCGTCCGTCAACTTCGCGACGTCCACGCGAAAGCGACGCAAGTGGCGCAAAGTTTTATTCGCGGCGCCAAACAATGGCATCGGTCGCCGTTCCAGATCGTCATAGGCGCGGTCCAGATATTTGTCCAAGCGCTGGTCCATGATGCGAAATTCTTCCAACTGCAGATTGGCCAGTTCAAGCGCATACAAAACATCATCCACGTAACCGGTCAAATCCACGACCAACGCCGCGTCCCAATCGATCACCGTCAAATCCGTATTTTCGAAAGAACGTTGGATGCGCAGCACTTCGTTCACCTGCACTTCACTTAATTTTTCCGCCGCCGTTTCCGTGAGCAATCCCGCCACCGCCCGCCGTTGATCACTCAGCCAACCGTTCACATCCTTCACCCCCGCGAGATCGGTGCAACAAAAAACGGTGTAAGCTTCGGGCGAAGGTGGGAACTCCGTCCCCCCGACAATGGAATCCTGCAAACCAGCGCAAACTTTCGTGCAAAAATTTAACGCCACCGTGTCAAGCATCTGACCGTCCGTCAATTTCGGATTATGAAACGGCATCAGTTCGCCCAGCGCGGCGACCTCAAACGCGACGCGCAACATCACCGTGACGACGCCGACATCGTAAATACGGATCAACGGACGCACCGCGGCGCCGTGCAATTTCGCCATGAGCGGCGGCGGTTCGATCGCCAGCGGTTTGTAAAGCGGCATGTCCTTCGGCAAGGTCCGGTCCATGCGGATCTCGAACGGAAATGGTTTTTCCGACAAAATCTCCTGCACGCGCGGCGTGAGAATTTCGTTCGCTACGTCGAACGCATAAAGATAAATGACTTCGCCTTTCATCTGGTTTTAAATTTAGCCGACAATTGAACAGAAGGCCACAAAGAGAACGCAGGTTCTTTGTTTTCTTTGTTTCCTTTGGGGTCATCGGTTAAAAGCTTTTTAACAGAAAGATTTACCTAAGGCAGTCGCCCTACCCTGCTCCCAAAACTAAAAGAGCCCGAACTTGCGTTCGGGCTCTTACGCTGGTTGGCGGTCAACCGCCAAGGGTCACATCGCCATGTGACTGACCGGGTCGCACCAATCACCGTGACCGGTGCTGCCACCGGCGGCGCGGAAACGGAGCGTGTAGGTGATGCCCGGCGTGAGGTGCGGGACCACGAGCCGACGCGCCTGCGGAAACGTGCCCAGCAGTTGCCAGGTCTGGCCACTGTCGAGGCTGATTTCGCCTTCGTAACCGAAGGCGTTGGTTTCCGGTTGCAAACGGACGAGCAACTGCCCGCTCATCTCGTTCCTAATGGCCTGGATGAACGTTTTGCCGAGCTGCGATTGCGGATGATATCCGGCAGTGTAAACTAGATAGCCGGTGGACAATGCTTTTGCTTCGTCACCGCCGGCATTTTCTTCTACATACAGCGCGTCCTGACGCAACTGTCCGATGAGCACTTCGCGTGCTTGTTCTTTGAAGGCCATCTGGGCCGGACCGCCCGCATGCGCTGCGACCAAAGCCGCGGCGAACGCTTTTTGAGATCCGTCCAACTGCGCCACCGTGACCGGCGGCGAACTAAACACCCCGTTGCCAGTTAAACCCTTGACCACCCCCAAAGCGAACTGGATTAAGTCCGCGTCTGATAACTGTGCAAACCCCAGTGAGACATGCATACTCATAAGGATTCCTTTTGTTTAACTATAAGGGACAACGCAGCCTCGTTCATCTACCCCAAAGACACAAGGGACATTTTAATTTATGTTTGCCAGCGGTTCTAATCCGTCGGCCAGCAACCCAGTCGTGCGTGGACTGAGGCCAGTCGCGGGCGAACCGGGGCCAGTTCGTCCAGAACCGGGCTCAGTCCGACGCGGACCGGGGTCAGTCGCGGCGGAACTGAACCCAGTCGTGGGCGAACTGAGGTCAATCGCGGCCCGACTGGGGTCAGTCCGTGCAGAACCGAGGTCAGTTCGCTCGCAATCGGGGTCAATCGGCGGCGAACTGACCCCGGTGGCAACGCGACTGACGTCAGTCCCCCTAGAAAAAACTTCAGTTTTGCGGTGAAACGGGAGAATAAGAGCGAAATCAGGCCGAAACGTGGAAATCCCCTCCCTTTTCAACCGGCGATTCACCGGCGTCGCGAATCTAGCAGCCAGCCGCCGCGGGCTCGCGTGTTAGTTCGCCCATTGAAATTGCCCGGTGGTGGCGGCGAGCGATTGAGAAAAGTCCATTCGCTGCCAAAAAGAAAAAGCCGGGATCTTTCGATCCCGGCTTTCGTGTTAAGAACTTTTATTTTACGTGCGCGCGGCCGGCTTCTTCGCGGCGGCATCCAGGATGGTCGTGAGCACACTGTTCGGCACTTGCGCGAAGCTCAGCGGTTCCATCGAGTAACTTGCACGGCCTTTGGACAACGAACGGATCGCCGTGGCGTAACCGAACATTTCCGCGAGCGGCACCTGGGCATTAAGAACAGTTTGACCGTTCTTGCCTTCGATGCTGACGATCGTGCCACGACGACGATTGATATCGCCGAGCAAGTCGCCCTGATATTCATCAGGCGTCGTGCATTCGACTTTCATCAACGGTTCGAGCAAGATCGGGCCGGCCTTCTTGAAGGCGTCTTTCAAGGCGAAAATGCCAGCCATACGGAAGGCGAGTTCGTTCGAGTCAACTTCATGGAACGAGCCGTCCGTGACTTCGACTTTGATGTCAATGACCTGATAGCCGGCATAAACGCCGCCTTTGATGGCTTCTTCGATGCCCGCGATAACCGCCGGAATGTATTCCTTCGGGATGGTGCCGCCGACGATTTCGTCAACAACTTCCACGCCCTTGCCGGTTTCGTTCGGGGCAACCGTGATACACGCGTGACCGTATTGACCTTTACCGCCGGATTGACGGATGAATTTGCCTTCGCCTTCGGCCGGCTTGGTGATCGTTTCGCGATACGCGATTTGCGGAGCGCCGGTGTTGGCTTCCACTTTGAACTCGCGTTTCAAACGGTCGATAATGATTTCCAAATGCAATTCACCCATGCCGGCGATGATGAGCTGGCCGGTTTCTTCATTGGTGAAGCAACGGAATGTCGGATCTTCTTCCGCGAGACGTTGCAAGCCTTCGGACAATTTGTCGCGATCCTGCTTCGTCTTCGGTTCGACGGCCATGCTGATGACCGGTTCCGGGAACGTCGGCGGTTCCAACGTCACGTCGAAATCTTCATCGCACAACGTATCACCCGTGGTGATGTTGCGCAGACCGACGAGCGCGGCGATGTCGCCCGCATAGACTTCATTGATGTCTTTGCGTTCGCTGCCTTGAATAACCATGAGGCGGCTGACACGTTCACGTTTGCGCGTGCGCGGATTATAGATCGTGTCACCTTTTTTGAGGTGACCGGAATACACGCGGAAGAACACCAGTTTACCCGCGTAAGGATCGGTCCAGAGCTTGAACGCGAGCGAACAGAATTTCGCATGATCGGTCGTCGGCACTTTGACGGCGACTTCGAGGTCGGTGGCTTCATGGCCTTCCGCACCGGGAATGTCCAGCGGGCTGGGCAAATAATCGATGACGGCATCGACCAAGACTTGCACGCCTTTTTTCTTGAACGCCGAGCCGCAAAGCACGGGCACCAATTCGATCTTGCAGGTCAAGCGACGGATCGCGGCCTTCAAGACCGGAACCGTGATGGGCTTTTCTTCCAAGACCAAGTTGGCGATTTCTTCGTCTTTGTTCGAGACGGCGTCAATCAATTCCGCGAGTCCGGCTTCAGCGCGTTCCTTGTCTTCGGGCGCGATGTCGCGGATCTCATAATTGAGACCTTCGTTCGCTTCGGTCGGGCCCCAATAAATCGTCTTTTGGTTGACGAGATCGATGACGCCTTCAAAACCGCCGGTGACCGCGATGCCTTCGGCTTCGGTCGGACCTTGACCGAGCGGCAAAAAGATCGGGAACGCATACGCTTTGAGCTTGTTGCGCATGTCGTTCAACGCGTTTTCAAAGTTCGCGCCCGTGCGGTCCATCTTGTTGACGAACGCAATGCGGGGACCGTTATATTTCGTGGCTTGGCGCCAAACGGTTTCGGATTGCGGCTGCACGCCGGCAACACCGCAGAACACGGCGACGGCGCCGTCGAGCACGCGCATGGAACGTTCGACTTCAGCGGTGAAGTCGACGTGACCGGGCGTATCAATGATGTTGATGCGATGCGGCACGTTGTTGAACGCCTTATAGATTTTGTCTTCGCCAGCCTTGGCCGTCTTCTGGGTCCAGAAGCAGGTGACAGCGGCGGACGTGATGGTGATGCCGCGTTCCTTTTCCTGTTCCATCCAGTCGGTCACGGTATTGCCGTCATCCACGTCACCGATCTTGTGGATCAGTCCCGTGTAAAACAGAATACGTTCGGTGGTGGTCGTTTTGCCGGCATCAATGTGCGCGGCAATGCCGATGTTGCGCGTGCGTTCGAGTGTGTATTCGCGATTGGGCGAATTTGGTGATTGGACGTCTGACATAAAATCTACTTTCTAACTGCTTTTTTACTGCAATTCTTGGGAATCTCTATTCCCCGGTTAACGGACAAAAAGGAGCGTAATAATACGGAAGAAAAAACCCGAGGCAATCAATTTCTGAACTGAAAAACGGGGTTGCGTAAAACTTTTTACGCCAGAATGTCGGACATTTGAAAGTTGCTTACCGGCTCCGCTCAATCAGCAACTGTGAAGGTGTCAACAACATCAAGCCCGTTTCAGGCTGAACGACGCTTGGTCGTCCGCTGAAGCCACGGCATTTTGGTTGTTGTTAAGATTCATAATTTCGACGGCGAATGTTTTGTCACGAAACAGCGTGCGCCACCGAGGTAATATAGATACACCAGACGGCTCAAACATTCAAGTCTGCATCATCGGCAGCTTCCAATAGCCCATCAGCTCGACCGTCGATGATCCTAATATAAAATAAAAACGGGCGACCATTGCTGGTCGCCCGTGAATTTGTATTTTGAAGTCTTACGCCTTGGCCAAAGTGGCGGCGGGCTTGTTCTTCAATGCAGCCTTGGCGATGTTCACGATTTCACCGAACGCGACCGCGTCCTGCGCAGCGATGTCGGAGAGAACCTTGCGGTCGAGTCCGACTTTCGCGGCCTTGAGACCTTCCATGAAACGGCTATAGGTCAAACCGGTTTCGCGGACGGCGGCGTTGATGCGGATCTGCCAGAGATAACGGAAGGTGCGCTTCTTCGTGCGACGATCGCGATACGCATACTGACGGCCGTGGTCAACGGCATCCGACGCGTAGCGATAAAGTTTGGAACGCTTAAGGCGGAAGCCTTTCGCGGCGGTTAGCATTCTTCCACGGCGTTTGCGGGAAGCGGGTGAATTGGTGACACGCATGGTTCGTTAAATAGTTAAAGTGCGATTCGTTGAATCCGTTCAGTGACTGAACGGCAAATTTTGGGTGATGCGATAAACGTCGGTTTTGTCAACGACGGCGCGCTTGCCGAGGCTGCGGAGGCGCTTGGCGTTTTTGGTTTGCGCCAAGTGGCGGCGACCGGCGCGGGAGCGCAGGACTTTGCCGGTGGCGGTGATCTTGAACCGTTTGGCTACGGACTTCTTCGTTTTGATGCCTTTGGGACGTCGCATAAATTTATTTCAATTGCAAAAGGGCGCGCATTATATGATTTGCGTCCACAGTTGCAAGCATGTTTTTTCGATAATTGTGTTGCTTACGGAGCGTTGGTGCTGAGATTGAGGGGCAAACCGGCGCCGGCACCGGCGTTTACATCAATCGGCGCGCCGGCATTGAGCTGGGTCAAGACGGCCGGCGTAATGTCCACGTCCGGGCTGACATAAACGACGGACTCAACGCTGGCGGAATTGACCACGACCGTGTAACCGCCAAGTTTGGCTTGGTCACTGACCGCTTTTTGGATTTCCGTGACGATGCTGCCGCTCATGCGCTGGCTCTTGTCTTGCAACTGGGATTCCACTTGGCGTTGGAATTGTTGAAACTGCGTTTTAGAATCATTGATCGCTTTGGCCTTCTCATCCGCGGCTTGTTTCCGCTTGGAGCGTTCATCCGCCGAAATCGCCGGGTCATCGCTCTGGGTCGCCATTAGTTTATAATCGGCCACCGCTTTGTCCAAGCCATCCGCCATACCCTTCAAGTTCTTGCGCGCATCCGCTTTGTCCTTATCCAGCAACGCGGTCGCCTGTTTGGTTTTCCAAAAACCGTCGAATAGTTTTTTCATGTCCACGCTGGCGACTTTGGTCGGCGCGGCGGCGGTGGTGGGGGTGGCGGCCTGCGTCGACGTGGACGCGGCAACGGCCATTGAAACGGCGATAACAAGAATGAAACGAAATTTGTTCATGGTCGAAGATAAAAGCATAATTTGTTTTGGATGTCAGCAGCGAAATGCGGTTGTTTAATATTTTTGGAGACGGAAAAAGCGTGCCTGATTGGTGGGGCCAAATTTGTAAGTGTAACTGCCGTTGGTGAGCACCGGCGTTTGCGACAGCACCGTCCAGTTGGTTGTATTCACCAAAAGATTGGTGGTCGTGGCCAAGCGCAGATCGTTGGTGGTGAATTGGACGAATGCCACGGGCGGCCAGAGCACGAAAAGATTGGTGCCAACATGGTTAATGGTCAACGCCGGCAACGCGGGCGCGTTCAACCAGATTTTCGCCAGGAAAGCATTATTCGCATCGGGCACGGTGGCTTGCCACGCATCGAATACCGGGAACGTGGTGGACGAAAGGGTTTGGCCAGTAATAAAGGCATTGCCGTCCGGATCCACCGCGATGGCATTGCCAAATTCATTGCCCGCGCCGCCAAAGTAAGTCGAGTAAAGCAATTGCGAAAAATCCGCTTTCACGGCGGTCACAAACACATCGCTGCGACTTGAATTATTGCCCGAATTTGTCACGGTGAGCGAGCCGATCAAATTATTGGTCGTGGTCGGAAAATTGAGTGACCGGGCGGTGCCGATGATGAAAATATCTCCCGCCGCATCCAAGGCCACGCCTTGGGCCTGATCGGCGACGCTGCCACCGAACATCTGCGAATAGCCGACGTTAGCATTCGAGCCATTCCAAGTCACCTGGGTCAAGAAGGCATTTGTCACGACAACGCCCGTCGTATTCGTCCGCATAAAGGACGGGATATAGACGCCATTGGTCGTGTTGACAAAATTACGCGAATCGGAACCGCCCACGACATACGCGTTACCATCCGGATCCGTCGTGACGCCGTAAGCGAGATCGTCATTCGTGCCGCCGAGCAAGGTGACATAACGATTTGTCAGACTCGTCCCATTCACCAAAAACGAAGCTACGAACGCATCGTTTTGAAAAAACAAGGAACTCACTTTATTGGTCGAACCGTTCAGGTGACCGCCGTCGAAATAATTAATTGTGATATTCGTCGTGCCACTCACTTTGTTCGTCGTGTAAAACGGCAACTGCACGAATGACTGATGGATAAAATTCCGGGTCGGGAAATTGGTGGAACTCGTTGAACCCACCACGGTGACATAGCTGCCATTCACGGAAATAGCGTAGCCGATGTCCACATTTGTTCCGCCCAAGTATGAAGAATAATTTAGGGTGTTACCGTTGGCAGCAATTTCAGCAATAAATGCATTACCAAAGACATAGGTTTGCGTATTAAGAAAAGCATAATTTGTTTGGTAAGCGTCAGGCGTTACGGGGAAATTCGTGGAAAAAGCATATCCCGTTATATAGACGTTGTCAGAAGAATCCAAAGCCAAGCCGAGAACGGAGTCATAACCGGAGCCGCCAAAATAAGTCGAATAAACCAAACTGGCACCATTGGTTTCCAATTCGGTGACAAACACATCACTCGGATACGCTTTCACGCTCGGATCATATTTTCCAGCGTTGGTCGCACCATTAAAAGATTGGTAGACAACCCAGTTTTTTACGGGGAAATTGGTTGAGGTCGTCGCGCCACCCACAAAAGCATGTCCGCTTGAATCCACCGCCAGCGACTTGGCCACGTCATCGCCGGAACCGCCCAGGTAAGTGCAATAAATCAAATTCGTGTTGAGGTCTGCTCCGGCAGCGTTGGTGCCGGGATCATGGAACTTAGCGATGAAGGCATCGCCCGTCTGACTGCCGCCTTGAAAATTGGTCCGAAATGCGCCCGAGGTAGCGAACGGCAAACTGCTGGAAATTTTGGTCGAAAGCGTCTGCCCAGCGATATAAATGGAATTATCATTTCCCCAAGCCACCGCCCACGCAATGTCCGTGCTGTTACCGCCAAAGTAAGTGGCGTAACTCAACACAGGATCAATCACCAGCGGCAAGTGCGCGTCAAATTGACCAACCGAAAAAGCGACGGTATTGGCACCCACCATTTTGTAGCCGACAGGAATTTCGTGCCGCGTGTTGCCCACCGTTTGATACGCCACCGGCTGATGTTGAACGATTTCGCGTCCGGCCAAAGTGACGACCAATTCGCCTTGATGGTTCACAGAAACTTTATCCGCACCCGCAAAACGGAGCGCGATGGTTTCCGGTTTCACGCCGGGCGCGAGATCAAAATCATATTCCAATCGTTGCTGGTTGCCGTAATAGACGACGTTGATGCCGGGATAAATTTGGTTCGCCCGCACTTGCGCAAACGCAGTCACGCCGGATTGCCAATGGCTCGAATCATTGCCCACGAGATAATTGACTTTGCCAGTCATTTCCGCACCGCCGGAAATTTCGGCAGTGGGGTTAGCCCCGACAAATTCCATCCGCGCCGAAACCGTTTGATGCGCGGATTGGCGGAATACAAATTGCGCGCTGGTGGCCGCCAGCTGGATTTCTGAATCGCGCCCGTGCGCAACGAATTGCGATGTGGCCGCGCTAGGATCTGCTTCAAACCACAGCGGCAGGTTGCCGAGATTCATCGTTGTCTGCGCCGACAACGCCAGAATGGTCAATTGCAGAACCGCCCCACTGCTAAGAAATTTTTTCACAAAAGAGTTCATCTTAAAACTGACGGGTGTAACCGACCCCGAATTGGAACTGGCCGCTGCTGCCGTTAAATTTGTCATGCGTAATCGGAATACCGTAATCCAAACGCAACGGTCCGAGGTGCGGAATATTCAAACGTAAACCGAAGCCCCAGTCGTCATCGTAGTCCGTGCTGAATTTATAGGACGCGCTGGACACCGCGCCGATGTCGTAAAACATCGCGAAACGCAGGCTGACGCCGCCGTCTTTTTCAAAGATCGGCACGCTGTATTCCAGAAAACCAAACCAAGACGTGTCGCCGCCGATCGGTTCATTCGCCATGTTTGGATAGGATGGAGTGCCATAGCCTGAATCGCGCGGGGCAACATTGCGGAATTTATAACCGCGCAAGGAATACATGCCGCCAAGATAATAACGGTCGTAGAACGGCACATCGCCGCCACTAAAACTATCCGCAATGCCGATGTGGCTGCCGACTTCCAAAACGTGGCGCTTAAGAAATCCGGGGAAATACCACGAGGAAGTCAGATCCAGCTTATAATACTGCGCGTTTCCCTGAGTGATTTCAGAAGATACTTGAGCGGCCAATTCAGTGCGCTGGCCGTGGTTCGGCAATTCGACGCTATTACGCGTGTCATAAGCCAGCGAACCGCCGACACGTTGAAACAGATGCACGCCGACCTGGTTAATAATATCCTGCGGAACATTTTGCGAAATTAATGGAGGGATTCCGCCAATATTCTGTTGACCATCATGCCAGCCGCTATTCAACGAAATGCCAACCTGCTCCAAATTATAATTGACGCTGCCTTGGAGGAAATCGTTGCCGAACAATGCGCTCGTCAAGCTGACGCGGGCACCCGTGCGGGTTTCATTGTAGATATCGTTGGGACTTTCGTAATCCAGTTGATGCCGGTAAAGGTCAATGCCGAGCGATAGCTTGCGGTCAAACAACCACGGATGAATATAGGAAAGATCGTATTGCTGTTCTTCCAAACCGATCTCGATGCGCAATTTAATCTTATCGCCGCCGCCCGTAAAATACGGCGGCTTGAACGGATCAAAATTGCTCTGCGAGATTTGGGCGTAACCAAACAGCGATTCAATGGAACTGAAACCGGCGCCGACGGTGAAATCACCGGTGCCCTGCTCATCCACATTGACGACGAGATTCTTTTGACCCGCGATCGGCGGATCCAACGGTTCCGGCGTCATCTCGACCCGGCTGAAATATTTCATGCCTTCGAGACGTTGCTGGCTGACCTTCACGCGGACCATGTCCAAAACTTCACCCGGCGAAATCGCCAATTCGCGGCGGATGACCTTGTCTTTGGTCTTCAAGTTGCCCCGAATTTCGATTTTATTGACGTAAGATTTCTGGGTATCAAGAATGTGAAATTCCAGATCCATCGTGCCCGTCTCGACATTCGGCACGCGCAAAATTTGTAGTGCCTGGCCTTGCGTAACATCCACGTAACCACGGCTGCCGTAAAAATCCGACACGGCCGTGATATCGCCCGTCATTCCCTCGGGCGTAAACGTATCGCCCGTATCCATCGGGAAACCGTTCGGACCCAGCTTGGCTTTCAACTGCTGATAATCGTGGATTTGATGCAGTCCCGCGACGATTTCCGCATCGCTGAAAATTTTGTTGCCGCTAATCTTCACCGTGCCGACTTTGTATTGGCGACCTTCGTAAATGTAATACTTGATCACCATCGTCGACGGCGTTGGATACACGATCTTCGTGTCCTTGATCTCAAAATCCAAGTAACCGTGGCTGCGATAAAAATCGGAGAGCGCATCGCGGTCGCTGTCGAACTCGTCCTGCTTGAAATAACCACTGCCCGTGATCCACGAAAACATCCAGCGCCGGCGCGTCTTTACTTCGTGCCGCAAGGCTTTCTCCGTGAACGCCGAGGCGCCGATGAAATCCACTTCCGTGATTTTGACCTTCGGCGATTCCACGATCTGGAACGTCACGACGCCGTGGCCGCTGGCCTCGTCAATGCTCAGGACATATTTAATTTTCGTATCCGGCAGGCCGTATTTTTCATAGACCTTCTTGATTTCCTGAACGTCCGAGAACAGTTTTTGTTCATCCAACGGATCGCCGACCTTGACCGTGATTTTTTTCTTAACCTTGTTGTAAGACAGATCGTTTTCACCTTCGACCTTGATTTCCGTGATGCGCGGACGCGGTTGCACGTTGTAAGTCAAAATCACGCCACCGTCATCCGCTTGCGTCGCGGATACACGGATATTGTAGAATTGACCCGTGCCGTAAAGGGAATGAACGTCATCTTGCGTCAGTCCGGGCAGGTAAGCATCGCCGGCCTTGAGCTTAATGTTCGCGCGAATATAATCTTCGCTGACGGAAGCCGGCCCGACGAACTTGATGTCCACCCGGTCAATCTTCGTCCCGAGACTTTGGGCCGATGCCACCGTCGCACCCAACAACATGGAAATTCCCAAAGGGCGAATACTGGCTTTCATGATTTAACGTCCGTCCGGCACGTCTTCGTGGCTGAATTTCGCTGCGCTTTCAAATCGTGTATATGGTTTTAAGAATGTTAAATTCACATCGCCCGTCGGGCCGTTACGCTGCTTGGCGATGAGCAAATTCACCGCCAGACCTTCATTTTCGTCCGGCACCGCTCCGCCGTCCTCATCATCGCCCGCATTCGGCTTGTAAAGCAGACCCACTAAGTCCGCATCTTGTTCAATCGAACCCGATTCGCGCAAATCGCTCAAACGTGGTTTACGGCTCTTATCTTTTTCCAAATCGCGGTTCAACTGGGCCAAAACAATGATCGGCACATTGAGTTCTTTCGCGAGGCCTTTGATACCGCTGGAAATATCCGCAATTTCTTGCTGACGATTCTCCTGAGAACGCTTCGCAGTAGAGTTTAGAAGCTGCAAATAGTCAATGACAAAGAGCTTAATACCGTGTTGCTGCGCCATGCGCCGCGCCCGGGCGCGCAACTGCAAAATGGAAAGCCCCGCCGTCGCATCAATGAACAATTTGGCCCGCGATAAACGCCCTGCCGCCGTGTGCAATTTCGGAAAATCCGCCTCGCTCATGAAGCCGTCGCGGATATTCCGCAAATTCACCCGCGCCAGCGAACACATCATACGCAGCACGAGCGATTCCGCGCTCATTTCCAAACTGAAAACGCCCACCGGCACATTCAATTCCAACGCCACATGTTCCACGATATTCATCGAGAACGACGTTTTGCCCATCGAAGGACGCGCCGCGATCACGATCATTTCGCCGCCGTGCAAACCATCCGTCATCTTGTCCAAATCATTAAAACCCGTCGCCAATCCGCTCAATTCGCCTTTACGATTAAAAAAATGTTCGATCTGCCCGATCGCGTGATTCACCAAATCTTTCACGCCCTGAACATTCGTCTGCACGCGCGATTCGTTCACGCGGAGCACTTCTTTTTCCACCTCGTCGAGCAATTGATCCACTTCCCCTTCGTAATCGTAAATACGCCCGACCACGCCGGAGCAAGTCTGAATCATTCGCCGCAGCAAAAATTTTTCTTTAACGATGTTGAGGTAATAGGAAAGGTTCGCCGCGCTCGGCACCGCATCCTGCAACTGGCTCAAATACGCAATCCCGCCAACTTGATCCAATAACTGCCGATCCTTCAAATTTTGCTGCACCGTGATCAAATCGATCGGATCGCGCGCATTGAACATCGTCATCAACGTCTCGTAAATCGTCTGATGTCGCAGATCGTAAAACGCTTCTTTGCCATCGTCCTTGAGCTTTTCCACGCATTCGCCCAGACATTCGTTTGGTGACAGGAAAATACAGCCGAGAATCCCCTGCTCCATGTCCGGTGCATTCGGCGGCAACCGATCCAATTTAGACACGTCGGTGCGCAACGACGACTTTTGCCGCCGGGCTTTCTTAAAATCATTGGCCGCACCAGCAGGCTCAGAGACAGAATCAATCATTGAACTATGTAATGTAGAAAATCGCGGCGTGACAAACCAGAGTTATTGGATCTTGATAACACCTTTTTAACAAACCGAGGGAAATTGGCCATTCACTGGCCGGTCGAATCTTTTAGAAAGTATTCTTCAGCCCAAATTGGCACTTCTGTTTTGGGCCTAAATACCCAATCACAATGAACCATTCCAAATAAAACTACGCTTGTTGCGTCGCTTTTACCCCGTTTACAAGTAGCACGCGATGGCGCCAATGAGGATCGCCGCCAACCACAACAGCAACACGGCTTGAACCCGGCTGCAGCCGGCGCGCACCAGGCGGTGCGAAAGGTGATTCGTGTCGCCGATCCAAAACGGTTTTTTGTTGAACGTGCGGAAGATGCTGACTTGCGCGAGATCGAGCAGCGGAATGGCCAGCACAAACAACGGCGACAGGACGGCGAGCGGATGTTGATTATGCTTGTTATAAAAATGGGGCAAAATCGCCATGACCGCGAGCAGGTAGCCGACGAGATGGCTGCCGGCATCGCCGAGAAACGATTTCGCTTTCGGAAAATTATACGGCAGAAATCCGATCAACGCGCCGCACATCAAAAAACCCGTGAGCGCGACGAGATATTCACCATTCGCCGCGGCGATCAGCGCGAACAGCAGCGCGCCAATCGCACCGATTCCCGCGCAGAGACCATTCATGTTATCCATGAAATTGAAGGCGTTCATCACGGTGAGCAGCCAAAGCACGGTGATGGCGTAACTGAAAATATCGCTGTGAACAAAGAGCGTAATGCGCTTACAGGCCGCGGCGACGAGGAGTGCGATCAGAAATTGGCCGATGAATTTGATCAACGGTTTCAATTCATGCTTGTCATCCAGCCAGCCAATAAACGTGATGGCAATTGCCCCGAACGCGATCGCGCCAAGCTCGATGGCGCGACGGTCGATGCCGTGGACGATCAAGTTGGTGGAAGAAATTTTTACCAAGCCTAATTTCAACAAAATCGCGCCCGCGGCGAGCGGCAGCAAAATTCCGGTGAGCACCGCGATCCCGCCCGCGAGCGGGATCGGCGAGTCATGAATTTTGCGGTGGCCGGGATCGTCCACGAGATTGGTGCGCAAACACCATTGACGCCAGAGCGGCAGCGCGATCAGCGTCGTCAAAAATGCGCCCGCAAAGGCGGCGGCAAAAAAATTGTAGGGAAAAGTCACGCGTGCAGGCCGCGCTCAGCGGCGAGTTTCAGATAAACATTATATTGGTCGGCCACCATCTTTTCGACGGAGAAATTTTCACGGACAAAAGCCTGACCGCGCTGGCCGAATTGTTTTCGTAATTCAGGGTGATTGGCCAGCACTAATATTTTTTGCGCCGCCGTTTCAATATCGCCGGTGTGAATCAGAAATCCGGTTTCGTTTTCGAGGCAGACTTCATCCGCGCCGTCGAAATCGTAGGCGATGACTGGCTTGCCCGCAGCGAGGGCTTGCGGCAATGCGCGCGACAACGCTTCGCGATACGAAAGGTGGGCGAGGCAATCCATGATGCCGACGTAGGACGCAACTTCGCCGGGGGGCACGAGGCCGGTGAAAATCACTTTACCCTCGAGCCCCAGCGTGCGGACTTGGTTTTCAATTTCACAGCGCAATGATCCATCGCCAACCAAGAGCAGTCGCGCATGCGGAATTTGCGGCGTGATTTTGGCGAAGGCATTGAGCAAATTGGCGTGGCCTTTGAGTTTAAAAATGCGACCGATCTTGCCAATGACAAAAGCATTCGCCGGAATTCCCAACTTCTCCCGCAGACGTAAATCATTGGTCGCGTTTAGGAATGGTTCCAATTTGAAGCCGCTGAAAATGCGCGTGAACATTTCCGGTTTTCCAATGCCCGCGGCGAGATAGAGTTTCGTCATTGCGCCGGCGGAACAGAAAAAATGGTCGGTGACTTTGGCGGCGCGCTTTTCGGTGGCGGTAAAAATAAAATTCGCCAGCGCGCCTTGAAAATTACCGAACGATGGGCCGTGGATATGATGAACAATAATTGGCACGCCCGCGCGTTTGGCGGCGAGGCGGCCGAGAATTCCCGCTTTGCCGCTATGGGTGTGGACGATGTCCGGCTTTTGTGCGAGTAGAATTTTTTCCAACTTGCGGAGCGCGATAAAATCTTTCAGCGGATGAACGGGGCGGACGAGTTCAGGAACGATGGTTAATGACGAAGGACGAATGGCGGATGACGAATCAGCGAGCATTTCGCGCGCGACGTTTTCGAGTGAACCTTCGGGGCCGATGGTTGGGCCGGAAATCAAATGGACTTCAACATCCGGCTTTTGGCGCAGGCCACGAATGGTGGCGACAGTGTTTTCCTGTGCGCCGCCGATGACGAGCCGCGTGATGATGTGGGTGACACGCATCGCGCGCAGGATGATTTACTTTTTGAGTTCGCGCAACCGCACGATGACGTTCGTCGCCTCGACGGTGTTGGTCGGCGCGTTGGCGAGATAGCGTTCGTAGCTGCTAATGGCGTCGTTGGTCGCGTGTTGTTGCCAAGCGACTTCGCCGAGACCGAAAGCGACTTGAAATGAATTCGTATAAGCCGTTTGTAACACGAGATAGTCAGCCTTGGCGGCATCGAATTTTTTCACGGCGAGATAGGCGAGCGCACGGTTGAAGCGCGCGGTCGGGTCGTTGGTCTGGATTTCCAAAACGCGGGTGAGGGCGGCGATGGCCGGGGTGTAATTGGTAAGTTGCAATTCCGCAAAACCTTTTGCAAAGAGCCATTTAGGATCGTCCGGCGTCCGTTTGAGTTTATGGTCAATGATCGGAAGCGCATCGGCGTAAAGGTTATGGATTATGCAAGCTTGCACACTGGCAACGAGTAAATTGTCGTCGTCCGGATGGCGGGAAATTTCATGCTTGAGCAACGTAACGGCGCGGGCATTTTCATTTTTTTGAAAATAAGCCGTGGCCGCGAGCACGCTTAGGCCGGTGGAATTATCTGCGTCCAAACCAAACCGGTCAGGCTGCGTCATAGGATCATGCAAGGCTTCAAGGGCGCGATCCGGCAGACGATTGAAAACATAAAGTTGCGCCAGCTGCAGGCGCACATCCAAAAAGTTGGGCACGAGTTCGCGAACGCGGGTGAACGGCGCTGCCGCTTGGCGGAAAAATTGATTTTGCGTGGCGAGAATCAGCCCGTCTTCATAGGTAAAACTCACTTCGTCAAACGGGCCGTTGGCGGCGATGACGCCCGACCAACTGCGCGCTTTGCCGAATTGATCGGGATTGACGCGGCCCGGCTCAATAGCCAACGCCGCACCGCTGCGTAGTTTATGGTTAAAATCCAGATTGATGCCGGCAACGACATTGTCTGGATTCAAATCTTGCGCGGTGGTGAACCGGGCGGCCGCAGCGGCCAGTTCCCCCGCCCGCTGGAGTTCCACCCCCCAGGCATTGAGATTACGCGAATACCAAGTCCCAACGTAAATCGCGTTTAGATTGGGTTCCGGGGTGACGTGGAGATGCATCAAAAACCAGTTGGCGAAATTTGCCCGCGCGGTCGGCTCGGGTGGCATCAACGCTTTTTCAATGCCGGGCGAAACGGATTCGGTGACTTCCGTCCAAAATTTTTCGTTCTCCGCAATCAACTTTTTGTCCAACGGCGGCGGCAACAAAGTGTTCGTTGACAACAGATCCATGGCATAGCTCAAACCGTGCGGCTCCTGATAAAACGCTTCGAAGTAATAGCCAAAACTGGGGTTGAGGTAGCAGATGTTGTTGGACTTGGCGAGCAGGTTCAGCACGCTGAAAATGACCAGCGGGTTGACGCCGTTGGTTTCGTTACCTTTGTAAATTTCCGGCCAGTAATTGGGAAAACGTTCGTGCAAAAAATGCTGATACAGCGGCCAGTTCAACGATTGCGTGTCTAGGACGGGATAATTTTTCGCACGGCCTTCACGAGCCAATTCTGCCTGGATCAACAGCGCACGGATCGGTTGGCCCAACTGATTCGCGCCCGTGCCATCGGCATCACATAATAAAATCGCGCCGTTCGAGGGCAGGTTTTGCGTGGTGAACTGCGCGTATTTCTGCAATGTATTGTCGTTCACCGCGTGGATGATCGGCGCGTTTTTGTAAATGAGTAAGCCCACGAACAACGCGGCCACAGCCAACGTTCCACCGGCAATCACCGGGCATAGCCACATCAGAAATGGGGGCAACGCCGGCGTGGTGCGTGAATTATTCCGGCGCGAACGGATGGGTTCGCGGCCAAAGATCAGTAGGAAAAAACCGCAGTAGTAGCCGAGGCACAAGGCCGCGAGATAATAAAAAGTGAGCGCGGGCGTGCCGGTGAACGGAAACGGCACCAGTTGTTTCGGGCTGAACGGCGGATCAAACATGACCCACACGCAGAGGGTGAAAAAGGCTCCGTGGACAAAATAGAACAGATAATTTATCAACGTCGTGCTGACGCTGCTGGTATCGCCAAATCGGGAACTCCAGCGAATAGACATCACCAGCGCGGGCAATAGCGTCGCCAGTGAAATCAGTGCCAAACCATGCCACACGCCACTCGCATTGCCGTTCACAGCATTGGAAATCACCATCCAACTCGGAGTCAACCCCGGTTTTAGCACGTCCCACAAACCGGCATGATAGTGACCGAAAAGCTTAATGCCGAGCGGCAGGCATAAGAAAAATAAAAGTCCTAAAAATCCCCATAGAACCATGCGTCCCAAAAACTGCACGTTGAAAAATTCCATTTTGCGCAACCAGATGATCGCGGCGAGGAACAAGGGGAAATAACCGACGAACGCCCAATTTTCTACGATGCCCACGCCATAAATAAAAGCCAGCGCAAACAATCGCGCTGGCGCCTCGTCCAGCCGATATTCCAACAGTTGCCAGAGGATCACGGCAAATAACAACAGTTCAAAACTTTCGCCGGTATAGCTGGTGGCGTTCTCCCAAAATCCCAGTTGCAAACCGATTAAAATCACCGCGAAGATCGGTGGGAAAAATGCGATCCAACCGGTCAGAAACGAAAAATCGCTGCGTTCGCGTTGCCGTTCCATGTCCGTGCGATCATGCGGCAGGATGGCGATCGAGCGCGCCAACATCGTTAACGACAAGGCGGCGCAAATCGCGGAAAACACATTGAGCGCGAACGGAATTTTTCCAGCGGACAGCAGGTGGAACGGCAACAGCGCCAGATATTGCAGCGGATTGAGCATTTGCGGTTGCCAGACAAAACCGGCCACCGTCGCCACCTGCCCCAAGTTGAGCAGCGTCACCCACGGGTTCAACGTGCCCAAATAAACCACCAACATGATGGCTCCGATCACCCACGGTAAATGGCGCACGGCGAAATTCTTTCGCGGATCCCGATGCTCCGAGCGCGAACTTCTCTGAGTCTGATTTTCGTTTGACATTAATTTTCCCTAAATTTGTTTTCCTTGTCTCTCTCAACTCATCAAATTTTCAACCGTTGATGATTTAGTTGCAGCGGCGCAAATCGGCCACGCATTCAACGTGTTGGGTTTGTGGAAACATATCCAACGGCTGCACTTGCGCCAGTTCAAAGACACCATCCGCGCATAAAATGTTCAAATCCCGCGCCATCGTCGCCGGATGACAGGAAACGTAAATGATCTGCGCCGGACGCGTCTGCCGCAGCAATTCCAACGTCTCCGGCCAGCAACCTTTGCGCGGCGGATCGAGGATGATCGAGGTTTTTTCCGGTGAAAATTTTTTGAGCAATTCCGGCAAGGCGTCCTCGACCTGCGCGGAGATAAATTCGCCATTGTTAATATTACGTGACGCCGCATTTTGGCGCGCGGCGGCGATGGCTAGCTTGTCATATTCCACACCGACAAATGAATCCATGACGCTCGCCGCTTCGATTCCAAAAAAACCGACGCCGCAATAAAGATCAATCAAATGGCGGGACCCGCCGCTTTTGAGAAATGTCTGCACGGTCTCGACCAATTTCGGCAGCAGGAAAAAATTATTCTGGAAGAACGAATCGCGTGGCACTTCCCAATTTTCCGGCTGCACGCGCAAAACGACCTTGATGCCGCCTTTGTGCGGCGGATTCGCGCGCACTTCCTTGATTTGTTCGTTCAAGGTCGGCTCCGCGATTTTACATTCGTCAATGTCCTCGACGAATTTATTGTCCGTGCGAATGAAACCAATCTCCAATTTTTTCGCCGGCCCATTCCACTGGCTGCGGATCATGATCCGATTGCGATAACCATAAGGCTGTGGACAAGGCAATACCGGCGCGACGACCGCGCGGGAAATTTTGCCGACGCGTTCGAACAGATCGGAAATCTGTTTATGTTTCAGGCGCAACTGCGTCGCGTAATCAATATGTTGATACTGGCAACCCCCGCACGCGCCGTAGTATTTGCATTCCGGCGTAACGCGTTCCGGCACGCTGGTGACGACGCGCACGAGTTTGGCGCGGGCAAAATTCTTTTTTACCTCCGTAATTTCTGCCTCGACCGTTTCGCCGGTGATGACGAACGGCACGAACACGACGAATTCATTCAATCGCCCCACCCCTTCGCCACCAAACGCGATGTCGTGGATGGGTAAAGTTATTTTATCACCAATTTTGAAAGACACGCCCCAGATTAACGAGGATTGGCGAGTGGAAAAAGTCTTTTCAACGGACAATGGCCGAGAATATTCGGGTGGAAATAAAAACGTTAGCGGCAGTCGGCTGCAGCCACGCGTTAGGCAGCGGCTTGGTAAATAAGCAAACCCATCACCATAACTAAAAACAATATTATGCCATGAACTAAAACATAAAACGGCACTCTCCCTTCAGGCCGGTGATTGAAAAAGAAGACCATGCCGGCCAATGGACCCAGAAACATATTTGCCAACCCCCAGCCCCAATGCACTTTGAAGCCTTGCACGATAAATGCAATAGTTGACACAAACAGGATGACCTTTACGGCCGAAAAACACGCTAAAACAGCTAAAACGCCGAAACTTCCTGAAATGCCTGAGGCCATTCCCCAGATAAAGAAAAAGACCATCGAAGCGATGACACACGCCCCAGACATGCACGCCGCTTTTGTGTGTTGAGTCATGGGGCTGGAAGCGGCGTCAGTCCCCTGCGGCCTAAACGGCTGGGAGCACAAACTAAATACTCATCTGAATACTCCTTACCACAATAGGGGCATCTGTTCATATAAGATTGATACTGGCCTAACCGGTAAAGGCACCGCAATTTCCCAGCCGATCTCGTTTCATGATTTTGACTTTATTCCGGGTATTTCCCTTTGTCCAGAATGGTTTTATTCCAAGAGCGCAGAATGATAAACCTTTCTGTGCGCGAAAGATTACAAGGCAAAGGGCACCACGCTGCCGATTTCTGCAGTTGATTTTTTAGCTCCAAAAAAAGTTTGAACAGTTTTGCAGTGAGCAAAGTCTTATGTTTGACTGTGCGTGACATTTAGGAAACGATCAGGTGAAAATTGGCATCGTTTAGGCTGTAATCCGTCACGACGGTTTTGAGAAAGGATAAATGCTATGATGAAAACCATGGAAGTCATCAGTGATGCGATTCGTGATCCCAAACATCCGTTTCGCAAAGCAGATAATCAGCCCAAAAAGGCGCAAAAAAATCGTTACGAGCGCCGTAAGATCAAGGAATATCTTCACCTTGGTGATTGGTTAACCGAAGAAATGGCGTAGTTAAATTTCGGGACAGATGTGTCCACAGTGTCCAGAAATAGCCAGCCGGGCTTGCCCCCGGCTGGTTTAAGTAGAAAAACTCACTCTTGGCAGTCCGGGCATATGCCGAAAAATTCCAGCTTGTGGGTGACGGATTTATAGCCGTTTTTGGCGGCGATCTGTTGCTCAATCTGCTCAGGAAAACATTCTTCGACCTCGATAACCTCGGAACATTTCGTGCAAACCAAATGATGGTGATGGCCATCGTCGCCTTCCTTGATGAGTTCGAACCGCGCCGTGCCATCGCCAAAATCAAATCGTTTGACCATGCCCATTTCCTGCAACAGGTGCATGGAACGATAGATGGTGGCGAGATCGCATTGACCGGCGGGCAAAGCGGAAAAAATCTCTTTGTTCGTGAGCGGGTGCGGATGGGCGCGGAGAATCTCTAAAATGGCGGCACGCGGGCCGGTGATTTTGCGCGACTGACGACGCAGGCGTTCGGTTAACGCTGGCATTTCCTGTTTGTCATGCGAATGGTGGTGCGCGCAGCAGGGTTTCATCAGATTTAGAAACTACACGGACGGTTGGAAGAATCAAGGATCGGACTCATGGGCATATTCGACAAAGGGAACCTAGGTTCGATGGCAACGAAAAAACCGTGCGATCGCACTGGCAATCGCACGGTGGTAAAAACTCCGGTCAATTACTTCATCAACAGCATCTGACGGGCGCGTTTGATCGCTTTCGTCAGGCGGCGTTGATAATGCGCGGGCATGCCAGTATATTTGCGCGGCAGAATGCGGCCTTGATCGGTCACATATTGCCGGAGCAGATTGGTGTTTTTGAAATCCAACGCGTCGGGCGTGAAGTCGATTTTCGGCTTCGGGCGCGGCGTGCGTTTTTCAGTTGTGCGGCGTGCACCGCGCTTATCCTTCTCGGTATTTGTCTTGCGTGGCATAATTACTTAATCTCCTTATGCAAAGTGTGGCGACGGAGCGCCGGATTGTATTTTTTGACTTCCAGTTTTTCCAGTTGCAGTTTTTTGTTGCGGCTGGTGCTGTAGCGCGAAGGCGATTTGCCTTCTTTACGCGCTTCCGTGCATTCGATTGTGATAGTTTCCCGTGCCATAAATTATTCTTTTTCTTTGACTGCTTTTTGTTCTTCCGGCTGATCTTCGTCGTCCGTTTCCACGTCGTTAACGCCAATGGAATCAACCGATCCCAGAGCGCCGAGACGACGTGATTTCAACGCGCCGTCTTTTTCCAACTGCGCCTGCGCTTCCACCGTGAACCGGGTCCACGGAATCGCTTCGAGGCGGGCGCGCGGAATGACTTTAGCAGTCAATTCGCAAACGCCATACGTTTTTCGCTCGATCCGTTTGAGCGCTTCCTCGATTTCATAAACCGAGTCTTGATCCGCCGAGAGCAAACTCAACGCGAAATCACGGTCAAAATTATCCGTGCCGGAATCCGCCATGTGCAAGCTGTAACCGGGCAATTCCTGCGCCGATTCTTTCGCCAGACCATGCATTTGATGGCGCAATTGATCGCGTAAATCCAGCAAATTTTGATAAAAACCTTGCCATTCGAGCTTGATTTTCTTCGCTTCAAACACCGAAACTTGCGGTTTTGTTACCGAACGTCCCAAAATGGACGCAGCGGTTGCGCCTTGCGTTTTGCCCCGCGCCAACGGCTTCTTTGCTTCGATTTTCTTTGCAGTCACAAAATTTTAATTATTTTCCGGGTTTTATTCCGGCTCATCAAGAGCGCGGGAATGTAGCAAAGCAAAATTAATTTACCACAAAAATCTTTAGATAATTTCGGTTCTGATTTTTCCGCGCATCATTCTGGCCCTCATTCCCCTGAACTTACCCATTTGCCAGGCAAGATTGAACCGCTCTTTTCTCGGCCTCCAACCCACCGATTTGAGCCGCGAGATTTGCCAGTGAAAGTTCTAATAAAATCAAAAATCAGCCGCCAATTATGGCCAATCACCCTTGATTTCACAGGCGATTTTGCTATTTTAACGCTATCGAAACCAATACCACAGCCTGCGCCTATCCGTGGTTAATAATATGACCGAGTCGACCCACGGCCTCATTCTGCGGACGCGTCCGCTCACGGAGACGAGCTTGATCGTGCATTGGCTCACGCCGGATTTGGGGCGCGTGGCAACGGTGGCCAAAGGAGCACGTCGGCCAAAATCGCCGTTCGCTGGGAAACTGGATCTTTTTTACGGCGCAGATTTTTCTTTTAGTCGCAGTCGCACTTCTGAGCTGCACAATTTGCGCGAAATCAATTTGCGCGAAACGCACAGCCCGATCCGTGAAGATATTTTAAAACTGCAACAAGCCGCTTACGCCACGGCGTTCATCGAGCAAACGACCGAAACCGAAACACCGGTGCCGGAAATTTTTGAACTGGTGCGGGATTTTTGGAAAGCCTTGTGCGAACAAAAAACATCGCCGCAAATGGTCTATGCGTTTGAATTAAAATTACTGCGCGAAATGGGACTGGCTCCGGACTTGGCCGAAACGCATTTGACGCCGGGCGCAAAGAAAATCATCGCCGCACTGCTGGCAAACGACTGGAAAAACATTGCACGTTTGAAACTAGCGGATGCGCAGGATCGCGAATTATACCAATGGCTACAAGGCTTTTTGATTTTCCACCTCGATAAATTACCGCGCGGACGCAACGCGGCTTTGTCGCATTGATGGATGAGCAAAAGTTGCCGCCAGCCAAATATTTAACCGCCGGGAACGAAGCGAACAAAGACTCTTCGTTTCCTTCGTTCGCTTCGGTAAAAGTTCCGCCCCACCATCAGCGATTACGCTTTCAAAAGCGCAAGCACGGCTTCCACGGCGGCTTCAATTTTCACGGATTGAAACGCACTGCTGCGCGGCTTGATTTCCACTTCACCCTTCGCCAGCGATTTTTCGCCCAGCGCGATGCGTATCGGGAAACCAACTAGATCGGCGTCTTTGAATTTCACGCCAGGACGTTCGTCACGGTCGTCGAGAATCACGTCCACACCTTTCGCAGTAAGTTCGGTGTAAAATTGTTCGGCCAGTTTCATCGCTTCGCTATCAGCGGTGACGGCGAGCGGCGTGATGCAGACTTGATAGGGCGCAACGCTCAACGGCCAGACGACGCCGTCCTTGTCGTTGCTCTGTTCGATGATTGCCTGCAACGTGCGCGTGACGCCGATGCCATAGCAACCCATCACGGCGGGCTTGCGCGCGCCAGCTTCATCGAGAAAATTCGCGCCAAGTTTTTCGCTGTATTTTGTGCCGAGCTTGAAGACGTGACCGACTTCGATCGCACGGCGGATCTTCAAAGCTTTGCCGCATTTGACGCACGGTTCGCCAGCGCTGACGGTGCGCAGATCAAACCACGCCGTCACTTTGATATCGCGCTCGATGGAGACGTTCTTCAAATGGAAACCGTCTTCATTCGCGCCGGTCGTCATGTCGTTCGCGCCTTGCAAACGCTCGTCGGCGTAAATCTTAACGTCCGCCGGCACATTCACGACTGCGCCGAGCGAACCGGGTTTCGCGCCGAGTAACGGCACGATTTCGTCCACGGTGGCTGGACGCACAGCAACTGCGCCAGTTTTCGCAGCGAATTTAGTTTCGTTTAACTGATCGTCGCCTCGAATCAAAATAATGACCGGTTTAGAATCAGCGATGTAGATGAGCGTCTTGATCTGGCGGTTGGCGGCGACTTTATAAGGCTCTTTGCTCAACGCTTCGATCGTAACGACGCCGGGCGTGGCGAATTTTTCAATCGCCGCACCGATTTCGCGCACAGCAGTTTTGGGAATACCACTCGTCGCTTTTTCGATATTCGCCGCGTAGCCGCACGCTTCGCAGAACGCGACTTCGTTTTCGCCGGTCTCGGCGGGCACCATAAATTCGTGCGAATAATTACCGCCGATGACGCCGGTATCGGCTTCGACAGGAAACGCTTTCAGTCCACAGCGGGCGAAGATGCGCGTGTAGGCATCATACATTTTTTTGTAGCTGGCCATCGCGCCATCGTCCGTGGTGTCGAACGAATACGCGTCTTTCATGATGAATTCTTTGGCGCGCATGAGGCCGAAGCGCGGACGGATTTCATCGCGAAATTTCAAACTGATCTGGTAAAAATTCTTCGGCAATTGGCGGTAGGAATTGATTTCGTTCGCCGCAATCGTCGTGATGACTTCCTCGGCGGTCGGGCTCAAAAACCATTGGCGACCGGAGCTGTCTTTCACCTTGAACAGCACGTTGCTGGCGGTTTCCGCACGGCCGCTGGCTTCCCAGATTTCCGGCGGCTGGAGCGCAGGCATGAGGACTTCGATGCCGTCCGCACGGTTCATTTCTTCGCGGATGATCTGCTCGACTTTGCGGAGCGCGCGGAGTCCGAGCGGCATAAAAGTATAAACGCCGCCGGCAAGTTTGCGGATGAGGCCGGCGCGCAGCAACAGTTTGTGCGAAACGATCTCCGCGTCAGACGGAGCTTCGCGGAGGGTCGGAATCAAAGTTTTAGTCCAATACATGCGGCGGGAAGTTTAACAACAAAGGAACGTAGGAATGAAGAATTTTATTTTGAATTGCGAATATGGCTCCCGCCAGTATCGCCTTGACACAATTCGGTTTGAGAGTTTTCATCCATCAAACCACCGTTCCACCCATTGTTTTGTTTTTATGAAAATCAATGCTCCTGCTTCTATGATGAAAAAATCTTGCCTGACCGTCCTAATGCTAAGTGCGCTCGCATTATTCCAAGGATGCGACAACAACGGCAGCGGAACCACGGCGGCCGCGCCAAAAAAATTACGGCTGGGGGTGGTGATCAATGCCCCGAGCGATTATATGTCGCTGATGCGATTGGGTTGCGATTTTATCGTGCGGGGTGATGAGGCCGTGGATTTGGATTTTCGCATTCCAACCGACAGCACGGTGGCAGCGCAGCAGGAAATCGTCAGTAACTTCGTCGCCAGCGGCGTGGACGGCATCGCCATCAGTCCAATTGACGCCGATAAACAGACGGTTTTCTTAAATCAAATCGCCGCCCATACGCCGCTGGTGTGCATTGACAGCGACGCGGCCAGCAGCCAGCGCACCTGTTACATTGGCACCGATAATATTGCCGCTGGCAAGCAGGCGGCGGGTTTGCTCAAAGCCGCGTTGCCTCAAGGTGGAAAAATTATTTTATTCGTCGGCTATGCCGACGCGCAAAACACCAAAGATCGCATTCAAGGCATTCAAGACGGATTGGCCGGTTCGAAAATTCAGATCATTGACACCCTGGCCGATGACACCAAGCGCGCCGCCGCCCACAAAAACGCGGAGGATGCGCTGGCGAAATATCCTGACCTCGCAGGCATGGTCGGGATTTATGACTATCACGGGCCGGCCATTCTCACCGCCGTGCGCGGCGCGGGCAAGCTGGGACAAGTGAAAATTGTGTGCTTTGATGAAGACAGTGACACGCTGGCCGGGATTGCCGCTGGCGAAATCTACGGTTCCGTTGTCCAAAACCCTTTTCAGATTGGCGGGCAAACTATCTTCCGCCTGACCAAATATCTTCGCGGCGATAAAACGCAACTGGCCGGCGGGAAAGTCATCATCCATTCGCACGCCGTCACCAAGGACGACGTTGAGCATTTTCAAAACGAACTCAAAGCCGCCCAGATGGGCCATTAAAAAACGGCGGTTTTCTGCCCGCGTCGCTTTCATCCATTTGATGAGCGGCGCAAACATCGTCCAATCCGCACAAGGTTGAAACCGCGTGCGCGCTTGCCGTCCCGTGATTTTGCGTTACTTTATCAATATGAATTATCTGACGAAACAGGAACAACGGGTTCTGGTTGTCGTCGTGGTTTTACTGCTGACTGGCCTCGTAGTAAAATATTATCGCCTCGCGCATCCGGCGGCAGCGGTGAACATGGTTCAACTGGCCAAACCTTAAAATGCAAGAAGTCAATTTCGACGAAACCGTGGAGCAAATCTTCGCGAAGGATCCGCGTTATGCGCGCGATGCCTACGCATTTCTCCGCGAGGCGCTCGATTTCACGCAGAAAATCATTAGCAAAGAAAATCACGGCAAAGTCCGCCACGTGACCGGTCAGGAATTGCTCGATGGCATCCGCCAATATGCGCTCGTGCAATTTGGTCCCATGACCACCACGGTGCTCGAAGAATGGGGTATCAAGGAGAGCCGTGATTTTGGCGAACTGGTTTTCAACATGGTCGAGATCGGCCTGCTCGCGAAAACGGATCGTGATTCGCGTGATGATTTTCAGAGCGGCTACGATTTCACCGATGCGTTCTGCAAACCGTTCTGGCCGCAATGCAAGTTGGACTCGGCGGCGAAGCCGGTCGCACATTGAATTTTTAACCGCCAATCTTCGCTGATCTCCGCTAATGCTTATTTGAATAGCGCGACCAGCGAAGATTGGCGGTTAAATAATTTTCACGCGAGCGCCCAACCGGGTTTGATCTCCGCGTCCAGCTCAGAAACAAAATCGCCTTTCAATAATTTTCGTTCCGCGAGAATGCCGATCATCGCGGCGTTATCCGTGCACAGACTTTTTTCCGCGAGGTGAAGCGTGAAGCCGTTGCGTTGGCAGGCGCGTTCCAGTTCGCTGCGCAGGGCGCGATTGCACGTTACGCCGCCGGACGCGGTGATGCAATTGACGCCATTCCGTTTCGCCGCCCGAATTGTTTTCGTGACGAGCACTTCAACAATCGCCGCCTGCACGCTCGCACAAAGGTCACGGACTTTTTGCGGATCATCGAGCAACTCCGGATGATCGCGCAGAAAATAGCGGACGGAAGTTTTCAGCCCGCTAAAACTGAAATCGTCATTGGCATCGCGCAATAGTGGACGCGGAAAATCGAACACCTTCGGATTCCCCTGCTCCGCCAATTTATCGATCAGCGGCCCGGCGGGATACGCGAGGCCCATCAGTTTGCCGGCCTTGTCAAAACACTCGCCCGCCGCGTCGTCAATCGTGCCGCCAAGCACGCGATGATTTAATTCCGATTCCACGAGCACGAGCAACGTGTGTCCGCCGCTGACGATGAGCGAAACGTTCGGTTGAAATTTTGTAAAATCGGCGACCGGCGGATTACCAGAAATCCACGGCGAATATAAATGCGCTTCGTGATGATTGATGCCGACAAACGGCTTCGACAACGCAAACGCAGCGGACTGCGCGGCCTTCAAGCCGACGAGCAGGGCGATGGATAATCCCGGCCCCTGCGTGGCGGCCACAGCGTCTAATTGCGCGGCGGAAATTTGGGCTTCGCTCAACGCGGCTTGCGCGACGGGCAGAATATTTTTTAGATGTTCGCGCGCGGCGAGCTCCGGCACAACGCCACCGTATTCCGCGTGCAATTTAATCTGCGAAGAAACGACGTTAGACAAAACCACGCCATCGCGCACCACCGCGGCGCTGGTTTCATCGCAGGAAGTTTCGAGGGCGAGCAAGGTCATGGGTAATTTTGAATAACGAATGACGAATGGAGTATAAACGCGTTCAAGCAACCATTCCGCACTTCGTCATTCGTCCTCATTTCACCGCCACATTTTTCGGCGACGCGCCTGCGTTCATCGCGTGATAAAGGAGAATGCCTTTCAGCACATCTTGCGCGCGTTCGAGTTGCGTGTCGTGAACGCTTTTCACTGCGGCCTGTTGATCGTCGGGCAAGGATTCCACGCCGCCGGGCGTGCTACGACGGATCAACGCCGCTTCTTCAAAATCCGTCACCGGCACAATCGTGTCCGGCGTGATGCCGTGTTCGTGAATGACTTTGTGGCTGGGCGTATAATATTTCGCCACGGTCAATTTCAGCGCCGAGCCGTCGTCGAGCGGGAAAATCGTTTGCACGGAACCTTTGCCAAAAGTTTTTTCGCCGATGACATAGGCGCGATGTAAATCTTGCAGACAGCCAGTGACAATTTCCGCCGCGCTCGCGCTGCCGAGATTCACCAGCAATACGATCGGCAGGCCTTTCAATTCATCGCCGTCACCTTTAGCAAAATATTTTTCCACCGTTTCGCGGCCTTCCGTGGAAACAATCAACTGGCCATTCGGCAAGAATTTCTGGCAGACGCCGACCGCTTCGTCGAGCAAGCCGCCGGGATTTCCGCGTAGATCAATGATGAGAGCCTTCATGCCTTGCGCCTGCAGCTTCTGCAACGCGTCTTCCAATTCATCGCTCGTCTGGTCGCCGAATTCCGTGATGCGCGCGTAGCCGATCTGATTTTCGCCAAGGGGAAATTCCTTGCGGCCATTGATGTCCTTGACCATGTCCATCTGGATAATCGCGCGCGCCAGAGTAAATTCCTTGGTCACGCCCGTGGACGGACGTTGCACGGTGAGCGTCACCGTCGAACCCGGTTCGCCGCGCAACGTTTTCACCACTTGTTCCAACGGTGTGCCAACGATGCTGTTCGTGCCGATTTTAATAATGCGGTCACCGGATAAAATTCCTGCGCGCGCGCCCGGCGTGTCGTCCATCGGCGTGACGACGGTGACAAAGCCGTCTTTCTTTTCCACCACGACCAGGCCGAGCCCGCCGAATTGGCCCTCCGTATCATCCTGCAATTGTTGATATGATTGCGCGTCAAGAAATTCGCTGTGCGGATCAAGCTTATCCACCATGCCGCTCAACGCGGCGTAAGTAAGTTGGCGATAAGTGAGGTTCGTGCCGTCCACATACTGCGTGCGGATTTTTTCCAACACGTCGGCGAACAATTGTAAATTTTGACTCGAAGTATCCGCGACCGCTTTCACCTTCGGCGCTTTCAAATAAATCTGCGCGCCGATCGCCAGATTCACCAGCAACAAGGTCACGACCAATCCGTAAATCAAACGTCGGTTCATAAGCGCCAAGACTTTACCATGAAGACAGCATGGGCACAAAGTTCAATCCCATAAGGAAAGCAGGAAGTTAGGAATAACTTTTCCTAGCTTCCTGCTTTCCTTATTAAGAAATTCCTAGCGGCGCAGCAACGATTCTTAAAACGACAAATCGTCCGGCACGGTCAGCACGGGCACAAAGTTCAACCTAATAAAGAAAGCATGAAGTTAGGAATGGCTTTTCCTGACTTCCTGCTTTCCTTATTAAAAAATTTCTAGCGGCGCAGCAATGATTCCACGAACGGCAAATCGCCCGGCACGGTCACCTTCGGGTTGGGCGCGATGCTTCTCACCAAACGCACCGGCTGACCGATCAATTCGCACGCCGCCGTATCATCCGTCAAAGTCAGATTTTTCTCCCGCGCGGTCAAAATGGCTTTGCGAATCACTTCGATGCGAAAGGTCTGAGGGGTTTGCACCGACCATAATTTGGAACGATCCACCGTCCGCGAAATCACTTTACCATCGGCGGTTTCCTTGATCGTGTCCGTCACCGGCTGCGCCGCCACCGCGGCGCCGGTTTCACGGGCGGCGGCGATCGTGGCGGCAATTAATTCCGCGCTGGTGCAAGGCCGCGCGGCGTCTTGGATCGCCACGATCTCCGTTTTCGGCGAAACGGCTTCGAGCCCACTCCAGACCGAATCCTGTCGCTCCGCGCCGCCAACCACGAGCTTGAACGGTTTTTGAAAATGGAATTGCGCCGCGAGTTCGTGGAAGTGCGATTGCATGCCATCGCGCACGACGAGAATGATTTCGTCCACGCCCGCCGCGTCATTGAATTGTTGCCAGGTGTGCGCCACGACCGGGCGACCTGCCACTTCGAGCCAGAGCTTATCCACGTTTGCGCCCATGCGCGTGCCTTTGCCAGCGGCGACGATAATGATAGAAACCATGAGGAAAAAAAGAAAATGGTCGGAGCGACAGGATTCGAACCTGCGACGTCTTGCTCCCAAAGCAAGTGCTCTAGCCAGGCTGAGCTACGCTCCGACCCAAATTTACAGTGAATCGAAAACGTAGTTTGCCGAGTTTACGGTGAAGGGCAAGCGGATTCGCCACAACCTTCAAAGCGCCACTACAAAAGAAAAATTTCAACCGCTGATGGGCGCTGATATTTCGCTAATCGAAAAAGTTTACGACGATGATTCTCCTGGCTCAGCACTGGCATAAACAGTGGCCAAACCAAAGTCACCGGATTGTAACGCGTTCGTCATCAATCTGAAACGCAGGAACGGCATCTTTTCGTTCCTAATTAAAATGACATCTCCAAAAATGAAAAACTTCCGTTGCCGCCTGGCGTCCGTTTTATTTTTTCTGGCTCTGGCCGTGGCGCCGTTGCACGCGGCGGAAATTGAACTTCACTATTTAACTGCGGGCGAACCGAACGCCACGAATTTGCTCGCGCCGCCACCGTTGGCAGATTCGGCGGAGCAAGCGGCGGACTTGGCGGAAGTCCGCGCGGTTTTACATGACGCACCAAGCAACGAAGTGGCCGCGGCGCTGATTGAAAACAAAGGCGTGGAGCTGGCTTATTTTACGCCCGTCGTGGGCGATCTTTTGACTTCCGGTCAGTTGCCCAAGACGGAAGCATTCTTGAAATCGGTGCACCAAGATGCGGCCAGTATCGTGGACGCGGCCAAAGATTTTTGGCACCGGCCGCGGCCTTACGTGACCGATCCGAGCCTCGCGCCCGCGGGCAAATTGCAGAAAAGTTTTAGTTATCCCAGCGGCCACTCGACGGAATCCATGACGCTCGCGCTGGTGTTGGCGGATTTATTTCCCGACAAACGCGCCGCGCTTGTCGCCGAAGGCCGCAGCATCGGCTGGCATCGCGTGGAAATTGCCCGGCATTATCCGACGGACATTTACGCCGGACGCGTGCTGGCCCAAGCCATCGTGCGCGCGATGGAAGCGAATCCGGATTTCCAAAAAGATTTAGCCGAAGCGAAGGCTGAAATTGCCGCCGCCAAAAAATGATTTGTAACCGGACAGTTACAAGTTCACGCTTTACCTGAACTAAGCCATTTACAAACCACTATTTAAGCACCCTCCACTCATATCATGAAAAAAATCAATCGTTCATTCCTCGCCGCCACGCTGATTGCCAGTGCGTTGCCGGCGGCAACCACTCTGAGCCACGCGCAAACCACCATTGCGGCTTGGAGTTTTGATGCCGGTGGCAAACAAAACCCGCCCTATAATAGTCCGGCCGCTACTTCGGGTGCCAATGGCGGCGTGGCCAGCGTGCTCGGCATGAACAATTCATACAATGGCGCGAGCCTCAGCTACGCCGATGTGACGAAGGAAACCGGGGCTTCGGTTCCGGGCACATCCTATGGTTGGCGGATTCGCGGCGGAAGTTCAGCGGGTGGCGCGGGCACGCCGAATGGCTGGTCAACCAATGCGCCCATCGCCACGCAAGGCGCGGAATTTGCCGCCAGCACCGCCGGATACATCAACATCAATGTTTCTTTTGATGCTTATATCACCACCACGGGCGAAGCGAATATGGCAGTTGAATATACGACCGATGGCACCAGTTGGAATCTCGCCACCATTTCGTATTCCGGCGCCAACGCGACGATTAAAAATAATAGTTCCGACTCGGGTCTGGTCCTGGGAAATTATCTTAACGCAACCGCCGGCAATAACTGGTTCAACGATATTTCATTCAATCTCACCGGAATTTCAGGAGTGAATAATAACCCGAATTTTGCCATTGAAATAGTCAATGCAGCTACTGGTGCCGACAATATTGCGGCCAGTGGGGCCGCTTTAACGGCAACGTCCGGCAACTGGCAATTGGACAATGTGCTTATCACGGGTGCCGTTCCCGAACCTTCTACCTACGCTTTGGCGGCGGGTGGCTTGATGGCCCTCGCCGGTTTTCGTCGGTGGAAAAACCGTCAGGCTTGATTGAACTTTTATGCAATGCCCGCGCGGGACAAAATTCCGCGCGGGTTTTTCGTTTTAAGGCGCAGTGCCCGTCGTATCCGCCCAACGCGCGAAGAGCCAGAGCAGATCGCTCAGGCGGTTTAGAAAAATCAAAATTTCACCATTCGCCAACTCACCATTGGCGTGCAATTCAAACACCCGACGCTCGGCGCGGCGGCAAGTGCTACGCGCGACATCCAACGCCGCCGAATTCAGGTTTGATCCCGGCGTCGCCCAGCCTTTGAAGCTGATATTTTGCGCCTCGATTTCGCGCACAATTTTTTCCAGTTTGGCGGTCAACTCCGGCTTCGTCAGCGTGTAACCATCCTTCGCGTAACGCGGCAGATCTTCCGCCATCACGCCCACTTCGCCCATCACATCGACGAGACTTTTCTGAATCCACAGTAAATTTTTGCTGACGAAATCGCGTTCCGCCGTCGCGCGCGCGAGGCCGAGAGCGCTGTTCAATTCATCAATCGTGCCGCAGGCTTCCACGCGCGGATGATTCTTCGGCACGCGCCGGCCATACATCAGGCCGGTCGTTCCGGCATCTCCAGTTTTGGTGACAATGCTCATGGTAAAGTTACTCTAAAAATTATTTCGAAGCTTTCTGATTATTGGGTTTTGATTTCGGTGACGGAACCGGCCCAGAAGCCGGCGCGGTCAATTTTTGATAATTCATGATTCCCCGCACAATCGCCGTCGCCATTTGCTTGCGATAACCGGCGTCAAAAATCCGTTTACCTTCGATCGGATGGCTCATGTAACCGCCCTCGATCAAAATCGCCGGCATCGTGGCATCGCGCAAAACAGCGTAACGGGCGCGGCGCACGCTGCGGTCGGGCACGGGCAAACTATGCACGAGCGATTTCTGGATTTGATACGCGAGCAACAGACTTTTCGACTCCACACGATTCGCCGCCGTCGCCGCGTGACTCGAACCTTCGCCTTGCGAGTTGGACGACGACGCGCCAACGGGCGTGATGCAATACGTCTCCGGCCCTTCGACGTTTTGCGCGTCGTGCGGTGCGGAATTGAAATGCAGACTGACAAATAAATCCGCGTGATTACGATTGGCGATGTCCGGTCGTGTCGGCAAATCGGGATACGTATCGCCCGTGCGCGTAAGAATCACATTGAATCCCGCCTTCTGAAGTTGCGACCGCAATTCCAACGCCAGCGCCAGCGTGTAAGTTTTTTCGTAACGCGAAAAAAATCCCGGCGCTCGATTACCCGTGTCTTTGCCGCCGTGGCCGGGATCAAGGCAAATCGTCGTGACGCGTTTAGCCGACGGTTTTTGCGGATAAATTAGTGGCCGCAGCGTCGTATCCACATCCAATTGCGAAATCGCCGGCACCGTTTTGCGTCCCGCAACAGGCAACGATAGCCGCACATTGACGCCATTAATTTCCGCCTGTGCGGAATCCACGTCGAACACCAGCCGTGAATTTTTATTCGTCAGGACAATTTCGTCGCCCCGATTGCGGGTGAATCCGTAAAAACCGTTTGCCCGCGCCCAATCGGTCAGCGGAACGTAATCTTGTCCGTTGATAGGAAGCGCCGACGACGGCCCCGCGCTCACTATCAAAGTGATAAGGCCGATGAAAAAAGCCCGCAGTGAGATCGGCTGCGCGGTCATAATTTAAATCGCAAACCACTTGCCCATCGGCAGTAACAGAAGTGGCATGAATTCATCGGCGCAGATTGCCCGTGCGCCGGACTGGATTCAAGGCAAAGGTGCATTGGCAAGTAATCAAGGGCGGGCGACGGGTGGAACGACGACTGGCGGAGCCGCGAGGGCATCCAATTTGACTTTGATCGCCGCCAAATCACGTTGGAGTTGCGCCACGTCCGCCGCTATTTTCGTCTGTCTGGCGATTTCATCCGCCGCCGGTGCCGCCGAAAGTTTTATCTGTTGCACCAACGCATCACGCAAGGTCGCGTTGGACTGCTTGGTTTGAGTATTGATATTTTCCTCGATCCGACTTTCCTGCGCGGTCATCGCCGCTTGGATCTGACTTTGCTGACTGTTCATCGCGTCCTCAACCTGCGCGGTGCAAAGATACAAGGTGGTCAATTGATTGGTGTGATAACTATAGGTGAGCGAATTTTGCACCTGCCGTTCCGTATCGGCCACGCCCAGTTGCGCCGAAATCTGTTTGCCCACGGTCAACAACAGATACAGCGTGTTGGTGTGAAAAAAGAGCGCGTCGTCACGATTTTTTTCAAAGTAAGTGTTGTTCACCTTGTCCATCATCGGCGCGAGCGAGGTCAGCTCGGATTGAATCACAGCCATCTGCTTGGCCTGCATCTGTTCCAATTCCGCGATCTTCTGCGACAACGTCTGAATCTTTTCACTGTTAAGCTTCGCCTGTTTGTCGCAACCGCAAAACAGGAGGACGCCGAGGCA
The DNA here is from genome assembly GCA_026225255.1 of Methylacidimicrobium fagopyrum. Lineage (GTDB taxonomy): Bacteria > Verrucomicrobiota > Verrucomicrobiia > Limisphaerales > UBA11358 > UBA11358. Next base: position 34,563 of record JAMFSJ010000074.1, on the reverse strand, counting down.
TGAAAGTAATAAATATTTATTTTGCATATCGGAACACTGCGGATCGTTCGGAGACTTTGCCAAAAGAAAATTAACCGTTTTCCAGAAGCGCGTTAACACCCCAAATCGCCCACGCTATGGAACACTTTGCCGACGCCTCCGTCAATCGTGATTGCCAATTCTTCCGCCCCGCTTTTCAACTCGACGCTTCGGTGAATAATGACTATTTTGGTGATACGTCGCTTGGTTTTCGCGCCGTAAAAATAATTTCATGAAAGAATTGCTCCATCACATCTCATTGCTGCAAAAAAGCGGCCAAGCCCGCGAAATCATTCTGGAACAGGTTCTGCGCGCGGTGCTGAAACATTTTTTTTCCGAGACCGGCACCGTCCACCAATTGGACGGCGAAAAACAATTACTGCAACTCGTCGCGCAAGTTGGCTTGCCGCCGCAAATCCTTGAGGTGGTTAAAACGATTCCGGTCGGCAAAGGCATCGCCGGTCAAGTCGTCGCGGAAAACCGGCCGGTGACGATTTGTAATTTGCAGACGGACACCAGCGGCGTGGCCAAGCCCGCGGCGAAACAGACGGGCGTCGGCGGCGCGCTCTGTGTGCCGATCAAACAGCAGGATAAAATCATCGGCACGCTCGGCATCGGCACGCAGCGCGAACATGAGTATTCGGCGGCCGAAATCAATTCGTTGTTGGAAATCGCCCATGTCATCGCGGCCCAATTGATCGAAGTGCCAGCCGCGGAAGTTCCGGCGGCGCAGAAAAAAATCAACCTGCGGCGCCCGGATATCATGGAACAGGTGCAGGCGCAGGTATTGTCGCATTATCGCAGCGAGATCGTGGAGAATATTCGCGCGGGCGGCGGCGTGCTTTCGTCGGGCGATTTGACCGTGAAGCTGGCGAAGGAATTTGGTTTTTGCTACGGCGTCGAGCGGGCGATTGACCTGGCTTACGCGGCGAAAAAATATTTTGCCGAAGTGGCGCCGAACACGCCGATTTATCTGCTGGGCGAAATTATTCATAATCCCGAAGTCAACGATCAGATCAGCAATCTCGGCATCCAAATCATTTCGCCGAAACCGTCGGATGAAGAGCTTTCACAATTACAATCCGGCGATGCGGTCATCATTCCGGCGTTCGGCACGGAAGTCGGCACGCGCAAAAAAATTGAGGCCAAAGGTTGCGTGATCGTGGATACGACATGCGGCGACGTGATGAGCGTTTGGAAACGTGTGCGTCAATATTCGAAGGAATCCGTCACGAGCATTATACACGGGAAAGCGAAACACGAAGAAACGAAAGCCACCACGTCGCAAGCGCGCGCTTACGGCAGCGGGCATTATCTCGTGGTGTTCAATCTCGCGGAGACGGATTACGTCTGCGATTATATTTTGAACGGCGGCGATAAAAATAATTTCCTCGAAAAATTCAAAGGCGCGCACTCCGAAGGTTTTGATCCCGATTTGCATTTGCGTGCGGTCGGCGTGGCAAATCAAACGACAATGTTGCGCGGCGAAACGGAAGAAGTGCAGCGACGTTTCAAAGCCGTGATGGAAAAGAAACACGGTGCGGGCGAAGTCGAAAAACATTTTCGTTTCTTCGACACAATTTGCGGCGCGACACAAGATCGTCAGGATGCGTTGCAAAAAATGCTCAAGGAACCGCCGAATTTATTGATCGTCGTGGGCGGTTACAATTCGTCGAACACGTCGCATCTTGCGGAAATGGGCGAGCAAGTGTTGCCAACTTTTTTCATCAAGAACGCTGCGAAGATGCAGTCCAGCCAACTCATCGTGCATTATGACCAACATAAAAAAATGGAAGTCGAAACGCGCGATTGGCTGCCGTCCGGCAAGATCACCGTCGGCATCACCGCCGGCGCGAGCTGCCCGAACAACCTGATCGAAGACACGATCCGCCGACTTTTCGACCTGCGCGGCATTTCCGTGCAAGCGTTGCTCAAAAACTAATGATTCTTCCACGGTTGACAAATGATGCAAAAAGAATCATTTTAGACCAATGAGAATGACCGTTGAAATCGACGAAGAGACATTGGATGAATTGTTGAAGATCACCGGCCATAAAAAGAATAGTCCGGCGGTGGCGTTCGTCGTCCGGGATTTCATTAACCGGAAAAAAGCGAAGGATTTCGGCCAGATGTTGCGGGAAGGCAAGTTTGATTATCCCGCCACCAACGAGGAAATTGAAACCCGTGATATTTGAGCTGACATGGTGCTGATAGATTCATCGGTTTGGATCGAGTCACTACGGCGTGATGGCCGGCTCGATGTAAAAGTCGCGCTCGAAAGTCTTCTTGAAGAATACGAAGCTGCGTGGTGCGGGCCGGTAAAATTGGAAGTTCTCGGCGGTGCCCGTCCGCAGGATCGCAAAGCCTTGGAGGAATATTTCAGCTGCATCCCGTATTTTCCGATGCATGATTTGGCGTGGGATTCGGCGAAAAATCTGGCGTGGCGGCTGCGCGATAAAGGCTGTCACACGCCGTGGAATGATATTTTGATCGCCAGCCTTTCCGTAAAGGCGAAGTGCCGAATTTACACGATTGATAAACATTTCGAACTCATGTATTCCGCCGGTGCTGGGATCATGCTTTATCAACCCGGTTACGGCGGCCGTTATAATCCGAACTAAAATTTTATGCCTCGCACACGTCAGGAATTAGAGCAGATCGAACGACAAATTCTCGCGCCTTACGCGCAGTTCAGCGGCGACACGCGCGGACGCGCTTACAAAGAAACGCCGCCGGAATGGCGCACGCATTATCAGCGCGACCGCGACCGCGTCATTCATTCGCGCGCGTTCCGCCGGCTTGAATATAAGACCCAAGTTTTCCTCAACGGCACCGGCGATCATCTGCGCACGCGCCTCACGCACACGATGGAAGTGGCCGCCATTTCGCGCAACATCGCCAGTGCGCTCAAACTCAATACTGATCTGGCGGAAACCATTGCCCTGGCGCACGACCTCGGCCATTCGCCGTTCGGCCACAAAGGCGAAACCGTCCTCGCGCGTTTGATGAAAGGCCACGGCGGTTTTGAACACAATACGCACAGCCTGCGCATCGTCGAACAGCTCGAGCAAAAATATCCGACTTTTTCCGGGCTGAATCTCTCGTGGGAAGTTCGCGAAGGTTTGGCGAAACATCACACAGCTTACGACCATCCAAGCAAACGCAAAGATTTCAACGCGAAAAATTCTTCGCTAGAAGCGCAGATCGCCAATCTCGCGGACGAAATCACTTATTACAGCCACGATTTAGACGACGGCCTCGATTCTAATTTATTGTCCGAAAAAAAACTCACGGCCAACGTCCGCGTCTGGGCGCACGCCGCGAAGTTGGTTAAAAAGGAATTCGGCACGTTGCCTGACGAAAGCCGTCGCTACTTCACCATCCGCACGATTATTGACATGCAGATCCACGACGTGGTCGAAAATAGCGAACGGCTCATCGCCAAAGCGGGGGTGCAATCCGCCGATGATGTGCGCCTTCAGGCCAAAGCGCTCATCGCCTACAGCCCGGTGCGCCGCGAATTGAATCAAGAGCTGCGCAAATATCTCTACAAAAATTTGTATTATAATCCCGTGGTGCACGAACCGAATTTGCGCGCCGTGCGGATGCTGGGCGAACTGTTCAAATATTTTCTCACCCACCCAAAAGAGATCGGTGCCAGCGCGCAAAAACGCGTCAAGAAAATCGGCCTGCACCGGGCGGTGTGCGATTACATCGCTGGCATGACGGATCGTTATGTGATGTTGGAATATCAGCGCATTTTTGGCGAGACGTTCAAGCTTTGATGCAGAACTCCGATCGTGTGATCGGCGAGTCGGTTGACTGACAAAACATCGCCGAGCCGATCAGGAGATCGGCGCTCCGAGCCTCGTTATTTCATCCGCCGGAAGTCTGGCAAGCAATTGCAGCACCGACTTCCCCTGCCCCGGAAAAATCAGTTCGGGCACAATTTCACTCAATGGTTGCAGCACAAACCGCCGCGCGTGGGCACGCGGATGCGGCAAAATTAATTCTGCGGAATGCCGGGTTTCGTTTCCGAACGCGATCAAATCCAAGTCCAATGGACGCGCCTCATTCAAAACTTTTTTTGGCAAGCGCCCGAATTCTTTTTCCAACGCTTGAAGTTTGGCCAGCAATGATTCCGGCGTTTCATTTTCCTGAGGTATTAAACCGACGATGGCATTAACAAACTTCGGCGAACCGGGCGGACAATCCACCGGCGCCGTTTCCCACAAGGAAGATTTTAAGATCGGCGAATCGGAAAAATCCTGCAACCGAATCATCGCCTCTGAAATAACTTTTTGCGAATCACCCAGATTTGACCCAAGCGCGACGAAGGCAAATTTTTTAGCTTCTGAATTCTGAATTCCGAATTCCGAATTCATTTCAAACCAAGCACGTCCTGCATGTCATAGATGCCAGGCTTTTGATTCGCGAGCCATGACGCGGCGCGCAACGCGCCATTCGCAAACGTGTCGCGGCTGGAAGCTTTATGCGTGAGTTCGACACGTTCGCCGACGTTCGCAAAAATGACGGTGTGATCGCCAACAACATCGCCGCCGCGGATGGCATGAATGCCGATCTCGTCACGCGTGCGGGCGCCGACAATTCCTTTGCGTCCGTGGCGCAACGCTTCTTGCAACTGCACCTGACGGACATCGCCTAAAATTTCCAGCAATGTCGTCGCCGTGCCGCTGGGTGCGTCTTTTTTCAGGCGATGATGCATCTCAACGACTTCGAGATCGAAGTCAGTGCCCAAAATCTCTGCCGCTTTGCGCGTGAGCCAGAACAACGTGTTGACGCCGGTAGAAAAGTTTGTCGCGAGAACGATGGGAATTGCCGATTGTTGATTTACAATGGCCGTTTTTTCGGTATCGGAAAATCCCGTGGTGCCAATGACGATGGCTTTTTTATGTTGGACGCAAAGTTCGACGATGCCGGGCGTGACGGAATGCAGACTGAAATCAATCACCACGTCGCACTGACCGATGACCGCAGCCAAATCATCGCCACGACCGATTTGTGCGACTACTTCCAGTTCACGAAAGTTTTTCGCGCAGGAAACGAGTGCCTGCCCCATGCGGCCTTTTGCGCCAATGATAATGATTTTTGCCATTTTTAATCAGCCACAGAGACACAGAGAACACAGAGTTTCAGAAAACGCTTAGCTCTGTGCTCTCTGTGCCTCTGTGGCAAAAAAACTTATTCCAACACGTCGCAGCGTTTGAGTGTCGTGCGCAGGACATCCCAATGCTTCGGATTCATCGGCACGAGCGGCAGACGATATTCTTCCTCAATGACTTTCATCATCGCGAGCGCGGCTTTCACCGGCGTCGGATTCGTTTCGATGAATAAATCTTTGAACAACGGATAATACCGGGCGTGCAAGGTTGCCGCTTTTTTGGCATCGCCGCGCGCGAAGGCATGCACCATCTGCGAAACTTCTTTGGGAATCACGTTGGACGCGACGCTGATGACGCCATTCGCACCGACGGCCATGAACGGCAGCGTCAACGAATCGTCGCCCGACAAAATCTCAAATTTCGGCCCGAGCACCGCGCGCAATTGCGATACGCGATCACAGCTGCCACCGGCTTCTTTGATGCCGATGATATTTTTGCAATCCGCCGCGAGCCGTTTCACCGTTTCCACGGCGATCTCGATGCCGCAACGGCCGGGAATGCTATACAAAATGATCGGCAATTTCGTCGCTTTGGAAATGGCTTTGAAATGTTGATACAGCCCTTCCTGCGTCGGCTTGTTGTAATACGGCGCGACTTGCAGCGAACCATCCGCGCCCGCCTTCTCGGCTTCCTGCGTCAGGTGAATGGCTTCCGCCGTAGAATTGCCGCCCGTGCCCGCGAGCACTTTGAGTTTGCCCGCCGCAAATTTCACTGAGAGGGCGATGATTTTGATGTGCTCGGCCATGTCCACCGTGGGCGATTCGCCCGTGGTGCCGACCGGCACGATGCCATCCACGCCGCCCTTGATCTGCAATTTGATCAGGCGTTCGAGCGCGGCTTCATCCAGTTGACCGCCGCGAAACGGCGTGACGATTGCGGTATAAGTTCCAGTGAACATGATATTTTTTCCGACGGACAAAATAGCAGAAACCGGACGTTTGGCGAGCAGTTTCAAAGGGCCACCCGGATCGGCAAAAAATTGAGCCGACGTTGCTTACGCTGTTTTTCCCCAACTGGCAAACCCGCCAAACCTTTGGCAGATCAGGCTTTTTTAGGGCGCCGACCAGCGAGCAAGGCCAATCCTCCCGCACTCACTAATGCCCAAGTCACCGGCTCGGGAACGGGCGTCAACACCGGTTGAAACGCCAGTGCTTCGACCCCTGATAAGGTGGTCACCGTGGGAGTCGAACTCAAAGTGCCGTTGAAGTTCGTATAAACGATAATGCTATTTAAGCCCGTAGCGACCAGATCGCCATTCGTATCAAAGGCCAAGGCGCGGACGTAACTCAGTCCCGTCGCAAAAGTTGTCGGCACGGTATTTTGATCCGCGCCCGCCGGAATTTCCATGATTGCGCCACCCATATTATTAGCGGCGTAAATGGAAACATAGATATTGCCAAGGCTATCCACCGCCGAACCTTCGCCACCGGCGGTCTTATTAGCATTCGCGCCATTAGCAGCCACAATCATGTTATTGGTTACCGATCCCGTGGAAAATATCTGCACGCCGCCGCCATAATTTTGCGGCGAATATAAACGGCCATTATTATAAGTGATTTGACCGAGCGGGGCGATCTCGGTTCCCTGGTAAACGTTGGCTAAAGAGATCGTTGACTGATTAAAAGTTCCCGTCCCGCTATTATAAGTGAATCGATAAGTCTTGGCGGAGTTGCGGGCCGAACCGCCCGGAGGCAAAGGATTGGCCGTGCTACCGGAATCATTCACATACATATTCCCCGCCGAATCAAAAGCCATGCTGTCAGGGTAACTGGTATATTGGTTGCCGGTATTATAATACTGCAAGCCCGTGACTACGGTGGTTGGAGTGGAACTCAAAACGCCACCGGTATTGGCAAATTCAAGGATACTGCTGCCACTGATCGCAAACAAATCACCGGTCGGATCAAAATTCATGAATGCCAAGCCGCTCAAGCCGGATGCGAAAGTGGTTTTTACTCCGTTTTGATATTCATAAATGGCCGTCGCAGTGTCCGCAAACATGGTTTGCGCCGAAACTGGAGTGATGCTGGCAAGCAACGTTAAAACTGTTCCAAATCGAAGAAACGTTATTTTTTTCATAAACGAGTTTATTTTTATATGAGAAAAGAATCTTAAAAATAGTAACAAAAAGCCCTTATTTATCAATGCTTTTAAAACTTTTCACAACCCGTTGCTTGGACGAAATTTACGTTGTGAGGCGGACATTTTCTAAAATCTTCAAGACCAAAAAAACTGGAATTATTCCCTAAATCTTGGTCGTGGACAATGCCAGCACTCGGTCAAACTGCTCTTTCGTCAGCGGCGTTACGGAGAGCCGCGACTGTTTCACCAGCGGCATGTCTTGCAACAATTTATCCATCTTGATGGTTTCCAGCGTCACCGGTTTGATCAATGCTTTCACCGGTGCCAAATCCACGCAGGACCAATCTCCTTCCTCGGCGGTCGCATCGGGATAAAATTCCTTCGCCACCTTGGCGAGGCCGACGATTTGTTTTTCACTGACGCTGTGATAAAAGAAAACCAAGTCACCTTTTTTCATCGCCCGCAGGTTATTGCGCGCTTGAAAATTGCGGACGCCTGTCCATGCCGTCTTGCCGTCCTTAACCAATTGCGCCCAGGCGTAAGTTTCAGGTTCCGATTTTGCGAGCCAGTAATTCATACCGGTAGTTTAGCCACAGATGAGCCCAGATTAAACACAGATAAAACCAAAGACCAATTTTTATAACATCGAATTGGTCGGACAATCCGTTTTCAGGACATCATGGTAAGCGTAAATCAAAATCTGTGTTTCATCTGGGTTTCATCTGTGGCTAGAATGCATCGTGGAATTTGCCGAAAATTTAAGTTTGATCCAACAACGCATCGCCGCCGCGTGTGCGCGGGCCGGGCGCGAGGTTGATTCCGTCACGTTGCTCGCGGTTTCCAAATCGCATCCGCCGGAGACCATCGAGACCGCAGTGGGTTGCGGATTACTGCACTTTGGCGAAAATAAAATTCAGGAAGCTAAAGCAAAAATCCCTTTATCGCCCAGCAAAGCACGCTGGCAATTTATCGGCCATTTGCAATCGAACAAAGTGCGCGACGCTGTGGAGCTCTTTGAGATGATCCAGGGCGTGGACAGTCTCGCCATCGCGAAAGAAATTTCCAAACGCGCGGAACAAGTCGGCAAGACGCTGCCGATTTTACTCGAGGTAAACGTGGCGGGTGAGGCGAGCAAGTTTGGTTACAAGCCGGAACAGTTGCTGGCGGAATTGAATGAACTGAACGCGTTGCCGCGGATCGAGATTCATGGGCTGATGGCAATTCCGCCGTTCAATCCGGTGCCGGAAAAATCGCGTCCGTATTTCCAACGGTTGCGCGAATTGAAACTTCGTTGTGAAGAAATTCTCGGCGTTCCCCTGCCCCATTTGAGCATGGGCATGAGCGGTGATTTTGAAGTAGCGATCGAAGAAGGCGCGACGATTGTGCGGATCGGCACGGCATTGTTCGGCGAACGCGTCAGCAGCCTGCGTCGGGCGACCGAGTAAAAATGCCTCCCCAGCTCTATCACCAGAAAATGTTATCGCCATTTCGCGGCGTTTAATTATTTTCCACTGATGACTGTGGAAACTTTCAAACGTGAGATTGCCGAAGCTGTTAAAAACTTCGACCGTTACGTCGTCTGTCTCCATAAAACGCCGGACGAATTTGAGGCGGCGCTGAATTCGCTGATGCAAAAAGCCATCAAGGCTTACCAGCAACGCGGCGCAGGTTTTCGCCACGGCATCGCTTTGGATAAGGAAGTCACCGTCATCTTGAGCCAGAATGACGAACTACGCCCACTCTGCGGAATTTATTTTAATCTGCACACGCCTTACAAAAAAGATTCGCTGCCCAAAACGGTGAAGCCGCTCGTGGAAAAATTGCCCACGACGGGCGAATAAAAATTGTCCGCCGGGCAAGCTACTTGCCCGGCTAAATCATTGATCGCGGACGGTGTCGCCCACTTTGGCTTCGCCGGAAACCAGATCGGCCACGATATTATTATCCTGTTGCGGGCCCGTGATTTTCACCTCGGCGGTTTTCAATCCCGCGCGATAGATAAATAAGGTTTGTTGCATTTTCGGCAACTGGCTGGTGGGAAAATCCAAAACGACAAAGCGTCCGATCGTGTTGACCGAAACCACGGTCGCCGCGAGCGAATCGTCCGGCGTGATGATGGTTTTCGATGCGGTGACTGCCGGCTTGGCAGTGGACGAAGTTTTTTTCGACGAACTACAGCCGGAGGCGATCACTGCGGCCAAAAGGACAATAAATAAGAAATTACTTTTCATTTGAGGCAGAAGCAGCATCGCGGAATGGTTATGTGAAATCAACGTCATTCTCAAACCACAATGGGCTGCGCCACACTCGGAATCGAGGATGGCGATTCCTTCGGCATGGCCCCCACATTCTAAACGATGCCAATAGATTCAATCTTGCAAATCAGCGACGGGTGCGGGACGATTTCTAACGGCGCGTCACGCGCTAAATTTTATGGTTCCTGAAAACAATCAGCCGCCACCGGCTAAGGCCACCGACACCTTGTTCAAACGCATGATCGTCATTGCCTGCGCGTTGAGCTTGGCGACGATGTATGGCTGGCTCGCATGTTTTGATCGGCAACCGAACGGCAGTTTTTATTTTCACTGGCAATGGAACGCGCTGCTCTGGATCGTCATCGGCGTGGGCACCAATGCCTTTTTCTGGCGTAAAGTCTGGCCGCCGGCCGGTCGCGCCGACGCAACTCGCAAAGACGTCATGGTCGGTTCCATCGTGCTAGGCGTGCCGTGTTTGTGGTGGCTCACGTTTCCGTTGCGCTTTTTATCCGGCCAACATTTTTGGGATGTGATGACCGGATTGATCGCCGCCGCTACCGTTCTGTCCTGCGGCGCGTGGATGGTCATCAAACTCATCAAAGCATTTGAGCAGAGCGATACGGACGATTTGAAAACTGAAGCGCAAAATTCAAACGCTGCCAACGATAAGAAATAACCGACCTTCTTTACTTAAGACTGGATTTAACCACGGATGGAACTTCCTTGGTGCAGCGGTAGCAATCTCATTGCCGACCTCACGCTCCGTGCTCGAAAATAAAAAACGGCGGCTGTCATGATAACAGCTGCCGTTTTGAATTTTTTACCTGATCACATATTCGCGATGATATTATCGCCGAACTGCGAGCATTTGATTTCCGTGCCGCCTTCCATCTGGCGTGCGAAGTCATACGTCACGCGTTTGCTGCCAATCGCGCCGTTCAGACCTTTGAGAATCAAGTCCGCCGCTTCGGTCCAGCCCAAGTAGCGCAACATCATTTCGCCGCTCAACACGACGGAGCCGGGGTTCACCATGTCTTTGCCCGCGTATTTCGGAGCCGTGCCGTGCGTGGCTTCGAAGATGGCGTGGCCGGTGACGTAATTAATATTGCCGCCGGGCGCGATGCCGATGCCGCCGACTTGCGCCGCGAGGGCATCACTCAAATAATCGCCGTTCAAATTCAAAGTCGCGATGACGTCGAAATCCGTCGGGCGCGTGAGCACTTGTTGTAACGCGATGTCCGCGATGGCGTCTTTGATGACAATGCCCGCGCCGGGTTTGCCTTCGGGAATTTTGCACCACGGTCCGCCGTCGATTTCCACCGCGCCGAATTCGCTCTTCGCCAATTCATAGCTCCAATCGCGAAAGCCGCCTTCCGTGAATTTCATGATGTTGCCCTTGTGGACAATCGTCACGGATTTGCGTTTGTTCGTGATGGCATATTCCATCGCCGAGCGGAACAAGCGTTGCGTGCCGGTTTTGGAAACGGGCTTGATGCCGATGCCGACGACCTCGGGCGTTTCGCCGAAGCGAATTTTTTTGAAATCTTTCGGAAACGTATTTTTCAAAAATTCGATCGTCTTGAGCGCCGCTTCTTTGCCCGCTTCAAAATCAATGCCCGCGTAAATATCTTCGGTGTTTTCGCGGAAGATGACCATCTCAACTTTTTCCGGATGTTTCACGGGCGAGGGCACGCCGGTGAACCATTGCACGGGACGCAGACAAACATAGAGATCCAGCATCTGGCGCAGCGCGACGTTGAGCGAGCGGATGCCGCCGCCGACGGGCGTCGTGAGCGGACCTTTGATGCCGACGAGATATTCCTTGAACGCATCCACCGTATCATCGGGCAACCAGTTATTAAATTTCTTAAAACTTTCTTCGCCGGCGAAAACTTCGAACCAAGAAATTTTCCGTTTGCCGCCATAGGCTTTTTCCACCGCCGCGTCGAACACGCGCACGCTCGCCGCCCAGATGTCAGGCCCCGTGCCGTCGCCGCGGATGAAGGGCAGAATAGGATTTTCCGGCACAGTGAGCTGGCCGTTGCTGATGGTGATTTTTCCGCCGGCGGGTGGGGTGATGTCCTTGTAAGGCATATTATTCAGTTAAGTTTAGTATTTATTTTGTCAGATGAAAAAGCCGGACGCGAAGAAAATCAAGGAAAGAAAATAATTACGAACGGTTTCACCCTAATTTCACCGCTGAGCGCAGATAAAATTAGGGGACTTGTCACGATTCCATCCGGCCGTCGAAATCAATTTTCACATCCGGCAACGTCGTCGAGTCTTCGCCGGTTACGGGTGCGGTTGCGGATTTTTTCCGCGCGTGAAATTGTTGCCACCACGCGGCGCGTTTTTCCGGCGTGAACGCACCGGCTTCCGGGCTGGTCATCAATAATGAAAAAAGTTCCAGCGCGGATTGCGGTCGCTGCGCGGGATCTTTTTCGAGGCAACGCAAAATGATGTCGTCGAGTTCCTCGCTGATCGGATTCGCGGTGATGTGCGACGGCGGCAACGGCACGGCGGTGAGTTGTCGCTGATAAACCTCATCGGCGGATTCGTGCTCAAAAACGTGATTGCCGGTCAGCAGATAATACGCGAGGCCGCCGACCGAATAAATGTCGCTGCGCGGATCGCTCGTCGCCGGATTTTGGATCGCTTCGGGCGACATAAACCAGGGCGTGCCGACCATTTCATGATCGTCATTTTTTATGCCGCCGCCCACATATTGACGCACGAGACCGAAGTCCAACACCTTCACATAATCCGGCACACCGCCACGTTCACTGATAAAAACATTGGACGGTTTGATGTCGCGATGAACGAGATTTTGCGAGTGCGCTTCAGCGAGCGAATTACAGATTTGCGTTAGAATATTGATCACGCGGCCTTCGAGCTGCGGCCCGTATTCGTCCACCAGTTGACGCAGATTGACGCCGTTCAAAAATTCCATCGCGTAATAAAAAACTCCTTCGGGCGTGTGGCCGTAATCGTAAATCTGAATCGTATTCGGATGCGCGAGCTGGCAAGTGTGATGCACTTCACGCTGAAAACGTTCGATGGAAATCGCGTTCGCAAGTTCGGGCAAAAGTAATTTCACCGCCGTGTCGCGCCGCATCAACGCGTGGCGCGCGCGATAAACGACGCCCATGCTGCCTTCACCAATTTTTTCTTCGAGCGAATATTGGCCGAGTTGCCGCAATTTGGATTCGGCCTCATCGAGCCGTTGTTGCGAGGCGGAGTTGGCATATGAATAAATAAATAAAACGGTCGCGCACAATACGAGCAGCAAAAACAGGATGACGAAGATGAATTGCAACACATGCAGCAACCAGAAGGCTTCGCCTGCTTCCATTTCCGTGGCGACGCCGATGCCAAATTGCGGCAGCCAACGCCACGCGCCGACGACCGGCACGCCGCGATAATCGCGCGAGGCAATAATGCTCACGCCATTTATGCCCGCCACCGCGTTGGCGACGATCGTCGTCAGCGCGTCATCCGCCGAATTGGTGTCGGCGGATTTAAAACCTTGCGTCAGGTCGCCGCCCGGATCGTGCAGGCGAACGTTCAAAGCGGAACTGTTATTCGTGCTCGCGAGTAAACCTAATGTGCGCAGTTGCGGGTCAAAACGGCTTTCGGAAATCAATAAACCAGTTTGATCGAACGCAAAGGTTTCGCCCGTTTTGCCGCGATGCGCGACGGATAGAACCCGGGAAAATTCATTGGTCGGATTGATGATCAACGCCAGTGCGCCTTCAGCGACGCCATTTTCCATGATTGGCGCGGCCACTTGCATCAACATCACATCGCCGCGCCGCCGCGCAAATGCCGGGCGATTCCGACGGCGGTCGTTATTGTTCGCGCCCGGCCGCGGTTGTCGGTCCAGCAATAAATCCAACTTAAAAGGCGTGATGATGACCGGACTTTGGGAGGTGAATAATTCGACATATTTATCAAGGTGCGCTTCCGAGACCGGGTCGCCCGCGCCGAACTGGCCGCGGATCGAAGTCGCGGCGACAAAGTAATTCGTGTTCACCAATTGCGCGACTTCGTAGCCCATCAAGTTCAAGCGCGGGCGCAAATAATTCCCCAACTCACTCGCATCTTGCGACGGAACATAATCGTTGCGATTCAACGGCGCACTCAAAACGCGTTCGGCCAATCTATGAACGGTCGGTTCGGCCGCGAGCGCCGTGGCCATGCGTATCTGGTTCGTCGCCCAGATTTCGAGCGCGGTGATATTAGCATTGAGCGTCGTCCGTAAATCCGCCTTGAGATCGGTTTCGATGGCGTCACGCAATCGGTAATTCCCCCACCAACCCAAAACCGCGACCACCGCTGCGATGACGAGCGGTAAAATCCAGATCGGCGGCTTAAAACGGACAGACATTGGTTTTATAGACGTAAACCGTGCTTGAGCGGTTCAATTATTTATGAAGTCGAACCACGCTAAGCAAAATTAACATCTTTCGGGCGAAAGCCGATTTATTTTTTGGGAGCTAAAGGAGCACGGGCAAGACGGTCCGCGCGCCGCCGAGTTTAACGCAAACGGCAATACAACTTTTGTTTTTGAACCGACGTTTCCGGCGACAACATTTTTTTCAAGATCGTTTCATCGCCATGGTTGATGGCGAGATAGGCTTTGCCATCATGCGTCCAACTGGCGGTCGCCATGCCGTCATTGCGGGCGAATTGCGGTTGATCCACCGGCGGCGCGTCGGGAAAAATATTGGCTTCGGCCACAAAAACATCCACGTGCGCGGAATCGTTAACCATGTAACAAAGCATGGAAACTTTTTGCCCGTGCCAATCCAGCACCCGACAGCCCATCAAACCTTTGCCGTCGTTCAACAGGGCGGGCAAAACCAAGTTGTTCTCGCCCTGATGTCCGGCGAACCAAGCCAACGCTTGTTTCATGTCACTGGCGTGGCCGGCGACGTGGGCTTTTTCGTTCGCGGCGGCGTTGACCATTTGCGCGGAATAAGCAGCAAAATTCGCGGCGGGTTCCGGCTTTTTCCAGAACATCGCCAGGCTCAAAACCAGGATGATGAGGGCCGCCAGCGCCCAAGCCAATGGCGGTTGCTGGGAAAATAATTTTTGCCACCACGTTGCGATTGGCGATGGCGGCGGTTCTTGGCGCGCCAGAATTTTCGCCTTCAGCTGCGCAGGCACGCGCACTTGTTGCAAACCGCCGCTGACATTGGCGTCGAATTTTTGTTGTTCCGCAAACCACCCGGCGAGCGCGGCATCGGTTTTCGCCAAGGCCAAGGCTTCAACGAAATACGGATCACCCGCATCCTGACCGCCGGAGCGATAGGATTGCAAAATTAATTTGGCGTCGTCGTGCGTCATGACGTTTCCTTTTCCAAAATGGTTTGCCGCAATATTTGTTTGCCGCGCGAAATCCGCGACATCACGGTGCCGATCGGAATTTCCAAAATCTCGGCGATGTCGCGATACGAATGTTCTTCCAAATAAAACAACGCCAGCGGCGCGCGATACGTTTCATCCAATCGTTGCAAGGCCGTCATCACGCTCGCGCCGTCGAGTTGCTGGTCGGGTGAGGGTGATTCGGCCACCAATTCGTGACCTTCGTCCGTGGCAATTTCTACTTTCGGAAATTTATCTTCGTGCCGACGATGGCCGAGAAATTCGCGGTGCAACGTGGTGAACAGCCACGCTTTCACCTTGGATTTATCGCGCAACTGCGCGCCTTTCGTCGCCCAACGATAGAACGTCTGCTGCACGAGGTCGCCCGCGTCGGCCTCGCTCCGCGCAAGACTCAACGCAAAACGATACAATGGCTCGTAATGCGCGTTCACAATATTTTCGAATGACGTTTCGTCCATAGATAGGAGCGACGGGCGGGAGATTTATTCCATTTGAGGTGCGGCGTCTATGCTAATTAAATTGGGTCTTGGTTCTCGCGTCTCGGGTCTGGAAAGAGGATTTGCCACGCAACGGGGACATTCTCATCGCAGTTTGTTGGTTAACTCATCCTCGTCCTCATCCTCGAAATTGGGTCTTGGTTCTGGCGTCTCGGGTCTGGGAAGAGGATTCGCCGCGCAACGGGGACTTTGCCATCGCAGCTTGCTAGTTAAACCAATCAAGAACGAGAACGAGGGTTGATGTATCAGCCCATTTTAAATTAGCGAACATAAGCGCAGATCAGGGGTTAAAAGCCGAATTCATTTTGACCGCCCGGGAACATGCCTTTACGCTATCGCAGAACTTAAAAGCCCAAACAAAATGAAACCTGGAATTAAAACCATCATGGTTGGAGTTGTGTTCTTCATTTTAGGAGTGGTCGTCATCCCAATCCTTTGCGTTCTGCCGATCATTTTGGAAAAATCCAACGAAGTGTCATTCAAAGTTCCGGGAACGCAAACCGTCAAAATTGAACAGCCAGGACGTTACTATCTTTGGAATGATTTCCGAACCGTTTTTGATGGCAAGAGTTACAACCGTTCCAAAGCCATTCCGGATGGAATGGAAATAAAAATTCGAAATGCCGATGGCACGTTGCTGCCTTTCATCAGTGATACCTCAACTTCTTCCACCAGCAACGGCAGTGCGAAAAACTCGATCGGCTATGTCGAAATCAAAAATAGTGGCGAACTGAAAGTTACGATTTCGGGCGGCGATGAAGCACGGATTTTTTCTTTCGGGCCGTCCAATTTACTCAAGATTTTCGCCCTGATTTTTGGCGGCATTGGTCTATCGTTGTTCGTGACGATGATTGGTATGGGCCTCAGTATTTGGGGCATTATTAAACTGGTGCGATCCAGTAAAACGGGCGGCGCAGTCAGATAATTTTGTTACCTCATTTTACTCGTTGCCCGACTGTGCGGTTGACGTTTAACATACTCGCCAATTTATGTCTGATTTATCCATTCGCGCCGATGGCCGCCTCGCTCATCAACTCCGTCCGTTACGCTTTCAGAACCACATCGCGCCTTACGCGGCCGGTTCAACGCTCATTGAATGGGGCAACACGCGCGTCATCTGCGGCGTGACCATCGAAGAAAGCGTCCCGCGTTGGATGAAGGAACAAAAAGTCACCGGGGGCTGGCTCACGGCCGAATATTCGATGCTGCCGTATTCCACCCTCGACCGGAAAGCGCGCGATATTTCCAAAGGCAGACTCGACGGACGTTCTTCCGAAATTCAACGGCTCATCGGCCGATCCATCCGCGCCGCGATTGATCTGGAAAAGGTCGGCGCCCGGACGATCTGCGTGGATTGCGATGTGTTGCAAGCCGACGGCGGCACGCGCACCGCGGCGATTACCGGGGCGTTCGTTGCGCTTTCGCTCGCGATGAAAAAATTGATCACCGAGAAAAAGTTGGTGGAAAATCCGATCATCAAACCCGTGGCCGCCGTCAGCGTCGGCATCGTGAACGGCCAGCCGTTGTTGGATTTGTGTTACACCGAAGACGCCGCCGCCGCCGTGGATATGAATCTCGTGATGAATTCCGCGGGCGAATTTATTGAACTGCAAGGCAGCGGCGAAGAAGCGACCTTCACCGAAACGCAGCTCGCCAGTTTGCTCACGCTGGGCAAGGGCGGCATCCGCGAATTGCTCGTCGCGCAACAAAACGCCATCGCTTAATTTTTGCTGATTTTTCAAAATGGCTACTTCAAAAAACTCGCGGCCCTCATCGCCGCTGCCCCCGGCCACTCGTTTGCTGCTCATTCGCCACGGCGAAGTGGAGGCGAGCTATCAAAAAAAATTCGGCGGCATTATTGACATGAATTTATCGCCGAACGGAAAACGGCAGGCGAAGATTCTGGCGGATTATTTGCGCGCTAAAACGATTGATCACATTTACGCCAGCCCGATGAAACGCGTGCAGCAAACGCTCGCACCGACCTTGAAATTGAAACGTCAAGCGCAGACAATTTTTCCCGAACTGCGCGAAATTGATTTCGGCAAATGGACCGGTCTCGGCTGGCTGGAAGTGCAGGCGCAATTCGGATTTCAATCGCACGAATGGCTGCATCAAATTCATCGCCACGGGGTGCCGGGTGGCGAAAGCGGCAAAGTTTTTCGGGCGCGCATCGAACCGCGTTTGCGCCAGATCATCAAAAAACATCCCGGCGAAAACGTCGCGATTTTTTGCCACGGCGGCGTCATCCGCATGATCCTTGCGATTCTGCTCAAACTGCCGCTACCGAAAACCAACCAGTTTGACATCGAATATTCGAGCATCACGCAAGTCGCCTTACATCCGCATATGGCCGAAGTGGAATTGCTGAATTTCACGCCGTGGCGCGATCTGGTGGGGTGAGACTCGATTGAGCCGAAATATAAATTTATGAAATCAACCAAACCACTTTGGCGGCTCTCCGTCACCACTTCGCTTGAAGCCGAAGATGCCGTGGCGGAATTATTGGGCGCAACGCTTGGAAGCGCGGCGGCGGCTTATTTCAATCTCGAGACGCGCGTCAGCCTGGTCACTACGTTCAGCGAAAAGCCATTTTCGCGCACGTTGCGCGGCGAAATTTCCGCCGGCCTCAAACAGATCAAAAACTGCGGCTTAGAAATCGGCGCGGGCACAATTGAGATCGCCAAAGTGAAGCGCGAAGACTGGGCGGAATCGTGGAAGAAACATTTTCACCCGATCGAAATCGGCGACGCATTGCTCGTCAAACCAAGTTGGATCAAACAGCGTCCGCGCAAAAATCAAGCAGTGCTCATCCTCGATCCGGGTTTAAGTTTCGGCACCGGCCAACATCCGACCACGTCGTTTTGTTTGGGTGAAATTGCTCGCGTCACCAAAAACAATGCCGCCGCCAAATCGTTTTTAGACATCGGCACCGGTTCGGGCATCCTGGCGATGGCCGCCGCCAAACTCGGTTACCAGCCCGTTCACGCGTTTGATTTTGATCCTGAATCTGTTCGCGTCGCCAAAGCCAACGCGCAAGTAAACGGGATTGCCGCAAAATTAAAAATCACGCGCGGCGATGTCACTCAGTTGAAACCGACGATTGCGCTCAAGAAAAAATTTGATCTGGTCTGCGCCAACCTGATTTCAAACCTGCTTATCGCCGAGCGAAAGAAAATCGTCGCGCAGGTAAAACCCGGCGGCACTTTGGTTTTGGCGGGAATTTTGGCCGCCGAATTTTCGGAAGTCCAACGGGCGTTTGAGGCACTGGGATTAAAACTTGTGGCGAGCAAAGTCGAAAACGAATGGTGCTCCGGCTCGTTTAGTTTTATTTCCTGATATTTAATCACGGAGGGCCATTCATGGCGGAAAACTGTCGCATAAATTAGTGACCGGTTTTTTTACCAGACCCAAAGTCAGCCCTTGTCCCCGCTTCCGCGTTGGCCTAAATTGGCGCGTCCCTAAATTAAAAAATCAACCACAGATGGATACCGATGAGCGCAGATGGGGCCAGGCTTTAACCAGCATTTCACACGTTTTCACGAATTGATTTTGGGCGGTTTGAATTCGATTTAACCTGTGAAATCCGCGTCTGACCCGTCTTTATCCAGGGTTAAAAATAGAATTTATGAAACGTAAACTTCGTTACGGCATGGTCGGCGGCGGGCAGAACGCTTTCATCGGCGCGGTGCATCGGCTGGCCGCTAGTTTGGATGGGCAAATCGAACTCGTCGCGGGCGCATTTTCGTCCGATGCGAAAAATTCACAGACAACGGGCGAACAACTTTTTCTGAATCCCGCACGCGTTTATGGTAGTTACGCGGAAATGGCGGAGCGCGAGGCGGCTTTGCCAGCGGATGAACGCATTGATTTTATTTCCATCGTCACGCCGAATTTTTTGCATGCGCCGGTCGCCACCACTTTTTTGAAGGCGGGCTTTCATGTCATTTGCGACAAGCCCATGACGTTGACCTTGAAAGAAGCAAAGGCCTTGCGGGAAGTGGTGCGTAAGAGCGGCAAAGTTTTTGCGCTGACGCATAATTACACGGGCTATCCGATGGTGAAAGAAGCACGCGAACTCGTGCGCAGCGGTCAGCTTGGAAAAATTTTAAAGGTCGTCGCCGAATATCCGCAAGGTTGGTTGCTCGACAAAATTGAAGCGACGGGTCAGAAGCAAGCCGCGTGGCGCAGCGATCCGAAAAAGGCGGGCGCGAGCTGCTGTCTCGGCGATATCGGCACGCACGCGGAAAATCTCGGCCGTTATATTACCGGCCTGGAGATTGATGAATTGTGCGCGGAATTCACGACGTTCATTCCCGGTCGCGTGCTGGAGGACGACGCGAATTTGCTGCTGCGTTATCAAGGCGGCGCGAAAGGCGTTTTGCATTGCTCCCAGATTTCTTGCGGCGAAGAAAATAATCTGAACATCCGGGTTTATGGCACAAAAGGCTCGCTCGCGTGGTCGCAGGAACACCCGAACGAATTGAAGTTTTGCGTGAAGAACGAACCGGCGCGCACCTTGCGTCGCGGCAATGGTTATTTGAGCGACGCAGCGAAAAAATTTACGCGCTTGCCCGCCGGCCATCCGGAGGCGTTCATCGAAGCGTTCGCGAATATTTATCTGGAAGCGATCGCGGCCATCCGCGCCAATCTCGCCGGCAAGCGCGGCGGTCCATTTGATTTTCCGACCGTGGACGACGGCGTTCACGGCATGGCCTTTCTTGAAACCGCAGTGAAGTCCGCCGCGTCCAATGCGCGGTGGACGAAGTTCGCCAAAATCTGAAATCTGAAATTTAAAAACAAAATGAACAAAAAAATTATTCTGACCACCGTCGCGGTCGCGGCATTGACGTGCCTGCGTGCGTTTGCGTTTCCCGAAGTCACCATTGATGGCGTCGAAGGCTTTCAAGACACGCCGCTGGAACCGGACGGCAAATGGCACGTGCACGATCCCGCGCGTCCACAGCCGGAAGTCGTCACGCCCGGTGACAAATTCAGCCAGCAAGCCACGCCGCCGAGCGATGCGGTGGTGCTCTTCGACGGCAAAGATTTGTCGCAATGGCGCGATAAAAATGACGGCGGCCCGGTGCCGTGGAAAGTGGAAGATGGTGTCGCGATTTCCGCCAAACACGACATTGTTTGCACGAACCAATTTGGCGACATGCAACTACATTTAGAATTTCGCGAACCGGTTTTGGTTGGCCGCACGGGCCAAGATCGCGGCAACAGCGGCGTCTTTCTGATGGGCCGTTATGAAATTCAAGTGCTCGACTGCTACCACGCCAAAACTTACGCCGACGGTTCGACGGGTGGCATTTACGGTCAACATCCGCCCCTCGCGAATGCCGCCCGCCCGCCCGGCGAATGGCAGACGTATGACATCGTTTTCAACGTGCCGCATTTTGATGCGGACGGAAAATTGCTGTCACCCGCTTACGTCACGGTCATCTGGAACGGTGTCATCGTGCAAAATCATCAAGCCATCCGCGGCGAAACCAACTGGCGCGTGCCCGGCACGTATCATCCGGTCGGCCCGACCGGCCCGATAGCGCTGCAATATCACAACAACTCCGTTTCGTTCCGCAACATTTGGGTGCGCCCGGTAGCGGTGAACAATGAACCTTGAACTGAATTTAAAATTTCCAATTTAAAATTAAAAATGAAAAAATTATTCACGTTTTTAACCGTTGCCGCGCTGGCCGCAACGTTGACGAGTTGCCAATCGTTGACGGCTTCGCACACGCCGAAAAAATTGCTCGTGGTCACCACGACGACCGGTTTCCGTCACAGCTCGATTCCGACGTTGGAGAAAGTGCTCACCCAACTCGCCCAAACCAGCGGCGAATTCACCGTGGATTTTGTGGAACAACCGGCGGGCCATCCGAACGGATTTGCCCCGGCATTGAAAAGCGATGCGAGCGACGCCGACAAAGCCAAGGAAGCGGCCTGGCAGGAAAGCTTGAAAACCGAGCTGCAAAAATTGTCGCCGGAAAATTTGAAACATTATGACGGCGTGGTTTTCGCAAGCACGACCGGTGATCTGCCAATTCCCGACAAGCAGGGATTTCTCGATTGGATCAAGGCCGGTCACGCGTTCATCGGTATCCACGCGGCCGCCGATACGTTTCACGGCTGGCCGGGTTATGCGGACATGCTCGGCGGTGAATTTGAACATCACGGACGCCAAGTCAGTGTGGATTGCCTGGTTCAAGACGCGTCCAATCCCGCCACGGCGTCGCTGCCGAAAGTCTGGACGGTGCAGCAGGAAGAAATTTATCAATTCAAAAACTACGACCCGATGAAAGTTCATGATCTGCTGATTTTGGCCAAGCATCCGGAAACCGGCGCGCCCGGACATTACGGCGTTTCGTGGTGCAAAAATTACGGCGACGGACGGGTTTTCTATACCTCGCTCGGTCATCGCGAGGACTTGATTGACACCGACCCGAATATTCATGACCGCAAGAACACCGTTGAGATCGCGCAAGCCTATCAAGCGCATCTACTCGGCGGCATCGAATGGGCGCTTGGTTTGAAGAAGTAACCCGCGACGAAAAATCGTAAATCAAAGTGCGGGCAATATCTGCGGATATTGCCCGCATTATTTTTGCCCTCAAGGTTGCGATGGTTGTGAAAAAATAATCAGCGATTGAAAATCTTGGATTGAACTGCGACGGGTTTATCTATATTGTCCGCAGTTCAATGGTTCGGGGCGTAGCGTAGCCCGGCTAGCGCGCTTGCTTGGGGTGCAAGAGGTCGGGAGTTCAAATCTCCCCGCCCCGACCATTTTTTTTCAATCTATCCACCAATCCGTCAGCCTCGGTGGTTTTTTAAAAATAAACAATCCTTGGCTACGGCTGCTTTTAGTCGTTGCAGATAGTCTTCGCGTGGAATGGCTTTGGCTCCCAATTGTCGCGTAGCGTCGGTCACCATTTGCACATCGAACAGTAAAAATCCGCGCGCACGCAGATGTTCGACCAAATGATAGATCGCTACTTTCGAAGCGTTATCAGCCAAGTGAAACATGGATTCGCCGGCGAATAATCCACCGACAACCACGCCGTAAATGCCGCCGACCAAATTTCCTTCGCGCCAACATTCGACGCTGTGCGCGTGACCTTGTTGATGCAATTGCGTGTAAGCCGTGATAAATGCCTCCGAAATCCAAGTGCTTTCCCGCCCCGGACCCGAGCGCGCACACGCCGACATGACTTTTTGAAAAGCGCGATCCCGCGTGACTTTAAACGGTTGCCGCCGGATCACCTTCGCTAGACTTTGGGAAACGTGAAATTGATTCAACTCAATAATTCCACGCGGATCCGGCGACCACCAAGTGAGGGGATTGATCGACCACGGAAAAATGCCTTGCCGATAAGCCGCCAATAATCGTTCGACGCTGAGATCACCACCAACTGCCACCGGCCTTTCACTATTAGTCTGGGCCACCTCGGGAAACCAGATCGCTGCCTCCAATTGGACGGGTGGCTCAATCATGTTCGGAGGACTTTCCGCCATCCAACGCCCGCAGAAAACACATTTCGAAATACGCCGCAAACTCCATCATCATCGTTTGCTTGGTCGGTGGCGGATTCGGCTCCGCTTTCGGCGACGGTGATCCGGCCGCGATCCAACTCCCGATCCGCACGTCATTGATCACTTGCAACAACCATTCCATTTCAACCCGACTGAAACGAACCTCATAGCCTGCCGCGCACACTTCGAAGCGTTTGGCGTCATTCAATAACGCCTCAATTTGTTGACGATGCTCCTGCCGTTGCGCTTGCAACGCTTCTTCCAAGAGCCGTTGATTTTCCTCGTGGTTAGAATCGGATTTCTGCTTGCTCAAGCGATGATAAGTCGCTGGCACCAGCGGATAGCATTGCAAAACTTGTTGCAGCAAAAACTTCTCCGGGTGGGCCATTTCAAACTGAAGATTTTCCTGATCGGCTTGAATGAGTTTCATTTTCCATCCCGTTCCATCGTCGCCTGCAACGTATATTTTTGCAGTCGATGAACATAAAATTCGGCGCGCTCAAAGCCTTCGCGGACCAACACACTCTTGCCCTGCTCATGCACTTCCAACATGTGTTTTTGCGCTTTTTCCTGCTCCCAGCCAAAGACAATCTGAAAAACATGCGTGACATATTCCATCAAATTCACCGGATCATCCCAGCAAATAACCAAATAACCCGGCTCCAAACTGACTTTGGAATCGGTTTGGTGATCAGGAATCGTTTCCGGCATGACCGTCGTCGGCATGGCGAAATAATAACACATTTACGCCGCAGGTCACGCCTCGTGAGGCCCTGTAAAAATTGCCCACGCAACCGTCACTCCATCAGCTTGAAACGCGAAAAAGGTTGATAAACTATTTTCGTATTAGAAAATCACTTTGAAATTTTTATGAATCAAAAACAACCATTCATGGCATGAGATTCATTTGGGCTATCTGGGGGGGATTTGTTTTTCATGCCGCGGCACAAAATTCGCAATTTAATGATCCGCCCGCACCGTCGGCGAGCGCGAGCATTCACGTGAACCAAGTCGCTTACGATTACGCGGCGCCAAAGTTTGCCGTGTTCGAAACTTCCCGTCCGCTTCCCGCGTCGAGCCGGTTTCAAATCGAAGACGTGCAAACGTCGAACACGGTCTTCAAGGAAACCTTAACCTCCGGCCAGGAATGTGCCGATTGGTTTCCGGGGAAATATTTTTATCGCGCAAATTTTTCAGCCTTCCAGCAGTCCGGCCATTTCAAATTGCAAGTGGATCAGGCCGGAAAATCCTACAATTCCTTCGACTTTGAAATCGGAACGAACGCCCTGGCCACTCAAACCGTGCCCGCCATCATTGATTTTTATCATCATCAACGCGCGAACACGCCGGCGGAATTATCGGCCGATGAACATCTGCTCCTTTACGGCAGCACCAACACGGTGGATCTGCGCGGCGGCTGGTGCGATGCCTCGGGCGATGTCAGTAAATATTTTTCCCATCTCGCCTACGCCAATTTCATGTCGCCCCAGCAAACGCCGCTGGTGGTTTGGTCCATGGTCAACACGGTGGAAACCGCGGCGCCGCTGCTCGATCGTTTGAACGCAAAAACGCCGCTGATGGCGGAAGCTCTCTACGGCGCGGATTATCTCCTGCGCTCGCTGTCGCCGAGTAATTATTTTTACATGACGGTGTTCAGTTACTTCAACAAAGATCCCCGGGCGCGGCGCGTGGTCGGATTGTTGGCGAACAGCAAAACGACGGACGATTATCAATGCGCCTATCGTGAAGGCGGCGGCCTGGCCATCGCTTCTTTAGCCCGTGTTTCGCAATGGAAAACGCACGGTGAATTTTCCGCACAAGCCTATCTCGCCGGTGCGGAACGGGCCTTCGCGCACTTGCAAACGCACAACCTCCAATACGATGACGACGGCAAAGAAAACATTATTGACGATTATTGCGCGCTGATGGCAGCCACGGAATTATGGATCGCGACCGACCGGGCAGTTTACCGCGACGCCGCCCGTCAACGGGCAAAAAATCTGGCCGCCCGCATGTCAACCGCCGGATATTTTATCGCCAACGATTCCAATCGCCCGTTCTGGCACGCCTCGGACGCCGGCCTGCCGGTGATTGCATTAGTGCGTTATCTGGACAAAGAAACGGATTTGCAAAATCGCGCGGCGGCCCTCAAAACCATTAAAAAAGCCCTGGATTATAATCTGCGCGTTACCGATGAAACCATCAATCCGTTCGGCTATGCGCGACAAAGTTTTCTCTTTCACGGTCAGGTGCAGGACGGATTTTTTATTCCGCACGAAAACGAAACCGGTTGGTGGTGGCAGGGTGAAAACGCGCGGCTCGCCTCGTTGGCCACCGCCGCGATTGTTGGCGGACGTCTGGTGTATCCGGGCGCGGGCGCATTTGGCATCAAACCGGAACTGGCCGATTTTGCCAGCCATCAAATCGCGTGGATTTTGGGCGAAAATCCTTACGACGTCTGTTTCATGTATCAGTTCGGAAAAAACAATGTGCCGCACATGAGTTCCAGCTTCGGTCACGGTTCGGGACGCGGCGGCATCTCCAACGGCATCACCGGTCAAGACGGCCATCCCGACGGTTCCGGCATTGATTTTAAGCTACATGCGAATGGCAACGAATGGCGCTGGACGGAACAGTGGATTCCGCATTCAGCCTGGTTTCTGCAAGCCGTGGCGGCGATGTCGGCAGCAAAATAAAAATTACCTATGAAAACTAAAACCATTAAAACGGCCGCCCTCAAACTGGCGGTCATCATTCTGACCGGGCTCGCGGTTCCCGTTTTCGCCCAAACCAATGACCTCCGTTTTCACGCATTAGTTCTGGCCGAGCGTGGTGATCAACACGAACCCTTCGTGGCCGCGGCGTTGGCGTGGCTGAAAGACACGGCCACGAACGATCATTTCACGCTGGATGTTTTCGAGAACCCCGACAAGGTCACCCAATCTTTTCTGACCAATTATCAATTGATCGTCCAACTCAATTATCCACCTTACCGCTGGAGCGACGCAGCTAAAGCCGCGTTTCAGGATTACATCGAACAAGGCCGGGGCGGCTGGGTTGGATTTCATCACGCCACATTGTTGGGCGAATTTGACGGCTATCATATCTGGCCATGGTTCTCCGATTTCATGGGAGGAATTCGTTTCAAAAATTACATCGCCAAGCGCGCCTCCGGCACCGTGGTCGTCGAAGATCCGACGCATCCGGCGATGAAAGGATTGCCCGCGACTTTCAACATTGATGAGGAAGAATGGTATACGTTCGACAAAGACCCGCGCCCCAACGTGCATGTGTTGGCGCATGTGGACGAAGCCTCGTATCAGCCGCCGTCCGACATCAAGATGGGCGATCATCCGGTGATCTGGACGAATGAAAAAATGAAGGCGCGTAATATTTATATTTTGATGGGACACCATCCAACGCTGTTGAAAAATGAGGATTACAAAATGTTAGTGCAGCACGCGATTCTCTGGGCCGCTGGACAAGCCAAGACGAATAGCGTGAGCCAATAAATTTCCAAGTCAGGTTCGCGTTACTTTTTAGCCTGATCGCATTTGCTGCTACGAACAGTAGTGCGTATTTTCAAAATGCTCTGGGTGGCATCCGCCTCTAGCCGGTTGTTTCGGGTGTCGCGCCCTAGTTCGGAAATAGTTATCCAACCGAAGTCACTGCGCGTTTTACCTCCGACCAATCGAGATCGAAACGCGCCAAATATTTGCGCAGGCGATCTGCATCGTTGGCAGTTTTACGATGCTCCCGCGTCGCGGCAAATAATTTTCGGCCAGCGTCGGAGAGCGTCGCGGATTCCTGACAAATCCGAATGACGAAGGCCAGTTGCGCTTGATCAAATAAATCCAGTTTCTCCCGCACCCGATCATTGAGCACCGTGGCCAACACCGCTGCGTGATCGTCTTCGGCGACGGGCGTTGACCAACTCGCTTTTAAGCGCGCGATCTCCTCAATCAAAACCGGCGGCGTCACGCGACCGCCGGGCGCGAGCGTTGCCATGCGGGTGATGCAGGCGTTCAAATCACGAAAATTTGCCGACCATTTGGCCGACGACGACTTAGCGAATTTCAGAAAATCTTCGCGCACTTCTTTGCTCAACGTGACGCGCTGGCTGTGTTTGCGGGCGAATTGTTCCAGCTCGTAATCCAGATTCGGCTCAATGTCTTCGGGGCGTTGACGCAAACCGGGCAGCGAAAAAGTCCACAGATTGGTTCGCGCCAATAAATCTTCGCGGAAACGGCCATCACGCACGGCGAGTTGTAGATCGCGATTCGTGCCGGCGATCAGTTGAAAATTACTGCTGACTTCGCGGTCGCCGCCGAAGGGTAAAAAGCGTTTGTCTTCCAAGGCGCGGAGCAACATCGCCTGTTCGTCCAATCCGAGTTCGCCGATTTCATCCAGGAAAAGTAGACCGTCGTTAGCCGCGCGCAACAGGCCGGGACGATCTTTCAACGCACCGGTGAAGGCGCCTTTGAGGTGACCGAACAAGGTCGACATCGCGCCGTCGCCGCGCAACGTGGCGCAATTCACTTCCACAAAATCGCCGCCAATTTGATGTCGCGATTTTTTCAATTCGTAGATGCGCCGGGCAAGCTGGGATTTTCCCGCGCCCGTCGGTCCGGTCAATAAAATCGGCTCCTTTGCGTGGATCGCGACGTGTTCAATTTGTTCGATGAGCTGATTGAAACGTTCGTTGCGCGTGGCAATGCCGGACTTGAGAAACGAGCGCGCTTCCATTTGCTCCTTGCCGAAACGCGAGGCGAGGCGGTCGTATTTGGAAAGGTCGAGATCTATGATCGTGAACTTGCTTTCCGGCCCGCGACGTTTGGCGTCCGCCGGCGAAGTTTGCACCAGCCGCGCCGGGAAATGCCGTGATTCGGTCAGCAAGAACAGACAAATCTGCTGCACGTGCGAACCGGTTGTGATGTGGACGAGATATTCTTCCGTGTCCGGCTTGAATTCATAACCACGCGCAAAATCATGCAGCGCAGCATAAACCTCTTCAAAATCCCACGGATCGCGAAACACATGGGTCGTGCCGCAAACTTCGGTCGCGGGCGAGCCGTTTGAAATATCTGCCATGACCACATTCGCCAAATCTTTGAACTTGGGATCATAAATCAATTCAAAGCGGTCAACCGGCAACTCCGGATGCTTGCACAATGAAACGGTTGGACGCCACTTATTCCAGCGTTCCTGATGAAAGCCATAGTCCAACACGCTGCCAAGCAGGCCAATCACTACCCGTTTCTTAACATTCATAGCATTTATTCTTTATAATTAGCTTATATGCTAGTCAACAAATCCAGCAATTAAAATCAGCTAAAGCCAAAATTTTGATCATTTAGCCCTTATTTATTGGTGATTTTCACAATTTAACGCCCGCAAAATCAGTTGGCACGGCGGTTGCGATTGGATATTTGCCGAATCGAACCAGCAGCCAGTTGGAAATGATCTGACTTGGTTCTGCGCATTGGGACTCGGTAACTGGAACGGTCTAAACACCGCTGGGTTCGAAGCCCATCAAACGGATGGCATCCGGTAACCGCGTAAATACGCAGCCACGCAACAGCCTGTGAGCGAATGCGAATTTGCTCCCGCTGCCAATGGTGGTTGCCGGATGTCAGCCAATAAAAAACTTAACTATGAACATGGACTTGCTAACGATGAACTGGAATATGAACTCGAACGAACCGGTCAAAACGCCCAATTTCCACAATTGGTTCGTGATCCGCGAGTTTGAATGCGGACTGCTTTACCGGCACGGGAAGTTTCAGACCCGGCTCGAAGCCGGACGTCACAGTCGCTGGGGATTTGGCTACGCGCTCACGAAGGTGGATCTCCGCAAACAAACTTTTCCGGTCGCTAGTCAGGAAGTATTGAGTGCTGAAGGCATCGGGTTGAAAGTGAGCCTGACGGTAACGGTCCAAGTGACTGACCCGCTCAAGGCCATGCATGAAGTGCAAGACTGGCGCGCCCAGGTCTATAACACAGTTCAACTTGCATTGCGTGCCCTCGTGGGGGCGCAACCGATGGAGGCATTGCTCGCGCAACGGCTCAATATCGGGAAAGAAATGCTGGCCGACGTTCAGCCGGAAGCCGAAAAGGTCGGAATCACGGTGCATGCGACGGAGGTCAAAGACGTGATGTTCCCGGGCGATTTGAAGAAGGTCTTCACTGAAGTATTGAAGGCGAAACAGGAAGGTCAGGCGGCCTTGGAACGAGCCCGGGGCGAGAGTGCCGCATTGCGAAATCTCGCGAATGCCGCGCGATTGTTGGAGAACAATCCCGCCTTACAAAATCTTCGCCTGATGCAGTCCATCGGCGCGTCCGGCAATACGCTGGTAATGGGGTTGCCAACGGGATTCGTGCCCTTGGCACAACCGAATCCGGCGTTTTAAAAGCCAGACACCAAGGTGAACGAAGCGGGTGAAGAGTGAATGATGCGGGAGCAGGCAATCCGGCCTGCTCCCCCAGCAATGGAAATTTTTGAATCTCGCCGGATCCATCAAACGGGGCCGCAGCTCAGTTGGTAGAGCAATCCGTTTCAGCAAAACCTTGTCGCACCGGTTATTTAAGAAAACAATTTAGAAAATAAAATTATGAATCCAGAAACCACCGCCTCATTGATCCAGCCCACGGGCGAAGCCACCGGCTTTATCCCCGCGCCGGGCAATCAGGGCAAGCCGATCACCGTCATCGGCACGGAAGCCATCCGCAAAACGTTCGATGCGAAATGCATTGAGCAGGCGCTTAATTCGCGCGGCGCACCGGGCGTGACCGATCTCGTGCTCAATCCCGACGCGCATTGCGGCTATGGCGCGCCGGTCGGCTGCGTGCTCGTTTCGCCGACGCATGTTTATCCCGGCCCGGTCGGGGTGGACATCAAATGTTCCATGAGCCTGCTCCAACTCGATTTACCGACGGAAGCCGTGGCGGATAAAACCATTCGCCGCGCGCTCATCAACGCCATCGTCGAACGCACGCCGACCGGCGCAGGCAAAGGCCAGCGCAACGTTAAAAAGAGCCGCAATGTGAATGCCGAACTTGGCCGTCGCGTGGCGATCGAGGGTGCGTCCGCCGCTGTCTGCCGTGAGCTTGGTATTCCGCCGGAATGGGCGGCCCACTGCGAAGACGCATTTCACGTCGGCCACAATAACCAGCGCGATGACCTTGCTGTGCGGCTCGATTTACTCATCAATGCCGGACGCTTTCCGAAGTTCGAGGACAAGATCCGCCAGCTCGGTTCCTATGGCGGCGGCAATCATTTTGGCGAATGCGAAGCCGTGACGATTGCGAATAACGACCGCGCTCGCCGCGCCGCCGAAGTATTTGGCTTGCGGGATAACTGCGTGGCGTTTCTTTCGCACTGCGGTTCGCGCGGATTCGGTTACGCCTTGGCGAACGAACAGTTCCGCACGTTACAAAGTAAATTTGCCGCGTGGGGCATTCCCCTGCCCGGCAATGATCGGGAACTCGTTTATGCGCCGCTCGGCACACAGGAAGCGGATGATTACATTGATGACATGTCGCTCGGTGCGAATTTTGCGACCGTGAATCACATGCTTATCAACGCGCTCGTGCTGGAGGCGTTTCAGGAAATCATCCCCGGCACGCGCGGTAAGCTGGTGTATTTCATCAGCCACAACATCGCGCGCCGCGAGATCGTGGCGAACCAGGAATGCTGGGTGCATCGCAAAGGGGCGACGCGCGCGTATCCAGCGAACCATTTCGCGCTGAAGGACACGCCCTTTTACGAAACCGGACATCCAATTTTATTGCCCGGCAATCCGACAGCCGGTTCTTGCGTGATGGTGGCGGATGCAGGTGCGGAGAAAAGTTGTTTCAGCGTGAACCACGGTGCCGGCCGCGCCAAAGGCCGCAAAGCGGCGATCCGCGAACTTGATCAGAAAACGATTGATGATGAATTCGTGGCGCACGATGTCATGTCCAACTGTCGCACGTATCCGAAAGACGAAGCGCCGGCGGCTTACAAGGATTTCAATGAAGTGTTGAATTCTGTGCGTCTCGCCGGCCTCGCCAGCGAAGTCGCGCGTCTCCGGGCGCGTTTCGTCATCAAAGATTCGGATGATAGTTTGAAAGGCGCAGCGTGAGCGAAGCGAAGCGTAGAGTGTTGGAACGCCGGTAGCACGACGGCGTTTCAATCCTTATTTCCGCTTTCTCGCTTTCCGGCTTTTCCCTTCTCTTCGGCCTCGGAATTTTGGCGCGATGCGGGTTGCTGGATGACGAACACTCGTTATCCCCGTCTAAAAACGGTCGTAAAATAGAGGCATATCGGCATCAAGTTTCGATTGATACGAATGCTTTTCCGTCCTGATCCATCACCAACCCAGCATAATAACTGCGTTTACCAGTGGTATCGGCGACAATCCATCAAAAAAATTCAATGTTTTCACGGTTTTTCGCTTGGCGTCGCGCAGTAGAATCGCTTTAATGGGGGCGTCAACAATCGTTTTTAACAACCAAACAATTATCGAATCATGGCTAAAGCATTAAGCAAATCACAAATCGCAGCGTCCATCGCTGACAAAAACAACATCACCAAAAAGCAAGCCGTTGAGATCCTCGAGTTCATCGCGGACTTGGCTTACAAAAACGCGAAGAACAGTTTCACCATTCCCGGTCTGGGCAAATTGGTGTTGGTCAATCGCAAAGCACGCGTCGGCCGCAATCCGGCCACGGGCGAAACGATCCAGATCAAAGCTAAAAAAGTCGTGAAGTTCCGCGTGGCCAAAGCGGCCAAAGACGCGATCCTCGGCACGAAGTAATTCACCGCTTTTTTTCACGGCACTCTGCTAAAGCGGAGTGCCTTTTTTATTGCCCAAATCGCCGGCGCTTCTTTTACTCTCCGCGTGCTGTTTGATTTTCTACTGAAAAAAGTCAGGCCGGATTTGACCCAACACTTTTTGGTGTTGGATCAAATCCCGATCCGACTGATTCGCCATCCGCGTGCGCGCCGTTATGTGCTGCGCCTCCAGCCGGATGGCCAGGCACGCGTGACTATTCCGCGCGGCGGCTCGCTCGCCGAAGCCCGTCGTTTTGCGGAACAAAATAAATCCTGGCTGACCGAACAATTACAAAAACGCGCGGCGCAGCCGGCTCACCCTCAAGCCTGGTTGCCCGGCACGGAAATTCTTTTTCGCGGCGAGTTGACCGCTTTGAAAATTAACGAAAACAGTTTGATTCAGTTCGGCAGCGAGACCCTCAAAGCAATTGACCCGACGGCTGATTTGCGACCGGCGATTGAAAAATATTTACGGAAGCTGGCCGCGAAAGAATTGCCGCCGCGCACCTTTGAACTTGCCGCCCAACACCAATTAACCATTCGCCGCGTCACGATCCGCAGTCAAAAATCGCGTTGGGGTTCCTGTTCCCGCAGCGGCACGATTTCGCTGAACTGGAAACTCATCCAGATGCCGCCGTTTGTCCGCGATTACATCTTACTCCATGAGTTGATGCACCTGCGCGAGATGAATCATTCCGCGCGTTTTTGGCGGGAAGTGGCCAGCGTTTGCCCAGATTTTAAAACGGCCAAGTTTTGGTTGAGACAACATTCCGCGCAGCTTAAGTGAAGTGACGCGCGCAATTTTTTCAGCGCCGACAATTTTTTGGCGTATGTGATTGAAGTGTAAAATTCAGCGGCTATTTTTAGGATCATGAATTACAAGGTGCGCCGGCAAGGAATTGACCTGGGAAGTTTTGACCTTGATGAATTACGTCGTCGCCACGCGCTCGGTGAATTTTCCGGCGCAGAATACGTTCAGCGCGATGGTATGGCGGATTGGCAGCCGCTGGATTTTGTTTTGCAACAGGGTTATCACACCACCCCGCCGCCGGTTCCGAAATTAGCTGTCAGCAGCGGCGGCCCGAATCCGGTTTTCGTCCTTGGCGCGATTGCCATCGGCGTCCTCTTCTTTGCGGGCATCGGCATCTTTTTGGCCCGGACGGCTTTCCAGACGCAGCAACTGGCACGCAACGAAAGTTCACGAAAATATTCCACTGCGGTGCCGGAGGCCGCCGTTGCCGCCGCCAAACAACCCGTGGTGTGGACGACCAATTCTTTGACGCTGGCCGATGTCAACCGGAGAGCGCGCGAATTCCGCACGCGCCAATGGATCGAGGGTTACCGGCAGCGTGGCCAGCGAAATTATGCGACGGACGCGGAATCGATTACTTTTTTGCAAACGTGGATCGACAGTAATTATGGCGGCCCGGAAGCCACTAACAAACTGTGGCTGGCCAAAAAAAGCGACCAACTGGCCAATGATCCGGAGGTCACCGACCCGTTGATATTGACCGTGGCGGCGGTGAATAGCGGGCAGCTTGAGGCCATCGGACTCTTCGAACGCGCTTGGGCGGGCTATCTCCATTCGCGGCATCAAGCCTATCCACAAATTTATGCGAACCTCATGTTGGCCTCAAAATCGACGGACGATGAAGATCGCACCGGCGTGCGCGCGGCGGCCGTCCTGCGATTATTGGCCGACGGCTTCACCGACGGCAGTTTCACGCCGGAGGATCAACCGGAGATCGCGGAGATTTTTTTGCACAACTGGGGCGAACGTTTTTTCCAGAGCAATGCCGTTTCCGTTTGTGGCGTGGTCCGGCAAGCGGGTTCTAATTATTTGTGGCTGGCAAATGTTTTGGACGGTGAACGTGAAATCAAGGCCGCGTGGGCGGCCCGCGGTAATGGCTTTGCCAACACGGTCACCGACGCGGGCCAACAAGGTTTCAGTTCGCATCTCGCCCGCGCGCGGGAATATTTGACCGCGGCGTGGCAGTCGCACTCCGCTTGGCCGCAAGCCCCCGATCGCATGATGACAGTGGCGCTCGGTGATGACGGCATTGATGAAATGCGCGTCTGGTTCGACCGCACCACGACGGCGCAGATTGATTATCCCGGCGCCTGGTCTGAAATGCGTTGGGGCTTGCGTCCACGTTGGTATGGTAATGAAGCTTCCATGCTCGCGTTCGGACGGACGGCCATTGATAGCGGTCGTTTCGACACCGATGTGCCGCGTAAATACTTTGACTGCCTTACCGACGTGGAATCTGAAATGGGAACTGGCGTCGGGCATCATATTTATGGTCGCGCCGATATTTGGCCGGATCTACAACGGATGTATAACGGCTACATCGCCGCCTCGCCGCCGGATAAATCTCGCGACGGCTGGCGCTCGGCCTATGCCGTCGTGGCGTTCCTCGCCCAGAAATATGACGTGGCGCGCACGCAATTGGAGATCTTGAACTGGCAACCCCGGTCGGAAAATCTTACTGGCTGGGGCGTCAATCTTTCGGGCATGCCGCTTGAAGTCGCCGCGCGCACCGGCTCGCTGAGCAAAGAAATCTACACCGCCGAATTGCTATTCCACGCGGACAAAATGGGTGAAGCGCTGGTCGCGTATCAAAAATTGCAAACGGTCGCAACGGATGAACGCACCCAACAATTCATCCAATTGCGGCTCGCTTCTTTGCAAACCGCCAAACAATTATCAACCGGTGATTGGATGGATTTTTTACCGACGCAAACTGACGATGCCAGTTGGTCGTTCTCGCGCGGCAAGGTTCAGCCACTGG
>JAMFSJ010000007.1 GCA_026225255.1 Methylacidimicrobium fagopyrum | reverse complement strand
GTGCGCGGCATCGGCATCATCAATGTTGCGCAAATGTTTGGCGTGAAAGCCATTCGCAAAGAAAAAATTCTCGACCTCATCGTCACGCTCAAACAGTGGGACGACGTTAAAGATGTGGACCGGCTCGGTCTGGAAACGGAATACGTCAAGGTGCTCGGCGTGGATATTCCGCACGTCACGATTCCGGTGCGGCCCGGGCGCGACTTGGCGCGCTTGGTGGAAGTCGCTGCCTTTCAGATTAAATTACGCAAATCCGGTTACAATGCCGCCGAGGAATTGAATAAACGGCTGCTCGCGCAGATGGCGCAAAAAGCGGCGGAATCACCGCTGGTTCCCGAGCCGTAAAATTTTCTATTGGCGTAAAACGTCAAGACAAATTAACTTGATCGCGAACATGAGCGCCAAAGCCATTCCAAGCAGTGAGTTCTTGACCAAAGAACTGACGATCGTCAATAAGGCGGGCATTCACGCCCGGCCCGCCGCCATGTTCGTCAAGACAGCGAACCGCTTTGCGTGCGACATCTTTGTCGAGAAGGACGGCGAAAAAATCAACGGCAAAAGCATCATGGGTTTGATGATGCTCGCCGCTGGTCCCGGTAGCAAAGTGACCTTGCACGTCAAAGGCGCGGACGCTACGAACGCCATCGCGGAACTGGAAGCGCTCGTCAAACGCAAGTTTGATGAGGATTGATTAAATAATTTCCTCAGTTCACCGCCATGAACAATCGGCAGATTCTTTACAGTGCGGATCTTCAGAAAACTGGAAAGTCATTAAAGTTTGGCGCGCTTGCAATTATTGTCGCCGCCTTAATTGTCTTCATTGGATGTATGTTTGCCGAAAGTTTTTCAGGAAAATTAATAATTCTAGTTTTTATCGTCCTTTTTATTGTTGGTTCATTCATTGGCTTTAGCGAAGTTTCTAAATGGAGTAATTCGCCAGGAGTTTATCAGATCTATCTCGATTCAATCGGATTTCACATTCGTTCGGATGATCAAAATTTGGGGGGAACATTTTCCATCGCAATCTTGAACCTTCACCAACTTTTGCGAAAACATGTGAGGACGGGTGACGCCATCGAATACGAATATTACGTCGTGGAAAAATCAGGTGAGCGTCATAAAATTAACACGACTTTGGCAAACTATAATTTGGATGTGATGGATATATTTGAGAAAGTTGCCAGCCAGTATCCATCGGTAAAGATTATTGAAGAATGTGCGTGAGGGGTTTGGAATCAAGATCGGAGGCAAAATGGTGCTGACTTTGGACTTTTAACTTTGGGCTTCGGACTTTAACTTCTTTCCATGGCATCTGGAGAAATTGATGTAAAATACGTCGCGCAACTCGCGCGCTTGTCACTTACGCCCGAAGAAGAAAAAAAGATCGGCGCGCAACTTGGCAACATCCTCGTCTACATCGAAAAATTGAGCGAGCTCGACGTCACGAACATTGAGCCGACCGCGCACGCTGTTCCGCTTACCAACGTCACCCGCGCGGATGAAGTTTGTCCATCATTGTCGCACGCCGACGCGCTGCGTAATGCTCCCCGCCAAGCCGGTGGCCTGTTCATCGTCCCTAAGATCGTTGAATAATTTTTCGACAGAATTAACAAAATTATCAGAATTAAAATGAAGCAGAGAAAGACGAATAATTTTCACATAGAAAAAATATAATTCTGTAAATCCTGTTAATTCTGTCTTTTTTTCCATGCTCAACCAACTCACCATTTCCGAATTGACGGCGAAACTCGCCTCGCGCGACGTTTCCGCGCGCGAAATCACGCAGTCCTGTCTCGATCAGATCGCCCGCGTGGATGGAAAAATTCACGCCTTTATCAGCTACGATGCCGCCGACGCGCTCGCGCAAGCCGACGCGGCGGATCAACTGCTTTCCGCCAAAGGCCGTGACGCCAGTCGCCCGTTGCTCGGAATTCCCATCGCCATCAAAGACGTGCTCGCGGTCAAAAATCAGCCGCTGAATTGTGCGTCAAAAATTCTTGGAAAATTCACTTCGACCTATGACGCGACGGTGATTGAGAAATTGAAAGCCGCGGGCGCGATTGTTTTTGGTCGCTTGAACATGGACGAATTTGCGATGGGCAGTTCCACGGAAAATTCTGCGTTCGGTGCCACGTGCAATCCGTGGGACATCACGCGCATTCCCGGCGGTTCGTCCGGCGGTTCGGCGGCGGCGGTCGCGGCGAATGAGTGCATCGCGAGTCTGGGCACGGATACGGGCGGCTCGATTCGTCAGCCCGCTGCGTTGTGCGGCTGCGTTGGATTGAAACCAACTTACGGTCGCATCTCGCGTTACGGCTTGGTCGCATATGCGAGTTCGCTCGATCAAATTGGACCGTTCACAAAAAATGTGGCGGACGCGGCGACGTTGCTCGGCGTGATGAGCGGACATGATTTGCGCGATTCCACGAGCATTCCGCAACCGGTGCCGGATTATACGAAAGCGCTGACGGGTGACATCCGCGGTTTGAAACTCGGTTTGCCGAAAGAATACATGGTCGGCGGGCTTGACCCGGAAGTGAAAGCCGCCGTAGACGTCGCCGTGAAAAAATACGAGGAACTCGGCGCGGAGATCGTGGAAATTTCTTTGCCGCACACGGATTACGCCATCGCGACTTATTACATCATCGCCACCGCCGAAGCGTCCACGAACTTGGCGCGGTTCGACGGCATCCGCTACGGCGCCCGCGTGGACGGCGCCGATCCCGCTGAACTTTATTCCAAAACGCGCGGGGCCGGTTTTGGCGCGGAAGTGAAACGTCGCATCATTCTTGGCACTTACGTTTTGAGCAGCGGTTATTACGATGCTTATTATTTGCGCGCGCAAAAAGTTCGCACCTTGATCCGCCAAGATTTTCTCAAAGCGTTTGAAACCGTAGACGCCATCATCACGCCAACCACGCCAACCGCGGCATTCAAGATCGGCGAAAAATCTGACGATCCGTTGCAAATGTATTTGTCCGACATCTTCACGATTTCGTGCAATCTCGCGGGCATTTGCGGCGTGAGTTTGCCGTGCGGTTTTACGCAGAATCCAAAATTGCCCATCGGCTTACAATTGCTGGGTAAACCGTTTGGTGAAGAAACGATGTTGCGTTTAGCTCATGCATACGAGCAGAATACGGCATGGCATCAGCAACGAATTGCCATTTAAACAAATCCGGCTGGGAAATTGTTGGTAAAAAATCTGGGGCGCATGGGGCTTATGAATCCGACTTCAAAAAAGAAACGCGTATTGTTTTGGCTGGGCTTGATGTTGCCCTTGATGGCGCTGGTGGCGATGACGTGGTTGGTTCACAAATCGGATGGACGATTCAATAACTCGTTCAACTGGGTCATGCAGAGTTACAAGGTGCTGGACTTGTTCGAACAAACCCAGTCACACATCGTGGACGCGGAGGCGAATGAACGCGGTTACTTGCTCACCGGGCGCAACGAATATCTGGAGCCTTACCACACGGCCATGAGTTCCGTGGAGGACAACATCTCGGAATTAAAACGCATCACGCAGAGCGACCCTTCACAGCAGGCGAACATCGCCGTCCTCGAACAGATGGTTTCGGATAATCTGGTGTTCGATCCGGCCACGGCATTTACCAACGGACGCAAACCCGCGGATACCTCCGTGGTGGAATTGACCGAGCGCGGCAAAAAGAAAATCGAGGACATGCGGGCGGTGCTTTACACGGCGCGAGTGGAACAGGAACGCGCTTTGAGCAAACACCAGCAGTCGGCGGAAGAAGACGTGATGTCCAGCCAGTTGATGTCGCTGGTGCTGATCGTGGCCGTCGCGGTAGCGTTGGTTTTGGTCGTGGTCATTTTGTTGCGCTTGGAAAAATTGCAGCAATTTGTTACCGTTTGCGCGTGGACCGGGCGCGTGAAGCTCAACGGCCAATGGTTGCGCCTGGATGAATATCTGAAAAAGCAGTTCGATATTTCCGTCTCGCACAGTCTCTCGCAGGAAGCCGCGGAAAAGATGCGCGTGGAGATCGAAGACCTGAATCGCGCCGGGGACAAGCCGCCCTCCGAGCCCGAAAAATAAGGTTGCGCCTAAGTAACCAATCGGTTACTTATCATGGGTGCCTCGGAAAAAAACCAAGCCTGCCGTCGCCGTTCGCGATCCGGAACGGACCGCCGCCCGTATCCTCGCCGCCGCCCTCGCCGAGTTCGCCGCCCACGGTTTTGCCGGTGCGCGCGTGGACGCCATCGCCAAACGCGCCGGCACCAACAAGCGGATGCTTTACCATTATTTCACGGACAAAGAAGGTTTGTTCCGTGCGGTGCTGCGTAAAAAAATATCCGAGCGTCAAGCTTGGGGCGAAAATCTTACCGGTAATCCCGAGGACAATTTGCCGTTCTGGTTCGAGGCCGCTTGCAAAGACCCGGAATGGGTGCGGATGTTGGAATGGGAATCGTTGCAAAATACCAAACGCAAAGTCATTGACGAAAAACAGCGGCTCGCGGTGGTGGAGCGTGGTTTGGGTCGCATCCGACAGCGGCAGGAGCGCGGGCAATTGTCGGCGGAATACGATCCGCGGCATCTGATGTTGACGATGCGTTCGCTGACGATGTTTCCGATGGCGTTTCCGCAACTGACGCGGCTGATCATGGGGCGCGAAGTTTCCGATCCGCAATTTCAACAAGAGCGCATGGAGTTTTTGCGGAAATTCGGCAAATCGCTCCGGCCTGATAGCGGCACGGTCGTCCCACCGGTGAGTTCCAAACCGGACAAAAATTCTCAAACGTAAGTTTTATGAAAAAACTTTTTCCAATTTCAACCCTCGCAGTTTTGACGCTGGCGATTTTTGCCGGCTGTTCCAAACCGCCCGCGAAAAAAGCCGGGGGTGGGGTGGTGCCGGTTCTGGTGGCGAAGGCCGGGGTAACGAATGTGCCGGTGCAGATGAATCCGCCGCCCGTCGGCCACGTGACGGCGTTTTCCACGGTGACGGTGCATTCGCAGATCGGCGGGCTGATGCAAGCCGTGCATTTTCAGGAAGGCCAGGAAGTCAAAAAGGGCGACCTGTTATTTTCAATTGATCCGCGGCCCACGCAAGCGGCGCTGAGCAGGCAAAGGCCGCGTTGCAACGCGACGCGGCGACTCTGGAATATGCGAAAGTGAATTTTGCGCGCGAACAAAAATTATTCGACCAGAAATTAATTTCGCAAGATGAGCTCGACACGAACCGGGCGAGCCTTGATGCCGTCAGCGGCACGGTGGCGGCGGATCAGGCGGCGATTGCGAACGCGCAGTTGAATCTGGAATTTTGCGAGATCCGCTCGCCGATTGACGGTCGTGCGGGCAGCTTGCAATCGTTCGTCGGCAACGTCGTCAAAGCGCCGGACGACGCGCTGTTGACCATCACGCAGACGCGTCCGATCTACGTCGCGTTTTCCGTGCCGGAACAATATTTGCCGCAAGTCAAAAGCGAAATGGCCAAGCGGACGTTGAAAGTTTCCGTGACCTACGAAAACATGGAAGTGCCGGCGCCGCAGGGCGAATTGACGTTCGTTGACAACTTGGTGGACGACACGACGGGGCAGATTCAATTGCGCGCGACGTTCCCGAACGCGGATGAATCGCTGTGGCCGGGGCAATTCGTGCAGGTAAAATTAACCCTGCAAACATTGACGAATGCGGTGGTCGTGCCGTCGCAAGCGGTGCAGACGGGGCAGACGAATCAATATGTTTACGTCGTGAAAACAAGTGCGACGAACGCGGAGGCGCAGGTAGTGGAGCAGCGTCCGGTGACGATCGGGATTGATTACGGGAACAAGACCGTCGTGAGTAAAGGTCTGGCCGCGGGCGAAACGGTGGTGACCGACGGCCAATTGCGGCTGACGTCGGGCGCGAAAGTGGTGGTCAAAAGTTCCCTGGAAGCCACTGCCAAAAAGCCGACCGCTAAAGAATCTGGCACGAACTCGCCGGCCGGCACCAACGCACCATGAGCGTTCCCGAATTATTCATTCGCCGACCGGTGATGACCACGCTGGTGATGGCGGGCATTTTGCTGTTCGGCGTCATCGGTTTCACGCTGTTGCCGGTGAGCGATCTGCCGAGCGTGGATTATCCTACGATTTCCGTTTCCGCCAGTTTGCCGGGCGCGAGTCCCGAAACGATGGCGTCGTCCGTGGCGACGCCGTTGGAAAAACAATTTTCCACCATCGCCGGTTTGGATTCGATGTCCTCCGTCAGCGCGCAAGGCGTGGCGTCGATCACGTTGCAATTCACGCTGGATCGCAGCATTGATGCAGCGGCGCAGGACGTGCAATCAGCCATCACCCTCGCCGCAAAACAATTGCCGCCCAACCTGCCGTCACCGCCGACTTACCGGAAGGTGAATCCCGCCGATTCGCCGGTGCTGTTCCTAGCGATGTCATCGACGGCCTTGCCGCTGTCGTCCGTGGATGATTATGCCGAAAACATGCTGGCGCAGCGCATTTCGATGGTAAATGGCGTCGCGCAAGTTTCTGTTTTCGGGTCGCAACAATACGCCGTGCGGATTCAGGTGGATCCTAACAAATTGGCAGCTTATGGCTTGGGCATTGACCAGGTGGAGCAGGCGGTGGAGGCGGGCAATGTGAACCAGCCGCTCGGCACGCTTTACGGTAAACATCAGGCCTTCACGGTGCAGGCCAACGGGCAACTAAAGAATGCGGCGGCCTTTCGCCCGATGATTGTCGCCTATCGCAACGGCAATCCGGTGCGCCTACAAGAACTGGGTAATGTCACGGACAGTGTGCAGAATGATAAGGCCGCGAGTTGGTATAATAACACCCGTGCCATCGTGCTCGCCGTGCAACGGCAACCCGGCGCGAACACGGTGAAGGTGGTGGACAGCATCAAAAAAATGTTGCCGCAATTTCGCGAACAGATTCCCGCATCGGTGAAATTGGAAGTGCTGTTCGACCGTTCACTGGGCATCCGCCAGTCGGTCAAGGACGTGGAAAATACGCTGTGGTTGACGGTGTTTCTCGTGGTGATGGTGATCTTTATTTTCCTGCGAAATCTTTCGGCCACGGTCATTCCCAGTCTCGCTTTGCCAATGTCATTGATCGGCACGTTCGCCGCAATGGCGTTGTTGAATTACAGCCTCGATAACCTTTCGCTGATGGCGCTGACGTTATGTGTCGGCTTCGTGGTGGACGACGCCATTGTCATGTTGGAAAATATTGTGCGCCACATGGAAATGGGCAAGACGCCGATGGAAGCGGCGCTGATCGGCTCCAAGGAAATCGGCTTCACAATTATCTCCATGACGTTGTCGCTCTCGGCGGTGTTCATTCCGGTTTTATTCATGAGCGGATTACTCGGACGTTTGTTGCACGAATTTGCGGTGACAATTTTGGTCGCGATTCTCGCATCTGGTTTTGTTTCGCTGACGCTGACACCGATGTTATGCAGCCGGTTTGTGAAGGGCAGCTCGCATGAAAAGAAACATGGCAAGCTGTTCAATTTCTTCGAGCGCTTTTTTGACAAGACGCGCGACGGTTATGACCGCACCTTGCAGCTCGTCATGCGTCATTCATTCATGACTATCGTGGTATCGGTGCTGGTTTTCGCCGCGACGATTTATTTATTTTTGATCATCCCCAAAGGCTTTTTCCCCGATGAAGATACCGGGCGGCTTCAAGTCACCACGGAGGCATCGCAGGATATTTCTTTCGACGCGATGAGCGAACATCAACAAGCGGCGGCGAAAATCATGGCGGCGGATTCGAACATTGATGGCTTCATGTCTTCCGTCGGCGCGAGCGGGCAATCTTCCACGATGAACAACGGCAGCATGTTCGTCCGGCTGAAACCGACTTCGGAACGCAAATTGACCGCGAGCCAGATCATCCAGGAGTTGCGCCCGAAATTTGCGCAGATTCCCGGCTTCAATGTCTTCATGCAAAACCCGCCCCTCATCCGGATCGGCGGCCAAAACAGCAAGGCGTTGTATCAATATAGTTTGCAGGACACGGACACGAAAGAGCTGTTTCATTACGCGCCGCTCTTGATGGCGGCGATGGCGAAGGAGCCGGGTTTTCAAGATGTGACGAGCGATTTGCTCATCGCGAATCCGCAGGTGAACGTGGAGATTGACCGCGACAAAGCCGCCGCGCTCGGCGTCACGCCGCAGCAGATTGAGAATGCGCTTTACGACGCTTACGGTGAACGGCAGGCGTCCACAATCTACGGCGACATCGCGGAATATTGGGTCGTGTTTGAAGTGTTGCCACAGTTTCAGATGAATCCCGCCGCGCTCGCGCAACTTTACATCGCCAGTTCCAATATCGGCACGAACGGCGCGGCGAAATTAATTCCCCTGAGCGCCGTCGCCAAACTCACGCGCGATATCGGGCCGACCAGCATTTCGCACGTCGGCCAATTACCGTCCGTGACCATTTCCTTCAACCTCGCGCCCGGCGTTTCACTCGGCACGGCGGTGGAACGGTTGCAAAAAATCGAGTCTGACCTGCAAATTCCCGCGACCATCACCGGCGGTTTTCAAGGCACGGCGCAAGTATTTCAATCCTCCGTCAAAGGCTTGGGCATGCTGCTCATCGCATCCATTCTCGTCATCTACATCATCCTCGGCATTCTCTACGAAAGTTTTATTCATCCGCTGACGATTTTATCCGGTCTGCCCTCCGCCGGTTTTGGCGCGCTCCTTACGCTGATGCTGTTCGGTCTCGATTTGAACATCTACGGTTTCGTTGGCCTCATCATGCTCGTTGGTATTGTGAAAAAGAACGCGATCATGATGATTGATTTTGCCATTGATGCACAAAAGCACGGTAAAAGTGCGCACGAAGCGATTCACGAAGGTTGCCTGTTGCGTTTCCGCCCGATCATGATGACGACGATGTGTGCGCTCATGGGCACGTTGCCGATCGCGCTTGGACTTGGTGCCGGCGGCGAATCACGACGCTCACTCGGTCTGGCGGTCGTCGGTGGTTTGATCGTGTCGCAATGCCTCACGCTTTACATCACGCCGGTGATTTATCTCTACATGGAACGCTTCCGCGAATGGACTTTGCGCCATA
Organism: Methylacidimicrobium fagopyrum; assembly: GCA_026225255.1. GTDB lineage: Bacteria > Verrucomicrobiota > Verrucomicrobiia > Limisphaerales > UBA11358 > UBA11358. The sequence continues at coordinate 24,813 of JAMFSJ010000007.1, read as the reverse complement.
GCCACCACGACAAACCGACGGCTGTCGCGCCGGGAACGAATCCGGCTTCGGTTTAATCTGGGTGCCGCGCCTTTCCGTTAAATCATTACTGGCGTGTGGCAAAAAAGGTTTTGATGCCGCTCATCAACATGTGCACGGCGATGACGGACAATAAAAGTCCGGTTAAGCGTTCCAAGGCGGCGAGCAATCGCACCGGAATATAAGCTCCCAAAGCCACACCCGTCAGCAGAATGATCGCCGTCGCCGTCCAAGCCAGCGTCATCATGCCAAAGCCGACGAATGGATTTTCCGCCGATTGCGCGGCCATGATCATCACGGTCGCCATGGCTGATGGACCCACCATCAACGGAATGGCCAGCGGCACAATGAAGGGTTCGCCCTGGGGATCCTTCGCCATCATCGAACCGCCTTCGCCGGGGAAAATCATGCGCAATGAAATGATGCTTAAAACCACGCCGCCACAAACTTTCAAGTCTGCCGGACCGATCTCCAGCAATTTCAAGAATGCCGGACCGGCGGCATAAAAAAATGCCAGCGCGACAAAGGCGAACAGAGCTTCGCGCAAAGCCACTGCCCGCCGGCGTTTTTCATCCATCCGACTGAGCAACGACAACATGACTGGTAGGTTGCCAAAGGGATCCAACACGAAGAAAAGCGTTACGGCCAAAGATAATGTCTGCATAGATTCGATTCACCGCCAGCAAGGTTGCCGGTCGGTTTCATTCATCACTTTACTGTGCGCACACGGCAAAAAATTGTCCAGCCAAGTCGTCGCAGGCCGGTTCTTTATCTCTACCGGGAACGTTTCTGCGAAGGGACTTTGCGCATAGCCATTATGATAAACCGGCGGCTGGCGCACCGGGAACGAATCCCGCTTCCGTTTGATAGTTTCTAGGCGAACTTGCGTTGCACCTTGATTAAAAATCCGAGTGCATCCACGGCCATCTGTGGTTAAAATTTCCGCGCAATGGAATACGAAGCCGTTATCGGACTGGAAACGCACGTCCAGCTTAAAACCAAATCCAAGATGTGGTGCGGTTGCGCCAATCAATATGGCGCGGAACCGAACACCAACGTCTGTCCCGTCTGCCTCGGCATGCCGGGCGTGTTGCCGGTTGCCAATGAACAAGCGTTGCGCCTCACAGTCCTGACCGGATATTTGCTGAATTGCACGATTCCGCGCCGCGCGAAGTTCGATCGTAAAAATTATTTTTATCCCGACGCCGCCAAAAATTACCAGCTCACGCAATACGACCAGCCGTCCACGGCGCATGGTTTTGTGGATTTCGAATTCAACGGGCTTGGCTCCGTGAATGGCATGGCGCGTGTGCGCATCACCCGTGCGCATTTGGAAGAAGACGTTGGCAAGAGCACGCATTTTGATCGCAACAGCGGCGTGGATTTCAATCGCGGCGGCGTGCCGTTGCTGGAAATCGTCACCGAACCTGATCTTACCAGCGCCGACATGGCTTATGAATATCTCAATGCGCTCAAGGATATTTTGACCTACGGCGACGTGTCGGATTGCGACATGGAGAAGGGCATGGTGCGCTGCGATGTGAATATTTCCGTGCGTCCCGTCGGTTCCAAGGAACTCGGCGCGAAGATCGAGATCAAAAATATGAACAGCTTTTCCGGCGTGCGGCGCGCGGCGGAATATGAGATCGCCCGCCAGATCGAAATCGTAAAAAGTGGTGGCAAATTGATCCAATCCACGCGTCGCTGGGATGATGTTGCTGGTATCACGGAAGAAATGCGTTCCAAAGAAAATGCGCATGATTATCGCTATTTACCCGAACCGGATTTGATGCCGTTTACGCCGACGGATGCGTGGCTGGCCGAAGTGCAATCGCGCGTGGTCGAATTGCCGTTGGCTCGCAAGCAGCGGTTTATCAATACATATCAATTGCCAGCCGGCGATGCGGAAGTTTTCAAGAATGATGTGGCGCTCGGAGATTATTTCGAGCCGATCGCGAAGCAGTCATCCAACCAGAAAGCTGTGGCGAACTGGTTGATCAATAACTTGCGCGCCAAGCTGACCGAGATCAACGAGCAGGAAAAAAACAAACAGTCGGCAATGGGTTTGGAGCCGGCAGACATAAAGCTGACGGCGTTTGCGGACTTGAAATTCAAACCGGAAGCCTTGGTGGAACTCGTTGGTTTAGTGGATGCCAAAACCATCAGCAGCGCCGCTGCGCAGCAAGTGTTTGCGGAGATGTTCGCGAGCGGCAAAGCTGCCGCCGCCATCGTGCAAGAAAAAGGTCTGGCGCAAGTCAGCGACACCGGCGCGATCGAAAAGTTCTGCGATGAAGCCATCGCCGCCAATCCGAATCCCGTGGCCGATTACAAAGCTGGCAAAGTTGCCGCGCTCAATTCGCTCAAAGGTCAGGTGATGAAATTGAGCAAGGGCAAAGCGAATCCCACGCTGGTCGGGGAGATTTTGGAGCGGAAACTTAAAGCCTGAAATGGGATGAAACGAACGGTGTTTTCCCTCGCGTATCTTCTGCTGGCATGCGCCGCGAGCGGGCGCGAACCAAAGACCGATTTTGGCATTCGCCAGCAAGATGATGCCGCCATGAAATGGTTTCAGGATGCGAAGTTCGGCATGTTCGTTCACTGGGGACTTTACGCCGTTCCTGCGCAGGGCGAATGGTATTTGGAACAATCCGCGATGTCGCTGGACGCGTATCGCAAATTTGCGTTCGACCAAGGCGATGGTGTTTATTTTGACGCGAAGAATTTTGATCCCACTGCCTGGGCGCAACTGGCAAAGGCGGCGGGCATGAAATATATCTGCCTCACCGCGCGGCATCACGACGGCTTCGCGCTGTTCGACAGCCATTTCACCAATGCTTTCACGAGCGTGCAGACGTTGCATCGCGATCTTTATGCGGAATATGTTAAAGCCGTTCGCGCGGCGGGCTTGCGCGTGGGACTTTATTTTTCGCCGATCGACTGGCGTTATCCCGGTTACTACGACGTGACCGGCACGAATTGCGCGGACAATGGTTGGCATTATCAAACCGCTGCGTGGCACAAGGAAAATGCCGACGTGATGAAAAACGAAGTCTATGAACAAGTGCGCACTTTGTTCAAAAATTACGGCCCGTTCGATTACGTTTTTTGGGATGGTTCCTGGTTGGCACAGCGCGGCAGCGACCGCGACGGGGCCTATTTTTGGGAACCGGGAAAATATCGTGACTCCGCCAACGCGTGGCCGGTGACCGCCGCCAATAGTGACTCCGATGCATCTGGCCGGCCCTTGGGATTGATGGGCATCGCCCGGAAATATTCACCGCAAGTCATCAGCAACGCGCGTTCCGGTTGGATCGGCGATTTCGATTCAGCGGAAGGTGACAGTGAAGTCAAGGGGCCGGTGCGTCCGAATCCATGGGAGAAATGCCTGAACTTGAACCGCGTCACATGGGGCTATAATGCCCGGCAAAATTTGATGACGGAAGCACAGCTCACGCGGTATCTCGTGGACGTGGTGGTTCGCGGCGGAAATATGCTGTTGAATGTCGGGCCGGATCGGCATGGGACAATTCCGGAAACCCACGCGGCGTTGCTGTGGCATTTTGGCGCGTGGCTGACTAAAGTGGGCGATAGCATTTACGGCACGCGCGGCGGTCCGTGGAATCCGGTGGACGGCCAATATGGTTTCACTTACAAGCCCGGAAAATACTTCATCCACATTTTGCCGGGCTACGTTGGCACTGAAATCGCGATCCCGGCCATCAAGGAAAAGGTCACTGGCTGTTTTGATTTATATTTGCGCCAGCCGTTAAATTTTGTCCAGCAACCCGATGGCACCGTGCGCCTTACCGGCTTGAATCGTGACGCTCATAACGCCGATACCGTGGTTTCCGTCGTCACCGATGGTTCAAGCCTCTAAAAAGCGGCGTTGAATTTTTGAGCGGTCGGATACATAGTGCGCCGACTGACAGGTTTTGTAGTGGAAATCAAAAAGGAAAACTATGCGCCAAAAAACGACCGAATTATTCATGCTCTTGGTTATCGGCTTGACGTTGATGGGTTGCAAAAAGCCGGTGCCAGTCGAAGAGCCGTTTCTAAAGGAGATTATCGTGGCGGATGCGCCGATTGATGATGGATTTTGGCTCCAGCTCAACCGCCGTCGGGTTGATAAATATCGCGAACAGCTCAAGGCCGCGCCGCCGGTGTTAGTGGTGCGGGAGAGTCATTATGTCTTCGATCCAAAAAATGGCATTGGGATGCATTATGGCTGGTTGGACGGGCGCATGGCGAATCTGCACATCACTTTTTCCGAACTCGTGGCCGATGCTTACGGCAAGGATTATGCGCATACCGAATTTCCTGCCGAGTGGACGCATGGTCATTGGACGAATTGTTATGACGTGATTGTCACCGTGACCAATCAGCCGCAGGCAACGTTGCAAGCAGCGGCCAAAAATTTTCTCCGGCAGCATTATGAGCTGACTTGGCATCTGGCAACCAAAGATACCAATGTCCTCTTGATCCGCGCCAAAGACCCGCAGTTGTTACAAACCAAAAAAACTGCGAATTTTTCGCACAGTAAATCCATTCCTGAATTGGCGGGTGAACTTGAAAATTATTTTGGAGAACCCGTCGTGGATGAAACCGGAGCGACCGATCGGTTTGATAAAAGTGTGGGTGAAGTTCCGGCGCGGTGGGTCAATGGCCGCACCACGGATTTGGGGGCAAACAATGAATTTCTGGCCGGCTTTGGGCTGGAACTGGTTTCCACGAATCAACCACAGGAATGGTTGCTTTTGGGGTCAGGAAAGTGATTTTGATCCGGGTGTGCTTTCAAAAAGTGGCACCGGCGTCCCGCCCGGTTTCGTTTTTGACGTGGCGGCATTTTCTGCGAGCGTGAATCAGGGGAAATCATATTTTCAAACGGTTTTGGGCGGGACGCCCAAAACAACCGGCCAGAGGCCGGTGCCACCCACGGCATTATGAAAAAAACGTCCTCAGGCAAGCGGCTAATTTGCTGGTTAAATCAACGCGGATCAGTCGCCTTTAATTCAACGGCGTAAACCTGATTTGAGCCACTCATATTGCTGCGAAAGACCAGCCATTTCATATCCGGCGTAAACGTGGCATTGGGTTCGAGCGCGTAATCATGCTTCGTCATGTTGATCAATTTTTCGGCATGAAACACGCCAGTTTGGATCAGTTTTGAACTATCAATATTCGTCCCAGATAAATCAGGCAACAGCGCCGGGTGAAAAAGGTAGAGCCATTTTCCATCGGCCGCGTGCGCGACCATTTTGCTATCGCCGCCATCGCCGGAAAATAATTTACCATCGGGCGAAACATTGAAATGCACCGACCATTCATTGCGTGCCAAATGGAATTGCGTGCGCGCTCCGGTCTCGACGTTATAACCGCCGACCCAGAAATCCTCGCCGCGCGGCGTTTGCAGGTCGAACCAGATGGTTTTGCCATCGGCGCCCCAAAATTCATGGCCGGCAATCTCCATCGCCATCGTGCGTTGATGAACCAATTTCAAAGCCGAGCCGTCGGAACGGATCGTCCAGATGCGATCCACTTTGTGCCACGGACCTTCATGGCAAAACAGGAGCAGGTTCGGGTCGGTCGGTGAAAAAAGAAAATGATTCAGCCAATCGTTGCAACGGACAAAATTCTTCTGCTCGCCGGTTTGAAGATTTAGAAAGAACAGTTCCATCGGCACCTGTTTATCAAAACGTTCGTCAATGTTGCGCGCCTTATTCTTGCGTTCGGAATCGGAGTTGGACGCAAACTGTTTCTCGCGCGTGGTTTCCTGTTTGATTTCATTAGGATCAAGAATCACGGTGCCCGCCAGCAATGTTTCATCGCAATTCACGGAAATCGCATGCGTGCCGGGTGGCAGCGTGGCGATTTTTTCAACCGCTTTGGTGCTCAGGTCCGCGGCGAAAATTGTAGCCCCTTGGCTGTAAAAAATCCGTCCGGTTTTGCGTCCGACCTGCATGACGCGCAGATGTTGACCGGTGACAACCGATTCAATCCGACGTGTGTCGAGCTCGATTGCGGAAATTCCCGTCGGCGTGGTGAAAACCATCTTTTTGCCGTCGGGCGTGAAGGAATTGACGTTGAAATAAAAACTTTCACTGCCCGGTTCGGTCGAAAGTTGCACGACGCGATGGCCGGTATCGCGATCAATCCATTCGGTGGCCGTGGCGGAAGATGGGGAACGAGTGGCGCAACCGGTCGCTAAACTGGCGGCCAAAATTGAAAGACCCGTGAATACATTCAGTTTCATATTGAAAGCCTTTGGGCTGGCGATACGGCGGCGGCAAATTTGGAAAGTTGATTCATGGAGTGATGAGGAAACTTTGCGCAGATGAAGCGGAAGAGCACAATCCACAGAATTGGCGATGCGTTAGAAAAATGGCTCGCGGGATTGCAAAAAACTTTGTGCCGCCGCATTCGAGCAGTTAAAGTTTTGCGGCTGCTGACTCAAAGGTGTTGCGTCGCGCTTAATTTCAAAAATATTTTTTTTAATTGCATGTTTTCATCCGAAATAAAATCAATCCACTTCACGGGTATCGGCGGCACGGCGATGGCGGCGGCGGCGGCGGCGTTGCTGGACAAAGGCTTTCACGTCACGGGTTCCGACCAGAATGTTTATGAACCGATGGCATCGTTTCTCGCGTCCAAAAAAATCGCGGTGATGAATGGTTACGACGAACGCAATCTCGCGCACAAGCCAGACCTCGTCGTCATCGGCAATGCGATTTCGCGCGGCAATCCCGAGGCGGAATTTGTGCTGGATCACAAGCTACGTTATTGCTCGCTGCCGGAATTGCTCCGCGAATTTTTCATCCGCGGCAAACGTTCGCTCGTCGTCAGCGGTACGCACGGCAAGACGACCACGACGTCGCTCCTGACCTGGGTTTTTGAGCACAACGGTTTGAATCCGAGTTATCTCATTGGTGGCATTCCAAATAATTTCACGCAGGGCGCACGTTTCACGGACAGCGAATGGTTCATCATCGAAGGCGATGAATATGACACGGCGTTTTTCGATAAGCGCAGTAAATTCATTCATTACCAACCGGAAGTCGCGATCATCAACAATCTGGAATTTGATCACGCGGACATCTTTGAAAATCTGGCGGCGATCAAAAAAACGTTCAGCCATTTCATCCGGCTTGTGCCGCGCAATGGTCTGTTACTCGGCAATGGCGACGATGCGAATCTCGCACCGCTGTTGAACGTCACACATTGTCCGGTCAAACGTTTCGGCCTTGGCGCGGACAACGCGGTGCAAGGTTTTAACCTGCGGTTCGGTCCAACGGCGACGGAGTTTGAGATCCCGAGCTTCAAGTTTCATCTGAACCTCGTCGGCGAATTGAATGTCCGCAACGCACTCGCCGTGGTCGCGGCGGCGAAACATTGCGGCTTGTCGAACAAACAAATTCAGTCCGCGTTCGACACGTTCAAAGGCATCAAGCGGCGTATGGAAGTGAAGGGGATTGCGGGCGGTGTGACGGTGATTGATGATTTTGGCCATCATCCGACGGCGATCCGCGAAACCATGCGCGCGCTTCGGATCAAATATCCGCGCGAAAAGATTTGCGCCATCTTCGAGCCGCGCACGAACACAACGCGCCGGAATATTTTTCAAGATGAACTCGCGGAATCCTTCGCCGAGGCGGATGTGATCGTGGTTTCGCAAATTGCACGTTTGGAATTACTCGCGCCGGAAGAACGGCTCGACCCGAAAAAGTTGATGGAACAAATCGGCGCGACCGGCAAACCAACGGCGTATTTGCCGGACGCCGACGCGATTGTCGCGCACGTCGTGAAGATCGTGCAAGGCGGCGATGTCGTGGTGGTGTTCAGTAACGGCGGTTTTGGCGGCATCCACGCGAAACTTTTGGCGCGTTTGGGGAAGCGGTAAGGTAACGCAAAATTCCAAGCACCGACTTTAAATGTCCCGAGGCGTTCCAAATTTCAAGCCCGCAAACCCAACCTTACGCGTTCTCCCCGCGCCGGGTGGTTGTTTGGTGATTAAGGCTGGAAGTTTTTTTCTGGCGCATGAGTTGCTTCCAAAATTTCGTGGCTAAAAAATACCAAGGACGGGGACTTAGTTTGGCGACGCTGGCGGAAACGACGGCGGCCAATTTGCGATTGTCGCGGAGCCAAATGGCGGCGATTGGGTTTCCTGCGCGCGTAAAAAAAGTCCCCACCCCACGTCGTCGATTGCCGGTGGTGACTTTTTCTGAACCCGCCGCGTCGGTAAAAATTAGACACCCTGACTCAAATTTGGGCACTGTCCTCGGCGAAACGTTACCGGTTCAAAGCCAGCGGGTTTGAGAAATTTTTCTGAGAACTTAAAAGATAGGGCAAAGTTGTAGCTTTGCTCGACTTCAAATTACGGCGCATTTTCGCGCGGCATGATCAGCGGCTTCGGAGGAATTTGGCTGACGAACTCGACCTGATCATAGCCGGCTTGGTGGAAAAAAACCGCGAGCTGCAAACGCGCGCGTTCGTCGGCGTCATTCAAAATTCCATTCTGTCGTGCGGCCACGCGTAGGTCGGCCACGGCGGTTTTGCGTGCGGTTTGTTCCAGATCTTTATCGAATTCGCGCAATAGGCCGGTCGTATGATCAATCACGCTCGTCCGTTTATCGTCGAGATACGCGTCGGTGATTTGCGGTGGCGGCAAATGGAGGGTGATTTTTTTGCCGGAAATTTTGACCGCCCCGGGCGGCAAATCTTTCAAGTCAATGCCGGCTTTGACCACGCCGTGCGCGAGCAACAATACACGATTTTCGCCATACCATTTGGTGTCTTCCAGCACGACGACTTTTTCGACGACGTATTTGACCGTGACGAGATCAGCCAGCGTTTGGATTTGTTGGACGACCGTCACCGTATTCAACTCGTGCACGCTCGAACCGCCTTTCACCCACAGCGTCAATTTGTAGCCGAGCGCGATGCCGACGATGAAAATGATCGCCACCAGAATCGTGACCAGAATTTGTCGCATGCCGGAAATGTAAAAGCATTTTCGCGCGATGCAAAGAAATGTTGTGGTTTGCCATCATGCCAATATTTAAATTGAGCCGCCTTACGTATAAAATTATACACGACAATTTTTTAGAAAGCGGTAGATTTTGATTATGGTCGATAGTCAACAAACTTTCTGGCAAAGAAAACGTCTAGTCGTCAGAATTGTTTTGTCCTTTGTTATTTTGTTTATCGTATTTTTAGCCTGTTACCAACCCGCATCGCCGGATGGAATTTTTTATGATCCAAATATGGCGTGCGGCCATGGATTTTGGATGTTTAAAGATGGTAAAATTTTCGTTGGGTGTGAATCTGAAGAAACGAATTTCTGTAGCACTTATTTCAAATCAGAAAATCAGTGGTTGAGCGGAAACAATCCTACGAACCAAATGATCATCAAACCGTCTTTGTTTGGAATAAAAGTGACGGGGCCGGGCGGGAAGGGCGGGAGCAAATTCTTTCTACGAGATCGTTTTTCCTGGTCTTATGATTGCAAAGAATGGATTGAGAAACATTTTTGAACATGTCTGCCAATTTTTTTAACTCGTTTGAATTTGAGCAGACGCTTTGGTTGCAAGGTATCGCACGGATCGCAGGTGTGGATGAGGCGGGTCGCGGGCCACTTGCCGGGCCGGTCGTGGCGGCGGCGGCAATTTTACCGAAGCGTTGGGCGGAAACGGGTTTGCCCGCTGAACTCGCTGGATTAAATGATTCCAAGCAACTCACCGAAACGCAGCGCGAACAGTTTTTTCACTTCATCACTGGCTGTGGCGAGATTGAATTTGGCATAGCCGAGGTGGATGCCTTGGTGATTGATGAGATCAATATTTTGCAGGCGACTCATCGCGCGATGAATGCTGCGCTGGCAAAATTAAATCCGCTGCCGCCGCACGCGCTGGTGGACGGGCTGCCGGTGAAAACCTTGCGCGTGCCGCAGACGGCGATCGTGAAAGGCGATGCGCGGAGCTATTCCATCGCCGCTGCGAGCGTGCTGGCCAAAGTCACGCGCGACCGGCTGATGTTGAAATATCACGCGCAATTTCCCGAATACGGTTTTGCCGGCCACAAAGGTTACGGCACGGCGAAACATCTCGCGGCGATTGCCAAACACGGCGCGTGTCTGATCCATCGTAAAACTTTCGCGCCGCTGAAGCCGAAAGAGCCAAGGCTGTTTTAGCCACAGATGGCCACAGATGAAAGCAAAACCCTTTGAGGCGAGTTTCACGAATTGGCGCGAGTCAAAACTGGGCAAATTTAATTAGCGAAATTCGCGTCAAAGTTTTTTATCTGTGTTTCATCTGTGCCCATCTGTGGCTAAAAATCATTTCGCGTTATAGCAGCCAAAAATCTGCACGCGCTGGAGCACGCGTCCGTCTTTCACCATCACGTCGTGGATGCCGAGGTTGGTGACGGTTTCAAATTGGTTGACGATTTCGGCGGGCGCGGGTTCGGGCGACGGGATGTCGCGATAGGCGATGCGTTCGCCCTTGAACCATTTCCAATACCAGCCGGATTCGAGTTTGTAATTTTCCACGCGGCGGACGTAGATGGCGTTCTGTCCTGGGCGCGTTTGGAGATAATTATATTCCGGCCAGAAATAAAATTGATCGTCGGGACGGCCTGACCATTGGCGATAGACGAGTGGTTCGCGGGTGCTGGCGGCGGCGCGGGCGCGGGGCGAATAAAAGCTGTAAAGTCCGGTCGAACCGTAATCGTTCGCGATGATAAAACTGTTCGTATCGAATTTTTGGCGTTCGCGTTCGACGAGCGCGGCGGCTTCCGGATAGCTGCGCCCGAGGCGGCGCGAAGGATCAACGTCGCCGGGCAATTTCCCCACGAGTTTGCCGGTGAGATCGCTGTCGTAAAGGAATACGGAAACAATAATGCCGAGCGTCACGCCGGTGATGAGCCACGGCTTCACGCAGAGCGGACGTTCGTGCCAGTAAACGGCCATGAGACAAAACATCGGCGGCACGGCGGGCGCGATCCAATTGAGCAAAATGCGCGAATGCAGCGAATACAAAACGTGACCGTAGAAAACGGGCGCGCCCATGCAAAATAAATAGAACCAGAGCGGCTTTTCGTGACGCTTTTTCCAGCCAGCAATACTGGCCCCAATCGCGGCCACGAGAAAAATGGGATTGAGTAAACCGAGTTCACCGCCGATGAATTCGCCAAGATATTTTAACGTCGGATGCCAGTGATGGTTGGGATCGAGTCCAGCGTTGCTCGCGACGTGATGCAGCGTGATCCAATGGTGTTGGGCGTTCCAAATCACGGGCGGCAAGGTGCAGAGCGCGCAGATAAGCAACGCGAGCCACGGGCCGGATTTGCGCAGGTGAATGCGTGCGGACGGTTGCAATGCAAAGAAAATGATCCAGCAAATGATTTGATAATACGCGGTGGGTTTGCAGAGAAAACCGAGTCCCATCGCCAGGCCGACGGTGAGCCAGTCGCGCGTTTTGCCTTCCGGTTTCAGCGCGCGCCAACCGGCGATGAGCGCCCACATCCAGCACAGCACGAGCGGTGGATCAATGGTCATCAAGATCGAACCCGCCGCGAGTAACGGCGTGGCGAAGGTGATGATCAACACCCAGAAGGCGGTGCGCGCACTGGTTTCGCGCGCGAGAAAACGCAGCACGATGAAACTTAAAATCGCGGCGAGCAACGGCGAACAAAAGCGCACGCCAAAAACGGTGTCGCCGCCGATGGCCGTGCCCGTCCATTGCAAAAGCGCGATGCCGAGCGGTTTGCTGAAATACGACAGGGCGAGATGTTTTGACCAGAGCCATTGATACGCTTCATCGCCGCTCAAACCGGCGAGGCCGCTGGCGAGATAAGCCCAGCGCGCGATCAATGCCAAGACGATGACGACGTAGCCGAGGTGAAGCCATTCGGTGTCTGCGGTGTGGATTGTTGATGGCTGATTGCCAATGGCCGTTGCGGGCGCTGTAGGGGATTCTTGATTAATGAGCGAAGTCATTTGTTCGTGCCAGCGCTGGAAGAATTTTCGACCGAAAAAATTCCACGCGGATTGCGCGGCGATCACCAAGGCGATGGCATAGCCGGTGCCAAGAAGGGCGCCCGCCGTGACGTCGCTCGGATAATGCACGCCGCAATAGACCCGCGAAAAAGCGACGGCGGCGGCTATGGGAAACAGAAACCATGCACTGCGCCGATAGAAAAGAAACATCACGGTCGCGGCGGCAAACCAGTTGGCGGCGTGGGCGGAAGGCATGCTGCCGGAGTTGGAGCACCCGAGGCGTTCCACAACCTCGGAAAGTCCCACGCAGGGACGCGGTCGCGCGATGGCATGTTTGATGGTGCCGACGACGAGCGGATCGCCCGCCGCGATGACGATCAAAATGAGCAGCGCACAAATCCGTCCGCGCGCGCCGCCCCGCGTCATCGCCAAGATGAACAGCCCGACGGCGGCGATGGAAAACCAGCGCAACGCGCCGTTGCCGCCGCTGATGAGCGGCATGAGCCAATCGAAAAACGGATTGCTCAGCGTGCCATTCACGAAATGAAACAGCGCGATGTCGAGCGTTTGAAGCCAATGCATTGGCCGGAGTTTAATGAAAATCGCGCGGTTGGAAAATGGAATTAGTGGGGTGGCAAAGGCGTCTCGCCTGTAAAATCCGGCGTTCCGCCGGATTTCGTTGGTTGCGGCCGTTGTTTTTTGGCCCGCGCAGTTCCGGAATCATTCACCTCACAAACGGTTTTGGGCGCGCCGCCCTAAACCACCGGCCGGAGGCCGGTGCCGCCCAAAGCCTTTTGAAAACGCGGTCGAAAAAGCTTTTGTGTTCTTTGGCCGTCAATTATCAGCCGCCAAAAATCGCCAAGAAATTTCCCAGATCCCAGACCCAATTCGCCGGACCCTAAAAAAATGTCTGGAATAAATCGCTGGATGCTGTCTCTAATCTCTGAAAGCTGGCGAAAACATCTCACTGAACCGCCGGTTCCAAATAAATCAACTAAGGCAAAAATTATGAATAAAACTCAACGAACAGTTCTCGTGGCCGCGGCGATGGCGGGCATCGTGACCGGCAGCATGTTGACCAGCGGTTGCGCCAAGAGCACCGATACCTCCGTGAACTCACCCGGTGCGAATGCCCCGGCGGCGGACACGGGCAAGCATGATTGCCAAGGCAAAAATAGTTGCAAAGGGCAGGGCGGTTGCAAAGGCAGCGACAATGGTTGCAAAGGTAAAAACAGTTGCACCGGCAAAGGTGGCTGCAATACCAAGGGCAGTTGCAAATCCTGAAATAATCGTAAGAACGTTGTCGGAGCGCCGAGCATTGCTCGGCACGAAGGGCTTTAGATTCTCCTTGCCGAGTAATATTCGGCGCTCCGGCGGCATAATTTCCTGTTAGGCTACTCGACATGTGATGTCAAAAGTGAGCAATTCATTCAGCGGTGCATTGAGGACATTTGCATACTTTATGTCTAGCGGCACCCATTACATGCTCGAAGGCGTTGATTACCTTCCAATGTATGGAAAAGAGCCGAGTGCGATTGAGCAGGTTTACGCCATCTTCGCCAATGTTTTGGAGTTTGACGAGAGCGGTCAGGTTTTGAATGCCCAGCACGCACAGAAGAGAGCGACCGACTACCTGCGGGCATATTGTATTCATGGTTTCAAAGTGGAACCACCATATGAAGATTGGGAGCTTGAGCTGCACGAGCCACCGCCTTTGCAGGATCTGAAATGATTACACCGTGGCCTAACAAGTCGTTAATAAACTAAAATGCCCGCCAATCCTTTCAACGGTTTCACCGATTACGGCATCGGCATCGGGCTGCGTGTGCCGCATTACGAGCACATCCTTTCGCAGAAGCCGACGGTGGATTGGTTTGAGATCATCTCGGAAAATTTCATGGGTGATGGCGGGCGTCCGCTGAAAGTGCTCGATCAAATCCTGGAACAATATCGCGTGGTCCAACACGGCGTCTCGATGTATTTTGGTTCGTCGGAAAAGTTGAACCGCGACCACCTCAAAAAAATCAAGCGGCTCGTCAAGCGCACCAAAACACCGTGGCTCTCGGATCACCTTTGCTGGGGCAGCGTGGACGGCCGTTATACGCATGATTTGTTGCCGATGCCTTACACGTTCGCCGCCGCCAAGGTCACCGCGCAACGCATCCGCGAGGCGCGCGATTTTCTCGAAGTCCCGATTGGCGTGGAAAACGTCAGTAGTTACGCGGAGTTTCACGTTTCGGAAATGACGGAATGGGAATTTCTCAACGAAGTCGTCGAGCGCGCCGACTGTGGGATTCTTTTGGACGTGAATAATATTTACGTCTCCTCCAAGAACCATAATTTCAATCCGCTCGATTACGTGAACGGCGTGCCGGCGGATCGCGTCGCGCAGATCCACATCGCCGGCCACAGTAAATTTCAGAAATATATTTTGGACACGCACGATCATCCGGTGATCGATCCGGTCTGGAAACTTTATGAACGCGCCATCCAGCGCACCGGCCGCACCGCAACCTTACTGGAATGGGACGACCGGATTCCGTCGTTCGACGAAGTCCACGGCGAAGCTTTAAAAGCCAACCAATTTCTCAAACGTGTTGAATCCGCCAAAACCAAAGCTTAAGCGTCAGACGCGACGCGAATTTCATGAGTTGCAGCGGCTCATGGCGCGTGCGGTCATGCGTCCACTCGGTCGCGGTGACGTGATGCAACGCAAATGGATTGATGGTCGCCCGACCAAACAAATCGCCGAAAGTTTTATCAAACCGAATGATCGGCTGACGTCATTCGAACGGTTGGAAATCTACAATCGCCAATACTGGTTTCGCATCCGCGATTGTTTTTACGAGGATTATCGCGGCTTGCGTGCGATTCTAGGCGACCAAAAATTTGAGCGGCTGGCGGATGAATACCTTTCAAAATATCCGTCGCGTTCTTACACGTTGCGCAATCTCGGTTCGCGACTCGTAAAATTTCTGCAAGCCGAACCGCGCTGGACGAAACCGAAAACTAAACTCGCACTCGATCTCGCACGCTTGGAATGGGCGCACATCGAAGCGTTCGATAACGCAGCGAAACCCGCGCTCAAGCTGGAAGATTTGGCGGGCGTGGAGGCGGCGAAAATCCGGCTAAAGTTGCAGCCGCATTTGACGTTGCTGACGTTGGAAAATGTCGTGGACGATTTCCTGATCACGCTCAAAAAAAATTCCGGTCTGCGCAGCGAAGCCAGTAACGCGATGGAACAAACCCAGCGCCGCAAAAAGACCAAGCTCGCGCACGGACTCAAACGGCAGAAGAATTTTCTCGCCGTGCATCGTTATGAAGACGGCATTTATTACAAGCAATTGGAGCGCGGACAATTCGTGCTGTTGTCGGCAATGCAAAGCGGCGCGACTTTGGAAAAAGCGGTCGCCAAATTAGTCGGCTTAAAAATTTCCGGTGATCTCGGCGCCACGGTCGGCAAATGGTTTGCCAACTGGGCGGCACTGGGTTGGTTTTGCGGGTTGGAAAAATAAAATTATGGCCACAAATAAAATGGGAATGTTGGTAAGTCTTTACAATTGCTGGGTCAAAGCCATCAGTTGCTTGCAATCGCCGCTGCTGTTGGTGATTCGGCTGTATTGGGGCTGGCAATTTTTTGAAACCGGCAAAGGTAAGTTGATGAATCTGGATCGGACGGCGGGATTTTTCGAGCATCTCCACATTCCGCTGCCGCATCTAAATGCGATCATGGCTGGGTCGACGGAATGTTTCGGCGGCTTATGTCTGCTGCTCGGCCTCGGTTCGCGCGTGTTGACGGTTCCGCTGATTTTCACGATGTGGATCGCCTACGCCACCGCCGAATCCGACGCGCTCCACGCCATCTTCAGTGATCCGGATAAATTCGTCACTGCCGCGCCATTTGAATTTATGCTCGCGGCCATCATCGTATTGGTTTTTGGACCGGGCAAATTCTCGCTCGACTATCTCATTGGCCGGACGTATTTCCGCAAAAAAACTACGGCTTGAAATAGGTGTGGCCGAGTTGTTTTAGGAGCGCGGCGGGTCGGCGACACCGCCGCGCTCGGACTGATTTCGGCGCCGATCGCTGGCTCGGCGCCGGGGAGATCGTCATGCGCTGTCCTGACCCTAAATTCAAATCCGGCTTGGCGATGGTGTGAAATTGATTAGACTGCCAACACCTTGCATCCCCTATTGGCTAAATTGTGGCGACTGAAATCGCGGCGGCGTTATTTTCAATGGCACACCGCCGCGTGGTTAGGATTAATCTATTTATTCCTCGTCATGTTGCGGCCGGCCGCCGCCGTGCCAATCACCAATCAGGAGCAGGTTGAAACGTATCTTATGGATCCTTACGTCAGCCCGACGAATGGATTAGGTTCGTGGATTTGGGCGGATAAAACCTTTGACCGCCAGACGTGCCAGCTTTGGCGAACATTCTATCTGCCGGATTCAAATCCGGTCACCAAGGCGCGGCTGGTGATGACGGTGGACAATGAATTCAGCTTGTATCTCGACGGTCACGAATTGGGGCGCGGTGACGAATGGCGCGAATTATTTGTCTTTGACGTCACTGCGTTATTGACGCCCGGCCAACATACTTTGGCGGTGAAAGCTTTCAATTCCAAATCATCGGCGGGAATGTTATTCGGTTTGCGAATCGAACTCGCGGATGGACACATCATCCAAATTAAATCCGACCGCGATTGGCGCATCGTGCCCGAAGGCGAGAAACATTGGGAAAAAGAGAGTGAGCCAGTGAGCACTTGGCTGCCCGCGACCATCGTCGGGCCATTGTTTGGCGCGCCTTGGTGGACGATGCCACAGAACGTGGACATGATGCCGTCCGTGCAACCCATCCATGTTTTATTTTGGCAAACCGGTTGGTTTCAGATCACGCTTTTGGGCGTATGCGGCGCGGTCATTTTGATCAGTCTCCGGCTCATGGCACAGCTCGCCTTTCATCAAAAAGAACGCTGGCTCCTGCAACGCGAACGCGCCCGCATTGCGCGGGAAATTCACGATGACATCGGCGCGCGCATGACCCAACTGGTGCTGCACGGCGAGCTGGCGCAAAATGCTTTGCCCAGTGATACGGAAGCCCATTCGCAACTCGTCCAACTTTGCGAAGGCGCGCGCGGGTTGTTGTCCACGATGGACGAGATTCTTTGGGCGATGAATCCCAAGCGCGACACGTTGCGCGATTTTGCTTCGTATGTTTGCGACTATGCCGAAGAATTTCTGGGCGCGGCCAAAATTCAATGTCTCTTTGAAATTGATCCCGAGATGTCAGCGTCGGCTTTTAACCTGCCGCTCCGTCGCAGCTTGCTGATGGCCATCAAGGAAGCGCTCAACAACGCCGTCAAATATTCTGCCGCCACCGAATTGCGCCTGCAAATTTTGTGGCAACGCCAGCGTTTGGTCGTCGTCGTGCAGGACAATGGCCAAGGCTTTGATCAGGCGATCAATAAATTAGAGCGCAATGGCCTGGCGAATATGGCGCAGCGGATGACGGAACTCGGCGGCACCTGCACCATCACCAGCGCGCCCGGTAAGGGTTGTCGCGTGGAATTTAATATTCCCTTGAAGCAATCGCTGCGACATCCTTGGGCTTCGCTCTGGACAATAAAACCATTTTCGGAACGATTGAATGAGCCGCAAAATGTGCCGGCCAATGACCCCTCACAAAATCATGATCCAACCAAGTGTTAAAATAACCAAGCCGGTTAAAACCAGCCGGGCCAGCGAACCGGCCCGGAAGTCGCCGCTCAAAGTAGCGTTGGTGGAAGACCAGCCCAAAGTGCGTGAAAGCTGGATCAAACTCATCAATTCCTTTCCCGATTTCTCCTGCACCTGTGCCTGCGCGACCGGCGAAGAAGCCTTGCGCATGATTCCTGCCGCCGCGCCGGACGTGGTGCTCATGGATATTTTTCTCCCGCGCATGTCGGGCATCGAATGCACGGTTCGCCTCAAAGAATTGGTGCCGCAAACGCAGATCGTCATTCTTACCGCGATGGCGGATCAGGAATTGGTTTTCCTTGCGCTCGAAGCCGGTGCGGACGGTTATCTATTAAAAAGAACCAAGCCCTCGGATTTGCGGATCGCGCTCCTTGACGTGCTCGGGGGTGGCGCGCCGATGACCAGTCAGATTGCGCGGCGTGTGATCGAATCCTTCCGCCAAAAGGCCAAGGTGCGCGACGAATCCGTTCGCCTTTCCGTCCGCGAAGAACAAATTCTGATGCTGCTCTCGCAAGGTTACGCCAATAAAGTGATCGCCGACAAATTGGAATTGAGCATCGATACCGTGTGCAGCCATTTAAAGCACGTTTTTAACAAGTTGCATGTCAGTTCGCGCACGGAAGCGGTCGTCCGTTATATGGCTTCTAAAACGCCGCTGGTGAAAACGAGCGACTAGGACTAACCCACGTGGAAAACTAAAAAGCCGCGTTTTTAACGCGGCTGGAAAGGCTCTGTTTCAGCTCAAATGGTTAGTTCCACGAAGGTCGTTTTGAAACCCCCCAATAATTTGGATTTCGCCAGTTCTTTGCCCGTAGCTTTGGCGTGCAATTGATAGCCATTTTTGCCGAGCGCGAAGACTTCAATGGTTTCCGCATCCGGATCAATGATCCAATATTCGGCTACGCCCGCTTGTTCGTAGAGGGCCTTTTTCTCGATTCAATCACGTTGCCAACTACTTACGGAAATTACTTCCATCACGAGTTCCGGTGCGCCGTCAATGCAATCGCCCACAATGTCCAACCGTGATTTTCCGATAAATAAAACATCTGGCTGCACGACGCGGCGCGGCGTCAAAACCACGTCAACCGAGCTCACAAAAACTTTACCCAATTGATGATCCGTAATAAATTCCCGCAACATGGCGGCGAGGTTTAAGACAATGGTCTGATGATCTGGATGTGGGGCAGGTGACATAACAAGCTCTCCATTCCACAATTCAACCGGCTGGCTGGTCTCGGGCAATTCCGCGACCATCTCGGCATAAGTCCAAAGCCGTTTGGCTTTGGGCTTATGCGGGATGAATTCCGCGATCGTCATTCTTTAATTTCAGGTCGGCACGACGTCGCTCGTCGGTGCTTTTTGGTTGAACACCAATTTTTCCTTGTCCGCCGTGACGCGGATGAGTTCGCCGGTTTGCACGCCCCCGCGCAATAATTCTTCCGCGAGCGGATCTTCGAGAAAACGTTCCACCGCGCGGCGCATTGGACGCGCGCCGTATTGCGGATCGTAACCTTTTTCCACGAGGAAATTTTTCGCCGTCTCGTCGAGCTCCAGTTGAATGTTTTTGTGACGTAAACGCACGATCACTTTTTCTACTTCCAAACTCAAAATCTGGATGAGATCCGGCTTCGTGAAGGAGCGGAACACAATCAAGTCGTCCAAGCGGTTCAAAAATTCCGGACGGAACGTTTTCTTGGCTTCTTCCAAAACGCGTTCGCGCGCTTTTTCATAAGTCGCTTCGTCCGAGATCGGCGAAAAGCCGAGCGTGGACTGACGTTTGATCGTGTCCGAGCCAACGTTCGACGTCATCAAAATGATCGTGTTGCGGAAATTCACCACCCGGCCCTGGCCGTCGGTCAATTTGCCTTCTTCCAGAATTTGCAACAACGCGTTCCAGATTTCCGGATGCGCCTTTTCAATTTCGTCGAACAGCACGACGGAATACGGATTGCGCCGCACTTTTTCCGTCAACTGGCCGCCTTCTTCAAAGCCAACGTAGCCGGGCGGCGCGCCAAAGAGACGCGACACATTGTGCCGTTCCGCGTATTCGCTCATGTCGAGATGGATCAACGATTTCGTGTCGCCGAACATCTGTTCCGCCAACGTTTTTGCAAGTAACGATTTGCCGACGCCCGTCGGACCGAGCAATAAGAACGTGCCGATCGGACGCTTCGGATCTTTCAAATCCGCCCGCGAGCGACGCAAGGCTTTGCACAATGCGGAAACGGCTTCGCGCTGGCCGACCACGACTTTTTCCATCTCGGTTTCCACCGTGAGCAATCGCGCCATTTCGTCCTGACCCATGCGCTTGAGCGGCACGCCCGTCCATTTGGAAACGACTTGCAAAATTTCGTCTTCGTCCACGACAATGCGTTTTTCTTCGCGCCGTGTGCGCCATTCTTTCAAATCTGTTTCCAGTTTTTCCTTGGCGTTCTTTTCTTTATCGCGCATCTGCGCCGCGCCTTCGAAATCTTGGTTCTTGATGGCTTTTTCTTTTTGACCTTTGATCTCTTCGATCTCAGCTTCGATGGCTTTGACTTCGGGCGGACGCGTCATCGTGCTGATGCGCGCGCGCGAACCGGCTTCGTCCAAAACGTCAATCGCTTTGTCCGGCAAAAAACGGTCGGTGATGTAACGATCCGAAAGCTTCACGGACTGTTCCACGGCTTTATCCGTGAACTCAGCCTTGTGATGTTCTTCGTATTTGTGGCGCAAACCTTTCAAGATTTCGATCGCGTCTTCAATGGAAGGCGCTTCGACGCGCACCGATTGGAAACGGCGTTCTAACGCCGCATCTTTCTCGATGTATTTGCGATATTCATTCAGCGTGGTCGCGCCGACGCATTGCATTTCGCCGCGTGACAGCGCGGGTTTAATGATGTTGCTGGCGTCCATCGTGCCTTCCGCCGAACCGGCCCCAACGATCGTGTGCAACTCGTCAATGAAGAGAATAACATTTTTTGCGCGACGGATTTCGTCCATCACTGCTTTGATGCGTTCTTCAAATTGACCGCGATATTTTGTGCCGGCAACCATCAACGCCAAGTCGAGCGTGATGACGCGTTTGCTTAACAAAATTTCCGGCACGTTGCCCTTCGCAATTTCCTGCGCGAGACCTTCGACAATCGCCGTTTTACCCACGCCTGCTTCACCGAGCAGCACGGGATTATTCTTCGAGCGGCGGCAAAGGATTTGGATGACGCGTTCGATTTCGTTCTTACGGCCGATCACGGGATCCATGTCGCCTTTGCGTGCGATTTCCGTGAGGTCGCGCCCAAACGCTTTCAACGCCGGGGTTTTAACTTCGCCTTTTTTCTCGCCCGTCGCTGCGCCGGCCGTTTGTTTTTTATTTTCTTCCGGGTCGGCGGGAATGGCAGATTCTTCGGCGGCAAAATTCGGATCCAATTCCTTCAAAATTTCCTGGCGCGTCTGTTCAATGTCCACGTCCAGATTGCGCAAAACCTTGGCGGCCACGCCATCACCTTCGCGCAACAGCCCGAGCAAAATGTGTTCGGTGCCGACGTAAGTGTGGTTGAGATTTTTCGCTTCCTTCGACGCGAGCGCCAAAACTTTTTTGACGCGCGGGGTGTAGGGAATGTTGCCGATCATTTTCTGATCCGGCCCGGTGCCGACTTGTTTCTCGACTTCCATGCGGACAGTCTCGAGATCAAGCCCCATTTTCTGCAAAACATTCACGGCCACGCCTTGACCCAATTTGATCAGGCCAAGCAACAAATGCTCTGTGCCGAGAAAATTGTGGTTGAAACGGTCGGCTTCCTTGCGCGCGAGCGCCAGCACCTGCTGTGCGCGCGGCGTAAAATTGCTCATAGCTTCATCGCTCATATAAATCATAATGCAATGACTCAGCGGGTTTGTCCAGTTTGGGGCGGGGAAAATGAAAATTGAGAGTTGGGGAGTTGCGAGTTGAGTGCCGGAATGCTGGCCGAACCTTATTATTGCAGTTCACATTTTGCGGATTAAAAATTTAACGCAGAGAATTAAATCCAAAAAAGCAGAAGAACAAAGGAGCAAAGAAAATGACTTAACCGCGAAATACATGAGCTAGGCGAACGATCATCCCGCAGACGACTCGCCGCCTAAATTTTTGTAGGAGACGACGTGAGGAGATGTTTTTTTTTTACGATAAAAGGGCAGGGGACGAAACGCAAAGAACGCAAAGGAACTTTAATGCAATTTATTGAAGTGAATTACGCGACTATAATTTGACTGGCTTCTAGTGCGTGGAATTTGCGTCAAAGCCTTTGCTGGCTTGTCTTATCGGGGCTTATGTTTATCCTTGGTTAAAAGTTTTAGAGACTCCTGATGTCTTTCCGACACGGAATAATAGGGATTACGGTTGGAGTTTTGTTTCTGGTTGCGTATTTCGTGTGATTCGCGGTTAAAATTGGTTTCTCGTTACGCCATGTTAGACGTTCCGTTTTAACCTTCGTGCAACATTTTAGAAAATATATTGAAACATAAAACCCAATAAAATAGGGGTTTTTATAACATTTTTTAGAATCAGTGAAAAAAAGTTCAAAAAAGTATTGCATCTGATTCTCACTTTGATAATCTTCGCGCTCCTCGACGTCCGAAAGGCCGCTAGGACAGCATGTTCGCAAGACCGATAACTGATTCTCTCACCGAGACAGGATTGATGGCCTGCTTACTTCAAAGTTGCTGATAAAAAACTTTTTTTGCATTATGCCAGTAAAAACATTTAGACCGCTAACACCGTCTACGCGATATATCACGATCGCGGACTTTAGCGATATTACCAAGACGAAGCCGGAGAAGTCGCTTGTCGAAATCCGCAAGAAAACTGGTGGGCGTAATGCCTACGGTCGCGTTACCGCTCGCGGTATCGGTGGCGGTCACAAGCAGAAGATTCGTATCGTTGATTTCAAACGCAACAAGCATGGTATTGATGCGGTTGTTGAAGCCATTGAATATGATCCGATGCGTTCGGCGCGTCTCGCGTTGCTGAATTATATCGACGGCGAAAAGCGTTATATCATCGCTCCCGTTGGTATCGTGGTCGGCAAGAAAATTTCCTGTGGTCCGGCTGCAGCTCCTGAAATCGGCAATGCGCTCCCGCTCAAAGCGATTCCGGTCAGCACCGCGATTCACAACCTTGAATTGATTCCCGGCAAGGGCGGCCAGATGGTTCGTTCCGCTGGCGGTTCGGCAACCTTGATGTCCCGTGACGAAGGTTACGCGCAGATCCGTTTGCCTTCCGGCGAAATCCGCAAGATCAACGAAGAATGCTATGCGACTATCGGTCAAGTCGGCAACACGGAACACGAAAACGTGGTGCTCGGTAAGGCTGGTCGTTCCCGTCATCGCGGTATCCGCGGTATTACTCGCGGTATGGCGCGTAACCCGGTTGACCATCCGAACGGCGGCGGTCAAGGTAAATCCAAGGGTGGCGGCGGTTGGCAGCAATTGATGTCGCCGTGGGGTAAAGTTGCCAAGGGTGGCAAGACCCGCGCTAAATATAAACAATCTAACCGTTTCATCGTGGTTCGTCGCAACGGATTGCCGGTCAAGACCAAATAATTTTTATGGGACGTTCGATTAAAAAAGGTCCATTTGTAGAAGATAGCTTGTTGGCGAAAGTCCACAAAGCGAAGGCGGCGAATCAAAAGACGCCGATCAAAACCTGGTCGCGCCGTTCGACGATCACGCCGGAATTCGTTGGGTTGACGTTTGCCGTCCACAACGGAAAAATCTTTAACCCGGTGTTCGTGACTGAAAACATGGTGGGTCACAAACTGGGCGAATTTTCACTTACGCGCACCTTTAAGAAGCACGGCGCTCACACCGCGAAGGCGGAAGCCAAATAGTTTTTATGGAAGTTTTCGCCATCACCAAAAATATCCCGATGTCCGCGCAGAAAATGCGCGAAGTCGTGCGGCAAATCCAGGGTTTGCCAGCGTTGGAAGCCGAATCAATTCTTGCCATCGTTCCGCGCAAAGGTGCGCGCTTCGTCGCCAAGACTTTGCATTCCGCTATCGCCAATGCGGAAAACAACAACAAAATGCGTCCGGAAACCTTGCGAATCAAGGAAGCAGTTGCCGGCACCGCGACCAGTTTGAAACGTTTCACGCCGAAAGCGCGTGGTTCGGCTGGTCCGATCATTAAACGCCGTTGCCACATCAAAATCACTTTGTCCGACGAATAAGTTATGGGCCAAAAAGCTAATCCAATCGGTCTGCGCGTTGCGGTCAATAAAGACTGGCGCTCAAAGTGGTATGCCAATAAAAAAGAATTTGGCGCATTGTTGAACGAGGACCGCGAAATCCGCACCTTGCTCAAGAAAAAACTTGAAACGGCCTCGGTGCCGCGGATTTTGATCGAGCGCGCGACGAATCGTTGCCGCGTGACCATCATGACTGCCCGTCCGGGTGTTGTCATCGGTCGCAAAGGGTCGGAAATTGATAAGCTCAAAGAAGAGTTGAGCAAAAAAACCGGCAAAGAAGTTTACGTCGACATCGTCGAAGTCAAGCAGCCCGAACTGGATGCGCAATTGGTTGCAGAAAACATTGCGTTGCAGCTCGAACGCCGGGTTTCTTTCCGCCGCGCCATGAAAAAAGCGTTGGCAACCGCGAAAGATTTCGGTGCCGAAGGGATCAAGATCCGTTGCGCCGGTCGTTTGGGTGGCGCGGAATTGGCCCGCACAGAAATGTATCACTGGGGTCGCGTGCCGTTGCATACGCTCCGGGCAAACATTGACTACGGCTTCGCGGAAGCGTTGACGGTTTACGGCAAACTCGGCGTGAAGTGCTGGATTTGCAAGGGCGAAAACAAACCGCAAAAGAAAGAAGTAGCCGCTGAAAAAGCAGCTTGATTTTTAGAAAGAATTTTTTATGGCAATGCAACCGGCAAGAGTAAAGTTTCGCAAGATGCACCGTGGTTCCCGTAAGGGCACGGCGATCCGCGGAAGCACGGTCGCTTTCGGCGAATACGGTTTGATGGCGTTGGAACGTTGCTGGATGGATTCCAAGCCAATCGAATCCGCGCGCGGCGCGATCACTCGCCCCATGAAGCGCAAAGGTAAGATGTGG
>JAMFSJ010000073.1 GCA_026225255.1 Methylacidimicrobium fagopyrum | reverse complement strand
TGAAGGGTAGGGACGGCGCGCGGCGCCGTCCGCGCCGGGTTGCGGCGCAACGAATGGACAGGACGTTTGTGCAACTACGTTCATTTCCGTCGCCTGACGCTGCGCTCGGCGACGGGGAACATCGCAGCGCGATGTCCCTACCCGGCCGTCGTATCCTAACGAAAAATAGCGTGGTGAATGTTTGCTCTTGGAAAGCGATGGACCTCTGCTAGAGTCCTCGCGCTCTTTGAAACGGGCGGAAAAGTTTTCCGCCTTTATCGCAGTCAAATGTCAGGGAACCCGGTGTGAATCCGGGACGGTTGCGCCACTGTAACGGCTACAAACTCCCAATGCCACTGGACGAAAGTCCGGGAAGGCGGGAGTAAGGTTTGAGGCCGAAGTCAGGATACCGGTTTGATAGCACTCGTCGTGGGACGTTGAAAATTGAAAGTTAAAGATTGAAAGTTGAAAGCCGCAGGCCGGCCCAACTATCAACCAGCAACTAGAAACTATCAACCCACCACACTTCTCCGCAAAGAGAAGGATGAGACCAGTCCGCTCAAACTGTTTTTGGGCGGGTTTGTCGAATTTTACCTCCATTCTTCATTTGCGAAGTCTGGAGGTTTTTTTATTTTCAAAAATCTTCCGGCTTCGCGCTGGTCTCTCAATCGTAAAACGGGGCCGTGATTTCTTTTCACGGCGCCAAATTGAAAGATCAGTCTATGAATAAATGTTGGTTGCCGGCTTTGACCGGCTTGTTTGCCATGTCCTTAAACGTCCACGCCCAATTCGCCAATGCCGTTATCGCCTACGATACCGGCACGGGTTTCGCTGCCGGGTTCACAAACTCAGCGGCGGCGCTTGGCGCACCCACGTCGGGCACGGGCGTAACGCCGTTCGCGCCGCCCTTTGCCAAAACGCAGCTCGTTTCCATCGGTGCGGGCGGGGAGATCACACTGCAACTGTCGCAAGCGATCACCGACGATCCGTCGCACGCTTACGGTCTGGATTTTATTTTATTTGCGAATCAATTTTTTGTGAATAGCAGCTCCGGCGTCAGTGGACTTTTTTATCACAGCGCGTCCCTCCTCGTGCAAGTGAGCACGGACGACTCGACTTGGTTCACGCTCAATCCGTCGCTCGCACCGCAAGCGGGCGAATTGTATCCGACCTCAGGAACGGGCAATCCGCAAATTCCCGTCAACCCATCGCTGACGCTGGCGAATTTCACCGGTCAAAATCTCGCGGGCATCACGGCGCTTTACAACGGCTCGGCGGGCGGCACGGGCTTCGATCTCGCGTGGGCGCAGGACATCAATGGCAATAACGCGGATTTGACGAGCGCAGATTATGTCCGCATCGAAGTTCAAAGCGGCGTGCTGGATCTGGACGGCGTATCGGTTGTGCCCGAACCGTCGGCGTGGCTGCTGGCTTTGGCGGGAACAACGGTCTTGGCGTTTTACCGTCAGCGGAAAAATTTAAATCAAAACTGAAAAACTGAATCCTTAAAATATCATGCGAATTTACTCACTGCTGTTAACGCTTTTGCTCGCCGCCTTTTCGAGCCAGGCGTCCACGTTTATCGAAAAATTTTCGACCGATCCCACGCTCAACGGCTGGCAAACGTTTGGCGACACGAATCTATTTCAATGGAATTCTACGAATCAAAATCTCGCCGTGACGTGGGATTCGACGCAGACGAACAGTTATTTTTATCGTCCACTCGGCCGCACGCTCACGACAAATGACGGGTTCTGTCTGGAGTTTGATTTAAACCTAACGGACACGGATGCTGCGGGCTATTTTCAGTTAGCGGTTGGGCTCTGTAACTTCGCAGACGCCACCAGCACCAACTTTTCGCGCGCCAATGCGATCAGCCCGAACCTGTGCGAGTTCGACTATTATCCCGACGGGCCGGCCAGTTACGGGCCATCCATTGATGCCACACTCGTAGACGCCAATTCAAATTTTTATTTTGCCTATGATGCGACGCAACCGCTCGCCAACGTGGTGACATATCACATCGTGCTGTTGCATTTACCCGGTGCGCTAAGTGTCAGCGGCGAAGTATTTACGAACGGACAAGTCGTGACGGCATTGCCGCAGATTTATGCCGGCGGTGCCGGCGCATTTCAGCTCGATACTTTGGCGGTCTGCAATTACACCACGACCGACGACGCTTACGGCGACTCCTTGCTCGCGCACGGCACGGTGGGTAATTTGGTCTTTGCGTCGCCGCTACCCGTCGGCGTTTTGCAAAACATTGCGGCTGGAAAAATCCAATTCGCCAGCGACACCAACTGGATTTACACGTTGCAACAAACAACGAATTTCAACACGTGGTCCACCGCCGCACCCGCCGCCCAAGGCAACGGCACGAACTTGGTTTTACAAGCAACGAATCCACCCTCGGACAAAGCGTTTTATCGCGTGAGTGCAGATTTGCCATGAACCACATCGCCGGAAATCGAGCGTCAAAAATCATCCGCCAAAAAACTTTTGCGGGTGGATTCCAACGCGCTCGATTTCCGGATTCCTACGCACCACGGTGCGCCTTCACGCTGATCGAACTGCTCGTCGTCATCGCCATCATCGCCATTTTAGCTTCGATGTTGCTGCCCGTTTTGGCGAAGGGCAAACTCTCAGCCCAACGCGCCGCGTGCGAAAGTAATTTGCGTCAACTCGGCGTGGCCACGGAAATTTATCTCGGCGATAATGGCGGTTATTTCTTCAACCGTTGTGCGACGCCCATCAGCACCGGCCAACAATGGTGGTTCGGCTGGCTGGCCAATGGCGCGGAAGGACAGCGCACCTTTGATCTGTCCACCGGCATTTTATTTCCGTATCTGCACGGCAACAACGTGCGACTCTGCCCCTCACCAGCTTGGAATTCACCGCAATTCAAACCCAAAGGCACCAATGTTATTTTCAGCTACGGCGGCAACGCTTATTTGTTTGCGGCGCAAAACGCCAAACCGATCAGTGCCAATAAAATTTCTCATCCGGACACCACCGCGCTGTTTGCCGACGCCGCTCAGGTCAACACGTTTCAAGCGCCCGCGTCGGCCAGCAATCCGCTGTTCGAGGAATTTTATTACGAAGATTTGGAAACCAATTACGCCAATCCGAATAACACCCCCAACTGCCATTTCCGTCATTCACAAACCGCGGACGTAACTTTCGCCGACGGCCATGTTGCTTTTGAAAAACCCGTGGCCGGATCGTATGACAAAAGATTGCCCAACCAATTTATCGGCCAATTACGGCCCGAAATTTTAACCGTGCCATGAACGCGCCGGCAAAAATAATGACGGCGACACACTGCCCGTTGTGCGGTCAGCCGAACGATTGCCAGCTGTGCACAGTGGCCGCCTACAAAGGCGCGTGCTGGTGCGCGCAAG
Organism: Methylacidimicrobium fagopyrum; assembly: GCA_026225255.1. Taxonomy (GTDB): domain Bacteria; phylum Verrucomicrobiota; class Verrucomicrobiia; order Limisphaerales; family UBA11358; genus UBA11358. The sequence goes on along the minus strand of JAMFSJ010000073.1, from coordinate 68,300 downwards.
TGGAAATTCCCGAACTGCTGCTCGCGCAAGTGCCGCCGGATTTACTGAATAAAAACTGCATCTGCCGCGCTTGCGTCATGGCGTTTCATCGTTCAAAAAATGCCCAGGCGCCGGCGCCCAAAGTGCTGCCCGGCGATTTCTATTTCGACGGCGGGCTGATGGTTTTCACCGCGGCGTATCATCGGCGACGCGGTTATTGTTGCGACAGCGGTTGCCGCCATTGTCCTTATTCGACGACGAAACAGAAATTTATTTAGTCACGGACTTACGCGGTCACGCATTTCTTGCGATGCCGAATTGCGGTTTGGTATCCAAATGGTTACTGTGCGGCCAGCATGAGGTTTTTTGTTTCGATTCTACTAGGAATGGCCACGTTGATTTCGGCCAATGGCGCAACCCTCTTCTCCACCAACGCCGTCTGGAAATATTTCAAGGGGCACGCCGAAGCTTCGACGCCGAACACGAACGCCTGGAAACTGGTCGGCTTCAATGATTCAGCGTGGACCGCGAGTGCGGCGCCATTTTATTACGAAAATGATCCCGGCTCCGGCAACCCCACAGCTTACACTGGCAACACGGCGCTCACGGACATGAATGGTGGTTACACGTGCATCTTCATGCGACAGACATTTGTGCTGACGAATCTTGCGCAAATTTCCCAATTGCAACTGACCGCGTTGAGCGACGACGGTTTTATTGCATGGATCAACGGCACGGAAGTCGCGCGTTTTAACATGCCCGCCGGTTTTGTGGCTTACAACGGCGTCTCGTCGCCCGCTTTGGCCGAACCGGTGCCGCTGCAAAATGATCTCTTGAGTAATCCGCAAAATTATTTAGTGACGGGAACCAACGTCATCGCAATCCAAGCTTTCAATGCGTCATTGAGCGGTAGCAGCGATTTTTTAATTTGGGCGACGCTTTCCACTTCCGCGAGTGCGCTGTGGTCGAACGTCGGCATCTCTGAATTCATGGCGACAAATGCGACGACGGTGGCGGATCAGGATGGTGACTATTCGCCGTGGATTGAACTGTTTAATCCGACGACGAGCGACGTAAATCTCACCGGTTGGTCGCTCACGACGGATACGAATAATTTGCGCCAATGGAAATTTCCCAACGTGACGTTGCTCACGGCGGACGACGCGAATGGTTCGGATAATTACATGGTCGTGTTCGCTTCCGGTAGAAATCGAACGAATAATCTCGCGGAGTTGCACACTAATTTTCGTCTGCCCGTGAATGGTGGCTATCTCGCGTTGGTCGATGCCAACTCAAACATCGTTTCAGTTTTTAATAATTACCCGACGCAAGGGGTTGATGTGGCTTACGGACGCGACAACATCAATCCGAACGTCACCGGTTTTTTTCCGACGCCGACGCCTGGCGAGGCCAATACCGTTGGCGGCACGAATTTTTCACCGTCCGTTATTTTTTCGCGCACGGGCGGCCTGTTTACCGCTGCGTTCAATTTGCAACTTTCCGCCGCCAATACCAACGCCGTGATTTATTACACGCTCGATGGCAGCCTGCCGACGGAAGCTTCGCTGGCTTACACGAGTCCTTTGCCCATCGCCAGTTCGGTGCAAGTGCGCGCGCGGGCGTTTGATGACGTGGATGGTTTTATGCCCGGCCCGCCGCACAGCGAATCGTTTTTGCAACTGGACCCGAATCTCGCCCAAACTAATTCCGATTTACCAGCCATCGTGCTCTACAATTTCAACGACGGTGCGGTGCCGGAAAGTAATGATCAATTCGCAAACGTCGCCCTCTACGAACCGCAGAACGGCGTGACGTCGCTGACCAACGCGCCGACGTTGACCGCGCGCGGCACGATTGAAGTTCACGGCTCCAGTTCCGCCGACATCAGCAAACAAGCGTTTTCATTGAGCTTTGAAGATGATCTAGGCAACAGCGAAAACTATTCTCCGCTCGGACTACCAGCCGAATCAGATTTTGTTTTATACGCACCGGATAATTTTGAGCCGGTCCTGATCCACAATCCGTTGATCTATCAATTGAGTAATGAGGTCGGCCGTTACGCGGTGCGCACGCGCTTCGTTGAAGTGTATCTCAATACGGGCGGCGGCGCGGTGATGGCCGCCAATTATAACGGCATTTATGTGCTCGAAGAAAAAATCAAGTGGGACGAAAACCGCGTGGACATCGCCAAAATCCACTCGGTCGATAATTTACATCCCCAAGACAACACCAGCACTAATGTCACCGGTGGTTACATGATGAAGATTGACCGCCTCGGCACGGGCGAAACTGGTTTCAGTGCGGCGGGCCAGACTATTGTTTATAATTATCCACAGGAGACGGAAATCAAATCGCCGCAACGTTTGCCGCAGCAGCAATATCTCCAGACTTATATGAACGCGTTCGGCACGGCGCTGAATGGTGTAAGCTACACGAATCTGACCAATGGTTATCGCGCCTACATCGATGCGCCGTCGTGGATTGATCATCACATTCTTAACGTGATGACGATGAATACCGACGCCTTGCGTTTGAGCGGGTATTTTTACAAAGACCGCACCAACCCGATTGTTTTTGGACCGATCTGGGATTTCGACCGCTCGCAAGGTTCGACGGACGGGCGCGATTTCAATCCGCGTTATTGGCGTTCGACCACGGGCGATCTGGGCACAGATTATTTTAATTACACCTGGTGGGGACGAATGTTCACCGACATTGATTTTTGGCAGGCGTGGGTGGATCGCTACCAGAGTTTGCGGCTGACCACGCTTTCAACGAATCACATTTACGCGGACATTGACGCCCTCATCGCGCAAGTCCAACACGAAGAACCGCGCGAAGCCGCACGCTGGCCGCAATACACCGCGCCGCGTTCCGGCACGATCAGCAGCGCGGGTTACAGCTATGCTTTCCCCGGCACCTATCAAGGCGAGGTAACTTTTCTCAAACAATGGTATCGCGATAAATTAAATTTCATGGACACAAATTTTATCGCGCTGCCGGTTTTCAGCAACAACACCGGTGCCATTACGCCGAATTTTGCACTGGCCATCTTTGCTCCGGGCGCAACGGCTTATTACACTACGAACAACACCGATCCGCGCCTGCCCGGCGGTGGCATTTCAGCCAGCGCGTTCATTTATAACAGTTCACCGCTCGTGCTTAAAACCAACTTTACCATAATGGCGCGAGCTTATAATGCCGCCCACCGCAACCTGACCGGTGCGAATAATCCGCCCCTCTCCACGCCGTGGTCGGGCTTGGTGAGCGAAAGTTTTGTCGTCGCGACGCCTCCTGTCATCACGCAAAGTCCCGCAAATCTCTCGGCATATCCTGGCCAAAACCCCGTGTTCACCGTGCTCGCCAGCGGCGTGCCCACGCCGACGTATCAATGGCAATTCAATGGCACGAACCTCGTCGGCCAGACGAATTCGCAACTGTCACTCGTCGTCGCCCAGACGAATCAATCCGGAATTTATTCCGTCAACGTGACCAACGTGGCGGGCGGCACAAATGCTTCGTTTGTTTTGACGGTCACGCCGAAACCGAATCTCGTCATCACCGAAGCCATGTCCAGCGAGGCGAAAGGCGCGAAGGGCGCGACGCTCGTTACCTCGGATTGGTGGGAACTGAGCAATCTGGGAAATTTTCCGGTGAACTTGCAAGGCTTTCGCTTTGACGATGATCACTACTCGTTTGCGGACGCGCAAACGATCACGAACAACACCACCATCGCGCCCGGCGAATCCATCATTTTGGTGGAAGATATGTCGCCCGCTGATTTTCGCACGTGGTGGGGAGCGCAAAATTTGCCCGCCAATCTTCAGATCATCACGTATCCGACCATCGGATTCAATTCCGACAGCGACGCGATTTATTTGTGGAACGCAGCCGCGACTTCCATCACCGACACTGTGGCTAGCGTTACGTTTGCGGCCGCTACGAAAGGTGTTTCCTTTGGCTACGATCCGGTGGCGAACGTATTTGGCGGCCTGAGTGCGGTCGGCCAAAACGGTGCGTTCACCGCCGCTGTGAATGGCGACATCGGCTCGCCCGGCACGATTCTAAATCTCCCGCGTTTCACCGGCACGACCTACCACAGCGGGAGCGGATTCAATCTGAGTTTTGTAACGCAACCAAATCTGAATTACAGCGTGCAATTCAAAAATAATCTGACGGATGCAAACTGGCTGACGCTGACGAATTTCACGGCGACTTCGAGCTCATTCACTTTGGCTGATCTGTCCGCCAGCACCAATTCCACCCGCTTCTATCGCGTGGTCGTGACACCGTAAAAGCTGGAACGCCGATCAGGAGATCGGCGCTCCGCAATGTTGTGCGTTTACACGCCGATCTGCTTTTGAATCGCGCCGCAGATTATTTGCGACCATTTTTGCAACGTTGCGTCGTCGCGGCCTTCCACAAGCAAACGCACTTTCGGTTCCGTGCCGGAATAACGCAACAGCAAACGACCGCCCTGCGCTTGCAATTCTTTTTCCGCCTCAGCTACGAGTAAATTGACGTCGCCGAGTTGGTCAAACGGTTTTTTCTCGCGCACTTTTACGTTCGTCACCAGTTGCGGGAAACGCGTCCAACATTGCGCGAGCTTGGAGAGCGGTTGATCTTTCGCCTTGAGAATCCGCAAGATTTGCAACGCGGCCACCAAGCCATCGCCGGTGCTGGCGAAATCGCGGAAGATCAAATGGCCGCTCTGTTCGCCGCCGAAGTTGAAACCGTTTTTCAACATTTCATCAATCACGTTCTTGTCGCCGACCGCCGTGCGCAACATCCGCCCGCCCGCTTTTTTGATGGCGGCTTCAAGACCGGCATTGCTCATCACGGTGCTGACGAGCGTTTTTTCGGCCAACGTATTTTCCGCGATCATGTCCAGCGTCGCGATCGCCATGATGTCATCGCCGTCAATCAACGTCCCATGTTCGTCGCACAACAAAACACGGTCCGCGTCGCCGTCATGCGCGATGCCGATGTGCGCGCCGTGTTCGACGACTTTTTGACACATGGCTTCGGGATGCATGGAACCGCAGTTTTCATTGATGTTTTTGCCGTCCGGCCGGTCGTTGAAAACGATGACTTCCGCACCGAGTTCGCGCAGGACGCAGGGCGACGATTTATAGGCCGCGCCGTGGCCGCAATCCAAAACAATCTTCACGCCTTCGAGCGTCAGGCCCTTGGGAAAAGACGATTTGGCAAATTCGATGTAACGACCCAGCGCGTCGTCAATGCGCACGGCCTTGCCGATTTGATCAGAGTTCGGACGCACTTTTTCAATCTCACCGGAGAAAACAAGATTCTCGATTTCGCCTTCGATTTTATCGTCGAGTTTGTAACCGTCCGCGCGGAAAAATTTAATCCCGTTGTCGGTGTAAGGATTGTGCGAAGCCGTGATGACGAGTCCCGCGTCGGCGCGCAAGCTGCGCGTCGCGTAAGCCACTCCTGGCGTCGGCAACGGCCCGATGAACAATACGTCCACACCCATTGAAAGAATGCCGGACGAAATCGCGTTCTCCAGCATGTAACCGGAAAGGCGCGTGTCTTTGCCGATGACAATCTTGTGTTTGCCGCGCCCGCGTGACTGACGTTCGAGATTGCGAAAAACATGCGCGGCGGCGCGTCCGAGTTTCAACGCGGTTTCAGCGGTGACAGGTTCCACGTTGGCCGTGCCACGGACGCCGTCCGTGCCGAAGATTTTTTTGGGTAAACTCATCTTAAAATTAGGGTCTGCGGTTGGAATTCAAGCTGAATAAAAATGTTAGCGCCGAAATCATCTCAACGCTTTGGTGGAATCACCACCACCATCGGCGGCTCAATCCGGATCAAAGTCACTTCTGGCGGCGCCAGCACGCTCACTTGAACCATGCCGGGCGCGCTGTTGGTGAGATCCACCAACGCCCGAATCTGGCTGCCTTTTAGTTGATCCATCACTGCGGGCGGACCGCTGACGGTGACGGCGACCACGGCCGGGCTCGTGCGAAAAAAACTCACGTCCGCAGTGGAAGAAACGATCAACACGGTTTTTTCCAAAGTGAATTTACTGTTCTGGCCGGCGAGCGAAGCCGCTTCCGGTTCCAAAATACTGTGCACCGTCAGCCAGATCGTCACCGCCAAAAACAGCGAGAACAATTTCCAGCCCCAATCTTTGATGAACAGGTTGCGCATCGGATTTATTTTGGGTTTGGTTTTCCGGCCGGACGCGGTTCGTGTTTGGTGATGACCGCCGGGCCGGACGGTTGGTTTTTCTCGCTGAACTGCGAACGGACCCAACGCACAAAATTGTGGGTTTTGGCGGGGCGCAAAATGATCGAGGTCAGGAAGGCGCGTAATTCTTCCGGCGTCACCCCGCGCACGAGTTGACCTTTGTGCGCATAAGATAACATGCCGCTTTCTTCTGAAACGACGACGATGAGCGCGTCCGTTTCTTCGCTCAAACCGATGGCGGCGCGATGGCGCGTGCCGAGCGATTTGTTCAAATCCGACCGTTGCGTGAGCGGAAAAATACACGCGGCGTAAGCGATCCGATCCCCTTTAATGATCACGCCGCCGTCGTGAATCGCGTTGTTCGGGAAAAAAATCGTCTCCAACATTTCCGCCGTCACCTCGCAATCCACCTTGATGCCGGACTCAACCGCTTCCTGCAATTGAATGGATTGTTCGATGGCGATCAGCGCACCGATTTTCACATCCGCCAATCGCTCGCACGTTTGAATCACGATCTCGATGCTCTCACGCTGCTCGTGCGCCGTGGCGAACAAGGGTAAGTTGCCCAATTCCGCCAACATGCGGCGCAGCTCCGGCTGGAAAATAACCAACGCGCCAAAAACGATGAACACGGAAGCACTACCGAGCAGCCATTGCAAAACTTTTAAATCGAGGATGGTCGTCGCCGCGACGACGGCCAGCAGAATCACAAAAAAACCGATCACGACCGGCCAGCCACGCGTGCCGCGCACAATCCGCAAAGCGAAATAGATGATCACCGCGAGGATTAAAATTTCCACCGCGTGACGGCAAACATCATTGAAGTTAGTCCACATTTGGTTTCCGGCCCAAGATCGCTTCCGCCATCCGCAACGCCTGCACTGTTTCCGCCACGTCATGCGTGCGAACGAGGTGCGTGCCCAAGTCAATTGCCAGAGTCGCGCACGCGAGCGAGGCTGGCAAGCGTTCATTCAACTTTGCGCCGGAAATTTTTTCGATAAATGATTTCCGCGAAACGCCGAGCAGCAACGGACGTTTTAATTTCGCGAAATTTTTCAGGTGCGCGAGTAACTGTAAATTTTGTTCGAGTGTTTTGCCAAAACCGATGCCGGGATCGAAAATGATTTGTTCCGGTGTGAGGCCGCTGGCTTTCATTTTTTTAAGGCGTTCGGAAAAAAATTCGCGGACTTCACGAACGCTGTTTTTCGATTCCGTTGGCGCGTGCAAACTCATCGGCAAGAGGCCGATGCCACCACCGCCAGCGTGCATACAGATGTAGCCCGCATGAAATTCCGCGACGACTTGCCACATCGCCGGATCCTGGCGATTCGCGCCCACATCGTTGACGATGCTCGCGCCCGCCGCCAACGCCGCGCGGGCGACGGCAGGTTTCATGGTGTCAATTGAGAGCAAAATTTGCTTGGTAAATTTGGCGGGGCGGGAACTGATTTTTGCCGCCAGTTTTTCCAGGACGGGAATGACGCGGCGCAATTCTTCTTTTTCGCTGACGGGTTTTGCGCCGGGACGCGTGGATTCGCCGCCGATGTCCAAAATCTCCGCGCCTTCCGCCACGAGTTTCAGCGCGTGTTTGACGGCGGCATGGGTGCTCGGAGTTTTTCCGCCATCCGAAAACGAATCCGGCGTGACGTTGACGATGCCCATGACGATGGCGGGGCGGGGAAAACGGATTTCAAATTGGCGCGCGCGAAAAAACATGGGTTGAATTTACGATGTTGCGGGTTGCGGGAAATTCCGGCGCGTTTGCGACCCTCTCGCCCGCGCCCCTCGGAGGGACGCGGTGATAAGCCCTGTGTCTGCGAATAATTATGTGATCCGCAATTCCTACAGCTAACGCAAAAAACGCGTGGCCAGCCCCATTCCATTCCCCTCCCCCATTAGGAGAGAGAATTAGGGTGAAGCTGCAAGCGCGCTGCCTGCCAAAGCTTCCCTGACACCAGTTAACTTGCTGCAAAATTATCCCACCGGCGAGAAAATCGTAAACGCCTCAAACCTTCGTGCGGAAATAGGCGATCGTATCGGTCAAGCCGTCGGCCAACTTTACTTTCGGTTCCCATTTCAGAATGGATTTTGCCTTGGTGATGTTCGGCTTGCGCTGTTTGGGATCGTCTTGCGGCAACGGCTTGTGGACGATTTTGCTTTTGGATTTGGTCGCGCGAATAATTTCTTCGGCAAATTGCAACATCGTCATTTCGGTCGGATTACCAATGTTCACCGGCAAATCGTAATCGCTCATCATCAGGCGATAAATGCCTTCAATCAAATCCGAGACGTAACAAAAACTGCGCGTCTGCGTGCCTTCGCCAAAAACAGTGATGGACTTATTCTTCAACGCCTGGCCGATGAAAGCCGGAACGACGCGACCATCGTTGAGGCGCATACGCGGGCCATAAGTATTGAAAATGCGGACGATGCGGGTCTCGACTTTGTGCTCGCGATGATAGGCCATTGTCAACGCTTCGGCAAAACGTTTGGCTTCGTCGTAGCAACCGCGCGGGCCGATGGTGTTGACATTACCCCAATATTCTTCGACTTGCGGATGAACGATCGGATCGCCGTAAATTTCGGAGGTGGACGCGACGAGGAAGCGCGCGCCTTTATTTTTTGCGAGGCCGAGCGCTTTGTGCGTGCCGAGCGAGCCGACTTTCATCGTCTGGATCGGGATTTGCAGATAATCAATCGGGCTCGCGGGCGATGCGAAATGCCAGACGTAATTCACCGGCACATCGAGGAAAATAAATTCCGTGACGTCTTGCTGGATGAATTTGAAATTAGGATTGCCGCCGAGGTGCGAAATGTTGTCCACCGAACCGGTGACAAAATTATCAATGCCAATAACTTTGTGGCCGCGCGATAAAAGCAAATCAGTAAGGTGCGAGCCAAGAAAACCGGCGGCGCCGGTGACGACAGAGGTCAGTTGTTTGTTTTTCATTTCCAATTTTTTAGGACGGTTGACGGATTAAGGCGTTAAAGAGTTGAAGCGTAGGCAAAACAGGTTGACGCTTCAACTCTTTAACGCGGCAACGTTGCAAGTGCTTCATTTCGCGCCGGTGCCGACAAAGACGGCGGGAATGGTGCGAAGGAGAATGGTGAGATCAAGCCAGATGGACCAGTTATCGATGTATTCCAGGTCGAGGCGAACCCATTCTTTGAAATCGGAAATTTTGTTGCGCCCGCTGACTTGCCAGAGGCAGGTCAGGCCGGGTTTGACGCTTAAACGGCGGCGATGCGCGACGTCGTTGAAACGTTTCACTTCGTCCACGGGCAACGGGCGCGGGCCGACGAGGCTCATTTCGCCGCGCAGCACGTTGAAGAGTTGCGGCAGTTCGTCGAGGCTGAATTTGCGAAGCCATTTGCCAATGGGCGTGACGCGTGGATCGTTGGTGACTTTGAAAACGGGGCCGGTCATTTCGTTCATCGCTGCAAGCTCGTGCTTGAGCTGCTCCGCGTTGGAGGTCATGGTGCGGAATTTATAGATCATGAACGGCGAACCATTGAGGCCGGAACGTTGTTGGCGGAAAAAGATGGGGCCGGGCGAAGTCCATTTCACCAGTAACGCAATCGTAAGCATGGGCAACGCGGCGACGAGGAGCATCAGCGTTGCGCCGACAAAATCGAGCAATACTTTGGCGAACATCTGCCACGACACTTCGGGCGCACTACGGAAGACGATGAGCGGATGACCGAACATTTCGTCAAAACTGGCGCGGGCGATTTGCGTCGTAAAAAAATCCGCCACGAGCCACGCTTCGACGCCTTCAATCTCGCAAACTTGGATGACGCCCTCGACGCGTTCGATCTGCGTATGCCGCGCGCTGACGAGCACGCCGCTGATGGAATGTTCGTGGAGCAGTTCGATGAGATGTTTCGCGGGGGCTTCGGCGAGGTTGAATTCGGCGGCGATTTCAAAATCATTGTTACCATTATCTTGCAACATCCGCCGTAAACGGGAGGTTTCCCACGGTGTGCCGGCGAGAATGATCCGGCGTTTTGATTGGGCTTTGGCGATTTGGCTGCTCAATGCCAGCCGCAATAGTTCGCCCTTAATCCAGACCAGAAAAAAGGCCAGCGTGCCGAAAAGGGTCGTCGCGCCACGGGGCAAGATCAACTTAAAAGGGTAGACGACCAGCACCAACCCAACGGTCACGAGAAAACAGCCTTTGAACAGCGACCAAAGCATGGACGAACGCGAACCGGTAACTGTGCGTTTGTAAAAACCTTGGGATTCCAACACCAGCGGTGCGCAGGGGAAAATTACCAGATAAAGCCACATGACTTTACTGAATTTAGCCTCGCCGATGACAACGGATCCCAACCCAAATAAATGCGAAAACCAATCGTTGCCGCGCAGGGCGAAGGCCAGCCAGAACGCCGTTGCAAAGACACACGCGTCGGTGAGTTGATGAACTTGCGTCCGAAAACGTTGGTCGCGTTGCAACATGTCAGTTTTTAAACTTCTTCAAACTAACCGGCCCAGAGTTAGGATTTATTTTCCCAATTTCACCTGCGGCACAAGCTGAAATTCCGGCACGGTCTCGGCAATTAATTTTTTCATCCGGTCAAACGTCGCCGCTTCCTGTCCCGGCAGACACGGCGAAAAATAAGAGATATAAGCCCAACGTTCAAGCACGCCGTTCAATAGCAAATCGCGCGGCACCCACCACGTCATCCACCGCCACGAATCAGCCGTGTAATGCGTGGCGTCCACAAACCAATACAAATAGATGCCGGTAACTGTTTGCGACCGACCCGTAGGATCCGTGATGACTTTGGTGGCTACGACTTTGTTGATCGGCAGATCATATGCAAACGGGCGATCCATATGAACCGGCACCACGCTGGTCAGGTCATTATCAATCGCCCAGCCTTGACCCGTCATGCAAATCTGCGGTTTGTGGATACTGGAACGGTCTGCACCCATCAGCACAACGCTTAATTGCGCAAAAAAACCATCGCTCGCCTGATAAGCCCGCACGCGAAAACTGGTGTCGGCGGGCAAGACCTGCAACACCGTTTCCGCGTTGGTCAAAATTTCCGAAGTGAAGCCCGGCACGGTGGCTGGCACCAAAATTTCTAAATTTTTACTGTCCGCCAGCGGGCGGGTTTTCACGCCCGGTAAACCCAATTGCTGGTGCGCTTTCATGTGCATCAGCAACGCCGCCGTGACGGCGATCAAAACCAGCAGCACGCCCCCGATAATTTTTTGAGAACGATTCATACGCTGGCGGGTTCAGTAGTTGACGGTTTTTTGGGTTCGGACTTTTCCAGCCAGCGTGCAATCAGAAAAATACAGACGATGGCGAACGCAAACGTGACGAAGCCCGCATAGGTTTCCACCGCTTTGCCAGCGGCTTGGCCGCCGAGTTCCGCGACCATGATCGTGAAACACAGCCGCATCACGTTGCCTAAAACCGCTAATGGCAGCGCGGACAGCACCATGATCGTGCGTTTCCACGACGATTTAAACGTCATAAAACCGTAGATTGTGGTCAACGCCAACAACGCTACGAGGCTGTGGATGCCGCTGCACGCCGCCGCAACTTCGTAAGCGAAGGTGTGTTGAGCGTCGTAAAGTTGCGTGCCGTCGCGGATCAAATCTGGCGCGAGGCCGAGATGCGCGATGAACGCAACGATCCACGACACCATCAAGCGCAGCCGCAACGTCAGCCAATTCGCCGTGTCGCTCGCAGGAACGCAAAATATCAGCAGGAAAAATGGAAAGAAACTGGCCTTCAACCAATTTTTGCCCCACGCCAGACCCGTCAAACCATAAAGACCAAACAAAAACGCCATTACGGATAATTTGGGTTGTTGCGAAATAAAACCGACCAAGTGCACGAACAGCGCCACCGCGACCAAAATTGCTCCTGGCCACCAAAATTTCAGCGGTTTCGCGACCAATTGTTCACGTTTCCACCAGAATAAAACCAACACCGCGAACGGCAGCAGCAGACCATATTGTTCCTCGGCAATCGGCGAGGTGTAGCTATCGAACATCCAATTGAACAGCGAAGCCGAATGCACGTAACCGAAAGTGGCATTGCCCAAAAAAGCGAACAGCGCTACCCACGCGCCGGCCAGCACGAAGAAAAATAATTTGTTCGGCAACTTTGCCCATTCGTCTTTGCAGCGATAGGCAAGCACCGGAATCGCCGCGATCACCGCCGCGCTAAACAACATCAGTGGCATGTCGCCCGTGCCGCGAAATTTTGAATCGGTGTAATAATAGGCCACCGCCAGCAACGCCAAAAAGGCGACTTCGTGCGGCCACAGCATTCCGCCGATCGGAGGCTGCTTGATTGTCTTTTGGTTAGTCACGGTTTTGGTGAATTTGCATTGTATAGATAGCGAAATGGCTGAAATGACTCAAACAAATTCGCGGCCGATCACGGCAGTGGATATTTTTTCAAGCCCAGCAACTGGCCGGAAAATTTCCAGACGAACAATGGATTATTGCGACAATAACGTTTTGCCAGCCGGCGCGGCTCCCTGCAAAGCCGATAAAACCATTCCATTCCGCTGCGCTGCATCCACCGCGGCGCTTGCTTGATGCGCCCGCTGTGAAAATCGAACGCCGCGCCGACCCCGACCATCAACGTTACCTCCAGTTTTGGCAAATATTCCGCCATGAACTTTTCCTGCTTCGGCGTGCTCAATCCCACCCACAAAATGTCCGGCTGCAAAATGCGGATTTGTTCGGCCAGGGCTTTTTCTTCCGTTGCATTCAGCGGCCGAAACGGTGGCGTGTAAGTGCCGACGACATCGAGTTTTGGAAATTTCGCCTGCAACTTTTCCGCTAATAATTTCGCCACGCCTTCCGCGCCGCCGTAGAAAAAATGTTTACAGCCAGATTTTTCGCTCCACGCGCAAACATCCATCATCAAATCCGGACCATAAACGCGGCGCATCTCGCCATGCTTATTCAATTTGCCCGCCCAAACCATCGGCATGCCATCCGGCGTGCACAGAAACGCGCCATTCAAAATGTTTTTGAAATCGGCGTCGTCCTGCGCCTCCATCACGCCATGCACGCCGGTGACGCAAATATAACCTTTGCGTCGCGCCTTGACCGCGTCGGCAATGGCGTCCAACGCGGTTTGCAAATTCAAAACGCTGATACCGGCGCCGAGGACATTGACCTTCTGGATGGCCATAAAAATTCGCTGCCAGCATAGCGGTTAACCACCAAAATGCCAGCTCGCGCGCGAAACCGGGTCTGACGTCTTGGTTTTTGGGTTATGCTTCGTTCGCGTATTTTGCATATTTCGCGGTCACCCCTCGGAAAAATCTTCCTTGCCGCCCAGTTTTCGCCCAAATTCTCCACCACATTTGCCTAAATGAAGCTCCTTGTTTTTGCTCATACACCGCCGCCGCACCATGGCCAGAGCTACATGGTGCAATTGATGCTCGAAGGTTTTGGCGGCGACGTGCGTCAAAAAAACGGGCCGCCAGCCACCGTGCCCGGGGTCGAATGTTATCACGTCAACGCCCGCTTTTCGCGCAGCCTGTCGAACATTGGCGAATTTCAAGCCGGAAAAATTCTCCTCATTTTTTGGTATTGTTTGCAAGCGATCTGGATTCGCTTCCGCTACGGCGTGAAGAATTTCTATTACGTTCCGGCGCCCGGCAAACGCGTCGCCCTCTATCGCGACTGGCTGATCATGTTTCTTTGCCGTCCGTTTTTCAAAAACGTGATCCTGCACTGGCATGCCGCCGGCCTCGCCAAATGGCTCGAAACCTCCGTGCAAATCCGATCGCGCGCCATGACGTATCACCTGTTCCGACCGGTTGATTTAAGCATCGTCCTCTCGCGCTATAATTTTGCCGACGCCGAAAAGTTGAGGTCGCACCAGATTCGCATCGTCAATAATGGCATCCCTGATCCTTGCCCGGATTTTTCCGAAAAAATCCTACCGCAGCGCAACGAACGTTTTCGCGCGCGGCAGAAAATGTTTACCGACGAAAAGCCGGATAAAACGCTGATTGTGAACATTTTATTTCTCGCGCATTGCACCCACGAAAAGGGCGTCTTCGCGGCGATTGAAGCCGTGCGACAGGCGAATCAAAAACTGGCCGCCCGCCACTGCGGATTGCGTTTAAAATTAGCCGTTGCCGGAAATTTCGTGACCCCTGCCGAACAAGCCGAGTTTAATCAGTTGCGGCAAAATCCTGAGATTGGTGCGATGGTTGAACCTCTTGGTTTCGTCAGCGGCGAACAAAAAAACCGGCTGCTTCGTGAAGCCGATCTATTTCTTTTCCCAACTAATTACCTCGGCGAAAACCAGCCTGTGAATTTGATCGAGGCGATGGCGTTCGGCTTGCCCATTGTCACCACACGTTGGCGTTCGCTGCCGGAAATGTTCTCGCCGGATTATCCCGGCTTGACCGATGGCCAAAATGCGACGGAACTCGCGACCGCGCTCTTGGAAATGCTATTGCACGAAGACGGCGGGCAACTCCGCGAAAATTTCACCCGCCGTTTCGCCTTGAAGCAACATCTCACCGCCCTCGCCGACGCCCTTCGCAGCGTGGAAACCGATGGTCCTTCAAAATAAATTGAACCACGGATAGACACGGATGGGAAAAACATTTGAGGCCGCCCGACACTGGGTCTTTCAGTCGGTCACCACTGGCTCAACTTGGAAAGGCCAACAACAAAAACGCCCGCCGGAAAATCCAGCGGGCGTTTTTTGAAAATAACTTTTAATTTCCACTCAAGATCGCTTCACGTTGGATGTAATAATTTTGCGGCGCGATTTGGTTGGCTTTGTATTGTGCGTTAAGCGCTTGCAAGCGGCCAGCTTTGGTGGTGGGCGCGGGGGCAACCGCAACGACCACGGGCGCGGCGATCGGCGCGACAGGCGCGGGCGCAGGCTGCACCAAGACAGCGCGGGCTTGGGCTTGGGCGGCGTTATCTTGATTCGTCACCGCGACGACCGGGGTCGGTGATACGACCACCGGCGCGATGACCGCCGGCGCGACCACGACGGGGGCAACTGGTGCGGGCTTGGGTGCGGGCGCGACCGGAGCTGGCTTAGTGTTATCCAGTTGAGCCAGCTGCGCGATCACCGCAGCGCGCGCGGCGGCTTGGGCGGCATTATCTTGGGCGTGCGCGGTGACAACGAAACTAAGCGCACAGGCGCAAGCGATTACGTGAAACTTTAAATCTTGCATAGCGTTTTTTTACGCCAATTTGTCAGCGGATGCAACAGCTTTTACTGGGTATAACTTCCTCCAGACAAACGGCAACGGACTTGCCAACACCGAGCGCCACATGATTCCATACACTTCGTTGCGCGAAATTTTCACGCGGGCTTGCAATTCTGCCACGTTCGCTGCCCGCAATTTTTCAATCGTCCGCAAGCCGATCAAAACCGGCCACGCACACGCGAGTCGCACGCGAAATTGTCCGAACGGCAACGTGTTCGTATAACGCCAACCCGCCGCCAGATGTGCTTCGGCTTGATCCAGATATTCGTGGTAGAGCTTGAGAAATTTTTCTTCGGACGCGGGCGAAAATAAAAGTTCCGGCGACAATTTTACTTCGGCCAATCGTTGCATCGGCAGATAGCAACGGCCAATTTTCAGATCGGCCGGCAGATCGCGCAGGATGTTCACCAATTGCAAACCTTTACCAAAACGGATGCCGTCCTCAATCAACTGTTTTTCATCCAGTCGCGCATTGGGAAACAAATGGGCGCGGCAAATCTTCGTCCAAAATTCGCCCACGCAACCGGCGACGCGATAGGTGTAATCGTCCAGTTCATCCGCCGTTGCGAGCATGGCAATTTGTTTATCAGCCAGCTGATCGGTTGGGCGAGACGCCGTCGAACCTAAATGTCCAAACCGCCGTAAATCCAGTTCCTGACCGCTCGTAATCGTCGTCAGCACCGTGCGGACGAGTTGCCGATCAGCGGGCGAAAGTTTTTCCAACAACGCCAAACTGTCTTCGCTTCTTTCGAGCAACCGTCGTTCCGCCGGCGAACCTTGTTGCTGGGCCAGTTCGCCAAAATTTAGCGGTGCAGAATTCTGGCCGAGAATCCGTTCGCGCAATTTCTGCAACGCCAGCAGCCTTTGCTCCACTGGAATAATTTCCGTATCGGCAATCGTATCCGTCAAACGCGCGAGCAAATACGCGAGGCCAATTTGCGACCGCACCCGCACGGGTAACACGCGCAACGTCAAATAAAACGAGCGCGAGGTTTGTTTCAGCAATTCGTTGAGCGATGCAGTCATTTAGTTTTAGGCACGGCCAGTTGATAAAATTCGCGCTCTTCCGAGTGTTTGCATTGCGAAAGGATCAACAAATTATGCGTCCACGGCAATTGTCGCACCAGTGGTGCGACTTTTTGGAAAGCGCGGTAAGTATCATAAAGTTGCCGCATCCGAAACAGGCTGGCGCGGGTGAAACCCTTGAACTCCGGATGTCGCAGCGCGATATAACGTGCCAATTCATCCACCACGCCTTCACCCCAGGCGGCGGTGGCGAGCTGGCGGCTGATGTATTCGCCCACGCGCCAGTAAAGTCCGATCAACTCCGTATTGACCGCCAGAAACGCGCGTGTTCGGGCAGACTGGATCAGCCCGACAATCTCGCGGAACGCCAGCGCATGACCTTTGACTGCCACCGCCTTGGCCAATGGCTTGCGCCGGGCGGGCTTGGACGTTCTGGTTTTGGCGGCGACTTTCATTTCAAATTAAAACGCGCGGATATTTTTAGACAGAATGAACAGAATTTTCAGAATTCAATTTGCCCGTCGGTTTGAGTTTCAATTTTTATCGAACTTAATTCCGGTTATTTTTGTTGGGTAGTTCACGGCTTTGGAATATTTCTCGTTGATTTCATCAAGCCATTGAGCCGCTAGTTCTTTTGAAAAAATAATTTGCGACAATGTATTCTTTTGTCAAAACCACTGAAGGACCGAATTTTTCTATAATGACTATCTTGCGTGGCAAAAACCATGAACCGAATTTTTCCAAATTCAAATACTTCTCCGTTTTATCACCGTCAAACATTTCGGCCTTTTGATTATCTGATTTCACTCCTTCAAAAACATTTTCAGCCCAAAGGTTTCTTGCGGGCAGAATGTCTGCCATGCTTCTTGGTGAAAATTTGCCACCGCCACAATCTATTCCCAAACCGGATCGTGGTTCAAAACAAGCCCATCGCACGGCAGAATCGCCCTGAATAACAAAAACCTCGCTTCCATACATTTGGCCGTTCGACTTATCTTTTTGGTCGCGCCATTCTTTGTAGTAATAATTTGTGGAATCCTGAATGGCTAACTCAAAACTGTCGCCGCACCATTCGATTGGATAGCCCGTCGTTCTCGACTCGTTAATCTTGCCAGATAATATAAGCATTCTCGGCAAAAAGTTCGTTGCATTGGGGTCTTGCGCTGTCACGTCTGGCAACTCGGATTGCTTTGCAGGAGGCCAAATTTCTTTTTTAGAAGACAACGTCTGTGATTGCAAAGCAGTGGCTTCGTTCGTCAATTCTAATGGCTCCGAGTGAGCAGTCAAAATGGATGATATTACCCCAAGTGAGAGAACAGTTGTCAGCAAATTTATTATGCAGCGTATTTTCATTTCACGAAAGTTGTTCGCGCCAGCGCACCAGTTGCTTCGCGACTTCCTTCGTTCCCGGTGCACCGGTCAGGTTGCGTTTGGCCATCGCGGTTTTCAGATTGAACACGTCCAGGGCATCACGGCCAAAGGTTTTATCCACGCTTTGTAATTCTGTGAGTGTGAGTTGGTTCAGCGGCTTGCCGGTTTTTTCCGCGAGCGCGACCACGGCGCCGACGACGTGATGCGCGGGACGGAAGGCCATGCCTTTGAGCACGAGATAATCGGCGAGATCGGTCGCGAGCAATGCGGGATCGCTCGCGGCGGCGGCACAGGCGGCGGCGTTGATCTTGGTGTTTTGCAACATCGCGGCCATCAGGCGCGTCGTGGCGCGGACGGTGTCGGCGGTGTCGAAGAGACGTTCTTTGTCTTCTTGCAAATCGCGATTGTAGGTCATTGGCAAACCTTTCAGCAGCGTGAGCAGCGACATCAAATTGCCATAGACACGACCGGTTTTGCCACGTGACAATTCGGCAATGTCAGGATTTTTCTTCTGCGGCATGAGCGACGATCCGGTGGTGTAGGCATCGGCGATCTTGATGAAATTAAATTCCGCGCCGGCCCAAAGAATCACGTCCTCGGCGAGACGGGACATATGCATCGCGAGCAACGCGCCGGCGGCGCAAAATTCGACGGCGAAATCGCGGTCGCTCACGGCGTCCATAGAATTTTGCGTAAGTTGAACCTGGCCGTTCACATCCACGAAATCGAGCAGCTTCGCGACGAACGCGCGGTCGAGCGGCAGCGTGGAACCCGCGATTGCGCCGCTGCCGAGCGGGCAGATGTTTACGCGCGAATGACAATCCCAAAGCCGTTCGCAATCGCGCTCAAGCATCTCGACGTAGGCGAGTAGATGATGCGCAAAATAAACCGGCTGGGCGCGTTGTAGATGCGTGTAACCAGGAATGATCACGTCCGCATTTTTTTCGCCGAGGCCGACGAGAGCGCGTTGAAGATTGGCGATTTCGCCGAGCAATGCCGTGATTTCATCGCGCAACCATAACCGCACGTCGAGCGCGACTTGATCATTGCGCGAACGGGCGGTGTGCAATTTGGCACCGGCGGGCACGCGCTTGGTGAGTTCCGCTTCGATGTTCATGTGGACATCTTCCAATTCCGGTTTCCACTTGAATTGGCCAGCTTTGATCTCTTTGGCGATCTGGTCGAGGCCGCGGATGATGGCGATCTCTTCGGCCTTGGTGAGCACGCCGATTTTCTTGAGCATGGCGGCGTGGGCGAGCGAACCGAGGATGTCGTGCTTCCACAAGCGCCAGTCAAAGGAAATGGATTCGGTGAATTGCGCAACGTCCGCCGCCGGGCCGCTGGCAAAACGTCCACTGCGCGAAACGGGAGATTTTTTATTCAAGCTCATCACGCAAGTTTTTAACGCAACGGCGCAGGACGCAAGGGTATTTTATGTCGTCCGATTCATCCTCATCGTCATCGTCATCCTTCCTCCTCGAATGAAAAATTGAGGATGAGGAGGAGGATGACGATGAGGATGATTTTATTTCCGTAGCAACATGGCGCGAAAGTCCCGTTGCAGTTAGCTGGCAAATGTGGAATGTTTTTGCCGATGAGCGAATTCAAATACGCGTGTCCCGTCTGCGGCCAGCACATGCAGTCTGATTCATCGCAAACGGGCGCGGTGGTGGATTGCCCGACGTGCTTCCAAAAGATCGTCGTGCCGCAAGCCCCCGCTGATCCGACGCAAAAGTTGATTTTGACGGGCTCAAAATTCGTTGAACGGAGCGCGCCCAAACCGCCCACAGCTAATCTTAATCCTTACGCGCCGACCCAAGTGAAAGGTTCTTCCGGCGTGTTAGTCGTGGTGGGAATTTTAATTTGCATGGGCGCGACCGCGGCGTTCGTTTATCGCGGAACCATTTTCAAATCAGCCGCGCCGGTGCCCGTGGTGGCCACTAATTCCGTTGCCGCCGCGCCAACACCCAGCAAGCCAGAAGTCGTTGCGCCGCCCGCCAACGACACGAATTGGCTGTTGAATCTCGCGGGAACCTCCTTTCCCGAGGCGATGCCCTCCGGCCGGATTCACGGACAGGATTTCATCAGCGAACGCGCAAACCTTGCCAACGGTTCATTGATTTTGCGCGCGGGCACGCACGGGCCGATGACGTTTGGCTGCTCCATTAATTTCAACGGCGGGTTGCCGGCCGCGTTATCCGGCAAAATAATCAACGTCACCACCAACGTTAATCCGGCGGCGCGCGTGCTGTTGCACTGGCAATCCGGCGCGGAATCCAGCAAGGAAAGTTTCACCACCGGTTATGCCTTACGGTTGGAATTTGGCACGCTAACGAATAATCATTTGCCTGGAAAAATTTATCTGTGCCTGCCGGACGAAGCGAAAAGTTATCTCGCGGGAACGTTTGTCGCCGATGCGCGCAAGCCCAAGCCAAAGAAATAACGGGGCGCGCGCCGCGGGTTTGGGTTCTCTAAAAAAGATGGAACGGTCGGCGGTTTTTTGCCGGCTTCGATTCTCCGGCGCGACCGCTTGCGGTCGGAAAATTTTGCGTTAACGTTTTTACATGAATCTCGAAGATCATTTGGGCGACATCGTCCGCAAAGCCGGCCTCATGAACAACGTCTCGCCGGCGGCGGCGGCCAGTGCCGCCGGCCTTTCGGAAAATGAACTCGCCGCTTTTCATGAATCCGGGCAGGTCACCAAAAAGATCAATTTCAACGCGTTGGGAAAAATTCTCGACCTCGCTCCACAAAAACTCGAAACCCTCGCGCAGGGCTGGTTGCCGACGAAAAAGGATTTGAGCCGCTGGCACGCAATCCGTTCGTTCACGACGACGGACGAAGGTTTCTCCGTGAATTGCTATCTCGTTTGGGATGAAGCGACGCGCGAGGCGGCGTTGTTCGACACCGGTCTGGACGCGCAACCGATTTTGGATTGTCTCGCGGCCGAAAAACTTTCGCTCCGCCACATTTTCATCACGCATTCGCACTATGATCACGTCGAGGCGTTGCCGAAACTGCGGGCGACGTTCCCCGCGGCGCAGTTGCATTCCAGTTCCCCCAAAGCACCCGTAAATCAACGTAATAAAACGGGCGAAGTCGTGACGCTGGGCAGCTTGCGCATCGCGCATCGCGAAACGCCCGGTCACGCGGACGATGGCGTGACGTATGTCATTGAGCATTGGCCGAAGGAGGCGCCGCCCGTCGCGATCGTGGGCGATACGATTTTTGCCGGCTCGATGGGCAACGGCAATGGCGCATGGGATTTGGCGAAGCAAAAAGTGCGCATCGAGATTTTATCGCTTTCAGCGGCCACGTTGCTGTGTCCCGGCCACGGCCCCCTCACGACGGTCGGTGAAGAGCAAGCGTGCAATCCGTTTTTTTGAACGATTGCCCGAAAATTCCCGTGATTTTCTCGGCTCGCCCACGTTTGGTCAGGTAAAACGAACGGTGCCCGCACAAACATCTTCATGCTCTATGCAGGAATTTCGTAATTTGTTAATTTATAAGCACTTAGCACTTTATACGGCGTGGGCTTATGAAAAAAATCGGGGCATCTGGCAATTGGCGGGCGGGCTTTTCACTAGTTGAATTATTAGTGATTATGTCGGTCATTGCCATTGTGGCGGCAATGCTTTTGCCCTCGCTGGCACGGGCCAAGGATAAAGCCAAGCGGATAGCGTGCGTGGATAACCTGCGGCAGATTGGAATTGGCATGAATATTTATGCCGGTGACAACAATGATTACGTCGCCTCGGCGCGAAACACGGCCAATCCCAACGGTTCACATGGAAATCCCGGTTTCTATGATTCAATGGCCATCAATGAGCCGGTGGCGGGCGCGCTGGCGACGGCCGGTTTATCAATCCAAACGAATCTCAATTGCATCTGGGCTTGTCCTGCGCTAGGGCAGCGGGGTCAACCGGTTCATGATACCGCCAGCCAACCCGCGCAGTGGCGCATCAGCTATCAATATTATGGCGGCATCGCTTACTGGACGAATAATGGCGTTTATGCCGGACCGTCATTTAGCCCGGTAAAATTGAGCAAATCACGATCCGGTTGGGTTTTGGCAGCCGACGACGTCAGCAAAGTAAACGGCGCTTGGCCGACCGCTTTAGCTCATCCGCGGGACTATGCGAACTGCTCCGACGGCGCGAACGAAGTGATGGTGGATGGTTCGGTCACTTGGTGCAAATTGGAGACCTTGACGCTGCTCAACTCGTGGCGCGACGACCTGCCGCGGTATATTTATCAAGCGGATTTACCAGTGAAACCCGGATTGGCCCAAGACGGTTCCTCTTTGGCGTATGATTGGATTACCGCAACCCCTTGAACCCGGGCTATTTGACGAATTTAGCAGTTTAATTAATTATCATTCGGCGACCTATTTGAGAGTTTGGCTGATGACAAAAACGCTCCCAGCTTGAACGCCCAACCACTCTCGATCCGGCAGGCAGGATGCCGTGAAGGCTCAGATTGGTTATGACGCCTTGTTTTCTATTTTTCCGACTTAATTCGTATCGGCGGTGAATTTAGCTGAGCACCGAATTTGTCTACCTGAGCATATTCATGCCCTATACGGATTTACATATTGTTGCTAAAACTTGATTAGATTTATTTTTGGGTAATGCGGGGAACAGCTGGCATAAAATTATGAAACAAAATGGGGCACTCAAAGGGCGGGCATCAGGTTTCACGCTCATCGAATTATTAGTCGTTATCGCCATCATTGCGATTTTGGCGGCAATGTTATTGCCCGCGTTGGCGCGGGCAAAGGATAAGGCCAAACGCATTGCCTGTGTGAATAATCTTCGCCAAATAGGTGTCGGCATGAATATCTATGCGGGTGACAATAATGATTATGTCGCTTCAGCGCGCAATACTGGGAATCCTACCGGTTCGCACAATGACCCCGGCCCCTATAATTGTCTGGCCATCAATGAGCCGGCAGCGGGCGCTCTTACCTCCACAGGTTTGGGTATTCAAACCAATACGGCTTCCATCTGGGCGTGCCCTTCGTTGGGAGGAGGGAATCCCATTTATGATGCCAATGTCACCCCGCCGCAATGGAGTATCAGTTACCAATATTATGGCGGCGTAGCTTATTGGGCGAATAACGGAGCTTACACTGGACCTTCCTACAGCCCGGTTAAATTAAGCTCTTCAAAAGCGAGTTGGGTCTTGGCAGCGGACAATGTGGCAAAACCTAATGGAACCAGCGCTTGGGCACCAAACCCACCGCATAAAAGGGCTAATGCAGGATGTCCAGATGGGGCCAATGAAGTGATGGTGGACGGGTCAGCCTCATGGTATAAGTTGGAAAAATTACTTTTTGTCAACTCATGGCGTGCTGACTGGCCTTTATACATTTATCAAAGCGACCTGCCAACATTAAGTGCCGGCGGACGCGGAAGTGCGGCCGCCGCTTGGCCGACGGCAACCCCTTAATGGTCAGCAGGTATGGCTATATTATTCAATCTCACTAAGAACTACTTGCAAGAAACGAAAATTTAAGAGGATTCAATTATCAATCACTAAAATAACCCCCCGATCAAATGATAAATCAACTTCATAAAATTGGAAATAAATGCCGTTTTTTCCTAAGTGACAGCACTGCCGCAGCCGTCACTTTGATTCTCGGATTTTCTTTGTCTGCCCACGCCAGCACTTGGAATGGTGGGAGCACGACGAGCAGTAATTGGAGTGATGCCGCCAATTGGGGGGGCACTGCAATTACAAGTGGAAGTGCCGCGACGTTTGCCGGCACAAAACTTACCACCAATTTTAATGATATTACTGGGTTGAGTCTTGGGGCGATCACTCTTACCAACGGGGTTTGGAATATTAGTGGGAATCCAGTGACATTGACCACCAGCACCTTTAATGCGAACGTGGCTGGAAATTGTAATTGGAACCTCGACAGTGTTTTGAGCGTAACGCCGTCAATCACCCAAAATGCCACCGGTGACAATCTTTATTTGCGCGGAGTTTTATCCGGTAGCGGGGGGCTAACCAAGACCGCTGGGGGCAACGGTCAAGGGGTGCTTTATTTGATGAATACTAATAATAGTTTCACTGGCCCGGTTAATATTTCGGGAACGTTGGCTTATTTCAGTCTCGCTTTGGGTGGTCAGAATAGCGCATTGGGAGCGGGCATAGGTGCTATTAATATCGGTGCTTTAAATACGGGTTATCCCGCGACCATTACATACGTGGGAACAAACAACGGCACTACCGACCGGCCGCTTCATTTGCAAAGTCTGAATACTGGGACGACCACGTTGAATAATAACAGCCCGAATAATTCGAGCTTGATATTTAATGGCTTATTTACCTTTACCGACGGCAGCCTGCTGCCAACGAATTTTCCAACAATCTTTGGTGGCACTTCTACCGGCACCAATACATTTAATCAACCGATTGGAGTCTATAATAGTGCCAATAATGGCGCTCCCAACGGACAATGGGGCGGG
The DNA here is from genome assembly GCA_026225255.1 of Methylacidimicrobium fagopyrum. Taxonomy (GTDB): domain Bacteria; phylum Verrucomicrobiota; class Verrucomicrobiia; order Limisphaerales; family UBA11358; genus UBA11358. The sequence continues at coordinate 44,004 of JAMFSJ010000073.1, read as the reverse complement.
ACTTTGCAAGTTAACGGCCCTGGAACATGGGTGTTCAACCAGCCAATTAATACCACCAGCAATTTGACTATCACCGCCAATGCCCATATTGCGCTGGGATTTTATAGTGATATAGCCACTTCTGATCCTCTGTGCTCAACCATAACCATGAGTTCGGGCACCACTTTGGATGTCAGCTCGTTTGATGCTAGTGGTCAAATATTCACGTTGGGTGCCAATGTAAATTATCCTCAAACTTTGGTTGCCGGACACACCAACAATACCAGCGCGCCAGATATCAATGGTAGTTTAAGTCTGAATGGCGGTGCCGCCTCGGTTACCTTAAATGTTTCGACCATCGGCATCGCCGCCACCCTGGCCATCAACGGCAATTTTACGCCAGGAGCTGCCATTATCAACATGGACATGAATACAAATGCCGCCGGCGTGAGCGATTTGATCACGGTCGCGGGAAATCTGGATTTGAGTCAAGGCGCGGCAACAGTCAATTTAAGGGCTTTCCATGGTCCAGTCCAAGTTAACGTGCCTTACACATTGATTGCTTACAATGGAACCTTGACCGGTTCGGCGGCGGGATTGAATGTGATTGCCCCCAATGGTCTCTACACGGCTTCCGTCAGCACCGCCACCCCCAATCTCATCACGGTGACTTTTGTCCCGAGCGGTGGCAGTATTGTTAATCTCGTCTGGCAAGGTAACGTCAGTGGTGATTGGGATACCACGACGGCAAATTGGCTTAACGGCGGCAGCAGCGCCAATTTTAGCGCCGGCAATAACGCTGTTTTTAATAATTCGGCCAGCCAGACGGCAGTCAATCTCGTAGGTCAATTAGTAGTCAACAACCTCACCGTTTCCAACAATGTAAATAATTACACGTTCGCCAGTAGTAGCGGTGGCGGCTTGACCGATGCCTTTTTACTCAAGCAAGGTTCGGGGTCATTACTGATTTCTTCCGCGAATAGTTTTAGTGAAGGCACAATAATTAGTGCCGGCACCGTTCAAGCTGGCAGCGCAACCGCCTTCGGCACCGGCGGGGTGACTTTGGGAGATGCCAATACGGGCACGAACGTGACGACGCTTGGATTTAGCGGCGGCGTATCCGCAGTTAATCCGGTGACAACCGCTGCTGGCAGCACGGGCACAGCAGTCATTGCAAATATGAGCAGTTCCACCAGCGTTACCTATAACGGTCCGATCGTATTGCAACGCGGGATTACGTTCAGCAATGCCAATAGCGCTCTCAATACGTTCATGATCCAAGGCGGCATCACCGGCACCGGCGATGTAACGGTGCTGGGTGGTGGCGGTGTAAAATTACAGACGGGTGCCTGTTCCTTTACGGGCAACATCTATGTTTTACCGGGAACCTCGGGCACGACGCTGTGCAATGTCAACGCCACGCTCGCCGCCAATACCAGCATCAACTTGGCCGCCGGCACGCAACTCGGCGATGTCAACTCCCCGACGTTCAACGCCTTGATCGGCGCAGGCAATGTCATTGCCGGCCCGGGTGCGGCTTATATTCCAAGCTTGAGTCTCGGCAATGGTAATGGCTCCGGCACGTTCAGCGGCATTATCACCACCAATAGCGGCGGCTGGACGCCGAGCGTGATCAAGAATGGCACCGGCACAGAAATCTTCACCGGCGACTTCACCGGGGCTTCGTCGGGTTTTTATACGAATACCGGCGCCACTTCAATCAACGCTGGCACCTTGGCGATCAATAACCCTACCGGCACTGGTTTGAATCCGTTCGGTGTTTCCGTGGCGGCGGCGGGAACGCTCGCCGGCAACGGTTCCATCTACGAAGGCACGAACGGCGTTTCTATCAACGGCAAATTATCTGTGGGCAATGCGGGCGATACGACTGGTAAGAGCTTTACCGTCACCAATACGACCGCTGCCTTGAGGTTCAATGCTAGCAGCACCTTGCTCGTCGATTTATTCAGTGGTGTCGGTGCCGGCGATAACACCGGCAATGCCGCCGCCGCGGACGTGCTCCAGGCGCAAACGCAAGTCATCATCACCAACGCCACATTGACGGTTAGCAATCTCAATAACCTGACCGCTTGGACGATTGGCGATAGATGGAAAATCGCGAATTGGAGTTCCACCGTCACCGGCGTCTTCACCAATTATAACTTGCCCGCATTACCCTCCACGTTGGCTTGGGATACTTCGGCGCTCTATACCAGCGGCGTCATCGGCATCATGGCCAGCTCGAATCCGACGGCCCCCGCGAACATCACCAGTGTCACGATCTCCGGCGGCAACGTGATCTTGACCGGCACGAATCTAAATGGCGGCACGAGCTTCCACTACCTTGTGCTGACCACGACGAACCTCGCGACAGCGTTGACGAACTGGACGGTATTGAGCACCAATTCATTCAATGCGAATGGCTCATTCAGTTACACGAACGTCATTGATCCGGCGCAACCCGCGGCGTTCTTTAGCACCAAAGTTGTGCAATAATAAGTTAAAGCAGTTTCACCGACACGGTCGCCGGCGAGAAATCTTCCAGCGACCGTGTTCGTTTTAACGGTGCGCCATCACAGGTTGCCGTAAATCAGCGCGAGCCTGTGATCCGCAGTAATGTCTGCCGGTTCGAGCGTTTGGGGATTCAATGATTATGTCTCGAGCATTTGGAGGTTGCTGCGGATCACAGCCCCGCGTCATCATGCGTCCGTAGTCGTCGTTGTAGAAAAGTTATGAAGGATTTTTGTTTCATGAGTTGGCCGAAAGGTGGAGCCGCCTTTCGCTGGCGAGTTTTTTTATTTATTTTCCTGCTCGCAAATACTCTGCGCGCCGATCAATTCGATACCTTGCGTTCCTATTGGCAAACCCAGTTAGGCAGCGGCTACAATGTCACTACGGCGACCACTTATTGGACCAGCCTGAATACCAACGCCACACGCACTAATCTGTGGAGCGATCTGCCGCTCGGCAGCGTTTCCGCCAACGTGACGACTACTTACGGACGACTCTATAGCATGGCCCAAGCGTGGGCGGCGCCCGCCTCTTCCTTATTTGCCAACCCCAGTCTAGCCAGTGCCATCACGAATAGCCTCGATTGGATGGTCGCCAATAGTTACACGGCGACCGCGACGGAATATAATAACTGGTGGGATTGGGAAATTGGTTCACCGCAAACTTTTAATAACATCCTGACGCTGATGTATCCGGCGCTGACGGGAACGCAAATCACCAATTGCACCGCCGCGATTGACGGGCATAGTCCGCCCCACAATGCTTTTGGCACGGGGGCTAATTTGACGGATATATGCAAGGTGGTTTTGATCCGGGGAATTATTGGCAAGAACAGCGCCAAGATGACTTTTGGCCAGACCAACCTAAGCCCGGTTTTTCCCTATGTCACTAGTGGCGATGGATTTTATACCGATGGCTCGTTCGTGCAGCACACTGTCATCGCCTATACGGGAACTTACGGCAATATCTTGTTGAGCGATGTCGCTCAGTTAGTCAATCTGCTGAACGGCTCGACCTGGCAGATCACCGATCCGAACTTGAATAATGTTTATAGTTGGGTTTCCAATTCTTTTGAACCGCTGGTCTATCATGGCGCGATGATGGATATGATGCGTGGCCGGGCGATTTCCCGATTTGGCGAAACGGAATCGTCCGACGGTGCGGGCACGATTGCGAGCGTTCGCAGCATCGCCAAATTTGCGCCGTCCGCCACGGCGACCGCTTTTAATAATTGGGCGAACGCACCGTTTTTATCGCCGCAACAATTTCAATTTGCCAATATGGATCGTGCGGTTGCGTGGCGAAATAATTTCGGCATCGGCTTGAGTCTGTCCTCCACGCGCATCACCTCTTACGAAAGCATCAACGGCGAAAATCTACACGGCTGGTTCACCGGGGACGGCATGACTTATCTCTACTTAGGAAATACCGAAACGCAATTTACCGGCGACTTTTGGCCGACGGTGGATCCGTATCATTTACCCGGAACTACGGTCGTAACGAATACGCGGGTCAATGCTGCCAACTCAGCGGCGAAGACCACACAGAACTGGGTGGGCGGCGCGCAAGTGGCGAATACTTATGGGGTGAGCGGCATGTCATTGGCCGCGGTTAAAACCACGCTCACGGCTAAAAAATCGTGGTTCATGTTGGATAACGAAATGGTCTGTCTCGGTGCCGGTGTGACTTGCGGCGATAACTACGGCGTGGATACCACGGTCGAAGATCGTCGGCTCGGAACATCTCCGACCAATAACTTCACCGTGAACGGCGTTAGTTATCCGCCGACCATCGGTTGGAACGCACAACCCGCCAGTGTTTCGTGGTGTGCTTTGGATGGCGTGGGCGGCTATTACTTTCCCGGCGGCGCAACGAATTTGCAAATGTCATTCGTCGCGAATACCAATAGTTGGTCACAGATCAATAACGGCACTTACACCAGCTCCACCACAAATTTGTTGACCGATAACTATCTTAAACTCTGGTTCAGTCACGGTCTTAAACCAGTGAACTCAACTTATGCCTATGTTGTTCTGCCCAACTTTACGGCGAGCGCCATGAGCACTTATGCGGCGAATCCTGACATCATCGTGCTGGCGAATACGACGACCGTTCAAGCGGTCAGCAAACCGGCGCTGGGCGTAGTCGCGGCTAACTTCTGGTTGGATGGAAATAATTCGGCCGACTTGATCACCGTGAACAAAAAGTCTTCCGTCATCACGCTGGAAACGCTGGGCGGCTTATCCGTCGGCATCGCCGATCCGACGCAGACGAACACGAGTTCTATCACTGTGACGCTGAATCGTTCTGCCAGCAGTGTCGTGTCCGCCGACGCCGGAGTTACCGTGGTGCAGTTAAGCCCGACGATTATTCTGACGGTCAATACCAGCGGCGCGCATGGCAAATCGTTCCAAGCGGTATTCGACTATTCCGGATCAAATCTAACTTGGGACATGGGCCCGTTTACGACCGGCGCACAAGATGGCGGTGGCTTCTGGAGTTCCGGCGGCAATAATTGGTGGGGCGGTATGGGCAGCAATGTGGCTTGGGACGACACGACTGGCTATGGCGCGATTTTTGGCGCGGGCAGCACGGCCGGAACAGTGACATTGCTCAGCGCGCATACCGTGGCGCAACTGACTTTTAATCCCGTCGCCAGTGTCAGCTATAAATTGACCGGAGCCGGGCCATTAAGCATCAGCAATGGCATTGTCGCGAATGCTTCAGCGACGATCATCGCCGGATTGAATTTATTGGACGGTCAATGCTGGATCGTCCCGACGAATCAAACATTGACCATCGGCGGCATCGTGACGGCACCGACGCCAACGACATTGACAATTTTGGGTGCCGGCACCGTGAGCTTGAGCAGCACTAACCAACTCGGGACGAATATCGTCGCCATTAATTTCGCGGACATCCAAAACACCACGACGCTGAATCTCGCTGGCGGCGTGCAGCCAATGAATGCGCCGGTGGTGAACGATGGCGTAGCGGCGGCGGTGACCGGCGGCGGGACGTTACAGTTAAGTTCTAGTAATTGGTATTTCGGTTCGCCCAATCATACTAGTGTGACGTTGGACTTGTCGGGATTGGGTAGCTTCACTTTCAATTCGCCGGGCAATACGTTCAGCGTCGGACCCAATACCTTTGCCACGTCCGGTGCGGGCACGGCGACGTTGAAGTTGGCAGCGACGAATAACATCACGGCGGCGAATTTATTGGTCGCGGGATTCAACGGCCTTGGCCAGCCAGGGTTCGTCGGCGCTTTGACTTTAGGTCAGATCAATAACTTCAACGCGAATACGATCAATCTCGGTTTCCAAAAACAATCCAGCAGCGTTGCGTTTGCGTCCGGCCTGACCAATCCATCCGTCACGATTCGTGCCAGCGATGGCATTAGTCCGGCGACGATGACCGTCGGCTGGCAAAATAATTTCGCCGCACAAAGCACGACCGCGACCTTCAATGTCAGCAATGGCACGCTAGACGCGCAGTTAACCACGTTATTACTCGGCAATGCTTCCGATCGTGATGGGGTCACCACGGCTAACTTTGTGATGGGCGGCGGCACTTTGACCACGAGTAATTTGACCATCGGCCAGGCGCAAGGTGCTACCAGCGGCTCCTCCTATTCGCGCACCGGCAACGGCACGTTTGAATTGAAAGGTGGCAACGTCGCGGCGAACACGATCACTTTGGGCAACAATATTGCCGCCACCGGCACGGGCACGGCGACGGCGAGTGGAACTTTGTTACTCGATAGCGGCACGTTGCGAACCGAGATTTTGCAAGCGGGCGCGAATAGCGGCGGCAGTCGCACGGGAACTTTTATTTGGGCGGACGGCACGTTGGGCAATCTAACGAATTCCGATTTAAGCGTGAACAGACTCAATCTCAATCTCGCCAATACCGGCAATATTTCCGGCACCCATACCGTTGACGTGAGCGGCAATCAAACCGCAACGGTGACTGCAAGTTTTGTTGGCGCAGGCGCCCTGAGTAAGACCGGTTCCGGCGTATTAATTTTAGCCGGAGCGAATACTTATTCGGGCAATACCATTATCAGTAATGGCGTGTTAGTCCTCAATGGTTCGCTGGCCGGCACCGTGACGGCGGCGGCGGGCGCGACGTTGAGCGGCAACGGCGCGGTCACCGGTTCGGTGATCGTGAACGGCTTGATTTCACCGGGCAATAACAGCGTGGGCACTTTGACAACGGGCAGTGAAACATGGAACTCCGGTGGCGCCCTAGGCTTTCAATTAACGAATGCCACTAACATTTTCGGCCAAGACTTATTAGCTATCAATGGCGCGCTTGATCTGGCAGCGACGACGAATAATCCGTTTACCATTCAATTAATTTCCAGCAGTGGTCTGCCCGGATTTGCGTTTGGCAGCAATTATGTTTGGACGCTGGCGACGACCAGCGGCGGCATCACGCATTTCAATCCGTCAACGTTCGTGATGGACGTGAGTCATTTTAGTAATTCCTTCGCTGGAATCTTCAGTGTGAATACCAACGGCAATTCGTTGAATTTAATTTATACGGCCACCATCACGCCGGTGATCGGGAGCTACGGCATCGTTGGTCCGGGTGTTTTCACCTTCAACTTCAGTGGCGCGAGTGGCCAAAGTTTTCGCGTTTTGAGCAGCACGAATTTACTGCTGCCGCTGACGAATTGGTGGGTTTTGACCAACGGCACAGCTAGCGCGAGCGTGATGACTTATACCGATCTTGCAGCGACGAATCCGGCGCAATTCTATCGCGTCGTATCCCCGTAAGAAATGGTTTGGAGTGCGCGCTTGGGCTTACCAAAAATTCCATGCGCCACGCCAGACCACCCACACGCCGAGTAGAAAATTTGTGATCGCGTGCGCGGTCATCGCGTCACCGAGACGATTTTTGCGGAGCACAAGCCATTGAAACGCGGCCCCGCAAATAATGCCGGCGAGCCATTCGTTATGCGACAAGCCAAAGATCAAAATCGTTGTAAAAAACGGCACGGACAGAAATTGATTCAACGGCACGGATAAAAAATTTTGATTGGCGATGTAGCGATATAAAAACGAACGGTAAAAAGCTTCTTCCAGCGGCGGCACGACGAAGGCGGAACCCAAAATCCGCACCGCGATAAAAAACCACGCCAACGCGGAACCGGAACCGAATTGTTCATTCGGATTCCAGACTAAAGCCGGCTTCGTGGCCGGATGCGAAAGACCAAGTTTAATCCAAAGCGTATTTTGCGTTGTCCATTCGCCATTGATGCCCACCCAAACCGCGAAGACCGCAATGCCAACTACGACCGCTTCCCAACTGAATGCCCAACGCATTTCCGTGACGAACGGGCGCATCTCAAAAATCAACCAAAGGCCGACGAGCGTTTTGGCGAAGTAAAACCAGTAAGCCGAAGCGTCACCAAACTGGCCCTGACAAAACGTAAGCGCGACGAAAAGAATGAACGGCAGGGCGCGCGCGCCGCTGGGCGAAGTCGAAAACAATTTCCGCAGCAACATAACTTAGTGATTTATCTCGATTTTGATTTCCCGGCCGCTGGCATCAACGAGCGTTACGGCAGTTGGGGAAATGTGTTGCACGCGATAATCACCGAATTTGTCGCCAAGGCCAATTGTTTTTCCACCCAAAATCGCGGTCGGCGCATTGGGCGAATAAAAAATCCCCTGCAACTTTGGTAGTGGAGGCGTTGCTGGCGCAACTATCTGCGCGGGTAGTGGCGTGGGGGCAGTTGTCAGCGTTGCGCTGGGCGAAACCGTCGGCGCAATATCCGCGACGGGCGGCACGGGCGCGGCGCGATTTGGCACCGCGATTACTTTTTGCGCATGCCGATGCGTCGCCGCCCAACCGATAAAGAAAACCGCCGCCACGACCAGCACTACGATAAACGCCGGAATCAGCCACCCCAAAACTGTCGGCGTTTTCTCAACTGGCCGTGGCGGCAGATAGATCGCCCGCGGCTCATTGGACTTATCCGCTGGCGCTTGGCGCGCGCGTTTTAAGGCGTCGTTGATTTCGCTCATGCGTGGATGTGGCCTTCGAGCTCGCGGATGGCGCGGCCGATCATTCGATAATTAATTTGCTGGCTGCGTTCAACAAATCCGGCCAGCAAAGCTTTGTCGCAAACCGCGTTGACCAATCGCGGCACGCCGCCGCTGTAACGAAACACGCGCCAAACCGCCGGCGCGGTAAACGTCGGACCACCGCTCGCCCCGGCCAAAGTGAGCCGATGGCGGATATATTCGCCAACTTCCGCACGCGTCAACGCCGACAAATGATAACGCACCGTGATGCGCTGGCGCAGTTGTTTCAAGCGCGGGCTGTTGAGGCGGTCGCGCAATTCCGGCTGGCCCATCAAAACGATTTGCAACAATTTGCGGTCGTCCGTTTCGATGTTGGAAATCAATCGCACTTGTTCCAACAAATCTTCCGTTAAATTCTGCGCTTCATCGATGATCAGCACCGTTTCTTTACCCGCCAACGTTTGCGTTAATAAAAAATTACTGATCGCCGAAATCGTTTCCAGACGATCTTTGCCTTTCACGTCGAGGCCGTATTCTGTCGCGATGGCTTTCATTAATTCATCGCCGTTCAACACCGGATTCAAAATCAGCGCGGTGGAATATTTTTCATCCAACTGCTCCAGCAACGCGCGGCATAACGTCGTTTTGCCCGCGCCGACTTCGCCCGTCAGTTGGACAAAACCTTTCCGTTCGCGGATACCGTAGAGCAGATGATTGAACGCCTCGCGATGTTTCGTGCTGTGGAAAAGGAAGCGCGGGTTCGGCGTGATGTCGAACGGGGCCTGCTTCAAACTGTAGAATTCCAAATACACGCGCGTTTTTTAGATTGTCACTTATAAAATGGCGCGCACCGCTTTGACCAACGCCACCGCTTCCGCCGGCGTGCCGATAGTGATGCGCAGGTATTGATTGATTCCCGGCGCGCTGAACCAGCGGACGAGAATTTTTTTATCGCGCAATTTTTGCAACCAGGCTTGGGCGGGAAATTGCGGCGGCTTGGCTAACAGAAAATTCGTCTGGCTGGGCAATACTTGAAAACCGAGCGCAGCGAGTTCGCGTTCCAGCCATTGACGGATCGTGATGATCCGCACAAAATTTTCGCGATAATATTTCAGATCGTCCAACGTCGCGGCGGCGGCGATCTGGCCCAGACCGTTCACATTGTAGCTGTCGCGGATTTTATCCAGCGCGGCGATCAGTTCCGCGCTGCCAACAAAATAACCGACGCGCTGGAAGCACAGCGAATACGCTTTGGAAAAAGTCCGCGCCACGAGCACATGTGGATATTTCAACGCCAGTTTCAGCGCATTTTCTTCCGCAAAATCAACGTAAGCTTCGTCCAAAACCACGACCCCTTTTTGCGCGCGACACAATTTTTCCAAGGAAGCCGTCGAGTAACCGCGACCGCTGGGCGCATTGGGCGTAGTCACCAACGTCAAGGCCGCTTTGAAATCCCACTGCTTGCCACGCTGCAATTCTGCAACGCTCGGCAGGGAAAAATCGGATTTCAACGGCACGGCATTTTTCGCCGCGCCATGGATATCCGCCAGCACGGGATACAGCGAATAACTCGGCGTGAAATATTGCACGGTCGTCGCCGACCGTTTTGAATTTTTAGTTTTTAGTTTTGAGTTGGCGGCTGGCTCGACAAAACATTTCACCGCCAACGCCAATACTTCATCTGAACCGTTGCCGATGATGATATTCTCCGGTTTGCAATTGTGCAGTTTTGCCAGTTTTTCACGCAAGACTTGCGCCGTCGGATTGGGATACAGTCGCAAACGTTCATCCGTCGCCTTGCGCACGGCGGCCAAAACTTTGGGCGACGGCGGATACGGATTTTCGTTCGTGTTAAGTTTGATCAGCCCTTTGATCTTCGGCTGTTCGCCCGGCACATACGCGTGCAAGTCGTGGACCAGCGGCCGGATCAATGAATTCCCTTTGGTCATGTGATAATAAGATTAACCTGCTTTTCCCGAAAACCATTTTAAACCCACCGTGCCGGCGACGATCAACACCAAACAAACGATTCGTCCGACCTCGCGTGATTCGCCAAACACCAGCATCCCAAAAAAGGCCGCACCTGCCGCGCCGATGCCGGTCCAGACCGCGTAAGCCGTGCCCATGGGAATGGTTTTGATCGAATACGACAGCAGAAAAAAGCTGACGATCAAACAAATGGCGGTGCCCACGGTCGGCCACAGGCGCGTGAAACCTTCAGTGTATTTCATACCAATGGCCCAACCGATTTCCAGCAGGCCGGCAATGATGAGACAAGTCCAGGGCATAAATTAATTAAATATTAACCGCGAAATACGCAAAATACGCGAACAAAATTAAATCGGTCCACATATTCTAATTTCTGCTAAAACTCCATTAACCGCCTCTTTGGTTAAACTTGGATATGCATCTACGATCTCAGCAACAGACATTCCAGCGGCGAGCGATTCAAGAATGAAGGCCACGGAAATGCGGGTGCCACGCACACGCTGACTTCCGCCTAAATGTTCTGCATCAACAACAATCCATTTTTTCATACATCGAATTCCAATTGCTCAAGCAAGTTTTTATGCCGTTTATAAGAACAACAGAAAAAACTCATTTAATTCACAATTTTTTTGAGGTGGGCTATCATTGAATTGAGTTCTGATTTCTTCATTGAAAAAACTACTGATTTATTAGCTGCATCTAGTTTCATTTCTCTGATCGCGCTCGCTTTTCCGCCATCTGTAATAAAAACATCTGCATAAGGAAGCGCGCATGCAGCACGAGTGATATCATATTGATCGCGCGGTTCGATTTTCTCTCTGCGAAAAAATTGCATGGCATGAAGCTCTGCTCTTATTTGGAGCGAGGGAATGAAATTTAAACCTTCTGCGCGTAATAACTGACATAATTTCTGCCCTTCTTCAAGAGTGAGCCGATATTTAACAATCAATTCATAAACAACCTTGGATGCCCAATTTAACATTTTATCATTGTTGTCTTCAAAGCGTATAATGACATGGCCAGCTAGCAAAGAATTCGAAACTTCAGCTAGCAGCTTTTTAACATAACCTTCAGAACTTAACTTGATCAAGGCTTGTAACATTTCAGCACCAGCTTTGGGACCATCGCGGACTAAAGAGTTTAGCTCATTTACACCTTGAACACGCCAAGCATTATGCTCATCCAAGCCAGTTTTTATTTCCCTTAATTTTTCCAATGTTCCAGGATAGGTAATTGGGCGCAAAACTCGTTTTTCTAAAAAATGTGCACGAGAAAATAGACGGTCACGTAGTTTGGCTATTATTTGATGAGCTATCAGCAAGAACTCATCTGAAAGTGCCCATCCAAATGATAGTTTTCTTATCAACTCATCTAAATAGACAGCGTCCTCGTTCGGCAGAGAGGAGGTTTCAATCAAATGTTCTAAAGATGTAGGACAAAGAATTCGACGGCTCGCATTCCCTTTTAAAATTATTTCACACAAATCACACCATTGAGTGTTTTTTGGGGTTTCCAAAAAACGACTGAGAACGCATTGGTCAAGGTAGACCAGATGCATTCCTTTTGTTAAGTATTTGCTCACATCTGCCGCAACGTTGAAGGTTTGGAACAAATCCAATCAAATCATGAAACCTCTTTTGCCGCTACTTGTTTTGGAAACCAGCTATGGGTTAAATTCAGCTAGTCTCTAGTCGGTCGTTTTAAAAAAGTTTATCCCAAACGCACTTCCGCACTTTTTCCGTGTGCCGCCAAGCCTTCCAGTTCCGCGAATTTCTTTACGGTCTTCAGTGCTTTCTTGAGCGAGGCGCGATTGTATTCCACCACGCTGGTGCGACGTTGAAATTGATCCACGGTCAAGCCGGCGAAGGAGGCACCCGCGCCATCGGTGGGCAAGGTGTGGCTTGGGCCAGCAACGTAATCACCGAGGACGGTCGGCGACCAGTTGCCGAGGAAAATTGCGCCCGCCGTCACGATGCCATCGCTCACGCGGCGCGCGTTGCGCGTGATGACTTCGCAATGTTCCGGCGCGAGTTGGTTCGTCAGCGCGACGCCGTCGGCTAGGGTCGCAACGTGGATGAGCCACACGTTGCGGTCGAGCACGCGTTGGATAAATTCGCGGCGCGGCAGTTTGGGCAATTGTTTCGCGATTTCTTTTTCCACCGCGCGAAGAATTTTTGCGGAAGTCGTGACGAGCCAGACACGTTCGTGGCCGGAACCGTGTTCGGCTTGGGCGAGCATGTCGGCGGCGGCGAACGCGGGATTCGCCGTATCATCGGCGAAAATCAAAACGTCGCTCGGGCCGGCGAGCAGATCAATCGCCACGCGCCCGAAGAGCAGTCGCTTGGCCGTGCTGACGTAGGCGTTGCCGGGGCCGAAAATTTTCTGCACGCGCCGGATCGTCTTCGTGCCGTAAGCGAACGCAGCAATCGCTTGCGCGCCGCCGACGCGATAAATTTCCGTCGCGCCCGCCGCCCGCGCGGCGAATAAAATCGCGGGATTTACGGAGCCGTCTGGGCCGCACGGCGTGGTGACGACGATCTCTTTGCAGCCCGCGACACGCGCCAGCGTGATCGTCATCAACGCGGTGGAAACGAGCGGCGCGGTGCCGCCAGGAATGTAAATGCCAACGCGCGTGAATGGATCAAATTTTTCGCCCACGCTCGCGCCGTGAGAATTTTTACCCGACCAATTTTTGCGTTTGGATTTTTTAGCAAAGCTGGCGATGTTCGCGTCCGCTTCGGCCACTGCGGCACGCAGCGCATCATCCGCCATCAGCGAGGCGTTAAATAATTCCGCCGACGTCACCGCGAGTTGCTCGGCGGTTAGCGTCGCGCCGTCGAATTTTTCCGTGAGCTCCAAAATCGCCGCATCGCCGTGCAAGAAAACATCGTGGAGAATCACCTTGGTCCGTTGCTCGATCTCGGTATCGAACAAGCTGGAATCAGCGGCAATCTCACGCAGTTTGGCGGAAAAATCTTTGTCAGTATGGCGAACGATCTTCATGGTCACAGATTAGAAAAGATTCGCCGCCAAGTCAAAACGCGTGAAAAAAGTTTCCGCTTTCAGCGAACATTACCCGCGCACCGCGACGGGTTTTCTTTTATTCTGCCGCGCCGTTGGCTTATATTTTCCAAACCAATGCAGCCAACGTTTTTCATCACGGGCACGGATACGGGCGTCGGCAAAACGGTTTTCACCGCGCTTTTCGCCCAATTTTTGCGCGCGCAGAAAACCCGCGTCGCGGCCTTCAAGCCGTTGTGTTCCGGGGGACGCGCCGACGCTGAAGCTTTGTGTGCGGCCCTCGACGGCGCATTGACGTTGGATGAAATCAATCCGTGGCATTTTCGCGCGGCGATCGCGCCCGTGCTGGCCGCGAAGCTTGAAAAAAAGACCGTCAAGCTCGCGTCTGTGCTCACGCACATTCGGGCGACGCAGAAAAAATTCGACGTCGTCTTGGTTGAAGGCGCCGGCGGATTATTGAGTCCGCTGGGCAAAAATTTTGACTCGCGCCATCTGCTGGTCGCCCTGCGCGCCACGCCCATCATTGTCGCGCCCAATAAGCTTGGCGTGGTCAATCACCTGCGACTCACGTTGGAGGCGTTACCAAAAAATCTTCGCGCCCAAGCTAAAGTGATTTTGATGTCGCCGCCAAAACCCGACGCGGCGACGAGTTCTAACGTAAAGTTATTGGAGCAATTTATATCCTCTGAAAAAATTTTCACCGCGCCATGGTTAGGCAAACGCTTTGACGCCGCGAAAGTTTTGCAGCGATCAGACGTGACGCGGATATTTCGAAAATTAGTTTAAACCCAAAATTGTGAATTTTTTTAACCGCTAATCTACGCTGATCTTCGCTAATGGAAACAAGCTTAACGGGTGGGGCAGCAACTTTGCGCGACCGTTTTTGATTAGCGCAGATCAGCGTAGATTAGCGGTTAAAAATCCCCCGTCTGGTCACCACTTCACCGGCACGGTCATTTTTTTGCCGAAGCGATTATTGTAATGAAGCTGCCGGTGTTGCACGCCGTATTCGTGAACGAGCTTGGTGATCTTCACGTCGTAGCAGCAATACTCGGCGATCTCGGCCATCTTGCCTTCGTTGAACCATCGGATCGCCTGCAAACCTTCCGCCGTTTTTTCCACGCCGAACGTCGCGGTGGCGATGGAATCCAGCGAGAGCCGGTGATTCAACGTGTTTTGCAATTCCACGAGCATGTCGAGCGTCGGCAATTGCGCGAGATCATAGGCCGTGTAGCCGTGCAACACTTCGTAATCGAACCGCAAATTATTGAAACCGACGACCAAATCCGCGCGTTGCAATTCCTTGAGCAGATCGTTGACCTGCGGTTCGCCGTAAATTTTATATTCACCTGTCGCCGTGCTGTAAGTCACGCCGATGCTCATGCCCATTTTGGAAATATTACCCCAACCGCCCACTTCATCAGCGGACTTCTGCGTTTCGAGATCGAAATAAACAATATTCTTGGCCACGACCAAATTTACGACAGGCGATTTACGCTTTACGAGCCATTTCGGTAAGCTGAGAAAATTGAACCGCGGACGACCTCGATTACGGGCCGCCGTAAAACGGGTTACCGTTGGTTGCGGCGCGGTTTGAAATTGAGCTTGAAACGTCTTTGCCACATCATCGGCGGCTTGAGGCTTGGCCCTCCAAAAATTTATGAATAAAAAAATTAAGAAAGTTGGCATCCTGACAGCGGGCGGTTTAGCTCCGTGCTTGAGCGCTTCCATTGGTTATTTGATCGAAACTTACACGCGCACGGCGCCGAAGGTGGAGATCATCTGCTACGTGAACGGTTACATGGGCTTGTTGCAAGGCAAGAGTTTGAAGGTGACCGCTTCGGCGCGCAAAAAGTGGAAGGCGCTGGTCGAACACGGCGGCAGTCCCATCGGCAACAGCCGCGTGAAGCTCACCAACATCAAGGATTGCGTGAAGCGCGGGCTCGTCAAGGAAGGTCAAGATCCGCAGAAGGTCGCGGCGGATCAATTGATCAAGGACGGCGTGGACGTGTTGCACACCATCGGCGGTGACGACACCAATACGGCGGCGGCGGACCTCGCGAAATTTCTCAAGGCGAACAATTATAATCTCACGGTCGTCGGCATGCCGAAGACGATTGATAATGACGTGATTCCGATCCGCCAAAGTTTGGGCGCGTGGACGGCGGCCGAGGAAGGCGCGCATTATTTCGCCAACGTCGTGGCCGAGCACAACGCGAATCCGCGCATGCTCATCATTCACGAAGTCATGGGCCGCAATTGCGGCTGGCTCACGGCGGCGACGGCGGCGGAATACTCGAAGTTGATGTCAGAAATGAGCTTCTTGCCGGAGCTCGGTTTGAGCAGCGAACGTCGCGGGGTGCACGCGATCTTCATTCCCGAAATGGCACTCGACATCAAGGCCGAAGCCGCGCGTCTGAAAAAGATCATGGACAAACACGATTGCGTGAACCTGTTCATATCCGAAGGTGCCGGCGTGGAGTCGATCGTTGCGGAAATGAAATCGCGCGGTGAAGAAGTTCCGCGCGATGCGTTCGGCCACGTCCGGTTGGACAAGGTGAACGTCGGCTCGTGGTTCTCCAAACAGTTCGCTGAATTGCTCGGCGCGGAAAAAACGCTCGTGCAAAAAAGTGGTTATTACAGCCGCGCCGCCGCGGCCAATGCGGCGGATCGCAAACTCATCAAACGTTGCGCCGTCAAGGCCGTGCAATGCGCTTTCGCCGGCAAAGGCGGCGTGGTAGGCGAAGACGAAGAACGCGGCGATCAACTCCGCGCCATCGAATTCGAGCGCATCAAAGGCGGCAAACCGTTCGCTGTTAAAACGAAATGGTTCGTGCAATTGCTCAAAGAAATTGGCCAGCCGATGGGCCAGGCGATTGAAGTGAAACACTGATCCGCATTCACGATTTACCCGGGAGGTGAAGTTTGCCGTAAGGCGCTTCCCTCCCGTTTTTTATTTTAATCGGAGCGCCGAGCAATGCTCGGCGCTCCGGTCGTGACACACGTTCTTTATGGCATTGCCTAACGGATCACCGTCAGGCCATATTTCTCAAACTATTCATCGCCAGCCACGCCCGTTAAATCATGCTGTTTTGCGGCGGCGATAATGAATCGGTCACACGGATCATCGTGAATGGGCGGCAATTGGGCGTCGGCGATGTTTTCCCAGCCAGGCCGCGACTGCAAAATATTCGCCAATTCTTTCCATTGTCCCCGCCGCCAACTTCGTCTAATTTTTTCCCCACCATGAAAAACACTTTACTCATCGCCTTCGCCGCCTCCGCTTTGGCTTTCACCGGCTGCACCACGCATTGCGGCACCACTTGCGTCAAACCCAACACGCTCACCTCGGCGGAAAAAGCCGCGGGTTGGCAACTGCTGTTCGACGGCGAAGATTTTAACGGTTGGAGTAATTTCAAAAAAGACGGCGTCCGCCCCGGTTGGCAGGTGAAAGACGGCGTCCTTACGTGTGTGGATCCGCATAACGCCGGCGACATCGTCAGCGCTGGCAAATACGATTGGTTCGAACTCCAACTCGATTACAACATTTCCGAAGGCGGCAACTCGGCATCTTGTATCACATCACCAACGACGGCGGCGCCACGTGGGCGACCGGACCGGAATTTCAATTGGAAGATAACGAAAAAGCCGCCGATAAAATCCGTTGCGGCTGGCTCTACGCGCTCTATCAACCGCCGATTGATCCTGCCACCGGCAAGACGCTCGACGCCACTAAACCCGTTGGCCAATGGAATCATATCCGCCTCCTCGTCACGCCCGAAAAATGCGAACACGACATCAACGGCGTAAAATATTTTGATTACGTCCTGCACAGCGCCGATTTCAATGCGCGCGTGGCCGCCTGCAAATTCAGCCAGATGCCCGGCTTTGCAAAATCCGATCTCGGCTTCATCGGTTTGCAAGGCGATCACGGCAGCGTCTCGTTCCGCAACATCAAGATTCGCCCGATTGCCGCGAAACCGTAAAATTCCCGGCGTAAATTTAGTCTGAATGGCCGGGCAATTGGGAACTGGCTAGTTTTGTCATCGTCGGAACCATCTGGTTTGCGGTCCGAAAATGCCGTGAACCAGATCACCGCAATTTTTTTGAATCCAATTTTTATGATCCGTCCAAAACAATTTTGGTTAGGTTTGCTAACGGCGTTATTTTTTCGGCTCGCCGGCGAAAATTTGGTGGCCGCTAATTTCACCGACCTCACGCAACCGCCCAGTTCGGTTGAAGTGGTTTTGACCAACGGAACCATCACGTTGACTTCAGGCGATCAGGGCAAGTGGTCGGGCGGCGGCATCCAAGTAATCATTCGCGCAAACCCCGCTGTCGTGTCGCTGAAAGCCCCGGGCGTGCCGGTGAAAAAACTGCATCTGCATTGGGCGGCAACTTTCGATACCAATGCGGTTTTTCTGGGCGACGCCTGGGAGCGGGCCTACGGCGATCTGCAATGGAAACCGATCGGCCGCACCGGCGCGATGCCGTGGTATTTTTTAGTTTCGAATGGAACGACCACCGATGGTTACGGCGTGATGACCGGTCCGGCGGCGTTGTGTTATTGGCGAACGGATGCGAACGGCATTGATCTGTGGGCCGATGTGCGCAGCGGTGGAGTCGGGGTTGAACTCGGCAAACGCACCTTGACCGTTTGCACGATCATCACTCACCAAGGTCAGGCGAGTGAAAATGCTTTTGCGGCGGCGAGCGTTTTTTGCCGGCAGATGTGTCCGCACCCGAGGATTGTTCGTCAGCCGGTTTACGGATTTAACGATTGGTATTGCGCTTACGGCGCCAACACCGCCGCGGGTTTTTTGAAAGACGCCGCCTTTACGTCCGCACTTTCTCCGACGAAAGAAAACCAGCCTTATATGGTGATTGATGATGGCTGGCAAGCGAACCGGCAAGGCGGCAAAGACCGCGGTAATCCGTGGAAAAAAACGAACGAAAAATTCGGTTCCACGATGTCCGAAGTGGCGCAGGCAATCAAAGCCCTGAACGCGCGGCCCGGCCTGTGGTATCGCCCCTTGCAAGCGTGGCCGGATTGCCCGGCAACGTGGCGTCTGGCCAACCGGTCGGAAACACTCGATCCCTCAAACCCGGAAGTCTTGAAAGACATCACCGAAAATATGCAGCGTTTTCGCGGCTGGGGTTACGAAATGATTAAGCATGATTTTTCCACCGAAGAAATTTTGGGCCGCTGGGGAAACCACATGGGCGATGAAATAACGGAAGACGGCTGGGCGTTTTCTGATCGCAGCCACACGACCGCGGAAATCATTTTGAATTTTTATCGCACGCTTCGTCAGGCCGCTGGAAATAAGGTGCTGTTAAATGGTTGCAACACGATGAGCCACCTTTCCGCCGGCATTTTTGAGCTGGCGCGCATCGGTGACGACACCAGCGGCACGGACTGGAATCGCACGCGCAAGATGGGCGTGAATTGCCTGGCCTTCCGCGCGGCGCAAAATGGCGCGTTCTATTTGGTGGACGCTGACTGTTCCGGCCTCGCCCGCAGCAACGCGGTTCCGTGGGAGAAAAATCGGCAGTGGCTCGATTTGCTGGCCCACAGCGGCACGCCGCTCTTTGTGAGCTGGCCGCAACGATTGGCTGGCCCAGAACAAACCCAAGCGTTGCAGGCCGCCTTGACCGCCGCCGCCCAACCGCAACCGCTCGGCGAACCGCTCGACTGGTTGCAAACCCGCACGCCCACGCAATGGAAGTTAGATGGCAAAGCCGTGACCTTTCAGTGGTAAATGGCGCACGCGTGAAGGGCATTTTAAGCGCCGGTCAAAACGTTTAAATAAAAAAACCGGCACGCTTCCATCACCCGGGAAAAATGATGATGTCCGCGTCGCGGATTTTCTGCGATAATCAATCCAGATATATTATGGATATTTCATCCGCCATTTTTGATTGCAGCGCACCGGACTTGGATTCGTGTCCCGATGAATCGTTGCCGGAATTCGCTTTCATCGGCCGCTCGAACGTCGGCAAATCGTCGCTGCTGAATTTTCTGGCGGGCGAAGTGGGTCTGGCGCGCGTCTCGCCCACGCCCGGTTTCACCAAGCTCATCAATATATTTACGATGAACAAAACGTGGCGGCTGGTGGATTTGCCCGGCTACGGTTTCGCCGAAGGTTCGCGCAAGGCCAGTCGTCGTTTTAATAACGCCGTTTCTGAATATCTGAAAAACCGCACGAATCTGTGCCACGTTTTCGCGCTGATTGATTCGGGGCTGACACCGCAAGAGATTGACCTCGAATTTCTCGAATGGCTTACGCGCAACGAAATCCCGTTCGTGCTCGTTTTCACCAAGACGGATAAAAATCTGCCCGTGGACACGGAGAAAAATATCGCCGCATTTATGGCGCAAATCTCTCCGTGGTTCGTGCAACCGCCCGCGTATTTCACCTGTTCTGCCGTGTCCGGACAAGGTCGCGCCGCGTTGCTCGGCGTCATCGGTGAAACCATGGACGCCATCGCCGCTGAAGCCGCGAAAGCCGACGCGACGCCCGAAGGTTTGGCCACGTTGGGCCAAAAATCAAAGGGCCCGACGAAGAAACGCCCTGATCTGGAACGCCCGTGGTGAGCGCCGATCGGACCTGAAAAGAAGACAGAATTAACCGGATTAAATCAGCCGGAAAGCGCCATTTTTTAATCCGGTAAATCCGGTTAATCCTGTCAAAAAAGAAACTCTTCAGATTTGCAGGTCTCGATTAAAAACAAAAACCGTATCCCCGGCGCGGCTGATGACTTGCAACAGTTCATCGGCGGAAGAAACTTCTTCCAACTGTTCGTTGATGAACCATTGCAGCGAATTTTGCGTGAAACGATCTTTTTCCTTTTCTGCGAGTGAGTAATTCCTTGCTGGAATCGTTCACTTTCAATTCGTGACCGAGCGCAAATTGCGCGGCCGGTTTTAACGCTAAGACGCAAAGAAAACCTCCCCGCAGCAAAATTCAATCGCCCGCAGCGTGGATACAGATTGCCGACCGCCGCTAAAAAATTCACCATCCTCGCGTGAAAGAAATCTGGCAAAGTGAATTCGCCGTGGCGCACGCGGAAATTTTGGTGCGCAGCTTCAAACATTTTACGCGACGCAACTTATTGGCGGGAAATTTTTCCAGCGCGGAGCAAGCGGAGATCATTTTTAATTCGCCTTTCGTGCTTGTTTCGCATGGCACGGAAGCGGATCCGGTTTTGAATTATGGCAATCAAACCGCACTGTCGCTTTGGGAAATGTCGTGGGCAGAATTGACCCGCACGCCTTCGCGTCTGACCGCCGAAGCGCCCAATCGCGAGGAACGCGCGCGCTTGCTCGCGGCGGTCACCACGCACGGTTTTATTGATGATTATTCGGGTGTGCGAATTTCCAAGAACGGTCGCCGCTTCCAAATTTCGCAGGCGACGGTTTGGAATTTGATCACGCCGGACGGAAAACCGTGCGGTCAGGCCGCGACCTTTTGCGAGTGGAAGTTTTTGTGAAATTTGACGTTCAGAACCACTTCCGCTTCTTGAAATACAAATACGTCGCCAACGTCGCCAGCGCGGTGATCCCGACCGCAAACGGATACGCATGTTGGTATTCCAACTCCGGCATATCTTTGAAATTCATCCCATACCACGTGCCGATCATCATCAGCGGCGTCGTGATGACCGTGATGAGCGTGAGCAATTTCACGACTTCGCCGGTCTGATTCGACGACATGTTCAAGTAAACTTGCAAGATCCCGGTGAGCGAATCCGTGTAAGTGTGCGCCAGTTCGCCGATGTGAAAAATGGCGTCATACACATCGCGGAAATACGGCGTGAGATGCGGGCGCACGAGCTTGAAATCACCCGCGGCAAATTTCCCCAACACTTCGCGTTGCGGGCCGATGATCTGGCGCAGGTGCAACACTTCCTTTTTCACCTGCAAGATGCGATTAAGCGTTTGCTGCGTCGGTTTCTGCAAGGCTTCCTGCTCCAGTTCCGCGATCTCCAAACCAAGTTCATCGAGCGCCGGCTTGTAATTATCTACCAACGTATCCAACAACGAATGCGCCACCCGGTCGGGCGCGCGCGCGATGCCCATCGTGCCATTGAGTGCGCGTTCTTCCACGGTCGAGACGCTGCGCAACGCTTTTTCGTGAAACGTGACGAGAAAATTTTTACCGAGGAAAAAATCCAATTCGCTCGTCGCAAAACAACCATCCTTACGACTGTAATCTACCGCGTGAATGACCATGAACAGATATGGGGTGAACAAATCGCCTTCCTTAGGCGAATATTCTTCCACCTTGGGCGACGGACTCGGCGACACGCAGTCTTCAATGGACAAGGGATGAAAATGAAAAATCTGTTCCAACACCGATTTCCATTCGGTCGTCGTCGGGCTTTCCAAATCCACCCAGAGAAAAAGATTCGTGTCTGCCAGCAACGTCGGCATCAGGAACGGTTCGATGTCCTTGCTATGCAGCTTGCCCTGCGTGGTGAATGCAAATGAACGGATCATGAGAAATAGGTTTCGGCTGCCGCGGACTCTAACGCAAAGGCGCGGCGGCGCAAAGCGGCAAAAATTAATCCCGGACAGACGCGGATCGGAAAAGATTTTTTAGACGCAAATCCTACAAATTATCGCGTCAAAATCGTGGCGGGTTTTTAGCCATGTTCATCCGCGTCCATCCGTGGTTAAATTTTCCCGGTGGACACGTTAAAATTCAAACTCGTCATCGCTTATGACGGCACGGCTTATCAGGGCTGGCAGGTGCAGAAAATCGGCACGGGCGTGCAGGAAAAAATTGAGACCGCGTTCGGAAAAATGTTTCCGAGCGTGAAACGCATTCACAGTTCCAGTCGCACGGATACCGGCGTTCACGCGCTCGGCATGGTCGCCCATGTGGAAATTCCGCGGGCGGAATTCAAGATGCCCGAGGCCCGGCTCGCGCTCGCGCTC
Organism: Methylacidimicrobium fagopyrum; assembly: GCA_026225255.1. Classification (GTDB taxonomy): domain Bacteria; phylum Verrucomicrobiota; class Verrucomicrobiia; order Limisphaerales; family UBA11358; genus UBA11358. Next base: position 21,522 of record JAMFSJ010000073.1, on the reverse strand, counting down.
AACGCTTTTTTGCCGGACGACATCCGCGTGCTCACCGCGTCGCGGGTGCCGGCGAAATTTCACGCGCGCTTTCACGCGACGGGCAAACAATATCGCTACACCGTTTGGAATCATCCGGCGATGAATCCGCTGTTGCAAAAACGGGCGTGGCATTTTCCCGCTAAACTGGATCTGGTCAAGATGCGGGCGGCCGCAAAATTATTTGTCGGCAAGCATGACTTCCGCTGTTTCGCCGTTACCCGCACCTACGAAATGGCATCCAATGTGCGCACGTTGTCGCGTTGCGATATCAAAAAATCCGGCGCGCAACTGACCTTCGTCATCGAAGGCGACGGCTTTCTCTACAAGATGTGCCGCGGTATCGTCGGCACGTTGGTGCAGGTCGGTCAGGGAAAAATCCCCATGACACGCGTGGCGGATATTTTAGCGAGCAAAGACCGGCGCGTCGCCGGCATGACGGCGCCCGCGCATGGTTTGGTTTTGTGGAAAGTTTTTTATGGGAGAAGCCAGAAGTCAGAAGCTAGAAAACCGAATCTGGCAACCACCGACGATCTGGATTAAGTGTCTTTTACTGGATTCTGGCTCCTGAATTCTGAATTCTTCTGCAATGAACATTGTTTTACTTCAACCGGAAATTCCGCCCAACACGGGCAACGTGGCGCGGTTGTGCGCGGCCACGAAATCAGTGCTGCACTTAATCGAGCCATTCGGTTTCAAGCTGGACGATGCGAGCTTGAAACGCGCCGGCATGGATTATTGGCAGCAAGTGACGTGGCTGCGTTGGAAAAATTGGGGCGAATTTGAAGCCGCCCACAAAACTGGCGGCGGCAAATTTTGGTTCGTCGAATCGGACGGACCAAAAATTTACAGCGACGCAAAATTTTCGCCGGACGATTTTATTATCTTCGGCCGCGAGACCGCCGGTTTGCCGAAACAGCTTTTGGAACAATATCCGGATCACTGGTTACGGATTCCCATGTTCAATACGGAATCGCGTTCGCTGAATTTATCGAATTGTGTCGCGCTGGTTTTGTTTGAGGCCTTGCGACAGCAGGGATTTTCCGGCGAGCTTTAACAACCTTCCTCATAAAACATCCCAACGCGCCCAAGCTGAGCGCGCTGGGATGTTTTGATTTTTTACGACTTCGCTTTACGGCAACGGCGGCCCGACTTTTACACGGTAGAAACGCAGGTTGAAGCCATTGGTATTTGCATCCACCCAATTGAATGGCGCGGTCGGCGAATTCGTGATGAAGAGCGTGACCCAATCGGTCAAGTTGGTGGAAGCTTGCACGGCATAGTCCGGTCCGACCTGACCAGTGACGGTTAAGCTGAATTGTCCGCCGGCGTAAGCAACGGTGCCGACCGTGGGTTGAGGCAACGGATTAACGACGATCTTAAAGCTATTCGTTGCGCTTAAGCCCGGAGTGCCACTGTCCGTCACGACGACGGAAACAAGGTTGGTCGTGTTGGCGACGCTAACGGGCGGACGCCAATTAAGGACGCCGTTGCTGGAACCTAACGTGGCACCCGCAGGCGCGTTGAGCAGATTAAAGGTCAACGTTTGCGGCGGCACTTCGGTATCCGTGGCGACGTTGGTGAGGTTAATCGTGACGCCGACATTAACGATTTGATCCGCAACCGGCGATAGCGTGGGCGCCGTATTCGGCCAGACCGTGAGGATCGCGTTGCCACTGGTTGCCGCGCCGGCGAGGTTGCTGGCGACGACGGAATAGACGCCCGCATCCGTGAGCTGGACGTGGTTCAACACGAGCGTAGCGTTGGTGACGGTGGCGTTGATTGAACTATCAAGGTTCGTTCCGTTTAATTGCCATTGATAGGTAGCGTTGGGAATACCCGTGACACCCACGGTAAGGGTTGCCGTATCACCAACAATATTCGTTTCACTCGCCGGTTGGCGGATGATGTTGGGCGCCAACTGCGGCGTCCAACCATAAAACCAGACCGGAACATTTGTGGCCGCGAGTAAGCGCGGGTCACTGTTCGTCACGCCAATCGTTTGGAGATTGGTGAAGGTGATGGCATTGACGCCAGTAAGATCCGTATTTTGATATTGCCAGAGAACATAACTGGATGGTGGCAGTGCAGTAGAGGGATTCACATAAGCGTTGGTATCAATGCGGCAATTGACCCATGAATCCAGCCCGCCCACGGTGCCGTTCGAACCCGCCATAGTAATGCTCGTGACGCCGGAATCCGCTTCAATGATGCAACCCACGAATGAAAATCCATTCGCAGAAAACAAGGTGCCGTTCGGATTCACCCACGGAGTATTCGTGCTCACGGTTGCAGCCGTAAGCGTGCGCGCCGCCGTCAAGTTATACGAACCCGAGAGCGAGTTAGTGACGGTATGGAACACACAGTTATTGAAGTAACCGCTGCCCACACCCCAAACGTAATCGAAGTTACCAACGATGCGACAGTTATTGAAGTAACCTTGCGATGTGCCGGCATTGATCAGAATGGTATCTTGCCGGCTGACGATATCGCAATTATTCACCACGCAGCGCAAGCCGTTGTTATAAATCAGCAAGGTTTCCGCCTGGGACCCACCCTGTGGCGTGCCGTTGGTCAACGTCAGATTCTCTAGCTTGATGTCGCTGGAATTAACTTTGAACGCCATGCGCGCGGCGGTGGTGCCAGTAAGGTTATTATTGTTGGCGTAACCGATCGTTGTTCCGCGCCGGCTTTGACCGCGCAAGGTCAGATTGTTTTTACCTGAAATATTTACAATCTCGACGTAATTCCCATCGTGGATATTGATCAACGTGTAGTTAGTATTGCCGGGCGCGATGGCATCCACCGCGCCTTGCACCGTGACGAAATCCCCGCTGCCATCGGCGGCCACGACTAAGTTTGTTGGATTAGCGGGCCCAGCCAACTTAGTGGTGAAGCTCCAAGCGTTGGGGTTTGAGATACCCGCAAAATACGCGCCGGTGCTATCCGCCACTACGCCGCTATCCAGGGTCACATAGTAAGTCTGGTTACTCGTCAGCACGCCGCTGTGCGGATAAATCGCCGCGGTGTTGCCGGAGATAATCACGGGAAAATAATTAATCACTTGCGAATCGCCGGCGAATAAACTGTGTGGCTGGATGTTATTCGTGATACCAATGCCGCTACTGATCACGGCGCTATTGGAGCTCATATCAATCGTGTCTACTGGCGTGGTGGAATTCGTTGCGTTGTAGATGCGAATCTTGCCGGAGTTGATGATCGAGATCGGCGCGTTGAAGGTGATATACAACGGCGTATCATAGCCGACGCTCGTCGCGCCATTGGCCGGAGCCAGCGTCGTTGAGACGAGCGTGGTTGAGCTCACCGTCAACGTGACGACGGAACTGGTGACGGAGCCCGCCGCATTTGACGCTACCAGTTTGTAACTAGCGATATTGGTGCCTTGTGCATTGGGAATCGTGAGGGTGCCGCCAGTTTGTCCGGCGATAGAAGTGTTATTTTTATACCATTGTAACGTCGGCGTTGGCACCCCAGTCGCGCCGGAAGTAAATATTGCGGTTGCGCCAACATTCACTGACTGCCCGGTCGGTTGCGGCGTAATAACGGGGGTTACGATGACACTCAAGGTAGCGGAGTTCGTCGTGCTACCCGCGGGATTGGTCGCGATGACCGAGACCGATAAGCCATCGTAGGCTGACGGAACCGTGTTCAGCGTCAGCGACGAATTGGTCGCGCCCAAAACAGTCACACCGTTGGTCTGCCATTGTAAGGTCGGTGCGGGATTGGCGAGGACGACGGTAGTATTGAACGTAATGTTATTACCGGCGATCACGGTCTTATTCGTCGGCCCGGAAAGGGTCGGAATGATATTGCCGACAATGAGAGTCGCAATCCGGCTGGTAACGGAATTGTAGCTGTTAGTCACGATCACGCCGTAATATCCCGAATCAGAAGCCTGCGCGTTGGCAATGGTAAAGGTGGCGTTCGTCGCGCTCGTTTGCGCCACGGGCGCCGTGTCATTGAGGCCGGCGTAACGATACCATTGATAAGCCAGTGGGGCGGTGCCGGTCGCAATGACGTTGAACGTCGCTGGAGCATTGGTCGAAACGGTGAGATCAGTCGGCTGGCTCGTGATGGCCACTTGCGGAATGATTACTAATTTGATCTGGCCGGGCGTGCTGTCGTCCACTGTCACCGAACCATCCGGGTTACCACTAACGACGACGACGGTTGGATTGAACGAACCAGATTTAGCTCCGGTGTAAGTGAGCAAGACATTGGTGGTTGGTTCCAGGGCGGTGCCTAGGATACTGATCGCCAGTGTGCTATTGGGCTGAATGACTAAGTTACCTTGGATGGTCAGTAGATCGCCAGCGGCATTATTGGTCACTTGGAAAAGGCTGGTGGAACCGCTTTCCACGGTGAGGCCGAATCCCAGGGTCAAGGTGCCGCTACTGTTGCCGGGCGAAATAGTGCCGCCACTCTTGATGTCCACTGCGCCCGAAATAACTCCGGCGCCCCCGAGCGTGCCGCCATAAACGGTGACACTGCCGCCGCCCGCATAATTCGTCAGACCGCTCGCGCCGGTCAGCAAGTTCGTGCCATTGATTGTGAGCACACCATTGCTGACAACAGTCGCGCCGTTGTAAGTATTATTGGCAGATAATACTAATGTGCCACTGCCGATCTTAGTGAGTCCGCCCCAGTCGCCCAAGTTCAAGCCGGGCGTCAGTGGCGAATTAAAACCGCCGCCACCAACGATGGCGCCGACTTGAATTAGCGTTGCACTGCCAGCCACATCAATCGTTCCGCCGATACCATTCAGCGTGATGGAACGCGTGATGGTGGTATCGGAACCGGTATAACGTAAGGCACCGTTATTTAGCACTACTGGGCCGGCAGCGAGTTGTGACACGTTACCGACTTCAACGGTGCCGCCGTTGAGATAGTTGGTGCCGGTCAGCGCGTTATTGCCCGCGATGATTAGTTTTCCAGCGCCGGATTTTGTTAACGAGGTCGGGCTGCCGTTATCGGTCAAAGTAGAGCTGATCGTTAAATTGCCGCTACTATACTGATGAATAATAAGGTCGCTACCGCTGCCACCCAAGAGCGTGCCGCCGGAAATGGAGTTTGCCCCCGTGCCGGTAGCGAGTAAGCCGCCCGCCGAAAGGGTTAATGAACCGTTGAGACTCAGCGCCGAAGTGCCGCCGAGTTTTAAGGTGTTAATGGTCGTTAGATCGGGAACATTGGCCGTCGGATTTCCCGTCAGACTTATGTTGTTGGCCGTCGCCCACGTGGTTGGATCGGCGCTGGTGAGGTAAGCCGCGTAGGCATTGATCGTGGGGCCGATCGCCCAATCGGTTCCAGCATAAGTAGCATAACCACCTAGGATACCGGCGGAACTATTCACCGTGGTGGTCGTGATCGCTTTGGTGCCAGTGCTAGGGCCGCCGCTAGAATAATCCACTGTGCCGCCGACGTTTCGCGTGATCACGCCTTGCGCGAAAGTATAGTTGATGGCCGTTGGACTATTATTCGTCAGCAGGACGGTCGTGGCGCCGGGATTGATCAAGACGCCGCCGACGGTTTCCGTGCGATTGGCCGTCGCACTGAAACGTTGGAAGAGCGTGCCGCCCGCCAACGTCATCGGCGCGGTGTTGATGTATTTGGCGCCGCCGGTCGAATCGTTATTCGGCGCGGGATTCGCATAATCACAAATGAAAGTGCCGGCATTGATTTTCAATCCGGCAATGCCGTTCGCGCCGGAAGAGTTGGCGCGACTTTGCACAATCATCGTTCCCGGCGTGGATTTAACACTGAAGTTAGTCGTCATGGTTGAGGGGAATTTAGCGAAGGCTTCCGTGCCGCTACGGAAATCAAAGTTAGTCACATTCAACTGGCCGATTTGCGGGCCGGCCGAACCGAGGAAACCGGCGTTATCGAAGGCCATTAGGTTATAAGTCAAAGTCGGGTTGCTGCCCGAAACGTTGGTCACGGATCCGCCATTGATGAAAAAACGGTTGGCGGCCGGAATACTCAAGCTGGCACCAATCTGAACCGCCGCGCCCGAGTTCACGATGAGATCGCCGTTCAAACTATTGACGGCCGTGGCCGCGAGAAAAAGCGATCCGGCATTGACGGTCGTTGCCCCGACATTGGTGGCCGCGACAGAAGGAAATAATACCAATGTGCCATTGCCCGCTTTCGTAAAACCGATGCCGCCGAGTTGCGAACTGTTCGTCGCCGTGACGCCGTTCGCCACCGTAATCGTTGAGTTCGTGGTGAGTAGGATGGCGGAACCGGCAAGGTTATAATTACCACTGCCCGCCACGTTGAAAGTAAGATTGGAAACGGTCACGCCCGCGGTATTGGTGATCGTGATCACGCCTGCCGCGCCGTTATTCGCGCCAATGATCGCGCTATAGCCCGGCGCGGTGGCCCAACCGCTGTCACTGCCACCGTTCGCGCCGCTCGTCCAGTTGGCCGCTGCATCGCCCCAGTTGCCGGAACCGTCGGTCGGCGAGGCGGGGTTGGTGCCACTCGCGTCCCACGTTAGCGAATTGCCCAACGAAATCGCACTCAGAGTCACTGTCACCGGATTGGCCGTAGTGTTATTGAACATAAACGCAAATTCATCGAATAAACTTTGGCCGCCGAGTAATGGATTCACCGGATTCGTGTAAGACCGATGCGCCACGCTCGTCGCGCCGTTCAATCCATTCATCGCCAAACCGGCGGCGGCGATGGTTGAACTGCTCGTGCCCAAACTGATTCCACTGGCCGCCGCATTCATGACTAATTGGATTTGATTGGTGTAAGTCAACCCATCCGCCGGCGCGCCCGCGTCGCTGTTGCCTTGGCCTAACTTATTCGAAGGCGATGAAAGAATGCCGAACAGATTCGCCGTGCCCGCCGGATGATCGTAGGTTTCAATCAAAGCGCCCGTCCACAGTCCGAAGTAGCCGACGTCGTCCGTGAAACTGGCGGTGTTCGTCGAATTGAAAAGCCCCCAACCCATCGTGCGTTGATTGACGCCGCCAAAACCGGCGGAGACGGAAACATTAAAGGTGACGGTTCGCTTGGCCCCACCGGACGCCAGGCTGAACGGCGTGAAACTTTTGGTCACGAAGGATAATTGCGTATTCGCCGGAATGGTGAACGTCACCGTGCCGCCGGAAGCCAGATCGCCACCGCTCGCGACATTGGTCGCGACCAGATTGCCGCTCGTGTCATACGAACTCCATTGCAACTGAGCGGAGGCGCGGGACGCCAGTCCGGCTAACGCGACAGCGCCGATGATTTTTAGTAGGGTCTTCATGATTTGGTGGGGATTGAGGTGTGGGGATTAATGGACGGGATCAAAACGAAAGGTCTGTAAGCTCGCCAAACGCTGACGATGGCAAAGGCTTTGTTTTCGGGAAAGCACCCATAGTGGATATTTAAAATTATCAAAACGGGAGAATCATAACATCCTCTATTTCTGCACATTGCTTTGAAATTTTGGCACGATCCGCCAGCGGAATCCCGATCGGCTGCGTGGCGGGAATCCTTTGGAATTATCGCCCGGATCGAGCGTGACGCAGCGTTGCGCGACCGATTATTTTTGGAGCAACGCCGTTATCGAGTATTAAGGAAGATGGACAAAACCACCGGCGTCGTTCACTATGTGCCGGACTTCGCTGGCTTTCGTTTGGTGAAGGTCATCAGTTGGATTAGGGCGCTTGGCGCAGTGGCTAGCGCATCTCGCTTACACCGAGTAGGTCGGGGGTTCGAGTCCCTCAGCGCCCACCAACTTCTTTCGCGAGTTGAAAAGTAATTCAACTAAAAAATCCCGCCGGCGTTAGCTCAACGCCGCCGATTAGGTCAGACTGTCTCCGAATCATTTCCGCTTCCACCAACTCGTCAGACGCTTGGGTTGATCGGGTTGATTGGCTTGGCTGTTCTGCTGAAATAACAACAGGCTACGCGCGGCTTCGAAACTCATGATGAATTCTTCGTAGTTGCGAAACCGGTCGTTCGGATCTTTGGCAAGCGATTGGCTGAGCGCATCGCTCGTGGCTTGAGAAATGGACGGCTCGACTTGATTCGCGGGCGTCAGCGGCGTGTAGACGTGAGCTTGCACGACCTCTTCCGGCGTCGGCGCATCGAACGGCACGTGGCCGGTAATGGCGTGATAAAGGGTGGCCCCCAAACTATACATGTCGGAAAGAAAGGTTTCCGGTTCGCGTTTGATTTTTTCCGGGGCGACGTAGAACGGTGTGCCGCGCGTGAATTCGGCCGATTCGTGTTCCGCATCGGCTTTGCGCGCAAGGCCGAAATCCACCAGCTTCGGTTCGTGATCGGCGTCGAATAAAATATTTCCCGGTTTGATGTCGCAGTGCAACAGATCATGTTTCAACGCCGTATCCAAAGCCGAGGCGATTTTGATGCCGACATCGAGGACTTGGAGTTCCGGTAAGAGACGCAGTTTTTCGATGCGCGCGTCGAGGCTGCCTTGATCCGCAATTTCCATCACGAGATAACGCTCGCCCTGCCATTCGTCGAACGTGTAAATGTGGATGATATTCGTGTGGTTCAACCGGGCGCAGGCGCGGGCTTCGAGCGCAAAACTTTCGATCATCTCCGGCTCGGTGAGCATCTCCTTCTTCATCAACTTCACCGCGACGAGGCGTTCCAGCGTCGTATCCCAAGCGCGGTAAACGATGCCCATGCCGCCGGAAGCGATTTTGCTGCGCAGTTCAAATTGCCGCAACTGCATCGGCATCATGATCGCGTGGCCGCATTTGCTGCACGGCACAGTTCCCAAAGGCGCGAGATCGCCGGGAATGAAAGTTCTCGTATCGCACCCGGGACATGTGACCATCTTCAACGACTGACTGCTCATGGTGATTTCAATCTAACACCATTGGCAAATCCAGCAACGGATTATTCGCCAAAAAGATTCTCTTTGACAAACCCCTTGAAAAAGTGTTCCTTATGAACAGGTTAGCAATGAAAACAATATTTGCCAAACAACTGAAGATGCAAGCGTCCATGACTGGCTGCAACGCCATTTGGACACGCGTCTCTCGTCATTTTGGCAACGTGGGTAGAAAATTCTAAACGATTTATCAATTTTCCCGAACCCGCGATTGCCAGTCAATCGCGGGTTTTTCGCTTTTTAGCCAGACCGCAAAAACAAACCAAGAACAGTAATAGAGAAAAAAATATGAAATTAAAGAAAACTAAATTATTCGACCAATTCGCGCCCGAAGCGCGGTTTGAGTTGCCACCGGCGCCACCCGCGCCGTTCCGGGCCAATCTCGAAAATGAATTCGAGCGGCTCAAGGACACTTTGCTCGCCGAGCAATTGTATCTCGCGGACGAAGCGGAATTGTATGCCCCCGTGCGCCGCGCCGCCAATGACGCTGGTGCCATCGCGTGGGCGAGCCAATTCCCGTTGCTCATTTTCCCCGTGTTATTCGAGGAAAAAACCGCGACCGTTCTGCGCCAGGTCAAACGCCAGGCGCGCATTTATGCCAACAGCGTAGAATTGGCGATTGCATGAAAACGAAGTCCCTGAACATGGTTGGCCAACCGTGACGGGTGATGAGTGACGAGACTCATCGCTCGTCACTCATCACCCGCCAAGGAATTTGTAGGGAACAATCCGCGAGGAGCCCGCCCGCTCCTCGTCTCGCTCCTCCTCATCGTCATCGTCATCCTCAGTTTTTTCGCCAAGGGTGAGGAGGAGGATGACTACGACGAGGAGGAGGATTTTTAAGTCTCTTGAACGCGTTGGATGCGCGCGCCGAGCTTTTGCAGCTTCACGTCCATCTGTTCGTAACCGCGATCGAGATGGTAAATGCGATTCACTTGCGTGGAACCTTTCGCTGCCAAACCCGCGATGACCAACGCCGCGGACGCGCGCAAATCGCTCGCCATCACCGGCGCGCCGCTCAACGGTTTGCCACCTTTTACGATGGCGCTCGGGCCTTCGATTTCAATTTCCGCCCCGAGCCGCGCCAATTCGCTGACGTGCATGAAGCGTGATTCAAAAATGCGTTCCGTGATGATGCTGATGCCGGGCGCGAGCGCGAGGAGCGACATCATTTGCGCCTGCACATCGGTCGGAAAACCGGAATACGGCAACGTCGTGATGTCCACCGGCTTCAATTTACCTTTGCGTTTGGCGATCAAATCCGCGCCGCGCCGTTCCACGGAAACGCCCGCTTCGCCCAGTTTATCAATCACCGCGCGCAAATGTTCCGCCCGCGCGCCTTTGACCGTCACTTCGCCATTCGTCGCGCCGGCGGCGATCAAAAACGTGGCCGCCTCGATGCGATCCGCAATCACTTCATGCTCCGCGCCGTGTAATTTTGCCACGCCCGTAATCGTGATCGTCGGGCTGCCCACACCGGTGATATTCGCGCCCATGGCGTTCAGAAAATTCGCGAGATCCACCACTTCCGGTTCGCACGCCGCGCTTTCGATGACCGTGATGCCATCACCAAGGGTCGCCGCCATCATCACGTTGGCCGTGCCGAGCACGGTGGGACCGGCGCGACCGCCGAGAAACACCGAACCGCCGGAAATTTTCTTCACCGTCGCGTCAATGTAACCACCTTCGATTTTGATTTTTGCCCCGAGCGCTTCAAAACCTTTCAAATGCAGATTGATGGGACGAGCGCCGATGATGCAACCGCCAGGCAAAGAAATCCGCGCCTTTTTCAACCGCGCGAGCAACGGCCCGGCGATGCAGATGGAGCCGCGCATTTTGCGGACGAGCTCGTAATCGGCGTAGCCTTTGATTTTTTTGGCGTGCACGGTCAGCGTGCCGTTTTCGTATTTCGCGCTGGCGCCGAGCGATTCCAAAATTTTCACCATGAACCGCGTATCGCTCAAATCCGGCACGCGCCGGATGACGCACGGCTCGTCCGTGAGCAACGTCGCCGCCATGATGGGCAACGCCGCGTTTTTACTGCCGCTGATGGTGACTTCGCCGCGCAATGGCACGCCGCCTTTGATTAAAAAACTGTCCATGAGAAATTAAATTTTTTCTTTAGCCACAGATTTTCACCGAGGAACACAGATAAAAATTTCGCGCGGATGCTTTTACAAATCTGTGTTTCATCGGTGAAAATCTGTGGCTAAAAATTATTGCCGCGCGATTAAAATTCTGGCGCGCTGACTGTAATCTTCCTGCACCGCTTCGACAATCCACTTTTCATCTTCGAAGAACTTTTTTATTCCATCGGCTTGGCCATCCCCAAACTCCAGCATGATTTTGCCGTCCGGTTTCAGGAACATTTTAGCCGCTTTCGCGAGCATTCGATAAAAATCCAAGCCATCCGCGCCGCCATCCAGCGCCAGCCGCGGATCAAAATCACGCACTTCCGGATCGAGCGTGGCAATTTCCGCCGACGCGATGTAAGGCGGGTTGCTGACGATCAAATCAAATTGAAGTCCAGCTTTCAGTGCTGCCAGACCGTCGCCTTGTAAAAACTCAATTCGTTCGGCAACGCCGCTTTTCACCGCATTTTCCTGGGCCAAAACCAATGCTTCCGCCGAAATATCCGTGGCCACAATGCTTGCCGACGGACATTTCGCCGCCAAGGCAATCGCGATACAGCCGCTGCCCGTGCAAAAATCCAAAACCCTGGGAGCGCCGACCGCCTGATCGGCCAGTTTCTGCGGTTTATCTTCGAGCCGATCGGGAGATTGGCCCTCCGCTTTGCCGTGCGCGCCATTCAAATATTGCCAGCCCAGTTCCGCGAGCATTTCCGTTTCCGGTCGCGGCACGAGCACGAGGCGGTTCACTGCGATTTCATAGCCGCAAAACGAGGTTGAGCCGATGATGTGCTGCAACGGTTCACGCAGGCCGCGGCGTTTGATCAATTCGCGCAACGCATCCGTTTCCGCCACGACGAGCGCACGATCAAAATTCAGATACAGCTTCATGCGCGGCATTTTGAGCAGATGCGCGAGGAGTAATTCCGTTTGCAGACGCGGCGACTCGACCTTCTTTTTGTCAAGAAATTCGGTGCTTTTTTGAATTGCTTCGAGAACGGTCATGAGGATTTTTTGACCAACGTGGTTTGCTTGGCCCCGGTCACACTCTGTGATCGGTTCAATTCGTCAGTGGTAGATTTGATACGGATAATGTGGTCACAATTTGCAACCACCGCAATACGTTCGATCAAAATGAGACTTTCCGACGGATTCATCCAGCAAGCTTGCCAGAGCGGTAGACGGATGGCGAAACTGAATTTTATCGAGCCTTAATTCAACTTGGTTTTAGGGCGCAAGCGCGGTCGGTCGGGCTTATTTTTTATCACGCGTGTGCACAAAAAGACCGACGTAATAAACGAGATAATAACCGGCGGTCAGACCGAAGATGAAAAAGGTCAGCGGACTTTGAAATGAGGGCGGATGATTCATGGCGGTGGTTGGGTGGTCTAAAACCCAATAACGATAGGCCATGCGGCCGATGAATAACGCGGATAAAATGATGCCGATGTGGGTGTTGGGCGTGTAGAAATGGCCGGCCTCGGTCGTCTCAAATTTTGTGAGCCGCAAGCCCAGAAAACCCAACGCGGCGCCAAGCAATAATCCGCCGCTGATGCCGAGCAGCAAAGCCGATTCGGTCAGCGACAGGCTGAAAAAAAGTGCACTAATGAGTGAAAAGATGACGATGGAAATCGTGATGCGGACCGAACGAAGTTTTTGGCGCCCGATATTGCGCCGCACGCGGCGATAAGTCCCCCACGCAAACAAACCGACGAAAATCGGAACGATAGGCGCAACCATGCGGAGAAACTAGGTTTTTTGCCCCGATTGTCGAGCTGAAACGGGTCGGGCGGCAGGTGGGGTGGCGGGTCTGGTGTCTGGGTTTGGGCTCTGGGGTTGTTCTACGTTTGCGTCTTTCGTGGTTTTTTACCGCAAAATACACCCAATACGTGAATGGAGAATAATTCCCACCCAGACCCTGGAACCCAGACGCCAAACCTGTGAAAGGGCGGATTCAGTTTTGCATTTGCAGGGTCATTGGTTAAGCTCGTGCCGATTAAGGGGAATAAAAATTATGAAAAAAACAATGTTCGCACTGGCGGTTGCGGTGGGCGGTTTTACTTTCAATGCAGGCGCTTGGGATTACGAAGGTCATCACGCGGTCAATGAACTGGCGCTCGCCTCGTTGCCTTCGGATTTTGGGATTCAATTGACGCCCGCCTTGAAAACGCGCGTGGCTTATCTCGCCGGCGAACCGGATCGCTGGCGCAACACGCCGGATTTGCCGTTAAAACATGTTAACGGACCGGATCATTATTTCGACTTGGAAGATATTGATCTCTGCGGTTTGACGCCCGCCACGTTGCCGCCGTTGCGTTATGAATTTCTCGCTACCCTGGTAAAAGCCCGCACGGCGCATCCGGAAAAATTTCCCGCGATTGACGACGCGAAAGACGCGGATCACACCCGCGAACTGGACGGATTTCTGCCGTGGTCCATCACCGAAAATTACGAAAAATTGAAATCTGATTTCAGCACACTCAAAGCCATGCGGCTCTATGGCACATCGGTGGAGATCGCCAATGCCGAGGCCGATTGCGTGTATGTGATGGGCGTGATGGGCCATTACGTCGGCGACGGTTCACAACCGCTCCACACGACCAAACAATTCAATGGTTGGGTCGGGGCCAATCCGAAAGGTTTTTCGACCAGCAATAAATTTCATTCCTGGATTGATGGCGGTTATTTTAAGAAAACCGGCGGCATCAAGGTGGATCAACTGGTCGGCAAAATTCAAACTGCCACGCGCATCGCCAACGCGGGCGAAACGGACGGAATTTTTCAGGACGTGGTGAATTATATCGTGGATCAGAATAAATTCGTCGAACCGCTTTATCAGATGGACAAAGATGGACAGCTTTCCGGCAAGGATGACAAAGGCATGCAAGGTCGTCCGTTTTTGGATGGTCAATTGATCAAAGGTGGTCAAATGCTCGGCAATTTGTGGTTGACCGCGTGGCTCGAAGCGCCGGAAGATACGTATCTCGAAGGCCAGCTCAAGCGTCGGACACCGGATTCCAACTAAGATGTCGGTGGCGTCATTTCAAGATGCGCTGGGTGGCACAGGCCTCCGGCCTGTCGTTTCGAGCGTCCCGCCCAAAACCGTTTGCGGTGTGACTGGTTTTGAATTTGCGCGCGCCGAAGAACAATGTCGGCCACCAATGAAATCCGGCGGGACGCCGGTGCCACTATTTTGAAAACATTCTCCAACGCCACGGCCACACGTATCGCCGCCATCGCCGGATTGCTGGCGGTGGTGCTCGGGGCTTTTGGCGCGCACGGATTGAAGCCTCTGCTGGCACAAAACGGCACGTTTGCGATTTGGGAGAAAGCGGTATTTTACCATTTCATCCACGCGGTGATGTTGTTCGTGCTGGCGGAGCGCAAAACCTTGCCCAAAGTCGCGTGGTGGGGTTTTCTCGCCGGCATCGTGATTTTCTCCGGCTCGCTTTATTTACTAGCGTTGACGAATGTGCTGTGGCTCGGCGCCATCACGCCAATTGGTGGCGTGGCTTTTATCGTCGGGTGGGTATGTTTGATCTTTAAAAAGCGGGCTTAATTTAAATTGTGCAATTGCGCAAAACGTTGTTTCGAAAATAAATTCTCAATGCATCTATCAGCGTTACAATAAGATGTAATTAAATAGAATAAGAATTCATTATTTTAATTGACGGGAAGGTGGACGTTGCGACCTTTGACATCGCACCAGTTGGAAAGAGTCACACCCACAATATTCATAAAAATGAAAACTTTCAAACTCGGAGTGATCGGGTTAACCCTGCTCATTTTATCTGCACCTCATAGTCACGCACAGATCAATCCGTCAAGATTTACGACCGCCAAAACTAGGGATGAACGGGCGATTCAATTGCGTTGGCAAAGCCAAACCGATGCGATTTATTGTGTGGAATATGCAAAAGAATTTTCATGGACTGTCATCTGGGCACGTTGGCAGATAATTTGCCATCCTAGGGGACAAACACCATGTTTCTTGAAACAGGAAAATATTGGACGGAGCCGGCGTTGACGCACCCGAAAGATGATTTGCAACGATATTATCGCATCACCCAGACCGGCACGAATACACTGGTTCCACCAGTGGTGACAATTATCAATCTGGCTGCTGGAACCAATTTTTCAGGCGAAGTAGAAATAGATGTTCAAATTGCCACCACGAATTCCATCATTTCCGTAAATTTTTTCGTAGATGGCGAGGAGGTGGAATTTGCCGACGCGGATGATGCTGGGAATGCCAGCTATATGATCAATACCACGGAATGGCCGAACGGTTCACGTGAAACTTTTGTGGTGGTGGAAACTACTGCTAGCACTGAAACCACCGACACTCCATCTACCGTGCAGAGCGGCGCCGGAAACTCGGCAAAAATTCCAGTGACCTTTGACAACTATATTTCCAAGTGGAATTTCTCGCTGCCGGGCTTTGATTCCGCGTTAGGTGAGACGCAGCGCGTTACGTCGAGTTTATCAGTTATTCGGCTGGACCTTGCAGATTATAGATGAGTCATCCAACGTGGTTCGCCACGCATCAGGAGCAGGAAACACGATGGAGTTTGATTGGGATGGGAACGAAGTGAACAAAGAGGGAAGGTTCTAATTATGCAAATGGCTATGATATTCAAAACGGATTTTATCTGCGCTCATCGGTGCTAATCGGCGGCTTTATTTTGAACCGGAGGCAGACGCAAAAGAGCGCAAATATTAAATTCCTTAGTTTCCTTTGTTCCCTTCTGTTAAACGAAATTGTTTTTTCGTCCGCGCCGGTTAATGATTCGCGCATGGAAAACCAGCTCGTCATCGTCAGCGGCATGTCGAACCGCGAATTTCTGGAACGCTACGCGCAGCCGGGTTGCGTGGGTTTATGCGGCGGCATCACCAAGGTGGATATCGCCATCCGCCGCGCGCAACGGCATGTCCACGCGGAACGTCGCTGGAGCGATTGGTCGCACGCATTTTTGTTCGAGGGCAAACGGCTCGACGGTCAGCATTGGGTGCTTGAATCCGATATCCAGATCCTTCGAAAAAACATCCAGCTCGGCGCGCAGGAAAATCGGGTGGCTAAATATTTTGATGAAAAAATGTTTCCCTCGCTCGCCGTCCTTGATTTCGGTTTGAGCGAAACCCAAGTCGCGAAGCTGTTGATCGACGGTCTGGACTTGGTCGCCAACCATGAACGCTACTCGCTCCGCGAACTGGTCGGCACCCTCATCGCGTTACGAAAACCGGAGCTGCGCGCCAAAGAAAATTTGCTCGCGCGCGAGCGTTCCGTTTATTGCTCCGCGTTTGTGCAACAGCTCTTTCAGCAGACGGGCATTGATCTGGTTCCCGGCGTGACCGGCAAAAACACCACGCCGGAAGATATCGCGCAGACGCCGGTGCCGCACATTACTTATCTGCTGCAACACGAAACCACGCCGGGAAAAGTCGCTACGTTGCGTAAGAAAATTCACAGCCGTGTTCGCGCGGTGGTGGCCCGGGCGTCTCGCCCGTCAGGTTCGATGGCCAAAACGGTTGATTGAAATAACCACTCGCGGGCAAGCTGTCTGGGCCACGACATAAATAAACTCGCGGTGTTTCCCGTTCCAATTATTTTATCGCCGTGCATCTGGCTCATCTACGACTCCGAGACTTCCGCAATTACGCGCGGTTGGACGTGGATTTTTCGCCCGGATTTCATCTGCTGCTCGGCGATAACGCGCAGGGTAAGACGAATATTCTCGAAGCCATTTATCTCATGGCCACGCTGCGTTCGTTCCGCGGCGTCGGCAGTGCGCAGATGATCCGGCACGGCGCGAAAGGCTATTTTGTCGGTGGAAAAATCATCGGCCAAGGCGAACGCGAAATCAAAATGTTCTGGTCGTCACGTGAACGCAATCTGACCCTCGATGCCCAGCCGGTAAAAAAGTTGGCGGATTATTTTGGTGCGCTGCGGACGGTGGTTTTTTGCACCGAAGATTTACAATTGATAAAAGGCACGGCGCGCGCGCGTCGACGTTTTCTGGATCTGCTGCTCGCCCAGACGCAGCCGGGTTATCTGCCGTTATTGCAACGTTACATGCACAGTGTTCGCGCGCGAAATGCGTTGCTGAAACAACGCTCGGCAGACGATGCGGCGCTCGAAAGTTTTTCATTGGAACTCGTGAAACTCGGCAACGAGCTCATCCGTGCCCGCCGCGAATTAGTGCCGAAATTTTCGCCGCTCGCGCGTTTAGCGTATCGCCGTATTTCCAACGATGCCGAGGAATTGCGCATCGAATATTCACCGAGCGTGAAAAATGATTTCGCGATTGAACTGCTCAATTCGCGCGTCCGGGAAAAAACTTTTCGCGCCACGCTCGTCGGGCCGCATCGCGACGACGTGCAATTATTACTCAACGAAAAATCCGCCGCGCAGTTCGGCAGCGAAGGTCAAAAGCGCACGCTGGCCATCGCCTTAAAAATGGCGCAAGCGGAGTTTCTCGCGGGCATCAATGGCAGCGCCCCGATTTTGCTGATCGACGATGTGATGGGCGAACTCGATGTAAAACGTCGCAGTGGATTGTTGCCGTTGCTCGAAAATGCACGTAAAACCAGCGGCCAAGTTTTCATGACGTGCACCGAGGAAAATTGGCCGCGCGAACTCGGCAAGGATTTGCAACGTTGGGAAGTGAAGACGGGAACGCTGCATAAACAATAAGGAAGGCAGAAAATCAGGAATTTTCTTTTTTGCGATTCAGCTTCCTGTTTTCCTGCTTTCCTTATTAAAATTTCTGCATGCGAATTTTGTCAGGCATCCAACCCAGCGGCGCGTTGCACCTCGGAAATTATTTCGGGATGATGCGGCCCGCCATCGAGCTTCAGGAAAAAGGCGAAGCGCTTTATTTCATCGCGGATTATCATTCCATGACCTCGCTGTTCGACGCGCAACAACGCCGTCAGAACACGCTCGATGTGGCGCTAGATTTTCTCGCGTGCGGGCAGGATCCGAAGAAGTCCGTTTTTTTCAAGCAATCCGATGTGCCGGAAGTCACGGAACTTTCGTGGATGCTTTCGACGCTGACGCCGATGAGCCTGCTCGAAAAAGGCCATTCATTCAAAGACAAGTCGGCTAAGGGCATTCCCGTGAATCACGGCTTGTTCGCCTATCCGGTTTTGATGGCGGCGGACATTTTGATTTACGATTCCAATGTCGTCCCCGTCGGGCGCGATCAGAAGCAGCATGTGGAAATGACGCGGGATATCGCGATCAAATTCAATGAGCAATACGGCCAGACCTTCGTGATTCCTGAGCCGCAAATCCGCGACGAAGTGGCGGTCGTGCCAGGCACCGACGGCCAAAAGATGAGCAAGAGTTATGGTAACACGATTGAGATTTTTGGTGACGAAAAGGCGTTGCGCAAAAAAATCATGGGCATCCAGATGGACTCGCGCCAGCCCGCTGATCCAAAGCCGGATGCGGATAAAAATCTTGCCGTGCAACTCCTAAAACTCGTCGCGTCGCCCGAAGTCGGAACTGATTTTGAAAACCGTCTGCGTGCTGGTGGCTTGGGCTACGGCGATCTCAAGAAGGCGCTATTCGAAAACTATTGGAATTATTTTGCCGATGCTCGCGCCAAACGCGCTGAACTCGCGGAAAATCTGGAATACGTCAATGACGTGCTGGCTGAGGGTGCTGCTAAAGCGCGGACGTTAGCGCAAACCGTCTTGAAACGCGCTCGTAAAGCGAGTGGATTGGAATGAATCCGCCCGCCGCAAATCAACCTGCGACCACCCGCCTGCGCCTACGCGTTACCAACACCGCCGAGAGCATCGTGCGTTCCGGTCATCCGTGGCTGTTTGCCGATAGTATTCACGAATCCAATCGCGCGGGTCAGACCGGCGAGCTGGCGGTGATTTACGATCGCAAAGATAAATTTCTCGCCGTGGGTTTGTATGATGTGGATTCGCCGATCCGCGTCCGCATTTTGCACGTTGGCAAACCGCAGACGATCGATGCCGCGTGGTGGCAAGCGCGTTTGGAGCAAACGCTCGCGCGTCGGCAAAATTTATTCGACGCGCAAACCACCGGCTATCGCTTGATCCACGGCGAAAGCGATGGCTGGCCGGGTTTGGTTTTGGATCGCTATGACACAACGCTCGTGTTGAAAGTTTACACCGCCGCGTGGTTGCCGCGTTTGGGTGAAATGGTGGCATTGTTCCAAAAAAAAAATTCATCCGAGCGGATTGTTTTGCGCTTGAGTCGGAATATTCAAGCCTTCGCGGAAAAGCAATTTCAACTGCGTGACGGCCAAGTTCTTTTCGGTGGCTCACCGGAAGGTGCGGTGATTTTCTCCGAGAACGGGGTGCGTTTTGAGGCGGATGTTTTGCGCGGGCAAAAAACCGGATTCTTTCTCGATCAACGCGAAAATCGGCGCGAAGTCGAAACATTGGCGCAAGGTCGTCGCGTGTTAAATGCGTTTAGTTTTTCCGGCGGCTTCTCGGTTTACGCCGCGCGCGGCGGCGCAAGTTCCGTGACCGATCTGGACATCAGTGCGCATGCTTTGGAATCGGCAAAACGGAATTTCGCGTTGAATCAAAACTATCCCGGCGTCGCGGCCTGCCGGCATGAAACGGTGCAGGCGGACACGTTTGAATGGCTGCCGGCGAGTGCGGAAAATTTTGATCTCATCGTGCTGGATCCTCCGTCGCTCGCCAAGCGGGCTACGGAACGCGAAGGTGCGATTCACGCTTACGAACGGCTGAATTTACTAGGCATTGCGCGCTTGGCGCGTGATGGGATCTTGGTCGCTGGTTCCTGTTCCGCACATGTTTCCGCCGTGGAATTTTTTGATGCGGTGCGCCGAGCGGCGGTGAAATCGGGCCGGAAATTTTCTGAACTGAAGACGTTGCAGCATCCGCCGGATCATCCGGCGACGTTTAAGGAAGGGGAGTATTTGAAGGTGATTTATTTGAAATTCACGACGTGAATGACGAATGAGCCTGACGGATACATGCGATCAATGGTTTTCAATAATCTGATATAATATCGCCACCGTCCCGCTGGGACGGTTTTTTATTTTTGAAAACACCAGACACTGCGGGTCTGGCTAATTTCCGCTGGCAGCTCGGCGGCTCGAACTTAAATCACCACAAAGTTCCGGACGAGGGCTGGTGGGTTTCTGTTTTTTGATTTTCGGCGGCGTGGCGGATTTGGAACCAAAGCCAGATTCGTTTTAGAAAGTTAGCGGTCGCCCATTCGTCAGCATATTTTGCCCGGGCGGTTCCAAGGCGTTTGGCGTGGCGACCTTTCAATAAACGTTGTCCACCATTGGCCACAAATTTATTGTTCATAACGCATTTAATTCCGCGACAAATCTTCCGGCATTTGCGCGAGGAGTTTATTTTGCCAGCCGCCTTTGCGACGCAGAATGTTTTGCCAGAGTTGTTCGGGCGGCGTTTCAAAAACGAGGTCGAGCGAGGCGGGGAAGGTCAGCCACGCTTTGCGTTTCATTTCGCTTTCCAGCTGGCCCGGGCTCCAGCCAGCGTAACCGGCGAAGAGGCGGACTTTTTTCGCAGGCGAAAACGATTCGCCGACTTCGATCAATTCATCGAGCGAATGGCCGAGCGCGAGGTTTGGCAGCGCAATGGCGTCGGGAATAAAATGATCGGTGTGCAAAAAACTCAACGCGCTGGGTTGCACGGGACCCCCGAGAAAGAGCGGCGATTCTTTGAGGGTTTCCGGTAAATCGGCGACGATCATTTCGCCGACGGTTTTGCCGAGTGCACGGTTGAGGATGAGGCCGAACGCGCCTTCGGCATCGTGCTGGCAGATGAGGACGACGGTGCGTTCAAAAAAGGAGCCGCCCAAGCCGCCGCTGTCGAGCAGCAACTGCCCTTGCAAAAACTTTCGTTGGCTGGGAGTGGCCATGCCTAAATCTTCCCCAAGTTCGCCCGTTTGGCAAATGGTGCAAGCAAATTCGCAAAAATTGGGAAACAGAAAAATCCCCCAGAGAAAAACCAGCCTCCAATGACGGGGAGAGAACGCGTGGGTTGCCAGCGGAGTGCCGGCAAGACGCGGGCCGCACGTTGGGGCGGCGGGTTAATTTTTTGGCAGATCGAGCTGTTGTTCTTTACCGGAATTCACGTCTTGGATACGCACGAAATCTTTTTGAATCGCCACGCAACGGAGGGTCACATTCGTGCCCCCAAATTTTACGGAGCTAACGTCGTTGAGGAAAAAGGAATGGCCGTTGATGATGGCTGACGGCGCGTTACCCCATAATATGCCTT
The DNA here is from genome assembly GCA_026225255.1 of Methylacidimicrobium fagopyrum. Lineage (GTDB taxonomy): Bacteria > Verrucomicrobiota > Verrucomicrobiia > Limisphaerales > UBA11358 > UBA11358. Next base: position 228 of record JAMFSJ010000073.1, on the reverse strand, counting down.
GCAGTTTGAGCGCGGCGGGCGTCCCGGCAACCAAAGTTTTAGCCGGCACAGCGTAAGCGATTGGCGCGGCGACGTTGGGTTTGGCGGCAATGATTTTTACGTCGCGAATTTCATCGAGATGGCCGGCTTCTAATTTCGACGTGATGCCGGAGTGCATCCAATCAAGGATGTCGTCGAAGCCATATTGTTGTTCCGCAGCGATGAACAGGGCGACTTGGCCGCGCGTGT
>JAMFSJ010000072.1 GCA_026225255.1 Methylacidimicrobium fagopyrum | reverse complement strand
GTTATATAACGGAGAGGTTGCGTTATATAACGGAGAGGCTGCGCTATATAACGGAGAGGTTGCGTTATATAACGGAGAGGCTGCGTTATATAACGGAGAGGCTGTGCTATATAACAGAGAGGTTGCGCTCTGTTTGGGAAGGCTGGGATGTTGGGGTGCGTGGGTGATTTTCAAATGGGGCGGAGCGGCGGCTTTAGGAGGATTATAAAATTTTGCCCCGAACATAATGATTTTGCGGGTGCAACCCATTCAGGGTTGAGAAAATGTCGGGATCTAACCCAAGGTAGCCATCGGATGGCAACCTTGGGCTGAATGATGAAATCCCGTTGGGATATTATTGAAGCGGGATAAATGCCGTAGGCTGCTGACGGAGCGCCGATCTCCTGATCGGCTCGGCGGTGAAAGGTTAGCTAGCGAGTCGATCAGGAGATCGGCGCTCCATTGGGCTTGGATTTGCAAAGACTTTGCCGAGCTATGCTCGACGTTCCGTTTGGGAAGGCTGGGATGTGGGGGAGCGTGGTGGTTTTTAAATGAGGCGGAGCGACAGCTCTGCCCACCTCGGTTGGGTAGCTGTTGGCGGTCTGTGCCACAGACCGCCGCTACCGATTTTACATTATCACTTTACCACCGGCACAGCCGCCGGTGCCTTCGGCTTCCGCCCTTTGGGATCCAAATTCTGTTCGAGATCGGCAGCGGTGACCGTTGAGTTCACGCCGTCCGGTGGCACTTCCACTTTGGCGACCCAAAGAATTCCGTTCAACGCCACCTTGCGCATATTATCGTCGCCCCAATTCTGATGATAGTGGCCGCCGGTAAAACCGAAGCCGCGTCCGCCATCGGCGCGCTCGGTGGCCCACGCGACAGTTTGTGATTCGCCGCGATGCACGGCGGCCCGCACGCCGGGATTGCCTTCATGCGGTCCATCGTCACGACTCATCGTGTCCGGCGTCGGCACGGCGGTGAGAATCGGCGTCACGCCCGACCGGTCATCGCGGAAGCGCAGGTTAAAATACCATTCATCCTTGATCGCAAACGGCTTCACCCCGCGGGTAATGGGATGAACGGGCAAGGTTTTAAAATCCGCCGTCCAAATGGGATTCACCGAACGATTGATCTCAAAACATCCGCCCAACCAGCGAAGAAATTCGGGCTGACCTTTTTCAATCATCGGCTCGACCGCGTAATGAAGGCACGCAAACCCAACGCCTTGACTCATCAGCGTGTTGAGCTGCGACAAATGGTCGCCCTGCAAGGCCGGATGTCCGCCCCCGCCGTCGCTGTAAATCACCACCGCCGCCGCGCCTGATAATACCGCCGGATTGCTCGGCCAGCCGTTGGAATAAACTTCCACGGTGATGCCCGGAAAACCGGCGAGACATTTCTGAAACAACAGCAACCCGGCGCGAAATTCATGTTCTTCCGGTCCGTGGCTTGGTGAACCGGCGATCATCACAATTCTTTTGTCCTCGGCCTGCGCGGTAAGCGCGAGGGCGAAAGTCAGCGATAGCAACAACGTGAGGAATTTTTTCATATCGTGGAAATGTGTTGGGGATTGGACAAAAATATCACCGTAGATGGCAACCCTTATTTGAAAATCGGCTTCAAAAACTTCAGACCGTTGCGCGCGATATCATCGCGGTTCGGTTCAATCTTGCGCCAGATCGCCGCCGCCCGCGCGATCACCTTCACGTCCTGCGTGAATGATTCAATCACCACCGCGCCAGTATATTCGATGTCGCGCAAGGCTTGCGCCACGCCGTGCCAATCCACGTGATCATTGCCCGGCGTCCCGCGATCGCTCGCGCTCGCGTGAAAGTGGCCGACATGTTTTCCCGCACGACGGATGGCGTCCGCTGGATTTTTTTCCTCGATGTTCATGTGGAACGTGTCGAGCAAGAGTTTCAACGCGGGACTTTTTACCTCGCGGATCATTTGCAATCCTTGCGCTACCGTATTCAGAAAATCCGTTTCAAAGCGATTGAGCGGCTCCAGGCAGATCAATTTATCGTGCGCCTCGGCGTAAGCACAAATCGTTTTGAGATGAGCGCGCACCGTCTGCCATTGCCGTTTATATTCGGCCGCCGGCACCGCTTCCGCCCGCCCGGTCGCGGAATAAAGCGGTCCCATGACGATACGCGTGCCGAGCACCTCCGCGATGTCCACGAGCCGTTGCATATAAACAATCGTCGCCCGCTGCTGCGCCAAGCTGCCGCGCAAATCGCGGCTCGGTGGGAAACAGGCGCAAACGGAAGTGCAGATTAATCCATGCCGATCCAGTTGCGCCTTCACGAAAACCGGATCGATGTCCGCGGGATTTTCCACCGCGATTTCCACGCCGTCAAAACCCCAGGCTTTGAATTTTGAAAACAGCCGCGTGCTCCGGTTGGTGAACGGCGAAGTGAACAGGAAAGTATTGATGCCAAATTTCACGATGCCTTTGGGTGGAGTTGTAAAGTGAACGAATCGTCGTTGTCGGAGGCTAAAATCATGGTCGGTGCGATAATTTAATTCAGAACGGCAGAAATGAAAGCGGGAAAAGGCGAGTTGAGAGTCGGGGAGTTGAGGGTTGAGAGTCGGGAGGTTGGTCGGCGGCGGCTATTGTAGTCCGTGTTTCCGCTTTCTCACTTGCCGTTTGGTTTTGGATCGAATCTTCGCCGGGCAAGTAACCAAATGGTTCTTATCGGATTTAATCACGTAAAAATACCAAGCGGGGACTTGCTTAAAAGTTACAATTGTGAAAACTTTGGGTTAAATCCACGATACATCATTGGTTGCCACCCTAATGGCGGGGGAGTATTTAGAACAAAACATGACGGACAACGTGCAGCATCAACGGTTGGAGTTGAAGTATATCATCCGCGAACAAACGGCGTTGAGGGTGCGTGATTTTGTGAGTTCCTATCTTGAGCTGGATTCGTTTGCCGCCGGTCAATCGGATTTTTCCTACCCGATTTACAGTCTCTACTTGGATTCCGATCCGATGGTTTTCTATTGGCACTCGATCAATGGAAACAAGAATCGCTACAAACTGCGGCTGCGTTACTACGATGAAAACCCGTCATCGCCAATTTTTTTCGAGATCAAGCGCCGGATGAATGATGCGATTTTAAAACAACGCGGCGCCGTAAAACGGCACGCGGTGGACGCTTTGCTGGCGGGGCAACCGCCGACGTTAGATCAATTATTTTCGACGGAACCGGAGCAGTTGAAGGCCGTCGAACAATTTTGCCGGTTGGTGCAATTTCACTTCGCCAAACCCAAGGCGCATGTGGTTTATCGGCGCGAAGCGTGGATCAGTCCGCACGATAATTCCGTGCGCGTCACGCTGGATCGGCAAGTCTGTCTGGCCCCCGAATCCACGGCTGCTTTGCGCATCACGGCGCACCATCCGTTGCCGGTGTTCGCGGCGGACGATGTGGTGCTGGAATTAAAATTTACCGGCCGCTTTCCGGACTGGTTCGCCGACCTCGTGCGCTATTTTAATCTGCGACAATGTTCCGCCGCAAAGTATGCCGACGGGGTCGGTCTGCAGATGAAATCGGGTCGCGCCTTTGGCGGAGCCATGACTCCGCCGTTCCCCTCAAGTGGCGAAAAATTTCGCGCCTATCGGGATGTTTTCAATGAAACCCAACCCACAACTGAATTGGAGCAAGCATGACTGACTGGTTATTTCACGGTGATTATGCGGCCAGCCCTTTGAATTTTCCGCTGCTAATCCTGGGATTGCTGCTCGCGTTCGCGTGCGGGCAGGTGATCGCATGGGTTTATATGACCACGCATTCAGGGCTTTCCTATTCGCGGTCGTTCACCAACGCGCTGGTGTTGATGCCGATTCTGGTCGCGCTGGTGATGCAAGTCATGAACAACAATGTGGTCACCGCGTTCGGGTTGATGGCGATTTTTGCGATCGTGCGTTTCCGCAATATTTTACGCGACACGTTGGATACGTGTTACGTGTTGTCGGTGATCGTGCTGGGCATCGCCTGCGGCACCGAAAAATTTGCCACCGCCGTAATCGGTTGTGTCGTCATTGTCAGCTCGATGGTCGGGCTTTGGTATATGTCATTCGGCAATCGTCATCGCTTCGACCTCATTTTGAATCTGCATTGGAACCGGTTGCCGGAAGAATTGGGCGCGTTGCAACGTTTGTTGGAACGGCACAGTTTGAAAACCTATTGCGCGAGCCAACATTCGAGTCGCGAAGGTGTGGGCGCGGATCTTTCGTATCGCGTCTTATTGCGCGATCCCAGTCGCGTGGACGATCTGCTGGATGAGTTACGCAAGTTGAACGGTATTTCCCGGCTCACCAGCATGAAAGCAGAAGACGAATCAGAAATTTGATATATGGATCCCTTGCCTCCCATTCCTATTCCTCTGGCTTTGCGCTGGCGCGAATTTCGTATCCGTTTCCTGCCCATCCTGTTTTTTTTGATGGCCATCGCGGGCGTGTGTTTCGTGTGGCAACGGAACATCGTTGCGCCCACGCTTGTCGGCGCCGTGGAAACGCATAGCGCCCAAATCATCAGTCCTTACGAGGGAAAAATCACGCAACTGGACATCAAGCGTTTTCAAAACGTCTTGAAAGGCATGCCCGTAGCCGTGTTATCGCCCACCGATCCCCGCGCCGCGCTCGATGTGATCCAGGCCGATCTGGATATTCTCAACGCCCGGCTCGGGCCAAAGCTGACCGAGGAACGTAATGAAACTGCCTACGAACAATTGCGCGTGAACTGGCTCGCGCAAAAAGTTGATCTGGCGACCGCGCGGGTGAATCTCGAACTCGCCGCCGATGAACTTCAACGGAATGAAGCGTTGTATAAAAAGAAACTTATTTCCGAAGCGGACTACGATATCACGCTGAAAGCCCAGCAGGCATTGGCGGCCGAAGTGTTAGAACGTTCCAATCTCGTGGTCACGACCGAAGTGGGGGTGAAACGTCTCGAAGCGGACGGCGTGCCGCAAACGTCAGCCAGCGCGAATGATCTGCTGATGGGCGCGTTGCAAGTGGAAGAACAAAAACTGGCGGACGCTTCCGCCGACACCAAACCCGTCACGTTGATCGCGCCGATTGATGGCATGGTCAGCATGGTTTTTCATCAGGCCGGTGAAAATGTGGCGGCCGGCTATCCGATTTTGACCATCACCGCCGTTGAGCCGCAACACATCATCAGCTATCTGCGCCAACCCATTCCGTTTGAACCCAAAGCAGGCATGAAGATGGAAGTGCGCACGCGGACGATGCGGATCCAATCCGGCATGGCGCGCATCGAAAGTGTCGGTTCGCAATTTGAAATGGTCACCAATTCGCTCGCCATCATGCGCCCGGATAAATCCGTGGATCTGGGTTTGCCGGTGGAAATCAGTTTGCCGCCGGGAGTGAAATTGCGTCCCGGCGAGATCGTTGATTTGACGTTGCGTTCGATGAACTGAAACGTTCACTGGCGAATCATGGTGGGACGATTTTAGCTTTGGTAGGGACGGTGCGCGGTGCCGCGGGATGTTCCTAACCTTTCTTAAAATATGAGATTTAAATTATTTCTTTACGGACTGCTGGCGTTGCTGTTGCCGACGTTGATCTTCGCTGACCCGCCGACGGCTGCAAAACCCGCGGCGTTGTCGAATGCCGTCATCCTCATCATTCGTCACGCCGAAAAACCGGACGACGGTTCGGGTTTGTCCGACGAAGGTGAAGCGCGCGCCAAGGCTTACGTCAATTATTTCAAAACCTTCACGCTGGATGGACAGCCGTTGAAGTTGGATCACCTGTTCGCCGCCGCCGATTCCAAGGAAAGTCGTCGTCCACGACTCACACTTGAACCGACCAGCCAAGCCCTCGGCCTGCCGATTGACGTTCAGTTTAAGAATAAAAGTTATCAAGAGCTAGCCGACGAACTGCAATCGCAACCGCACGGCCACGCGATTCTGATTGCGTGGCATCACGAAAAAATTCCCGCGTTGCTACGCGCGCTGGGAGCCGATTCCGCGCAAGTCATCCCGAATGATAAATGGCCGTCCGCGGTGTTCGGCTGGGTGATTCAGTTGCGTTACGATTCGAATGGAAAGTTGATTGAAACCAAGCGTATCAACGAAAAATTGATGCCGACGGATTTGAAGTAAAAGCCGCGAGTGGATTTGTTCCGCTCGCCTTCCGCTTTACAACACCATATTCCGGATCACATCAATCGCCGCGAGTTCACGTCCCGCATACATCGTCGTGCCTTCGGCGTATTTCGCCGCGCCGCCTTGCACGAGATTGAAGGTCTGCACGAGCTCCCGATACCAATCCGGAAATCGTCCGCTATACTTAAGTTCCAAGATCACGAGATCGTCGGAATTTTTACCTGTGCCGGTGCAGACGAACGGCTTTTTCATTTGCGTCGTCAAGGACTGATCGAACCGCGTCGCCACGCGCACATGCCGGTCGAAGGTGACGCGCACTTCATTGTTGCGACCATTGACATAGGCTTCACGCTCGTAGGCAACGTGCATTTTACCCACGGCACCGATGTCATATTGCAGGTGGAAAAATTCCTGGATCGCCTTTAATTCCACCGGATCATGCGGGGCGCACATTTCCAGCGGCGTCGGCAACTGGCCATTCACCACGTGGTCGGTGCCAAAACGCCAGATGCCGCAACGTTGTTTGAGGATGATGTCTTTCATCCGGCGTTTGACTTCCCAAAAAACCGGCGTCTTGTCGCTCTCGTTGTAATAACGGATGCGAAGCTTGTAACGGTTTTTATCGCTGTTGATGGTGCGCCAATAAATTTTCCAATCGTGCGTGTCGAGGTAAAGACTGTGGATCGGATAATCGTAATTCGGCGGCCCGCCACCGAATTCATCGAGTTCAAGATGTTGGCGGACAAATGCGCGCACGCGCACGGCCAGGCGCTGAGGAATCAGATATTTCAACTCATACCGTGATGACATTAACGTGTGATCTTGCGCCATAAAATCTGGGTCGGCACATCATCGCATTCGGTAAAAGAAACGCAATCGCAATGGGAAAAATATTGCGACGATCCGACGTCGAACCGTAAAATTACTCCGGGTGGCACAGGCCTCTGGCCTGTCGTTTTAGGCGTCCCGCCTAAAACCGTTTGCGACGTGAAAGGTTTTTGGTTCGCGCACGCCCAAGAATAATGTCAGCCAAAAACGAAATTCGGCGGGACGCCGGATTTAACAGGCCAGAGGCCTGTGCCACCCATGGTAATTATGCGGCTCGACGGCGGCTCGCCTCGCCAATTTCAATTCCCCTGAATCCACTTCGTATAAGCCCGCTCGCCAAAATAGTCGTAACCTTGATTTTCGTTCGTCGTGCCCGAGACCAGTCCTTGAATGAAACCGTTGCGTTCAACTTGAACAGTGTGGAAAATTTCATGTTCAGGATTTTCTTTGAGGAGAAATTCAACCTGTCCATCGGCAGTTGAAACCATTTCGAGTCCGTTATTCGTGCGGCTGCTGAACTGATAGTGTGCACTAAGATCGTTTAGCAGCACGTGGCTTCGGCCCCACGTTCCGCCCGCTTCGCTCACGAACGATTTGCCATTCAGCAGTCCCAGATAATCCTGATAAGCGATGATGCACAGGTGATTTTCGTTGGTCGCCGCGAGCCAGTTGCGAATTTTATCCGCGTGCAGTTTGGTATCGTAACCGTAATCGCTGTCGAGAAAGGCAATGCGTTTTATATCGGCGGGAATTTCTTTCACCGCATTCAAATAACCGAAAATTAAACTGCCACCGCCACTGTGGCTGGCCAGAACGACTTCGGTTTGGTTCGTGGGGAAAATTTCTCGCACGCCATCAATAATTTCGGCTAGGCGATGATCATTATATTTCTTTCGCCACGCGGGCCAGCTTTTCGTGCCCGCCTCGAGATACGCGACGACAATCGTGCGATTGGTAATTTCCGCCCGCAAAAATCGCGTTTGCGCCCCGATGTGTTGGATGTCGAAATGCCAGTCTTCATCCGGTGATATTTTTTTGCCGATGGTCTGCTCAATCGAATTGCCGTTCGGTAGCGCGTAGAAAATCAGCAGCACTGGTTTATTCGTCGCGAACAATTCCCGCGCCGGCGTGTTGATGAGAATCCGCACTTCGTCCGGTAATCTGACTTCACGCGTCAGCTCATCGAAATTCGTGCTGGCCAAAAACTTCTGCGGCCACGGCAAATTAATTTTCTCGCTGGCCACGGGCATTGGCGTTGGCGCATTGGTCGAATAACGTGCGTTGGTGATGACGCCTTCGTCGCTGATAAGGCCGCACAATTTTGGATCCGCCAAAACTTCCGCGACCGTTTTTGGCGTGCCGTTCACGATCATATTTTGCGAGATGAACCGGATGCCATGACTGTAATCCACCCACGCCGTCGTGTGGCCGAGGAACAGCGGTTGAATCGCGACGCCGTTCGTTTGATGCCAGCCGTAGATCGCGACTTTGTTCGTAACGCTGGCGAGCCGCGGGGAAATGACGACGTCCTTTTTGTGTCCCGCTACGAGCGCTCCTAACGGATGCGAAGCTAGAAGTGCCGCACGCTGCGCGTGAATCGTTTCATTGATTTGCGCAAAGAGGGGGACGGTGGTCATCGCCGGCGTGGGCGGAATGGGCGACGGCGTCAGTTTCACTTCGGCGGCGGCGTAAATCTCATCCGACATTTTGCGCGTCGGCAAAACACAACCGAGTTGGTCCGCGATCCGTTGCGCGCTGTTCGGTGAAATGGGCGTGTAGAAATAATCATCGTTCGCGCCGACTGCGAGATAATCGGGCGCCACAAAAAACGTAGCGACATTGGTTTTACTGCTGAAAACATTGGTGACATTGATCGGGCAGAAAGACCGTTCGAAAGGAGGAAGGTTGCCGGCCAAAATTTCCGCAACGACCGCCGATTCGCGTTGCGCAAAAGTGAGCGGGGAAATTTTCTGGATGAATTCGCGGCCGCTGATCGCATTCGTAGCGCGCGGCGGCAACGAAATATTTTGAGCGAAAAGGCTGCTGCCAAAACAAAGCAAGATGACTTGCAGCAGCACTTTCACGGTTCAAACATCCTTGCGCGGAAACAATGGCGCGGGTTCGCCAATCGTATGACCGGATGGCAAACCGCCCCACGTCGCGGCTTCCAATTTATCGGGCGAACCGGGCAGGCCGAGTTGCGCGTAAATCTTCGTTGCCGTGCCGGGCAAAAATGGCCAGAGCAACACGGCGAGCACGCGGCACGCCTCGGCGAGATTGTATAACACTTCATCGAGCCGCTGCGCTTGCGCGGGATCTTTCGCGAGCTTGAACGGCGCGGTTTCATCCACGTATTTATTCGCGCGGTTGACGAGCCCCCAAATACTTTGCAACGCAGATTGAAGCTGGCTTTGCTTGAACAACGCGCGCGTTTCGTCCGCCGCCTTCGCTGCGTCGGTGGCAAGCTCGTTGGATTTCGCAGGCACGACGCCGTTGCGATAACGTTTGAGCATCGAGAGTGAACGGTTCACGAGATTACCGAGACCGTTCGCAAGTTCAGCCTGATAACGCGAGCGGAAACTGGCGTCCGTCCAATTGCCGTCCGGGCCAATATCCAATTCGCGCAAGACGTAAAAACGAAAAGCGTCCAAGCCCCATTCGTTGATGACCGCGATGGGATCAATGACGTTGCCCGTGCTCTTGCTGATTTTTGCGCCGTCTTTTTGCCACCAGCCGTGGACAAGAATTTGTTTCGGCAACGGCAAGCCCATGGCCTTCAGCATCACCGGCCAGTAGACCGCGTGAAACTTCACGATGTCTTTGCCGATGACGTGGATGTCCGCCGGCCAAAGTTCGAGCGACGGATGCGCGGCGGCAATGCTGGCGTAATTCACCAGCGCATCAAACCAAACGTAAGTGACGAATTCCGGATCGAAAGGCAGGGGAATGCCCCAGTTCAAACGCGTGATTGGCCGCGTGATGCACAAGTCTTCGAGCGTATTGTTTTTGAGAAATCCGAGCACTTCATTGCGACGATAACTGGGCGAAATGAAATCGGGATTCGCTTCGATATAATCAATCAGCCATTGCTGATGCGCGCCGAGTTTGAAGTAATAATTGTCTTCCTTGAGTTCGACCACATCGCCGTAACTCGCGTCAAATTTTCCATCCGGCAGACGATCTTTTTCCGTGAGAAACGTTTCTTCGCGCGCGGAATAAAAACCAGTGTAGCTTGCCTTGTAAAAATGACCGGCGGCGTTGAGTTTCGTGAGCGTGGCCTGAACAAATTCCTTATGACGCGGCTGCGTCGTGCGAACGAAATCGTCGTTCGTTAATTCCAGTTTTTTGGCAAACGCCTGCCAGTCCGCCGCGAGGGCGTCGCAATATTCCTGGGGGTTTTTCTTCTCCGCCTGCGCCGCCTGCTGGACTTTCTGGCCGTGTTCATCGAGGCCGGTCAGGAAAAAAGTTTCCTGGCCGAGACTGCGCCGCGCGCGCGCGATGACGTCCGCAATAATCTTCTCGTAGGCATGGCCGAGATGCGGCTGCCCGTTCACGTAATCAATCGCCGTGGTGATGTAAAACCGTTTGCTCATTTGTCGAATCGCCAGTGTGGCGCACAAAAGGCACAATGGCAATCTCCCCATTTATCAAATCCTGCTCGTAATCGTCCTCATCCTCATCGTCATCCTCATCCTCAAACCCCAAAGCGAGGATAAGGAGGACACGGAGCATGATTTATGAATTGTTTTGCAATCAATTGCTGCTAGGATGCCCGTCGGCTGTCGCGGAAAACCAGCCGGCAAAAAAACACCGCATGCATCCAGAACTATCTAATTTCGCCGCGTGTCTGCGCGAGCTGATTGAACACCCCGATTTCCTTACCGGCGAATCGGACTTGGACCGTCAATTTGATTCGCTCGCTTTGGAATTATTCGCGCTCCAATTTAAATTTAATGCCGCCTATCGGAAGATTTGCGAGGCGCGTCAGCTCACGCCGCAAACCGTCCAAGGCTGGACACAAATTCCTGCCGTGCCGACCGCTGCGTTCAAGGAGTTGGAATTGACCAGTCTCGCCCCGGCGGAACGCACGACCGTTTTCCATTCCAGCGGCACGACCGAACAAAAGCCGAGCCGCCATTTTCACACCGTCGAATCCATGGCCGTTTACGAAGCCTCGCTCTGGCAATGGTTTCAACTGCATTTCGGCGATCCTGGCGAATTCGTTTTTCTGACGCCAAACGCCGCCGCCGCGCCGCATTCCTCGCTCATCCACATGTTTGATATTGTGAGCCGGAAGACCGGTGGGGCGAGCCTCTCCTTGAACCGGTCTGGGTTCTTCGGCGATATCACTGCCGATGGAACCTGGACGATTCATTTTGATTCCGTCGTCAAAAAACTAAAATCAGCCTGCGATTCCGGCCAGCCATTGACGTTGCTTGGAACCGCATTTTCCTTTGTTCATGTGCTGGATTTTCTTGCGGAAAATAATCTGCAGTTTCAACTGCCCCAGAGTTCACGGGTGATGGAAACCGGCGGCTATAAAAATCGTTCCCGGGTATTGCCCAAAGTAGAGTTGCACGCACTCATCCATGAACGTCTCGGCGTTTCCCGCGAAAATATCATTTGCGAATACGGCATGAGTGAATTGAGTTCGCAGGCCTATGATTTGGAAATCCAGCATCCAGCATCCAGCATCCAGCATCGCGCTTTCCATTTCCCGCCTTGGGCACGCGTGCAAATCATCTCGCCTGAAACCGGCGGCGAAGTTGCGGATGGCGAAACTGGTTTGATCCGTATTTTTGATCTGGCGAATGTTTTCTCCGTGGCGGCGATTCAAACTGAAGATTTGGGCGTTCGTCGCGCCGACGGATTTGAATTGCTAGGACGGGCCATGCAAGCTGAACCGCGCGGCTGTTCCTTGATGACAACCTGATCAGACAGGATTTACCAGATGAACATGATTTCACAAATCGAAACCAACACCGCCTTGGATCAATCCGGTAAATTCTGTTAATCCTGCCTAAAAATGAATCTGCCGAATTATTTTCTCGCTGATCTGCCGCCGGAAGCCGAGCTTTCGCCGAAGATGATTGCGGAGGCGTGCTTGGCGTTGAAACAGAACCGCGAAAAATTTCTCCGGCCGCGCACCACGGACAGCATCGTAAAATTGCTGTGCGAAGTCGCGACGGAATGGCAGCAACCTGACAATAAATTTCGCAAACTCGCCTTGGAGCTGGGCCCGACGGAGACTGGATTTTCAAAACCGATTCTGGAACGCGGACTGGACGGGTTTTTCAAACAGTTCACGCCGGACAATTTTCAAGCGTTGTTGGCGCAGGAACTCGGCGATGGCGTGGCGGCAGGAAATGACGAATATCGAATGATGAATGACGAGTCGCCGGATCATTCGTCATCCGTCATCCGTCATTTCTGGCGCGGTCCCGATTTCCTCGTCCACATCGCGGCGGGGAATATTCCGAATCCGACGCTGATGAGTCTCACGCTGGGATTGCTCACGCGGTCGGCGCAGTTTGTGAAGTGCGCTAGCGGCGCGTCGTTTTTGCCGCGACTGTTCGCGCATTCGATTTACGAGTTGGATCGCAAACTCGGTTCATGTCTGGAAATTGCCGAATGGCGCGGTGGAAATTTGGCATTAGAAAACGCCTTGTTCGCCGAAGCCGATTGCCTGACTGCGACGGGCAACGATGAAACACTTGCGGCCATCCGCACGCGGTTGCCGGCAAAAGTGCGTTTTCTCGGCTATGGCCAGCGCGTGAGTTTTGGTTTAGTGACGCGTGAAGTTTTACGCGAAGACACGATTGCGGAAATCGTTTCGCGCGCAGCAGATGACGTGATTGCGTGGGATCAAAACGGCTGTCTTTCGCCGCACGTCATTTACGTCGAGGAGCGCGGCGCGGTGGAATCGGATCAGTTTGCGGAACGGCTCGCGGTGGAATTAGCGAAACGCGAGGCCGCTGAGCCGCGTGGGAAAATTATCACCGAAACCGCGGCGGCGATTGCGTCGCGTCGTTCGATTTGCGAGGCATTGGCCGCGCATCGTGCGGATGTGAAAATTTGGTCGAGCCAAAGTTCAACCGCGTGGACGGTGGTGTTTGAGCATGACGTGCGCTTTCAGTTCTCGCCGGCAAACCGTTTTATTTACGTCAAGCCGGTGCCGGATGTGGCGACGGTGTTGCAAGGCGTGGATGCCGTTCACGGAAAAGTTTCGACGGTGGGCATCGCGGCGCCGCCGGAAAAAATGAAGGATCTGGCGTGGCAATTTGCCCGCTGGGGCGCGACGCGGATCTGTCCGCTGGGCCAGATGCAAAATCCGCCGCTGACCTGGCGGCACGATGGACGTCCACCGTTGGGCGATTTAATAACGTGGGTGGATTTTGAACAATAAATTTCAGCCACAGATGGGCACAGATGAAACACAGATTGGCTGCAAGCCGCTTGAAGAAATTGGGCCGGATTTATCTGTGTTTCTTCTGTGTTCATCTGTGGCTAAATAATAATTATGAAAATGGAATTACGAAAATCGTTTCAGTTTGAGGCGGCGCATTTGTTGCCGTTGTTGCCGAAGGCGCACAAATGTCGCCGGTTGCATGGCCACAGTTTTAAAGTGGAAATCGTCATTGCGGGCGAATGCGATCCGAAGCTCGGCTGGCTGATGGATTACGCCGACATCAAAGCGGCGTTCAAACCGCTTTGGGAAAAATTAGACCACAATTATCTCAATAAAATTCCCGGCCTCGAAAACCCGACGAGCGAAGTGGTGGCGATGTGGATTTGGAAAAAATTAAAACCCAAATTGCCAATGCTCGTGGAAGTCGTCGTGGCCGAGACGTGCACGGCGCAGGCGGTTTATCGCGGGGACTGAATAACGTTGGTGGTTGAATCCGGCGACAGTAGAGAAGTCGGCGTCGGTTTGATGATTTCTGAAATCAAAAAACCAAGGAAGATCAGCAGCGGCAGCACCACGACTAAAAGCGTGAGGAGTCGGTTGCGGGTTTTGGTGGTCATGTGAATTGGCTTCTGAATCACGCGCTGGCTTTAGCGTGACGTTCGGCGACGAAATCCCAATTCACAACGTTCCACCATGCGGCGATGTAATCCACGCGTTTGTTTTGATGTTTGAGATAGTAAGCGTGTTCCCAAATGTCGAGACCGAGCAGGGGCGTTTTGCCGGAACTTAAGGGCGTGTCTTGATTGGGCGTGGCTTCGATCTTCAATGCTTTGCCATCTAAAACCAACCAAGCCCAGCCGCTGCCGAATTGGCCAAGCGCGGCTTTGCTGAAAGTATCTTTGAAAGTGGAAAAATTTCCGAACGCGGTATCAATCGCTTTAGCCAAATCGCCAGACGGTGCGCCGCCGCCATTGGGTTTCATCATTTCCCAAAACAACGAATGGTTGTAATGGCCGCCGCCGTTGTTGCGCACGGCGGTTCGGATGCTTTCGGGAATGGCGTTCAGATTATTCCGCAAAAGATTTTCAACCGGCGTTATTTCTGCAGCCCATTTAACTTGCCCCACAGCCTTGTTCAAATTGGCCACATACGCCGCGTGATGTTTGTCGTGGTGAACGTGCATCGTTTCCGCGTCAATGTGGGGTTCGAGCGCGTCGTAAGCGTAAGGCAACGGCGGCATCGTGAAAGGTCCGCTGGGTGTGGCCGCAGGCGTGGGAGCATTGGTTTGCGCCAGCGCGCCGGGCAGGGTGGCGAGCGCGGCACTGGCGAGCGCAGTGGTTTTAATAGCTTGGCGGCGGGTCATCATAAAATTTTCTTTCAGTTTGCTTCAAGCGGTCGGTTTTCGCACCATCAAACGCGTCATGAATCTAATCAAAAAAACTTTCGCCGTCAGCTTCGGTTTTTGTTTTCTGACAATTATATGCGGGACTTCAGCGTTGGCCGCCGACGATAGCCAGACTTTTGCGTTCAAGTTTCAAGAGGGCAAGCCACTGATCTATCTGTTGGATGTAAAAACGAGCACGACGACCACGCTGAATGCGGGTTCGCAAACGGTAAAACCCACGACCTCGATGAGCACGGATGAAATTCGTTATCGGTTCAAGTTGACGCCGGCAAAAAATTCTCATGCGGACGTGATGACCGTTTTTTACAAGCCTTATCATTTTGAAATCGACGGGGATTTAATGAATTCCTCCGGCCACTATGTGACGTCGCTCCGCGATCTGCAGGCGCGGGGAACGCAGAATGGAATTTTGCTGTTTGATTCGGCCAAGGGCGTCGCTACCGCGTCGGCGAAAAAATTCAGAAACGAAATGGTGACGCTTTTTCTCAGCGGCTACATGGATTTCGACCGGGCGGGCAACCTCAAGGAAACTCGCGGCGACCTGCCGTTCGTTGATCATTGGAGCGACTCGCTCAAAGATCAGGTTGGGTTTTTCGGCCTGATTTTCCCCGAACACGCAGTGGCGGTGGACGGTTCGTGGCAAAAAATTATATCTGTGAAAAACGCGGGTGCCGTCAAGCTGGATGACGAGTTGTCCTACACCAATATCGTCACGCGCGATCCCGACACGTTGGTGGCGGGAAAAACGGTGGCGACTTTTAAGGTGGTCGCGCCGCTGGATGCGCATGATTTGACGGGTTATTTTGAGCAGCCCGGCCAGAACACCAGCATGCAAATATCGCAATTCACTCGCACCGGCAGCGGCACTTTACATTTTGACCAAAGCCGCGGGGTGTTGATCGATAGCAAAATCCGGGCGACTTCCAGCTGCGTGATGAATTCGCTTTTTCAAGGCCGTTCCACGACGGTCAGCACCGACGCGCAATCAGATATGCAAATCACCTTGCTCGACGAGTCCGCCACGGATGCGAAGCCGTAAATAAAATTGCGGCCAAAGTAACACGACCGGCGAGATGCCGGTCCCACCACGGAAATGTCGCTAGGCTTTTCCGTGCTGTGCTTCCGCGTGAACTTTCCCCAACGCCGCGATCAACGCGTCCCAATCCGCTTCCGTGGTTTCCCAGCCCGCGCTGTAACGCACGGAACGCACGGCGAGCGCGGCTTTAAACCCCATCGCGGACAATACGTGCGACGGTTCTTCTTTGCCGGTCGTGCAGGCGGACCCGGTGCTCACGGCGAAACCGGCTTTGTCGAGGCGGATGACCCATTGATGCTTGCGGTCACCATCGGGCATGATCGCTGCGACCGTGTTCCACAAGCGCGGTTGGTTCAGGCCGATGATGCTCGCGCCGGGCAATGTGCGCAGAAATTGATGCTCGAAATTATCGCGCCATAATTTGCGCAAGAGATGTTCGCTCCGAGAGATTTGTTTCTCGCGCACTTCGAGCGCAGCCATCATCGAGGCGATGATCGCGACGTTTTCGGTTCCGGCGCGACGACCATTTTCTTGTTTGCCGCCAAAGAGCAACGGCGTGATCTGGCTGCGATGCGGAATTTTCAAAAAACCCACGCCGCGCGGGCCGCCGAATTTATGCGCGGCGCCACTGACGTAATCACATTCGCCCAAACCGCTGCACGGCATTTTGCCGATGAACTGCACGGCGTCGGTGAAAAACGGGACGCCGTAAGCTTTGCAGATCGCTTGAATTTCGCGCCACGGCTGGATGATGCCGGTCTCGTTATTCGCCGCCATGACACTGACCAGCCCGGGCCGCGTATCCGCCATTTCTGTCGTGATCCAATCCACGTCCACCACACCGTCGGTGGTGATGGGAATCAATTTCGCGCGCTTGCCAAAATAATGTTGCGCCGAATCGAACACGCACGGATGTTCAATCGCGGAAATCCAAACCTCACCCGTCGGGCCGAGTTTGCGGGCGAAATGATGCATCACCATGTTGTTCGCTTCGGTCGCGCCGCTGGTCCAGATGAGGTCGGCCGGCGAACAGCCGAGATACGCCGCGAGTTTTTCGCGCGAGTCGGCGAGCACGATGGCCGCGCGCGAACCGAACTGGTGCATGGATGAAGGATTGCCGCCGATTTTTTCGGTGACGTTCAACCAAGCCTCGCGCGCCTCGCGCATCACGGGCGCGGTGGCGTTGTAATCGAAGTAAATCATCGGTCGGGAATGATAATTAAGCGCGGGCCACTGGCGAGAATTTTAATCGGGTGGTTAAAATCTCACGGCGCCTGTCGCACACGGTAAAATTGCCAGTTATGATTCGTCGCTGAATTATCCGTGACGGAAAAGGAATTGCTCGAATTCAAATTCGTGGCGATCACCGTCCACGCCGCGAGATCGGTGGATGCTTCCACAAAATTCGTCGAGCCGGGAACGAGGCCGGTGACATTGAAACTAAATGCGCCCGACGGATTGCGACCCGCCGATTGCAGGGTGATCTGACGGAACAAATCGCTCAAATCGGCCGCATTGGCGGCATCGTTAAGCCATGGCGAAACGCCGAAAATTTCCTGCATCGTCCGCACGAACGAACTGTGCGTGTAATGAATATTATTGGAATAGCTTCCGCCGTTGCGCACTTGCGATGAAATAACCATCATGCCGATCGGTCCGTCGCTGGCGTTCGCGCCTTCGTCCCACGTGATGAAAATCGCGCCGTTGTTCGAATATGCCGCGGAGCTAAGAATCATCGGGATTTCTGTGCCGAGCCAGGCGTCAATCTGTTGAATCGAATTATACTGCGGCGCACACGCGTCGTGGCCGTCGTCACATAAATCGGGCGTGATGAAATTATAGCGCGCCACGGTTTGATTCGTCAGGTCGCCCGCGAGTTCCGGGTAAGGCCGGATGTGCGCGATGGCAAACGCATTATTCGGATCATTGGTGCCAGTGATGTCATCGAAGAACACGAACGGATTATGGCGCGGCACATAAGCATTGATGGCTGTCAGGGGAACGACCGTGCCTGAAATATCTTCCTGATACGTCTTCCACGAAATGCCCGCGTTGCCCAATTGCGTGACCAGATGGTTCGTTGTGTTCAGGTGATTAATGGACGGATCATTATTATCAACAATGGAATAATTCGTGCCCGCTTCGAGCCAGACGTAATTGCCTTCGCTCGGATGGCGGTTGGGCGGATTATAATACTGATTACAGTAAGACGCCATGGGCAGCAGCGTGTTATTGAGAAACGGCGCGTCGGCATTGCTGAGCACATCCGACCAATTATGATTTTCCAAGAGGATGACGAACACCGTTTGGATCGGCGGCAAACTGCCCGCGCGCGCTGTGGCTGTCAAAATCAGCAACGCCAGAGCAATTCGGAAGGCTTTCATGATTGAAAGAAATTAACGCGAACGGCGAAGAAGTAAAGCCGTGCTCAAGCATCAAGCTGGGCATTAACCGCGCGCAAAACTTTCCGGTGCGCGCTCGTGAAAGCGAGTTGCTGCAACTGCGCGGGCGTGTTCCAAACGCCGTTCACGCTTTTAGGAAACGTTTTTAACTCCACCACAAAGGCGGCCAGGGTGATGCGATAACGCGTAATCGAATGTTTTACCGTGCACAGTGGCGAAAGGTTGATCGGCGTGCTGCCGAATAACTCTTCGGCGACCATGGCGGTTTTAGTTTTGTGATCGGTCGTTTCCACATTCGGGAATTCCCACAAATGCGCGTTCACAATTCCCGCCGGGCGTTGTCGCACCAGATATTTACCATCGCGCTCGACCACGAATGCCACAAAGGTCCGCGCCGTGGCCGCTTCGCGTTTGCCGAGATTCGGTAATTCTTCGGTGCGATTTTCTTTGAACGCGACGCACAACTTTTTGGCCGGACAAATCAAACACTGCGGACTTCGTGGCGTGCAAATCAGGGCGCCGAGTTCCATCAAGGATTGGTTCAAGTGCGAGCAATTCCAATCCTTGGTGAGGCGAGACTCCGTCGAGCCCAAATGAGAAGTCGCGGCTAAAACGAGTTCCTCCGCCAATTGCCACAGGCGCGCGTTCGTGATTTTTTCTTTGGGATTTTCCGCGATGCCAAAAACGCGCGTCAGCACGCGGATCACGTTGCCATCAAGCAACGGCGTCGGCTGATTGAACGCGATACTGCAAATCGCGCCCGCGGTGTAACGTCCAATTCCCGGCAAGGCCAATACGTCGTCAAATTTTTCGGGAAATGTGCCGTCGTGTTTTTCCACGATGAACTGCGCGGCTTTTTGCAAATTGCGGACGCGAGTATAATAGCCGAGGCCTTCCCATAACTTATGAATTTGGGCGGAAGGTGCCTTGGCGGCGGCTTCAATCGTCGGCAATTCGCGCAGCCAGCGTTCCCAAAATGGGATCACCGTTTTGACCTGCGTTTGCTGCAACATTATTTCGCTGGCCCAAATCGCATACGGATCATGCGTGCGCCGCCACGGTAGGTCGCGGGCGTTTTCCCGATACCATTTTAGCAAACACACGACCAGCGAGCGGACTTTTCCTTGAGGCGGTGACACGGATTGATTTTAAAGTTTTCCCAAAGCCATGCGAAGGATTATCCGAGCCGCGGCCTGGGAGAACAAACTGAAAATATAAATAAATTATCGGTTATTTAAATGCCGCCGGTGATGTAATCTGCCTGCATGCAATTATACCAAAACGGGGAATTTCTTTCTGAAATCATCAGCAAGACTGAAAACGCCGACCCGGTGGCCGATCGTCCGCCCGGGATTTTAACCGCCCGTTCCACTTACACGATGGTTTTGCAAAAGGATTCCGGCATCCAATTTTCCAACGATGCCCAATACGCCATCCAAGAAAATAAAAAGCCCAATCAATCCATCACCATCATCAGCGCCTCCGGCGGCACCGTGAAATACCGGCATAATTGACTTTTTAATTAGCGGCCAACGTTTAGAGGTTCGGTCGCAGTAAATAAATTTGGGAATTCCAATTTTCCAGATCGCCTTTTAGCGGCTATGCTTCACGCATGCACCGTTGTAAAAAAAGCGTTCGCCACGCGTTTGGATTCATGTCGTTCGTCGTTCTGGCGTTGGGTTTGATGGGGTCGTTGGCGACCTCATCCACCGCGATCGCGGCGTCCGCGATTTTTGGTCGCGAAGAATTATTCACGCTCAATTCAGGGAATATTTCAGCGATCAAAAGCTCCGGTTTCACGACGGTGATCTTGTTTGTCGTGGATGTTGAAACTAACGGCGACCTTAATTTTAACGGCGATCATCTCATCATCACCAATGGCGTTTACATGGGCGACTCCGCGTGGCCGACGCGTTTGGCGGCCTTGAAAACGGCGCCGAGTTTGATCACGCGCATCGAGGTTTGCACGGGCGGTTCCGGGGCGCAAAGCTGGGCGAATATCAAAAGTCTGATCGCCGCGCAGGGAACCAGTTCGACCAGCATTCTTTACCGGAATTTTCAGATCTTAAAAAGCACGCTGGGGATTGACGCGATTTGCAACGACGACGAGGTGGCTTACGACGCGACCTCGGCCGCGACGTTTAATAAAATGATCACCACGCTCGGCATGAAGAACACGTTGTGTCCCTATAACAACGTGAGTTACTGGCAGAGCGTGTTTAATAACAGCACGATTGATGCGATTTATCTGCAATGTTACGACGGCGGCGCGGGCAATGATCCGGCGACGTGGAATGGTTATTTCGGCGGTTTCAAAGTCGCGCCCGGCGATTGGAACAACGACAGCGTGGCCACGGTTCAATCTAAATTCGCCACGTGGTCGCCGGTGATCAGCGGCGGTTTCATGTGGCAGTTGGAATTGATTGGCGACGGCGGTCTCGCGGCTTATGCGCGGGCAATCAACTTATCGGTGGATCCGTTGGTGATCACGCCGACCACCGGTTTTTCAGCGGTCACCGCTTATAACCTGAAGGCATTTCCGATGAACACGCCATTCACGTTGTCGAATGCCAGTCCGAGTTCAATTGGCTGGAGCGTGGTTAATACTTCCAGCTGGCTCAATGTTTCCAGCGCATCCGGCACGCTTGCGTCCGGCGCTACCGCAACCGTCACCGCCAGCTTGAACACCACGGTGGCCACAAATCTGGCGTTCGAAAATTATTTCGCGAGCCTCGTTTTCAGCAATAAAACCAGCGGCATCACGCAGTTGAGAAATTTTACGTTGAACACCGCCATCGCGAATTGGCCGGTGGCGTTGAATGGATTTAACGCCGCGTTGCTGGCCAGTAATAATGCGACGGCGGCCAGTCCGGGGGCGACGGCTTTCGACCTTCCGAATAACATTTGTTTTTACCAACAAGGTTTGAGCGGCAGCACGCGCGGGTTGCCGTTGAATGGAGTTTTTTCCAGCCAGGCGGATAATTTTACGGCGTTTCAGTTGGGACCGTTTGGCGCGCCGGATGCGTTGATTTTGGGCAATACCTATCCGAGTTATGGCACGCTGACGTTATCGAATCCCGATGCGTTTAATACGTTAACCATTCTCGCGGCGTCGGCGAATGGCGGCGGGCAGGGCAGGTTGGTTTTGAATTTTAGCAACGGCACGAAAAGTCCGGCCTTCGCCTTCAACGCGCAAGACTGGTTCAACACCACTACGAATGTCGCGCTCCAAGGTTTTGGCCGACTGCAACTTGGCAGCAGTTTGAGCATTCAGGATAATGGCAGCGCGAATCCCAATCTGTATCAGACGACGATCAATCTCGCCGCGCTCGGATTAACGCAGCCGATCAGTTCAATCACGTTCACCAATCCAACCGGAGGCGGTTCGCAAAGCACGGCGATTTTTGGTGTGAGCGGCATGTCAACGAGCGTTCCCGTGTCTGCGCCCGCGGGTTTGACGGCGATTCCGGGCACGAATGCTACGGCGCAGTTGACGTGGAATGCGTCGCCCGGCGCGCTCTATTATCACGTCAAACAATCCGTCGTCAGCGGCAATGCTTACGCGACTTTCGACAGTCCGGCCGGAACTAATTCTATCGCTATGGGATTGGCGAATGGTTCAATTTATTATTACGTCGTCTCGGCAGTTGGCGTGGCGAATGAAAGCGCGAATTCAATTCAAGTTAGCGCAATGCCGGGTTCGTATGTTGGTTGGATTTTTGGCGCGAACCCAATCGCTTACTGGCCGCTCAATGAAACGTCCGGCACCATAGCTTTTGATTTGGTCCACGGCAGCAATGGCGTTTATGCCGGCGGCTACACGCCTTTCGCTGGCGGTGCGCCCGGTGCCGGTTTTGGTAGTCCGCATCGGGCGATGCTTTTCAACGGTTCATCTGGTTACGCGCAAATTCCCCGGCTGATCGGCGATACCAATTTCTCCATTGTTTTCTGGTTGAAAACGACAGCGACCGGCGGCACGCCCAATTGGTATAACGGCGCGGGTTTGGTGGACGGCGAAGTCGCGGGCACGACGGGCGATCTCGGCGTGGCGTTGGTTGGCAATAAAATTGGTTTTGGCATCGGCAATCCCGACACGACGCTGACCTCCAGCAAATCCGTCAATGATAATGGATGGCATCAAGTTATCGCCACGCGCAATGCCGGTAACGGTTTGATGAGCCTTTATATTGATGGCCAATTTGACAGTTCCCTGACCGGTCCGACGGGTGTGCGCACGAATTCTCCGGCGTTGCGAATCGGCAGTATTCAGACGGGCACCGGCTTTTTCAGCGGCAGTATTTCCGACGTGACGCTGTATCAACAAACGCTCGCGACCAATCAGATCACCACGCTTTACAGTGCGGCGACCGGACTTTATTACAACGTGACGCTGACCAATGCCCTCAACTCCGGGAATCTCCAGTTAAGTTGGCCGGGGAATGGAAAGTTGCTCGAAGCGACGAATCTATCCGGTCCGTGGACGACGAATGTTTCGGCCTCGCCGGTGACGATCACACCGAATCAAACGCAAAAATTCTATCGCATCCGCTCGCAGTAGGAATCCTCGGGCAGAATTTATTAATCCCGGAGGGACGCGGAGGAACCCGGATAAAAACCAGCGCAAGTCTTTTTCCATTCGCACCGAACAGATTACGCACGCAATTTATTTCCCAAATGAACGATTTGGGTTAGTTTGGGTCGAATGTTGCAAATTATCATGCGTCCAAAACGAATCTATTTGCTGGTGGCGGTCATTATGTCGGTCCTCGCGATCTGGGCGGGGTGCGTCACGGCCAAAGTGCCGGAGCCCATGCCCGTGAGCGGTTTGGCGGCTAAATACAAGGCCGACCCGAACGATCCGCGCATCGCTTACGTCACGGCAATGTTGCTGGGACAATATCAATATCTGTTGCGCCCGCTGGATACGGAACTTTCGCAACGGTTTTTCGACGGCTACATCAATTGGCTCGATCAGCGCCACGAAAATTTTCTCCAATCCGACCTCGCGCAGTTTTCCGTTTATCGCACGAATCTTGATTTGCTGACCACGGGTGGTCGCGGCGTGGCGGACCTGACGCCGGCTTATGCGATTTACCAGCGTTTGGTCGAACGGTTGCAGCAACACAATGATTATGCGAATGAATTGTTGAAGTCGGATAAATTCAAATTCACCACCCCGGACGAAACCATTCAGATTGATCGTCGGCACGCCCCGTTTCCGAAGGATTTAACAGACGCGAAGGCGTTGTGGAAACAGCAGTTGCGCTTCGAATATTTGCAGGAAAAACTGACGTTGGAACTCCATGAAACGAATGGCGTGGTCAGCGTCGGTTTGCCGCCGGGCGCGGCGACGAACATTGTAGATACGTTGACCCGCCGCTATCGCTGGAGTTTGCACATGAATACCAACATGGATGGCGGCGCGATTTTGCAGGTGTATCTCGAAGCCTTGGCGCACGCTTACGATCCGCACACGGATTATTTCAGCGCGCCAAAAGCCCAGGATTTTTCCATTGATATGAGTCTTTCGCTTTTCGGCATCGGGGCGCAACTGCGCTCGGATGACGGCTTCTGCACGATCAGTGATTTGATTCCCGGCGGCCCGGCAGCGAAGAGCAAGGCGCTCAATCCGCAAGACCGCATCATCGCGGTCGCGCAGGGCGACAAGCCGGAGGTGGACGTGGTGGATATGGAACTCGACAAAGTCGTGCAACTTATTCGTGGTAAAAAAGGCACCGAAGTGCGGTTGACGATCAGCCCGCTGACCGATCGCGCCAGTCGCCGCATCGTCACGCTTATTCGCGACGAGATCAAATTGGAAAATGGCGAAACCAAAGCGCAGTTGATTGAATTGCCGGACGGCAAACGTTTGGGCGTGATTGACGTGCCGTCGTTTTATGCGCCGATGGGGTCGGAAGGCGGCGGTAGCAAACAGAGTTATGTATCCGTGGACACGGCAAAATTGATCGAAAAATTAAAAGCGGAAAAAGTGGACGGCATCATTTTGGATCTGCGCAGCAATCCCGGTGGTTCGCTGGAAGAAGCGGTGAAATTCACCGGCTTGTTCATCAAGGACGGCCCGGTAGTGTTGACGCGTGATGCGGATGGGCAGGTCTCGGTGGATTCCGATCCCGATGCGCGCGTGCAGTATGACGGCCCGCTGGTGGTGATGATCAATCGTTTCAGCGCGTCGGCCTCGGAAATCGCGGCGGCGGCGTTGCAAGATTATGGCCGCGCGATTATCGTCGGCGATACATCCACGCACGGCAAAGGCACGGTGCAAAGTTTGAGCGCATTGCGTCCGTTCGTCTGGCCCGCGACTGCGAACGCGACCAATGACCCCGGTCAACTTAAGATCACGAAGGGCAAATTTTATCGCATCACCGGCGCGTCGACGCAGTTGAAAGGCGTTGAATCGGACATTGTTTTGCCAGACTTGCTGGATCATTCGCCCTACGTCGGCGAAACCGCGCTGGATTATCCGTTGCCGTGGGACACGATTTCACCGGCGAATTTCACCAAGCTGAACCGCGTGCAACCTTACCTCGATGAATTGCGGATTCTTTCCGCTGCGCGCCTCGCCACCAATCAGG
>JAMFSJ010000071.1 GCA_026225255.1 Methylacidimicrobium fagopyrum | reverse complement strand
GCTCAAAATCATTCCCTCGCAAGGTTCCCAGGAAAATTTGCAACGACTGAACGATCCAACCTTCAAGGCGGACGTGGGTTTTGTGCAAGTCGGAGCCACCGACGGCACGAACAGCAGCAAACTCGTTTCGCTCGGCAGCATTGCTTATCAACCGATGCTGATTTTTTATCGCGGGTTGACCAATTTTAATTTTCTTTCCGACTTGCGCGGCAAACGGCTGGCCATCGGCCCGATCGGCAGCGGCACGCGTTCGTTCGCCTTGACCTTGCTGCACACGAACGGCATCAATGGCGGTAATGCCACGGTGTATGAATTGGACGCCGACCCCGCCGCCGATGCGCTGTTGGCCGGAAAAATGGACGCCATTTTTCTGATGGGCGATTCCGCTTCGACCAAGGTGATGCGCCCGCTCATGTTGAACCCGGACGTCCAGATTTTCAGCTTCACCCAAGCGGACGCTTACACGCGCCGACTAAATTATCTCAACAAATTGCAACTGCCGATGGGTGCCTTTGATCTGGGCAAAAATATTCCCGCGCAGAATGTGACCTTGATCGGCCCGACGGTGGAAATTCTGGCGCGCTCCAAACTACATCCCGCGCTGTCCGATATGCTGTTGGAAGCGGCCCAGGTTGTTCATGGCGATGCAAAAATGTTTCAGCGCAAAGGTGATTTTCCCGCGCCATTGGAATATACCGTTCCGCTCAGCCAGGATGCGGTTCGATTTTATAAGAACGGTAAAAAATTTCTCTACGGCGCGTTTCCCTTCTGGCTGGCGAGCTTGTTAAGCCGCGTCATGGTTTCATTCGTGCCGCTGGTTTTGGTTCTGATTCCCACCATTCGCGCGATTCCGGCGCTCTACAAATGGCGCGTGCGCATGGTGTTGAACCGGCGTTATCGCCTGCTGCTCGCGGTGGAACGCGAAGCGCGGACGCACATGACGCCGGAACGGCTCGGCGAATTGAACGCCCGCCTCGATGGCATCGAACAAACCGTGAACAAAACGAAAGTGCCCGCGTCGTTCGCGGATCAATTCTATAATCTTCGCGGTCATATCCAATTCGTCCGCGCCAAACTGACTTCGCCGTCCGCCGTAAAATAAAGTGAAAAACGAACCCGTAAAATCCGCCGCCGACTTGGCCGCGCAATTGAAAACCGCCGTCGAAATTCTGGAACAAGTCGTGGCCAACCGCGCGGTGCTCGCGCAGATTCCCGTGGAAGAACGCACGCGTTTGCTCAAAGTCGCGGGCGAAGTTTTTTGTCCCGAAGTCGATGAACGACGCCGGCTCGTGAAGGCGAAAGTCCGCCAGCGCAAACAGGAAAAAATCCAGCGCGACCAAACCCGGTTGAATGAAACTGGCATCCGCAAATTGCGCCGGGAAAAAGTTTTCACCACGCCGAACGTTTTTCCGCCGACAAATTTTATTCAATCGGAAGTGACGAATGATCCTGAATTCCGCGAAGTTGTGGAGCCGCAGAATTGTTACATCTGCAAAAAAGATTATTCGCAGATCCACCATTTCTACGACCAGCTTTGTCCGACGTGTGCGGAACTGAATTTCTTCAAGCGCACCGAAACCGCCGACCTGCGCGGACGCGTGGCCTTGCTCACCGGCGGACGCGTGAAGATCGGTTATCAAGCGGGCATCAAGCTGCTCCGCGCGGGCGCGCAACTGATCGTCTGCACGCGTTTCCCACGCGATTCGGCGATGCGTTATGCACAGGAGCCAGACTTCAAGGATTGGGGGCATCGGCTGGAAATTTTTGGGCTCGATCTGCGGCACACGCCGAGCGTCGAGGCCTTTTGTCGTCACCTGCTCGCGACGCGCGAACGGTTGGATTTCATCATCAACAACGCGTGCCAGACCGTGCGGCGCCCGCCAGATTTTTATCAGCACATGCTGGAACGCGAGACTGGGCCGTTGCACGATCTGCCGGAACCCGCGCGTAAATTGCTCGGCGCTTACGAGGGTTTACGCGGGTATCATATTTTGCCGGAAGGCGAACCGGGAGTGGGACCGGCTTCCAGCCTGTCCAATTCGTTGGAAATACAAATCAACTCGACCGGCAAGATACCGGTTCCACTACTGACCGGTCTCACGCACGCGGCGGAATTATCGCAAGTGCCGCTGTTACCGGAAGAACTCGTCGCGCAAAAAGGTTTATTTCCCGAAGGCAAATTGGATCAAGATTTGCAACAAGTGGATTTGCGCGATCGCAATTCCTGGCGTTTGCTCATGGCGGAAGTTTCGTCCGTGGAATTGCTCGAAGTGCAACTCGTCAATGCCATCGCGCCGTTCATCCTCAACGCGCGTCTCAAGCCGTTGATGCTGCGCACGCCGGAACACGATAAACACATCGTCAACGTCTCGGCGGTCGAAGGTCAATTCTATCGCAAGTTCAAGACGACCCGGCATCCGCACACGAACATGGCGAAAGCCGCCTTGAACATGATGACGCGCACCTCCGCCGCCGATTATCAAGCCGACGGCATCCACATGAACGCCGTGGATACCGGTTGGGTGACCGACGAAGATCCGGCGCACATCGCCGAGCGCAAGACGCAGCAGCATCGCTTTCATCCGCCGCTGGACATCGTGGACGGCGCCGCGCGGATCGTGGATCCGATCATCGCCGGCATCAACACCGGCGAACATATCTGGGGCAAATTTCTAAAAGATTACAAGGAGACAGATTGGTGAGGATAAATCATCCGGATCAATTACAAATCTGATTCGGAGAGTCCGGCAATTTTCATCTGGTGCTTTAACAATCCAATTTTCAGCGGCTGGTTACCGTGAACAGGAATGACAATGCGCTCTGGCTGACCAGCTTTGGTGAAAATGTGGTGACTTCCGTTGATGCGTTTAAGAATCCAGCCGCGCTTCTGGATGATTCGAATAAATTCTTTGCCGGAGATTTGTTTCATTCAATATCGGGCGGACATCCGCTTTTCGCATGCCCAAGCCGGCAGATTTCCAGCCATCAATTAAACCGTCAACTCCAACACTTTGTCATTCGCGTTTGTTTTCATTACTTCATCGTCCACGGAAAGCCACAATTGGATGGCTTCGTGCAGATTGGTTTTCAGGTCGTCAAGATTGTCAGCTTGGGTAAGGCAGCCGGGCAAAGCCGGCACTTCGGCCCAGAAACCGCCTTCTTCCGCCGGATGGATGATGGCTTTTAATGTCATGTCGAATCTATACTTCCCTTTCCGTAGCTATTCAAGATTGTAATCCACTTCACGCGGCGCGGATCGTGGACCCGATCATCGCCGTCATCAACACCGGCGAACATATCTGGGGCAAATTTTTGAAGGATTACAAAAAAACGGATTGGTGAACGGTCAGGCGGTGGCGCCACGAAAGAAGCGGCGCCGCCACCACACGGTAAGAAATCCTAGGCCGATCAAAGCCCATGTCTGCGGTTCTGGAACGGTGGAAATGGTCAGTCCCCAACTAACTAATGTGCTCTGGCCGCCGGGCGATACATCCGCCACGAATAAGTTCCATCGCCCGTTCGCATCGAGTCCGGTGAAGCTTGAGAGCATGGCGGTTTGGGCAGCGGACGCAAAATCTGCTGGTGGTGATTGCGGATCAATAGTCACGCCTTCGGGCTGCCACGTTGCGGTCAATTGCCCATTCAAATTATACGTGGCTCCGTTAGCTTGGTAATACTGGATATTGCTCGCTCCAAGATCACTCAACGTCACATCAAAACCGGGATCTTGATAGCCATATTGACTAGCGCCACTCACCCCGACACGGTTTAATAATACAGCGAAACCACCATTGGGTCCCTGTAAATAAGCATAGAGATCGCCGTTATAGCCGCCGGTAATGTTTAAATTAACGGTCACCGAATTAATCGCTCCGCTAAGACCAGCGAGCGTGATTGAACTTCCCAGCCCATTGAGATCATTATCCGGAATGATCGCATTGACCGACACATTGGTGGCTTGGCCATACGCCGACGTTGCGGTAATCCAGGCTACCGCCAATATTAAAATTTGTTTCATAAGTTTAGTGATTAATGATCGCTGTTGTCGTCATCACGGCGCATAACGGGTGCGATAAAAGTCCGAACCGCCCGAAGGTGTGTTGGTAAATAAAAGTGATCCGTTACCCGCCGCCGCATTCGTCAATAACGGCGTCCAAATAACCGGCGAACTAAGGCTATGCGTCCACTCTAATGCGTAGGGATAGCCGGGAATGCCGAGATACGAAAGCACCGCATTGCCGCCAATTGATTGGGCACTGACTTGGTTATAACTCTGCCCAGTTGAATTAATGGTGACGCTAACCGTTCCGTTAGAAGTGCCACCATAGCCATCACTGACCGTGTAAGTAAAACTATCCGCCACGCCGGACGTAGCGGTATAGGTGATATTCGTGCCATCGGTAGTCACTGTTCCATTGGTCGAGCCACTAACGCCAATGACGCTCAAAACGTCGCCGTCGGCATCGCTTGGGGCATATTTGCCGTTAATGATGGGGATAGTCGTAGGTGTTCCAATCGCTGCTCCAATCAAAAACCCACTTGCCGTCGGCGCTTGGTTTGGCACAAGTAGGTTAATCTGACCCGAACCATTATCGACGATTGTAGAACTTGGGTGGACCGGAGGCGTATCAAACAAGGGTAGAACATTGAACGAACCACTGATGCTGCCGTAAGTGAATAACGGATAAGTTCCGGGAAGCAATGTCGTGCCGCTGGTGATAGTCACCGCACTGCCATTCGGCGTCAACAACCCTGCGACCACCACATTGTTACTGACACCGCCGAGGGGAGTTACGGCAAAGGTGTTCGTTGATAAGCTATTTAAAGTTAACGCACCGCCAAAATGGAGAGTGCCAATATTCTTACTACCCGCGGCCAGGATCGCATTCGGCTGCAAGGTCGTCGCGCCGCCAATGACGCCCACGCCGCCGAGAGTCGCATTGGTCACGGTTACAACACCATTACCGATCGAACCATTGACCAATAATGTTCCATTCGAAACCGTGGTCGTTCCGGTGTAAGTATTAGCCGCATTCAAACTCAGTATACCCGCACCGGACTTAACCAAACTAGTTCCAGCTAATACTCCATTCAGCGTGATATTCCACGGGTTGCCGAGGCTGTCGGCGGCCTTAAAGAGTGTGCCACCCAAGGTTAACGGCACTAACGATGACCAATTAGTTGAAGCTCCCAAAACGCCGCCATTCAAGTTAATAGTCGCGGTCGCCACGCCAGCATTCGTCACCAATCCGATGGCGCCCAGGTAAACGGCGGCAGTGCCGTTGATCGTCAAAATTGACCCGCCGGCCGTGCTACCGATTTTATTCAGGGTGATACCGGTCAAGGTAGAAACACCGCCATTGAATAAGACTGTCCCGGCACCGGCTACGGCATTATTGACCAATAGCCCGTCGGTTCCATTGTAAGTGAGCGCGCCACCGAAGACGGAGAGAAATCCGCCACGCGAAGTCGAAGTCCCGGCACCGACCTGGAAGCCACCGGTGGTAGCCGCATTGCCAATTGTGAATAAGCCATTACTCATCGTCAGGTTGCCGCCAGAATTAGACGAAGATACGACGACGCTAGTAGCGGTTGCGGTGCCGCCATTAAGAATTAAACCGGCATTATAACTAGCCGCCCCATTGACGCTGGCATCCCGCCGATCGTTTACCGCACCCAGCGAAACGTTGCCGCCATTAACGGTCAGACTGCCGCCATTTTGGACGTTGCCAAAAGTGATATTAGTAAAGAGCGCGGTTCCGGAATCAATAACTACGTTTCCAGTGCCAAAAAGTGTGCCGGTTCCCAAGTTTAGCCCGCCATTGGTGAGATTACCACCGATCAAATGTAAGCCGCCCGATCCGGACGATGTGCCCACGTTCAGACTGGAGCCGCCGAGGATTGCGCCCGGGTTTAATTGAAGCGTTCCGTTATAAATTGTGGTGGCTCCGGCATAGCTATTCGTTCCCACCAAAATATTTGTCCCGGCACCCGGAAAAACGACCGAAGAGCCGACCCCGTTATCGCTCAAATTACCCGAGTAAGCTGTCATAGCGTTGTTGATGGTCAACGTCACGGCCGCCGATGAAGCATTGACTAGATTTAGATTTTGCGCGCCAGTCAAACCACCCAATGTGGCCGTTGTCTGCGTGCCAAAACCTAGCTGACCACCTTGATTATTATAATTAAGCGTGCTGCCCTGAAGCGCAGATGCATTGCCTAAAACCAACATGTTACCCGCAATCACCGTCGTTCCGGAAAATGTGTTAGAAGCCGTCAGAGTTAGCGAACCGGAGCCGTTCTGATTAAGCGCACCCGTGCCAGAAATAGTTCCTGACCAGGTTTGCGGCGCCGTGCTGTTATAAGTAAGCGTGGCATTATTAGTAATATTGCCGGCATAAACCCCGCTCCCTAACTGGCCAGCGCCACCGATGGTCAGCGTGCTGGAACTAATGGTGGTGTTACCTGAGTAAGTATTAACTCCAGAAATCGTGGTGGTATTGGGGCCAGTGGTAGTTAATGTTCCGCTACCGGAAATTGTTCCCGCCAAGACCAAGTTACCCGCCGCCGCGTTGACGGTGACCGCTGTTCCCAGGACGACCGGCAAGCTCAACGTTTGCATCGCCGTTGAGTTATTGGTCAATCCACTAACCAAGGTCAGCACGCTCCCACCGGAATTTAAAAGATTAAAATTATTCGCGCCACTGCTGAAAGTCACCGAGTTGAGGTTATACGAATTGTCCATCACCGGACTCAGTCCTGTCCCGCCGGCAAAGCTGAGATTATCGCCAAATCCCGGAGCCAAGCCACTGACCCAGTTCAGGCCGTCGCTCCAATTACTACTGGTCGCCACATCGGCCCCATTCCAAGTTTGTGAGCTGGCACTGACCATTAATACAATATTAAACAGACCAGATCCGCCGTTGCTATCCGTCGCTGTGATCGCCAATGTCTGGTTGCCGGGAATCGTCGCTTGGTTCACCGCCACACTATTGGTATAATTGCCCGTGCCATTATAAATGAGGGCTTGAGTGGAAGCTCCGCCGATAGCCGTTAGGTTTACCGTCACTCCCGTGTTCGGGTTAATCGCACCGCTTCCGGGCACTACCGTTGCGCTAATAAAAACAATTTGATTGGCCAAGACTGGATTGGGAGTGGCACTGGCGGCTGTAATCGTCGGCGGGGCGGCGCCGGCATAATGTAAGACAACTTGAGTGCCGTTAGTGACCATGATCGAAAAATTGGCCGCGCCGCCCGGCGTTGTCCCGAGCCAAACCGGGGTGGTGTTGAAACCAGTTGCGATAGTGGCCGAGCCACCCGTTAGCTTAAAAAGCAAGTAATCATGCGCTTGGTCTAGGACAGAACCGCAATTGATGCCGACAGGAATGGCATTGCCGTTAAGAATACTGCTGACACCATTTAAAACAATTTGGTCATTACCATTGCCGGTCGCACTGCTGGTTAGATAAAAATTTGCGCCCGCCCCGGTGTTATAAGTCAAATTTCCGGCAATCGTATTCGTCGCCCCACTACTGCCCGGATAGGTTTGACCACCGCTATTGACCGTGACATTGCCACCGATGGTTCCACTACCGCCATTCGTGCCGCCATTATTGACGAGCACGTTTCCTAAAATCGAGCCGGCGATATTCAACGTCACTCCATTATTCGTCGTATTGCCAGTATAAGTATTAGCGCCGGATAAGTTGAGCGATCCTCCCGTGATAGAGTTCGTTACCGTCAAACTGCCAGCACCATTATTACCGATCGAACCGGCGTAAGTAATAGTATTACCATTCAAATCAATCGTGCCGCCGCCCGCGGACATAGTAAGCCCCGCGGTGCCAACCGAAGTTAAATCACCCGAACCATTACCGGCAAAAGCCGTCGCATATTGCAGCGTGCCGCCATTGAATGTGAGCCCACCGTAATTAGCCCCGCCCAACGCATTAATACCGTTGATATTTAGCGTCCCGCTTTGGAGAACCGTGCCACCGTAATAGCTGTTAGCGTTGGTTAAAATTACTAGGCCAGTAGCATTGAAGGCCGGATTAGCCGTCGTGCCGCCCGTTCCGGGCACTAATCCAACCACGTTACCATTGGCACTAGAAGCCGGGATACCAATGGTGAGCGGACCAGTTCCAGATGCGCTAGCAATGGCTCCGCCGACCGTGAAAACGGTATTCGATTGCGCCGCCAATCCGCCGCCATTGCCACCCAAGAATACCGGACGGCTGGCGCTGCCGGTGGCCGCCGCATTAATTAAATTTACCACGCCAGCATTAGCCGTGGTATAAGCCGCCATCAACGTGCCGCCGTTTAAATTAACCGTTCCGCCACCACCGGCGGTAGTGGGTTGGATGCCAGTCGGGTTTCCCAAAACGTTGGCGTTATTGATGACTGTGATACCACCATTGATATAGAATGCACCCCAAGTGCTGCTCCCGGCCTGAGTCGAATTATAAGTCGCGGAACTAGAGGTCGTCACCACCGAGCTCGCGTTCAAATAATTAAAAACAATGTTCATCGGCGCACCGGGATTGATAAAGACGGCTCCCGGACCGGAAATAACATAAGCCTCGGCGACCGAGCTGCCGTTCGAAAAGATAGGGGCGACACCATTTACTCCCAGACAGAAAACTCCGGAGGTATTATTTTGAATCAGCTGACTGGCCGTGCTCGCCAGCCGTATTTCATCGATACCACAATTAATATTCCCCATACTGGGAGTGACCAAGACACCACCAACTTGCATAAAATTCCCTCCTTTTACCGTAATATACGGCGCGTGGCCGGAGTTGAAGCGAATACTATCTAAGAGCGTGTTTCCAGTTGAACTAATCCGAACATTGCTAGTGCCGCCTAAGACGGGCGTCTGTTGGGTCACAATATCTAAGTTCGAATTAGACGTCAGTCCAGGATTCGCATTATTCGCAAGCACAACATAAAATCCGGGGATTTGCGAACCACCGAGGATGGTATAAGGACTCGTTCCCGCCGTGCCACCCGCCAGATCAGTGGATGCCCAATCATAAAGTCCCACGGTAGCATAAGAATTATTTGCCGCCGCTCCGGCTAAAATTCCGTAAATTCCCGCGGTCGTTGGCCCCTGCCCCGCCGTCGTCGTCGTAATGACCCCGGTAGCCGCGACATTTCCCACACCATTGGTTGTAGCCGGCCCATTGAAAACAAGGCTGGAGCCGGAGTTTAGGGTAAGACCTCCCAGATTTAGTGTTGCGGTTCCACCGACCCCGTTTGTGGCGGTAATAATGTTTTGCCCGGGAAGGGTAGTTGACGCCGCTGGAAACGTGGTTGCCGTAAAACTTTGCGAATTCGCCGCCCCCGCATTACCTTGGATCGTGAGCGTGCCGCCGGACAGATTTAAGGCCGCGTTGGCAACTAGGTTTGCCGTTGGCGTGCTGCCGCCCGTGGCAAAATTTAAGTTGAGCGCACCGCCGGAAATCGTCGTCGGACCATAAGTATTCGCACCTTGATTCCCGGTGAGAGTCAAACTACCCGGTCCGGTCTTCGACAAGATATAGCCACCAGTTCCGGACACCACACTATTGATCGTCAATGAACCGCCGCTGCCAACGTTCACTGAGTGCGAGGTGCTAAAAGCTAACGGCAGATTGATCGTTTCCAGATGCGTTGAACTGTCCGTAATCCCAGCCGAAATTGTAATCGCATTGCCCGTCAAAGTGTAAGCTTGAGCACTGCTATTAAACGACAGGCCATTAATATTCAATGCGGAAAGATCATTACTCACGCTGGTCGAGCCAAGCCCGCTAAAGATCAGCGAATCGGTGTTCGCTACGGGTCCGGTGCCGGATGAAAACGTCCAATTGGCGGAAGTGCTCCAGTTATAAATGCCGCTGCTTGCCGTGCTCCCAAGCCAAGTATCGGTTGAAGCGCAAAACCCGGTTGCATTGGCTAAGGCGGATGACAATAAGACTAGACTGGCTTTTTTAAGAAAGCCACTACGACACATTTTTTTCATAACAAGCAGAACCGAACTGATTATAGGTGTTAATTTCTGATTTTCTGATTTACTGATTCAATTTGCCCCTGATCGAGCATCATCACCCACCCTA
This sequence comes from Methylacidimicrobium fagopyrum, assembly GCA_026225255.1. Classification (GTDB taxonomy): domain Bacteria; phylum Verrucomicrobiota; class Verrucomicrobiia; order Limisphaerales; family UBA11358; genus UBA11358. Next base: position 37,454 of record JAMFSJ010000071.1, on the reverse strand, counting down.
GACGCAATTAGTCAGCCAATAGCGCATAGGCGAACGATCAGGAGAATTTGTTGACGCAGAACATAGTCGTGTTCGCAGGAATAAAACATAGCCAGTTCTGGTGATGTGCGCTCAATCATTTCGGGAACGGGTCAAAATTAGAAAAGCCGTCGGAGTTTTAAAACGGGTTGCCGACGAAAACAGAAACGCTGATTTGAACTAATTTTTTAAGCGCGTAATTTTTTATCCGCACTCAGTAATTTTTTATTGGGCAAATTTGATACGTGAAAACAGTGTGCTAGTATTTTCCAATATAAAAAACATTTACCCCATCGGCGCCTTGGTCGTCAGCATTCTCTTGGCCGGTTGCGCCTTCGATCATCGCAACCTCACACTGACTCCCGTCGGACCTGCTTGGGGGCAAACCGCGGTTGCGAGTGCGACTGGCACTCTCACGGTTTATTCTGGATTCAAGGTTAACGCCGATTTTAACAACCCTGATTCCAGTCGCCGCGAATATTCGAACTACAAACTGTATGCCGACGACGGGAAATTATTACAGCTCGTGCAAAACGATACGGGCATTGCGTTGAGCAGCCCGGCGGCGGTTAGTTTAGCCGTTGGAACCTATCGCATCGTCGCCCACGCCAATGGTTATGGCATCGTGACGGTCCCCGTTGTAATCGCCGCCGGAAACAACACCATTCTTCATTTGGAAGGCGGCTATACTTGGCCGAATGAAGCAGAGTTCAACCAAACCAACGCTGTTCGTTTGCCGGACGGCGCCATCGTCGGCTGGCGAACGGCGAAGTAAAAACCTAAGGGTCGAAGTTCTAACATCCTCACCTGCGGGTGGCCGAGAATTGCGATCAATGAATTTGGATTGACTGCGTTCTCGTCCTCGAGTTTTCCGTTTTCAAGGACGGGAATGAAGCGGAACCAACCTCAGTCTCAGACGCCAGATCCGAGACCCTAGAGGCTAATTACAAAAATGCCACTTGAACTTCCCCCGTGGCTGTTATATTTGAAAACCCAATCCCCCCGATATGAAATGGCGCGAAAAACAAGATGGCTTTGCCGGACAACGTCTGGTGGTTGTGCCTCGCCCTGTGCTCACCACCGCGTTGGAGCAGCCCTTGCTAAAACATCTATTGCCGACGGACGCCGGTTATTATCCCAAGGCCAAAGGTCACACGTGCGAGCGGAAAAATGGTTGCCCGGAAGTCATTTTTATTTATTGCGCGGAAGGTAACGGCTGGTGCGAGATCGCCGATTGGCGGCACGAAATTTCCAAGAACCAACTGCTCATCCTCCACGCCAACACGCCGCACGTTTATGGCGCGAGCGAAACCAAGCCATGGACGATCCACTGGTTTCACGCCATCGGTTCCAACGTGCCGTTTTATTTGGAGCGGCTCGGCGTCTCGCGGCAAAAACCCGTCGTGCCGCTGGGTGGCGATGTGCAATTATTTTCGCTCTTTGAAGACGTGCAAGAAGGATTGGAACACGGTTTTACGCTAACGCATTTAATTTACGCGGCCCATTCGTTGACGCATCTGATGGGATTAATTTTGCGCCACAAAGAAGAATTTTGGCAGGGCGAAACCACCACGCGCGAACGCATTGATAAAAGCATTGAGTTCATGAAAGGTCATCTGCGTCAGCCCTTGACCATCGCTACGCTGGCGGCGTTGGTGAATTTATCGCGTTCGCATTACACGACTTTATTTAGGCGCGTGACCGGTTATGCGCCGCTCAATTATCTCAACCATTTGCGGATGCAACGCGCCGTGCAGTTGCTCAACACCACTGAATTGTCCATCAAACACATTAGCGACCAACTCGGTTTTTCCGACCAGTTTTATTTCTCCCGCGCCTTCAGCAAGCTGCATAATCATTCGCCGTCCGAGCATCGCCGCCGTTACGCGGCGTAGCGGCCCCCGCCCGGCGGATCCGCCGCCTAAAATGCTTGTAATCACCGGAGCTTCAATTGACCAAAAAGGTCAAATTGTTTCCTTGAAAGTTCATTGGAAGCGATTCGCTTCCGTGGTAGAAAAAAGCAATACCTTTTGGCAGAGCCATTCATTAAGCGGAAATATGCCGCTCACGGTTGCCTAGGGATTAAATAAAAAAATCAAACCGAATGAAGCAAACCAACCAAAATAAAATCAGAATCGGGAAATGAAGCAACCTGTTTATGCCAGACAATCGGCTTTTGATTTCTTTAAATTAACGTATTTTGTATTTTGAAAACCAGCCAGCACCAGCAAAGCATGTCGTTTCGCCACTTATTGAATTTTTCCCTTGCTAGCGACCGGCCAATTGTCCATGTAGTCGGGTAGAATGTCCATTCCATCAACCGCTCACTTATGCCAAAGTAATCAACGTCCACCGAATCCAATTTGCGCACTAAAACTGTCTTTAATCCCATAGTCAAAATGAAAAACCTTATCTCGAAAAACTCCTTTGCCGGCTGGCGGACACGCCGGGCGTTTAAAAAACTGATATTACCCGCCGCGTGTTTGGTCGCTGTTTCAGCGACCGCCGCCACCGAACAATGGCAGGGCGTGCCCGGCACCACCGCCACGACGAATTGGACGGATAGCGCCAACTGGACCAGCCCGCAACAGACGTATTACAATGAAGTTCAGTTCACCACCGCTGGCACGAGCGCGAACACCAGTTTCGCTATCAACAACGTTTTAGACGCGACCACGGGCGTGGCGCAGGTGCCGATCTGGCAGCTCGATTTCATCCCCTTGAACGGCAATTATACCACCTTGATCAATCCGGGGGTGACGCTGACCACGGGTGCGGGCAATGGAACTTTGACCGTTGGTGCGGACATCTTGAATAATTCATCCCCGGCGGCGGCCAATGCCTTTGAAACCATCACGCTTACCGGTGCGGGTGGCACATTAAATGTCGGCGGCAACATCTATATCGGTCAAGGTTCCACCACGCCCGGCGACACGCATAACGTCACGCTGGATTTGTCCGGTCTGGATAATTTTACGGATACCGGCGGCAATATCTATGTCGCGGGCGGCAGTCTCCAGCGCGCCAACGGCTCATTTTATCTCGCCAAAACAAATAGCATTGCGTTGGGTGGTGTTTTTCAAATCAGCAATCAGAACATGAGCAATTCGCTGCCGTCCGTGGTTGAATTGGGGATCAAAAATGATATCGCGATCAACGGCAATAATCTGGTTGTCGGCGGCGGTGGCGCAGTGGCGGGTGCAGTGTTGAAATTCAATCCGGCGTTTATCGGCGGCGCAACGGTTCCCGCAGTTTACTTCCACGGCCCGGTCAGTGGCGGCCGCATTTCCACGGTTTACATTGGTAACGGCAACGGCGGCGCGCAAGTGGCTTCCAGCGGCGTTTGTGATTTCTCCGGCGGCAATGTTTATCTGGTGGTGGATTCCATGCAGTTGGGTCAGGCCGGCTTGGGCAATGCGACCGGAACTTTAACTTTTGATAATAACTATGTGGATGCCAACAATGTCATCGTTGGCAATCAGACTGCGAGCGGCGGCGGCGCGGGTGCTGGTATTGTGAATCTGAACGCCAATGCAACGCTCGGCAGCAGCTCCACGTTGTTGGTGCGCCAAACCCTCACTCTGGCGGTAGCCACCGGCACTTTGACGCCGGGAACAGCGGGCACGGTCAATCTCAACGGCGGTTCGCTTTCGGCACAAAATATTGTTAATGGCGCGGGCAACGGCACGCTCAATTTGAACAACGGTTCGCTGACCCTGAGCACCACGGCGGGAACCGCGGCGGCGCCGGTTAGCACTCTGAACACCACTAATTCCACACTGACGCTGACGGTTGCTAGCGGCGCAACCAACCTCTATGTCACCAGTTTGAAAACCGGCGGCACGACGAACATCATCAATATTTCCGCCGCGCCGGCCTACGCCAGCTATCCGGCGCAAGTCACCTTGATCAAATACGGCAGCCTCGGCGGCGCGGGCTTTAATTTTGGCGTCGGTTCCCTGCCGCCGCTTTACGCGGGTCATTTGGTCAACAACCTGGTCAACAGTTCCATTGACATCGTGTTCACCAGCGGTTCGAGCATCCTGACTTGGAGCGGCAACGTTAATACCAACTGGGACACGACCACGGCGAATTGGTTGGCCGGCGGTATTTATGCGGACGGCCAAGTGGTGCAATTTTTTGACGGTGCCACCACCAGCACAATCAACCTGACCGCGACGCTCTCACCGAGCAGCCTCATCGTGAGCAATGTAACGCAGAATTTCACGTTCAATGGCAGCGGCGCATTGAGCGGCCCCACGGGTTTAACCAAAGCCGGCGCGGGCAAGCTGACCCTTGATAACAGCGGCAATAATAATTTCAACGGCAGTTTCCGCATCAACGCCGGCACGGTGCAGGTCGGCAACAACGACGCCAACGGCAATCTTCCGTCCGGCGCGATCGTCAATAACGGAACCTTGATTTATGCGCGTTCTGATAGTCCGACGGTCAACAACACTATCTCTGGCTCCGGCAGCTTCGTGCAAGCCGGGGGCAACACGCTGCTGTTGAGTGGCGCGAATACTTACGCGGGAAATACGCTGGCCACCAATAACAGCACGTTGCAGCTCGGCAGTGGTTCCGCCTTGGGCAACAACAGCGGCAGCGTGGTTGTGGCCAACGGATCAACCTTGGATCTCAATGGCAATTATCTAAACGAACCGCTCATCATCGGCGGTGCCGGCGTGGGCGGCAATGGCGCACTCCTGAATAACGGCGGCGGAGTTTATGGCTTCGCCTCGCAGATCACATTGACGGCTGACACCACCTTTGCTTATGTCGGACGCTGCGATTTGGACAATGCCACCATCAGCACGGGCGGTAATCCTTATAGCCTGACCATCAATACGCCGAGCGCTTATTTTGAATGGCAAAACGTTTCGGCTGACTCCGCTCTGACCAACATTAATTTCATCGCCGGTTCTTGGGGTTGGAAAAACCTGACGCCGACTTCGTTCGGCAATCCGACGGGATTGTTGACCTTGACCGCGAACACCACCGTGACCATCTGGAACACGTCGATCATCAATAAGAACGTGGATTTCCAAGGCGGTTTGATGGTCGCTTATAGCGCCAACAATGTCATGAGCGGGAACATGACGCTGGAAGACGGTTATGATACGTTCCAAATGAATGGTGGCTGCTCGTTGACCTTGAGCAACACCCTGACGGGCACAACCAGCGCGACCTTGTATGTGAGCGGCGGCACCGGTTCGTTAACCCTGGCCGGCAACAGCCCGAACTACCTCGGCAATGTCTATGTGAACCAAGGCACGCTCGCGCTGAACGGCAGCATCGGCGGCACGGTCACGGCGAAATTCAATACCACCCTCGCCGGCTCCGGTTCCGCCAGCGGTCTGGTGGATGTTAATGGTTCATTCTATCCCGGAAATTCCGGCGTGGCGGGAACCTTCACGGCGGGCGGCGGTTTGACGTTGGAAAGCAGCGCGGCGTTGACGATGGATTTAAGTTCCAGCCTCGTGAGCAGCAATGACCTGATCCAAGTCACTGGCGACCTGGCGATGAATGCCAATAATATCAGCATCAATCCGGTCAACAATATTTTGGCCGATGGCACTTACGACTTGATCACTTATACCGGTAGTTTTAGTGGCTCGATTGGCACGGCGGCCACCACGTATCCGACGGCTTACACGCTGGTCCTGACCAACAATACGGCGGCGAAAAAAATCCAGCTCCTGGTCTCCGGCACGCTCGCCCCCAGCCTGTTGATCTGGAACAACGCCAGCAGCAGCGGCCAATGGGATATCGGCAGTTCTGCCAATTGGTCAAACGTGACCACCCATGCGGCCGCCAGTGTCTTCAACACTTTGGATTCGGTCTTGCTGGATGATTCGATCCTGACCACATCGCCCGCAGGCACCAACATTTCAATCGCTTCAACGGTTGTTTCGTCGGCGATCACCAACAATTCCTCGGCCAACTACACCCTCAGCGGCTCCGGTAAAATTAGCGGCTCCGGCAGCTTGGTGAAACTCGGCACCGGCACCTTGTCCTTGAATGTTCTCGGCAACTTCACCGGCCCAGTGACCATCGGTGGCGGCACTATAAAAACGGTGGGTAACAATACGTTTGGATCGGTTGCCTCGATCACCATCGGCAACGGCGGCACGTTTGATTTTGCCGGCAATGCTTATAACCGCACCAATCCGATCATTATCTCTGGCGCGGGTGCCAATGGAGTTGGAGCCCTCACCAACAGCGGCGGCGCGTTCTATGACACGGTGTTGAACCTGGTTCTGGCCAATGATACTACGGTCAATGAGAACCCCGGTGGCCGTTGGGATTTTGCCATCGGCTCCAGCATCTCCGGCGCGCATCAACTAACCTTCAATGGTGGCGGAGGCGGTTACGGTGAAATCAAGACCACGACCATTGCCGCCAATGTCGTCGGCATCACCATCACCAATGGTCAATTGGGGCTGCAAAACATGAACGCCAGTTGCCAAAATCCCGCTACCGTGTTCACCGTTGCCAATAATGGTATCGCGACGATCTGGAGCGGCGGCTTCAATGGCAGTTTCGCTTTGGTGCCAGGCTCGCAACTGCACCTCTACAGCGGCAGCCCATATACTGTTGGCAGTGGCGCAGCTCTGTCTGGCAGCGGTGCCATCAGTGGTAACAGCTTGATCGTGGGAACGGGGGCGACCATCTCGCCTGCCGGCGCATCCAGCGCAACTATTGGCACGCTCAACGTGTCCGGCAACGTCACGCTTAGCGGCAGGACCGTGCTGAAGTTGAACGGCTCCGGCAACAACGACGTCATCCAGTCGACCGGCGTCATCACCAACGGCGGCACGTTGATGCTGACGAACATCAGTGGTTCACCGCTGGCGGCGGGCAACAGCTTCCAGTTGTTCACTGCCACCAGCTTCAGCGGCACGTTTAGCAGCACCAACCTGCCAACCTTGGGCGCCGGATTGGTTTGGGATTTGTCGCAATTGAACACCGGCTTGGTCAAAGTGGTCGCGGTGGCCGGCCCGACTATCGGCAGCACCACGGTTTCCGGTGGCCAGTTGATCTTCAGCGGCACCGGCGGCACGGCGGGCAATAGTTACGTGGTGTTGACCTCGACCAACCTAGTGAGCGCAAACTGGGTATCGGTGGCGACCAATACCTTTCAAACCGGTGGCACGTTCAGCGTGACGAACACCATCAGCAACAGCACGCCGCAATTGTTCTATCGGATTGAATTAGTGCCGTAAGTTGGTTCGTTGTAAAATAAACGAACAGCCGCCAGCTTGTCGAATTTAGCTGGCGGCTGTTTGTGACAAAAAATAAATGAGTATGAAAAGTAAAATCTGTTCACCGCGATCAGCCTTCACACTGATCGAACTGCTGGTGGTCATCGCCATCATCGCCATTCTCGCCGCCATGTTGTTGCCCGCGCTGGCCAGTGCCAAACGCAAGGCACAACAAGCGAGTTGTATCAATGCCCTCAAACAGCTGACCTTGGCGAACATCATGTATGTGGGCGAAAATAAAGTCTGGGTCGGCCCGCTCAATACTAATAATCCAACCTTAAGCCAAGGGGACTGGATGGGAGCGATGCTGTCTTATTATGGCAATGCCACCAACGTGCTCTTTTGCCCGGTCGCCCCGAACAAAGGGAATCCGAATAACCTATCAAATCCACAAGGTGCCGCCGATGCGGCCTGGATTTGGACCATTTCCACACCGCCTTATTCCAGCAGTTTTGGCTACAATGGCTGGCTGACCGGCACTGACTCCGGCTCCTACAGAAATGACTCGGCGATTTCAAATCCGATATTGGTGCCCATGTTCTTTGACGCGTATTGGATCAACTGTTGGCCGGAAGAAAGTGATTCACCGTCCCCGGGTGCGGGTTCCGCCTATAATCTTTACAATGGCAATGCTTTTGCAAACGGAGGAATGAGCCGCGTGACGGTTGCTCGACATGGCATTCCCAGCGCGCCCAAAAGTCTCACCAAAGGTTCCGCGTTGCCCGGCGCGATCGACATGAGTTTTTCCGACGGCCATGCCGAGCTTATCAAATTGCAAAAACAGTGGAGCTTGTATTGGCATCGCGGTTGGATTCCCCAGAACACGCCAACACCTTAAAAAACGAGAAAACATCCAAGCTCCAGCCTCCAATCATTTTGCAAGCAAACCAGTTTTGATGCTAGAAGTTTGGAATTTCTCTGGAGCTTGGGGGTTGAATATTGGAGCTTTAACTCCGGCCACCTTTAATAAACGTCTCCACTAACAAAACGAATGATCACCGCAACCCAAACCGGCCATTCCGCACTCAAAGCCAATTACAACCTCGGCTACGTCTGGCTCATCTCGGTCGTGGCGGCGATGGGGGGATTGCTCTTCGGTTGGGACTGGGTCGTCATCGGCGGCGCGAAACCATTTTTTCAACGCTACTTCGAACTCACCTCGGAAGCGCAGATTGGTTGGGCGAATAGTTGCGCGCTCATCGGCTGTTTGCTCGGCGCCCTCGCGGCGGGCGGCTTGAGCGATAAGTTCGGTCGCAAAAAATTATTGATTGCCGCCGCGCTGATTTTTACCGTCACGTCCATCGGCAATGCCCTTGCCAATAATTTCGATGTATTCATCGCGTGGCGGATTTTTGGCGGCGTCGCCATCGGCCTCGCGTCCAGTTTGTCCCCGATGTATATCGCGGAGATCGCGCCCGCCCAGATTCGCGGCACACTCGTCGCCATCAATCAACTCACCGTCGTCATCGGCATTCTGCTCGCGCAATACATCAACTGGTATCTCGTGCGCGATTTGCCCGTGGGCATGACCGATGACGCCATCCGCAATTCCTGGTTCGGCCAGCAAGGTTGGCGTTGGATGTTCGGCCTGACCGCGGCGCCCGCCGTGCTGTTTTTCATCGGCATGTTTCTCGTGCCCGAAAGTCCGCGTTGGCTCGCCAAAAATGGCAAAGCGACGCTCGCGCAAAACATTTTGAAAAAAATCGGCGGCGAAAATTATGCCCGCGCGGCCACGAAAGAAATTCAATCCACGCTCGCCAGCGAAGAAATCCAGCGCGTCCGTTTCGCCGATTTGCTCGAACCCAAGATGCGCCGAGTCATCGTGCTCGGCGTCGGGCTGGCGGTCTTTCAACAATGGTGCGGCATCAATGTGATCTTTAATTATGCCGAGGAAATTTTTCACGCCGCCGGTTACGATATTTCCACCGTGCTGAAAAACATCGCGTGGACCGGCTCGGTTAATCTGGCTTTTACTTTGGTCGCTTTGGGGGTGGTGGATCGTGGCGGGCGTCGGCCGTTGATGTTGTTTGGTTCGGCGGCGCTCGCCATCATTTATTTCGCCATGGGTTATTGCTATCACGAAAGTGTCAAAGGCTTGCCGATGTTGCTGTTAGTTTTGGCGGCCATCGCTTGCTACGCCATGTCGCTCGCGCCGGTGACCTGGGTGGTCATCTCCGAAATTTTCCCGAACCGCATCCGGGGCGCCGCGATGGCCGTGGCCGTTTCCGCGTTGTGGATCGCGTGCTTTCTACTGACTTATACATTTCCGATCATGAACGCAAAACTCGGTTCCGCGGGAACCTTCTGGCTCTATGGCGCGATTTGCGTGCTCGGATTTATTTTTGTTTTCTTCAAGCTGCCCGAGACCAAAGGCAAATCATTGGAACAAATTGAAAAAGAATTGGTGGACTGAATTTTTTGAGCGATGAAGCAAACCGACATTTCTAATTTGAACCGCGTTACCAATGGCAGCGGCGATAATGCTGCTCAAGTAGTGGGACAGGCTTCCAGCCGGTCCAGTCTCAAAAAAGACAAACACCACCTGGACCGGCAAGCTGCCTGTCCCACTACTGCCGTTTCCGTGCGCGAAGAAGACTTAGTCATCCCCACTTACCTGCCCGCGCCGCCGGATAAGAATCCGATGTTTCTCGAAAAGCGCGTGTATCAAGGCAGCAGCGGCAAGGTGTATCCCCTGCCATTCACCGATCGCATCGCGGAAAAACCGGTGGATCGCAAATGGAAAGCCATCTGGATCGAGAATGAATTTATCCGCGCCCTAGTTCTGCCCGAGATCGGTGGACGCATCCATGTGCTGCAGGATAAGACGAACGGCTACGACGTGCTCTACAATCAGCCGGTTATCAAGCCCGCGCTCGTCGGTCTGGCTGGCCCGTGGATTTCTGGCGGCATCGAATTCAACTGGCCGCAGCATCATCGGCCCGCGACTTTTCTGCCGGTGGATTTTGAGATCGAGGCCCACGCGGACGGCTCAAAAACCATCTGGTGCAGCGATCACGATCCGATGTGTCGCATGAAGGGAATGCACGGCATCTGCCTGCATCCGGGCAAAAGTTTTCTCGAACTCAAAGTGCGCGCCTACAATCGCACGCCGTTCACCCAGACTTTTCTCTGGTGGGCCAACGTCGCGACGCGCGTGCATGAAGCGTATCAAAGTTTTTTCCCACCGGACGTCACTTACGTCGCCGACCACGCGCACCGTTCGATGAGTGAATATCCGCACGCAAAGGGATTTTACTACGGCGTCAACTACGCCGAACGCGCCGCCATGGGCGTGCCGTCAAACGAAGTGCCAGCGCAATATGTGCCGCCGCACAATGACGACTCAAAACTAAAAACTGACAATTCAAAACTGCCGGACTATTCCCCGAACGATCTGTCATTCTACGCCAACATACCCGTCCCCACGTCCTACATGTGCATGGGCAGCAAGGAAGATTTTTTTGGCGGCTACGACTATTTTGCGCAAGCGGGCATTGTGCATTACGCGAACCACCACATTTCGCCCGGCAAAAAACAATGGACCTGGGGCAATCACGAGTTTGGTTACGCGTGGGATCGCAATCTGACCGATGCCATAGTGGGACAGGCTTCCAGCCTGTCCTGGTCAGGCAAGATGCCCGCCCCACTTCGAGAGTTTCCGCCTTACATCGAAATCATGGCGGGAGTTTACACTGACAACCAACCCGACTTCAGTTTTCTGCAACCCGGCGAAACGAAATCGTGGAGCCAATATTGGTATCCCATCCAGAAGATCGGCCCGGCGCAACACGCGAATTTGGACGCCGCGATCAGTCTGCGTTTAGCGAAAAGCGAACTGCAAATTGGCGTTTCCGTCACCGGCAATCAACCGCGCACGACCGTCCTCGTTACCGCGAAAGGAAAACAACTCGCACGCCTCGAACGCGATCTTTCACCCGCCCTGCCGCTTGTTGAAAAAATCAAATTACCAAGCGGCATCGCCGAAACCAATCTGCTTATTCAAGTCAATGATTCCAACGGTCGCGAACTGATTACCTACCAGCCCAAGCCGCGCGGAAAAACGGAAGTTCCGCCGCCCGCCACCGAACCGCCCGCGCCGCGCGACATCGCGAGCAACGACGAACTTTACATCACCGGCTTGCATTTGGAGCAATATCGCCACGCCACGCGTTCGCCGGAAATGTATTGGCGTGAAGCGTTGCGCCGCGATCCGCTCGACGCCCGTTGCAACAACGCCATCGGCTTGCGGCATCTGCGGCGTGGTGAATTTGTCGCCGCCAAAAAATATTTCCGCCAAGCTATTGAGCGCCTGACGCGCCGCAATTCAAATCCTTACGATGGCGAACCGCTTTACAACCTCGGACTGTGTCTGCGCTATCTCGACCGCGATCCGGACGCTTACGATTCGTTTTACAAAGCGACGTGGAATCAAGCCTGGGCGGCGGCGAGTTATCACGCGCTGGCGGAGATTGATTGCACGCGGAAAAACTGGTCAACCGCACTGGAACATTTGACTCGTTCGCTGCGTTTCGACACGGATAATTTACGGGCGCGAAATTTGAAAGTAATGGTCTTGCGCGAGCTGGCTAAAAATAGTGAAGCGGATTTGCTGCTGCAATCCACGCGTCAACTCGATCCGCTCGATGGGTGGTCGCGTCAGCTCAACGGCGAAAAGATCACTGGCGATTTACAAACCCGACTTGATCTCGCCCACGATTATGCGCGTGCCGGCTTTATTCAAGAAGCCATTCAAGTAGTGGGACAGGCATCCTGCCTGTCCAGTTTCAACCAAAAAAACCAGCAACACGACAGGCAAGATGCCTGTCCCACTACCGATTTGGCTGATCAAAGTCTCGGCGCCTTGCCGCTCATCGAATACACGCTCGGCTGGCTTCACGAAAAACTCGGCGACAAAAAAACGGCGCTGATTCATTTCAAACAAGCCGCCGCACTCACACCCGACCATTGCTTTCCCGCACGCCTCGAAGAGATTGCTATCCTCGAAGCCGCGATGCGCGCCAATCCCAAGGACACGCGCGCGCCCTATTATCTTGGTAATTTATTTTACGACCGCCGCCGTCACGACGAAGCGATCCGTCTCTGGGAAAAATCGGCCAAACTGAATCCGGATTTTTCCATCGTCTGGCGCAATCTCGGCATCGGCTATTTTAATATTCGCCAGCAACCCGCGAAAGCGCGCGCCGCCTACGACCGGGCGTTTGCCGCCAATCCCGCCGACGCACGTTTGCTTTACGAGCGGGATCAACTCTGGAAACGTCTGGGCGCGCAACCCCAGAAACGTCTGCGCGAATTGGAAAAATATCCCCAACTCGTTCAACAACGCGACGATTTGAGCATTGAGTTGTGCGCGTTGTATAACCAAACCGGACATCATGCCGAGGCCGCAAAGATCGTGGCCGAACGCCAGTTCCAGCCGTGGGAAGGCGGCGAAGGCGGACCGCTCGGCCAACACGTCCGCGCCCAACTCGCACTAGGTCGCGCGACGTTGGCGAAAAATGATTTCACCGCCGCGCAAAAATATTTTCAAGCGGCGCGGACGTCGCCCCACAATTTGAGCGAGGCCAAACATCTCCTCGCCAACCAAAGCGACATTCAATACTGGCTCGGTGGCGCCTTCGCGGGTCTGAACGACCATAAATCAGCGCGTGAACATTGGCTCATCGCGGCAAATTTCAAAGGCGATTTTCAAGCGATGAGCGTCCGTGCGTTTTCCGAGATGACGTATTATTCGGCGTTGTCCTGGGAAAAACTGGGCCAGCCCGCGAAGGCCAAAAAACTGTTCCGTGATTTGCAGGCTTACGCGCAAAAACTGCAAAAGACACCGGCGCAGATTGATTACTTCGCCACCTCGCTGCCGACCATGTTGCTGTTCGATGACGACCTGCAATTTCGCCAGGAAACGACCGCGCTATTTTTGCAGGCGCAGGCGCAGCTTGGGTTGGGCCAGAAAGTGAAAGCAAAAAAACAATTGCAGACCGTGCTGCGCCGCGATCCGAATCACGCGCTGGCGGCGGACCTTTTGAGCGGGATGAATCTTTGATTCGCCATGCACGCCACGCCCATTAAACAAAATACGAGTGCGACCGTAGCGACCGGCCTTGACCGGCCCGAAGCGACTCTCGCCGGGCAATCCCCGGCATGCCGTCCAGCCAACCGCGTGCGAACGCAGCAAGGCTTCGAAGTTTTAGTGCTTAATAATAGCGAAGTCGAGTTGGCCATCGTGCCGGAATTGGGCGCGAAAATTATTTCGCTGAAAAATTTACGCACGGGCCGCGAGTGGATGTGGCATCCGCCGTCAGGAATTAATTTATTTCGCAATCGCTATGGCGATTGTTTTTCCAAAAGTCCGCTGGTCGGCGCGGACGAATGTCTGCCCACTATTGCGCCGTGTTCGTGGCAGGGCCGCGAGTTGCCGGATCACGGCGAAGTCTGGAATGCGCCGTGGGGCGTGGATCTTGCGGCCTGGGAAAACGGCCTCCTGAAAACATCCGTTCGTTTACAAATCTCGCCGCTAACCTTGACGCGAACGATCGAATTGATCGGCAACGAAATCCAGCTTCATTATCAACTGCATAATCATGGGGCGACGGACGAAGATTTTTTATGGGCGATTCATCCGCTGCTGCGTTTGCAGCCGGATGATCAACTGGCGTTGCCCCATTCCACGCGTGAGTTGCTGAACGGCGCAAGTTGGGTGGACGCCATAACTTCCGCGATTCCAGAAAACAATTGCGCCAAAAAATTTGCCGCGCCGATCAGCGAAGGTCTCGCGGCCATCGTGAATCCGACCACGCGCGAATGGTTGCGGTTTGAGTGGAGTCCGCTGGAAAACGACACGCTCGGCTTGTGGCTCACGCGCGGCGGCTGGCACGGCCATCATCATTTCGCGATCGAACCGACGAACGGCGCGGATGACAATCTCGCACTCGCGGCGACGCGAAAACAGTGTGGCGTGGTCGCGGCCAATAACTCGGTGAATTGGTCAGTCCGTCTGCGGATGGGAACCTGATTTTTTAACTATTTAATAATTATGAGACCTAAGTTCTATTTATTCGCGTTATGCGCAACCGCCAGTTGGCTCACGGCTGAAAACAGTCGGGCTGATTTGGTGGCGACAAATTCATTTTCTATCGGCACGAAAAATTTCACGCTCAATTTTGAAGTCGGCCATGACGGACGCTTGTATCAACGTGCGATCGGCGCGACGGCGGTGAACGAAAAATTACTGCGCACGGATGAGAGTTATCCGCAAGCCGGCGACGGTTATGTTTGGGAACCGGCGCTGCAAATCACCCATGCGGACGGCAACACCTCGACCTCGTTGATCTTCGATAATCTCACGCGCACGACCGACAACACCGGCCGCGAAATCACGCAAATCCAGTTGCACGACCCGGCGTATCCCGTGCAAGTCGCGCTGAATTTTCGGGCGGATCAAGCTCGCGACGTGATCGAACAATGGACGAAAATTGTGAACCATGAATCCGGCGTTGTAACGCTGGAGCGCATGGCTTCAAGTTCGCTCGTATTTGCGCCAACTAATGTTCACCTGACGCATTTCTTTGGTGATTGGGCGAAGGAAATGTTGCAGCCGATCACGGAACCGATCACGCCGGGCACGAAGGTTTTGGATTCCAAACTCGGCGTGCGCGCTGATCAATTTCAAAATCCTTCCTTTGTAGTGTCGCTCGACGGCCCGCCGCAGGAAACCGGCGGACGCGTGCTCGCCGGTTCACTGGAATGGTCCGGCAGTTTTCAATGCGCGTTCGATGACAACGGCGAAAACATCCATGCGCTGTGCGGCGTAAATCCGTTTGCTTCCGCATATCATTTGAATCCGGGCGAAACGTTTACGACGCCGAAGATGATTTGGGTCTGGAGCGCGAACGGTCTCGGCGATATGAGTCGCAAATTGCATAGCTGGGCGCGTGATTATGGCATGCGCGATGGTCACAAAACCCGCGCTGTGCTGTTGAACAATTGGGAGGCGACGGGATTTGATTTTAATTTCAACCGCATTGTCGGTCTTTACGATCCGGCGAAGGAGATCGGCACGGAATTATTTTTGCTCGATGACGGCTGGTTCGGAAATAAATATCCACGCGTAAACGACCACGCCGGCCTCGGTGATTGGCAGCCGAATAAAAAACGTTTGCCCGAAGGCCTTGCCCCACTCGCGAGCGAAGCGGTCAAACGCGGCCTCCGCTTTGGCATCTGGTTGGAACCGGAAATGGTGAATCCAAAAAGCGAATTGTTCGAGCAACATCCCGAATGGGTGATCGCGCAACCGAAGCGCGCACTGGAATTGCAACGCAATCAAATGGTGCTCGACCTTACGCGTCCCGCCGTGCAGGCGTTCGAGTGGTCGAACATCAGCAATATCCTCAGCGTGCCGGACATCACTTACGCGAAATGGGATTGCAACCGCTACCTCACGCAGCCAGGATCGTCGTATCTTGCGGCCGGTCGGCAGTCGCATTTGTGGATTGATTACGTCACCGCGCTCTACGCGTTAATGGATAAAACGGCGAAGACATTTCCCGACACGGAATTGATGCTCTGCTCTGGCGGCGGCGGGCGCGTGGATTATGGTGCGTTAAAATATTTCCAAGAATTCTGGCCTAGCGACAACACGGACCCGACGCAGCGCGTGCCGATGCAATGGGATTACTCCTATTTTTTCCCGCCGATGGCCATCGCCAGCCACGTCACGCATTGGGGCAATCGGCCGATGCACTTCGCGTGCAGCGTCGCCATGAGCGCGCGTTTCGGCATGGATTTGGATCTGAATAAATTATCCGCAGCGGACAAGGCCGTTTGCGCGGGCGCCATCAGTGCCTACAAACAAATCCGCGACGTGACGGCGTTCGGCGATTTGTATCGCCTGGAAAATCCGCATGAAACGTTTCGCGGCGCGATCAACTTTGTTTCGCCTGACCGAGCGCGCGCCGTGATGTTTGCGTTTCAGTTGAAAGATGGCGAAGCGACGCCCGTGCATCCGCAAGGACTGGATCCGGCGAAAAATTATACGGTGCATGAACTGAATCCGGCGCCCGGCCGCGCGGCGATTCCAGCGGCCGGCAAAACCTTCACCGGCGAAGAATTGATGCGTGATGGCATCGTGCCATCGTGCGCGCATGCGGTCGAAGCGAGCGTGATTGAAATCAGTTCGTGAAAATAATGGCTGAAGCGCCGGCATTGCCCGGCAAAGCGAACGTCACGCCGCCACCGAGCCGAGCAATGCTCGGCGCTCCGACGGCATTGCACTCAATTAAATAATTTATTATGAATTTAGGGAATTTAGTTCAAAGAGACTTAAAGATTGGTCAAACGGGGAAAACTTTTAAGCGCACAATTTCATCGCTGGCCCTAGTTTTTTTCTTAGCCGGAAAACTTTCGGCAGCGACCGAAGCCAATCTCTGGTCGGTGGCTTCACCGGATGGTCGGTGCGCCATTTCCGTTTTACTCGATGCCGGAAACCTGAGCTATCAAGCTTCGCGAGGTGGGAAAACGGTCATCGAAAAATCACCGCTCGGCTTGCGGCGCGATGATCAAGACTTTGAACATTCACTGACTTTTAATAACGCGGGCAAAGTTATAAAGCAGCGTGAAAAATATGAGTTATTTGCAGGCACGCAACCGCACGTCGATCACCTCGTGAATCATCGCACGTTGACGTTTCGCAACGCCAATAATGTGCCGATCGAACTCGAACTGGCGGCCAGCGATGAAGGCGTCGCGTTCCGTTATCGCTTCACGACGAATTCCAGCGACGTGCGCATCGTTGAATCCGAACTCAGCAGTTTCGCGATTCCCGCCCACGCCAGCGGCTGGATGCAGCCCTATCATTCCGCCGGGCCTTACACGCCGGCTTACGAAGATTTTTTCTTTCACGTTGTGCCGGGCGATGCGCCGCCGAATTCGCGACAGAAGGCGGTCGGCTGGGCTTTCCCCGCGCTGTTTCATATCACCAACGCGGCGACGTGGATTTTGATCACGGAGGCAGGCACGGATGAATCCTATTGCGCCTGTCATCTAAAACCTAAATGCGCCAATGGCATTTATCAAATTGCCTTTCCGCTGGCCGACGAAACCACCCGCGGTTACACCAACCAATTCAGCCCTGAACCACGCTTCACGCTGCCTTGGACGCTGCCGTGGCGCGTGATCGTCATGGGCAAATCGGCCGGTGACATTGCCACCTCGACCCTGGTGACCGATCTTTCCGCGCCTTCGAAAATTAAAGATACGTCTTGGATCAAACCTGGTCGCGCGTCGTGGGCTTGGTGGTCGTTTCCCGATGGGCCGGCGGATGAAAAATTGTTTAACAAGTTCACCGACTTCGCCGCGAAGATGGGTTGGGAATATACCTTGTTCGACGCTGGCTGGTGGAATCCCGGACTGAAAACGATCGCGACTTACGCGAAGTCGAAAGGCATTGAGCCGCTGGCGTGGAATTATGCGGGTGATTTTTATGACGCCACGAATCGCACGAACAAATTACACGAAATGTCCGCCGCAGGCATCAGCGGCGTGAAAGTGGATTTCTGGTGTTCCGACCGGCAGGAGGCCATCGCCGCGCAACAGGCATTGATGCGCGATGCGGCGGCGCGGCATATCAGCGTAAACTTGCACGGTTGCACGATCCCGCGCGGCTGGCAGCGCACGTGGCCGAATCTTTTGTCCACCGAAGCCGTGCTGGGCAATGAAAGCTATTTTTACGAATCACGTTACACGCAAAAAGCGGCGGAGTTGAACACGGTTCTGCCGTTCACGCGGAACGTGATGGGACCGATGGATGTGACGCCGATTGCGGTCTCGCCGAAAAAATTCGAGCGCACAACCACCGCCGCCCATGAGCTGGCGGCGTCCATTATTTTCACGTCCGGCATCATTCATTACGCGGATTCGCCGGTTTTTTTCGAATCACTGCCGCCGCTGGCGCTGCAAGTTTTCCGCGACGCGCCCGCGCGTTGGGATGAAACAAAATGTTTGATCGGCGAACCGGGACAGGCCGTCGTCTTCGCGCGCCGTTCTGGCAAAAGTTGGTTCATCGCTGGGATCAATGGCACGGGCGAAGCACTTCCGGTTGATCTGGATTTATCGGCGTTCAAAAAATTTCGCCACCGGTTGCTGATCAGCGAAGCAACCGACGCAAAAATGAAGGTCGTCGTTGCGCCAGTGGACGATTCTAATGATTGGCAGCATCAAATCCCACCGCGCGGCGGATTCATTCTGCGGTTGGATAAATAACCTTATGAACATTTTTTGGAATCACGGCCAAAGTGCTGCCGACATTCTGTCGGCAGAAGGAAGCCTCGATTGCAATCAAAGCCTGCCGACAGAATGTCGGCAGCACTTTGGCGTCAGGTATTTCGCAGGCTTTTTCATTGCCATTTTCGCTATGGCATTTGCGCTGCCTTTGCTGGCAGCGGAAAATAAATCCGGTTCACCTGAAACCACGATCTGGTTTGATGCGCCCGCAAAGGCTTTTACTGAATCATCGCCCATGGGCAACGGACGTTTGGGCGCGATGTTGTTCGGCGGCGTGGACGACGAACGGATTGTATTGAACGAAAGTTCCATGTGGTCCGGTTCGCGTCAGGATGCGGACCGTCCGGAAGCTTATAAAGTTTTGCCGGAAATCCGCCGCCTGCTTTTGGCGGGGAAAAATACCGAGGCGGAAGCGTTGGTGAATGCCAATTTCACCTGCCAAGGCCCGGGTTCTGGCGGTGGCCAATACGGTTGCTATCAGGTTTTAGGCAATCTGCACCTGAACTTTTTTTCAGCCGACACCAACGCACTCGTGACCCATTATCGCCGCGCTTTGGATTTGAACGAGGCGATCACGGAGTTGCAATTCGAGCGTGGCGGCGTGGAGTTTAAACGTGAAATGTTCGTCAGCCAACCGGATGAAGTGATGGTGTTACGATTGACCGCGAGCAAAGCGAAACAGATTTCTTTTCGCGCCACGGTTGACCGAACGGAACGCTTTGCGACAGTGGGCGACGGCGATCATGGTTTGTTGATGACCGGCCAATTGGATAATGGCGTGGATGGCAAAGGCGTTAAATACGCCGCTCGAATTCGCGCGGTGAACCAAGGAGGCACCGTGGCGGTGATAGGAAATGTTTTGACCGTGAGCAACGCGGATGAAGTGATTTTGTTCATCACGGCGGCAACGGATTATCGCGGTTTCGCGGGCCGACAATTAACCGATCCCATCGCGGCAACGTTGGCTGATTTGAATCACGCCGCAAAAAAATCATTCAAGTCACTTCGCCAAGCGCACCTCGCGGATTATCAAAAATATTTCGACCGCGTCTCGCTGCAACTCGGGCCATTCGACGCCACGGTGGCGGGCAAACCAACTCCCGAACGCATCCTCGCTTTCAAAACGAATCCCACCAACGATCTCGCCCTGCCCGCATTGTATTTTAATTTTGGCCGTTATCTGCTGATTTCGTCGTCGCGTCCAGGTGGGTTGCCGCCGAATCTGCAAGGTATCTGGGCGGAGGAAATCCACACGCCGTGGACGGGCGACTGGCATCTTGATGTAAACGTGCAGATGAATTATTGGCCGGCGGAAATTTGTAATTTGTCGGATCTGACGGAGCCGTTGTTCGCCCTCATCGCGTCGCTGCAAGAACCGGGCGCGAAGACGGCGAAGGCTTACTACGGCGCACGTGGCTGGGTGGCACATGTCATCACGAATCCGTGGGGTTTTACGTCGCCGGGCGAATCTGCTTCGTGGGGCGCAACCACCGGCGGTTCCGCGTGGTTGTGCCAACATCTGTGGGACCATTGGTTGTTCACGCACGATAAAAAATTTCTCGCGTGGGCGTATCCGATCTTAAAAGGTTCGGCGCAGTTTTACGCGGACATGTTGATCGAGGAACCGAAGCATCATTATCTTGTCGTCGCGCCGGCCAATTCGCCGGAGAATCATTTTTATCTGCCGGACGGGCATGACACGGCGATCTCGTTGGGCACCACGGTGCACGCGCAGATGTTGCGTTATCTTTTCGGCGCGTGCATCGAGTCGTCAAAAATTCTCGGCACGGATGAAGATTTTCGCAATGAACTTATCGCCAAAAATGCGCGGCTCGCGCCGACGCCCATCGGCGCCGACGGACGCGTGCTGGAATGGCCGGAGGAATACCAGGAACCCGAACCGCATCACCGCCATATTTCGCATCTTTGGGGGTTGTATCCCGGCGATGAAATCACGCCGACTGGCACGCCAGCCTTGGCGGCAGCTTCCGTAAAAACTTTGCTCGCTCGCGGCGACGACAGCGTCGGCTGGAGCTACGCTTACAAAGCGGCTTTGTGGGCGCGGCTTGAGGATGGCAACCATGCTTGGAAACTGGTGCGGGATACTCTCGCGCCGGCCAACGGCATGGACATTCGTTACGATGGCGGTGGCGGGGTTTATCCCAACTTATTTGACGCCTGCCCGCCGTTTCAAATTGATGCGAACTTCGGCGTCACGGCGGCCATCGGCGAAATGCTGCTGCAAAGTCAGGACGGCACGATCCGTTTGCTGCCCGCCCTGCCCGACGCGTGGCGCACTGGCAAAGTCACCGGCCTGCGTGCGCGTGGCGGTTTTCAAGTGGACGTGACGTGGCACAATGGAAAATTGATTTCGGCAAAAATCCGCTCCGATCTCGGCGAACCTTGCGCGGTGAATTACGGCGGTAAAACGGTGGCGCTAAAAATTAAAAAAGGGCAGACCGTTACTTTGAATGGCGATTTGGATTAAGGCGCGTTTTCAAATTGGATCCTGAACGGCGCCGACAAATGGAGCGTAGGAGTTAGCGGAAGCTGGAACTCTGACTTGCTCACATTTTCCCATCAATCATTTCAGTAATCTCTGAATAAAATGTTAATAAGTCGAAATTCTGTGAATAACTTTGCCCAACATAAATATGTTAATAAGTTTTTCGTTCAATCCTTTGACGACATTCGTGCCCGCTTGATAGCGTTTGGGCGTTGCAAGAAGTGACTATCAACCGGGAAAATTTTGCCGGGGTGAGCAAAGTTTAAAATGCCTCGGTTGAACCAGTTACAAGCGTCTCAGAAGGCTGCTTTTTTTGCACGGGGGGATTAATTTTGGTCGGGGATTTTGGGGTATGGCCATTGAAAAAATTATTGTCTTGGGGACGGATCCAGGCTTTCGCATCCAGCTGGAGAATCATTTGCGGCGCAGCCGTTACGACGTCGCTTCGGCGGCGAGCGTGGCGGCGGCGCGCAATTATCTGAACAAGGATAATTTTGATCTCATCTTCATGGATCTCCATCTGGACGAAGGCGTTAGCACGAATTTTCTGAAGGAAATCCAGCAGCGTCCGCAAAAGCCGTTGACCGTGGTCACGGCGATTTCCGGCGAGGCGGAATTGGCGGTGGAATGTATCAAAAACGGGGCCTTTGATTATCTCATCCGACCGTTTGCCGATGAACAAGTGGACCTCACGCTGCGCAAGGCGGAGGAATTTGTCCGGCTCATCCGCGTCAACCGTCTGCTGAGTCAGGACACCGAAGAGAGCGAGCATAATTTGCTGGGCAAAAGTCAGGACATGGAGAATCTCCAGCAACTGATCCGCAAGGTCGCGCGCACGCACGCCACGGTTTTAATTCAGGGCGAAAGCGGCACGGGCAAAGAGGCGATTGCGCGCGCGCTTTACCGCCAAAGCTCACGGATCCACGCGCCCTTCATCAAGGTCAATTGCGCGGCGATCCCGGAAAATCTGATTGAAAGCGAATTTTTCGGCCACGAAAAAGGCGCGTTCACCGGCGCGATCAACAAGCGCGAAGGCCGGTTTGAGCTCGCCCACGGCGGCACGATTTTGCTGGATGAAATCAGCGAAATTTCGCCCACGGTGCAGGCCAAATTATTACGCGTGTTGCAGGAGCGGGAATTTGAACGCGTCGGCGGCAATCGCACCATCAAGGTGGACGTGCGCGTCATCGCCACCACTAATCGCAATCTCGAATCGAGCGTCGAACGAAAGGAATTTCGTCAGGATTTATTTTTCCGCCTCAACGTCGTGCCGATCCACGTGACGCCGTTGCGCGAGCGGCGCGAGGATGTGTCGTTGCTGAAACGGGAATTCATGCAACGCTTCAGCCATCGGCACGGCATCAAGGTCAAAGGTTTTAGCGATGAAGCGCGGCAAATATTGCTCAACCATTCCTGGCCGGGCAATGTGCGTGAATTGCAAAATGTCATTGAGCGCGCGGTGATTTTGTGCGGCGAAGGCGGTTGGTTGGAACCGCGCCATCTCGGTCTGACGTTGCCGGCGCAAACGAGTTCGTCCGCGGGCGGCGCGGGCCCGACCCGGGTCGCGCCATCAGCGGCTAGCCCGGGCAATGGCTTTCCCTCGTTGGCCGAAGTTGAAAAGCAGCACATTCTGGCGGCGCTGAACCATTGCGAAGGCAATCGCACCCACGCCGCGAAATTGCTCGACGTGAGCATCCGGACATTGCGGAATAAATTGCACGAATACAACGGCACGCTGCCCACCCAACTGGCCAGCTTGGAACCGTGAGCGTCGTTATTTTTTATCCAAGCGGTTCCGGACAGTTTGAGCCAGTTTGATGGCTTCAAACGGTTTGGTCAGAAAATTAACCCCTTCTTCCAGCGGGAAATCTTTACCGGCGATTTCGGCGCTGTAGCCACTGGTGTAAATCACTTTCAGGTCCGGGTCTTGCTGCAATAATTGTTCGGCCAATTCTTTGCCGGTCTTCTGGCCGGGCATCACCAGGTCCGTCAGCAACAGGTTGATTCCATCGCGTTTTTGTTTCCAGATTGCCAAAGCCTCATCGCTGTTGGTCGCTTCCAAAACGCGATAACCCAGACGCAACAAAGCCGTTCGCACCGAGGCCAGTAACGCGGGTTCATCCTCGACGAGCAAAATGGTTTCATGACCGCCACGCATGGCTGTCGGCGAGGCGACGGCGGTCGCTTTGACCGCCGCATGGGTTAAGCGCGGCAAGTAAACCCGAAAGGTGGTTCCCTGTCCGACTTCACTGTAAACATTGATCCAACCTTTATGTTGATTAACGATGCCATAGATGGTGGCCAATCCGAGACCGGTGCCTTTGCCGACATCTTTGGTGGTAAAGAAGGGTTCAAAAATCCGCGCCCGGATTTCCGGTGAGATACCGCAGCCGGTATCGCTCACACTCAAACACGCAAACGAACCGGGGCGGGCTTGCGCGGTTTGGGTCGCGGTGACTTCATCAAATTCGACGACCAACGTCTCGATGATGATCTGTCCGCCTTTGGGCATCGCATCGCGCGCGTTCACGGTCAGGTTGAGCAGGATTTGATCAATCATCCCCGCGTCCGCATGAATCATGATGGACTGTTCCGAAAACTTGAACTGCAACTGGATCTGCACACCGAGCGTGCGTTGCAACATCGTCGCGATGTTGGCGACGACATCTTTCAGATTCAGGTCATGCGGCTGCATGGTTTGCTGGCGGCTGAAGAGCAATAATTGACGGGTAAGATTAGCCGCCCGCTCGGACGCCTTCTCAATGTCGCTGGCCACATTGAGTTGTTGCAATGAAATGCCAGGATCGGTTTTCAACATCCCCGCTTGCAATTGGATCACCGCGAGAATGTTGTTAAAATCATGCGCGACGCCGCCCGCCAACTGCCCGAACGCTTCCATTTTTTGCGCCTGACGTAATCTCGCTTCCAACTTGCGATGCTCGGTCATGTCGCGAAAAATCCAGATACGACCGTAATATTTTCCTGTCTTGTCGCGGACGGGCGATGAGTAACGGTCCAAAATCGTGCCGTCATTCAACTCAATTTCATCGCGGCTCACGGCATCGGGATGCGAGTAGAGATAGGCCACCTTGGCGACGAATTGCCGGGGATTTTTCGTTTGGCTGGTGACGTATTTGACCTGCGCGGCGTCGTCTTCATGCTCGGCGATCGCCGGCGGAATTTTCCAGAGATCATTCATGCGCTGGTTCTGGAGCAATTTTTTGCCCGCGCTATCAATGACTAAAATACCGTCGAGGGACGAATCCACCTGCGCTTCGAGAAAAGCAGTTTTCCAGCGCAATTCTTCGTCGGTCCGCTTGAGTTCCGTCAGGTCCAACGACGAACCCAGCAAGCACGCTTCGCCCGCAATGACCATCGGTTCCGCCGACCACAAAATGGGCGTAAACTGGCCGGACCGGTTGCGGATTTCCATTTCCAGATTACGAAGATTTCCCTGCTCCTTGATCGTCGCCATGACGGCATCCCGGTCTTCCGGTCTCGCCCAGACTTGCAATTCCGCCGCCGTGTGGCCGATCATTTCTTCGCGCGTGCGTTGCAAGATTCTTAAAAATTCCCGATTCACGTCCAAGTAACGGCCCTCGTTGAGCGTGGACACCGTCATGGCAATCGGACTGGATTGGAATATTTTTGAAAACTTTTCTTCACTGTCGCGCAATGCCTGCTCGGCCCGTTTGCGTTCGGCGATGTCTTTTTGCAACGCGCGATTGCTCTCCTCCAATTGCAATGTTTTCTCCTCCAATTTGCGGATGAGCCGTTCACTATAAACCTTGAGCAATTCCTTCTCTTCCGCGGCGGAATTACCGGCCGGATCTTTTGCCGGCACGGGTCCGCCGTTCGCGGCGGTTTCCTGCACCTGCCGCAGCCGGGCGAGAAAATCTTCCGGCTCCGAGGGTTTGAGAATGAAGGTGTCCGCCCCCAGACTCAGGGCCAGACGTTCATCCTCGGGATCAGTATACGTTGCGGTATAAACAATGAAGGGAACCGTCTTCAACCGCGCATCCGCTTTCCACAAGCGCAAGAGCGTGTAGCCATCCATCACCGGCATCAGCAAATCGGAAATGATCGCATCCGGCGGCGATTGGCGGGCTTTCACCAATGCCTCCGCTCCGTGCCGCGCCAGCTCAACCACATACCCGTGTCCGGTCAGCAACGCTTGGAGGTAATAAATATTTTCCTCCTTATCGTCCACAATCAGGATGCGGCTCATGCGGTTCCTTGGGTCGGGTGGGTTTTGAAAAACGCTTCGATTTCCGCCACAAAGGTTTCCGGGTTGATCGGCTTTTCAACATAACCATTGCAGCCGGCGGCCAGACATTTTTCACGATCACCCACCATCGCGTAGGAGGTCACGGCGACAATGGGCGTGTCATTCAACGGCTCGAGCTGGCGCAGCGCCCGGGCCACGGCGTGACCATCCATCAGCGGCAATTGAATATCCAGCAGGATCAAATCCGGCACGAACTTTTTAGCCGTTTCAATCCCGATCTGGCCATCCGCCGCCGGCGTGACTTGATAACCGAATTTTTCCAGCAGGAACGTCGCCAGATAGCGATTCTGCTCGTTGTCCTCGATCAAAAGGATGTTACGTTTTTTCATGGTTGTTCGCTGAGTTTTCTGATTTCTGCAACGGAATGATGGCCGTAAACTCGCTGCCTTTCAGCCACTCGCTCGTAGCGATGATTTCGCCGCCCAGCAACGCCGCCAAACGCCGGCAGATCACCAGCCCAAGACCGGTGCCTTCGTGCTGCCGCGCGATGCCGGAATCAATCTGCCGGAACGGCTGGAATAACGTCGCCAAATCTTCCGGCTTGATGCCGATACCCGTATCGGCCACGCGGATGCGCACGGCCGGTCGCGGGATCGCATTCGGCGCATGCTTGTAATCCGCCAGCGCCTCAGCCGTCACCGTGATGCGCCCGTGTTCGGTGAACTTAATGGCGTTATTGAGCAAGTTTAACAGCACTTGTTCCACGCGCCGACGGTCACTGATCATTTCATTCAACTCCGGCGGCTGAACCAAGACGGACAATTCGAGACCTTTTTTTCCCATCAACGGCTTGACCAAAGCTGTCACGCGTTCCAGCGATTCCCGCAAGTTGAACGGCGCCATACGAACTTCTAACTGGCCCGCTTCAATTTTTGAAAGATCGAGCACGTCATTGATCAATTCCAATAAATGCCGCGCGCTCGTCCGCACCATCCCCAACTGTTTGGACTGCTCGACGTTCAACGGCCCGGCCAAACCTTGCAGCACAATGCCGGTGAAACCGATGATGGAATTAAGCGGTGTGCGCAGTTCATGCGACATCGTCGCCAGAAAGGCGGACTTGATCCGATCCGCAGCTTCCGCCCGCACCAGGGCCGCTTTCAAATCACTCGTGTGCGCGCCGACTTCCAGCTTGAGCGTTTGATTCAACACCCGCAATGACATCTCAGCGCGCTTACGTTCCGTGATGTCGCGCATCGTCATGAACGCCAAAATTTTGTCGCCCGCGTAACGCACGAGCGAACCCGAATAACTAAAAATCCGCTCCCAATCCGAGCCGGTGCGACGCACATGAATTTCTAAATCATCGACGTCCTCACCCCGCCGCACCCGCGCCAAGGGCCATTGTTCGTAGGGCAGTTTAAAGCCGTCCAGCGTGTAAAGTTCAAAGAGGGCGGCGAGTTCATGCTGGTGACGATTCCCCTTCTCCAGATCGTTAAAACCGAGCATCCGCAAAGAAGCCAGATTCCAACGCGAAGAGTCGCTGGCCAGATCGGCGATGATCAATCCCTCGCGCAAATTCTCCACCACGGCCTCCAGTTGCCCTTGCGTTTCACGCAACCCCAGCTCGGCCCGCCGCCGTTCAGAAATATCTATGCCCACGCCGATCAAACACGTCAGGCCATTGAACATCAGCCGCCGGCCCGTAAAAAAATAAGGCGTCGTCTTACCGCCCTTGGCCACGAACGACGCTTCGGTGAACGACTCGCCTTTTTCAAAAACTTCCGCGATCCGCTCCTTCAGCGTTTCTTTCTCCGCCTCCAAAATAAAATCCAGCGGGTGCATCCGCGAAATCTCGCTACCCGAATAACCGGAGACAATTTCGAAGTTGCGGTTCCAGCGCAAGAATCGCCCTTGCACATCGTAGAAATACAAAATGCCGGGCATGCTCTCGATCATCGCCGCAGAGAAAAGCTTTTCGTTCTGCGCCACCTGCTCGGCCTGCTGGCGATCTTCTTTCTGCGCCAGCGTATCCAGCGCAAACGAAACATCCCGCGCCGCCTCCTCCAACAATATGATTTCCTTATCCTGAAAAAAAACCGGATCCTCCGAATAAACCGTCAGCGTCCCCGCCACTTCATTCCGCAACCGGATCGGAAACGCGGCCGAAGCTTTGAAACCGCGCCGCAACATTTCCTTTCGCCACGGTAAGATCGCCGGATCATGCAACATATCGTTGCAGATATAAGATTGCCCCATACGGAACGCCAAACCGGTCGGCCCGTTACCTTCCGGCTGATCGTTGGTGAAAATTTTGATATTGGGGACGTAGCCCGAGTGGTCGCCGCATACCGCCAACGGCATAATCTGTTGAGCCGGCGGATGATGCCAGCCCGCCCAAGCCATGCTGATACCGCCATGCTCGACGAGAATTTGACAGACCCGCTGAAACAACTCCTCCCGCGTCGCCGCCCACGCGATCGCTTGATTGATCTGGCTCAAAGCCCCATAAAGCCGCGTCAAACGGGCGAACTCGCGCTCCCGCGTCCATTGCTCCGTGATGTCACGCGTGAGATTCACCGCGCCAATTATTTTTCCACAATCATCTTTGAGGGGCAATACCGTGACAGAAACGTGGATCAAACGCCCTTCCTTGGTGATTCGCCGCGTCGGCGAATGCTTAAAAGATTCGCCGCGTTTGGTCTGTTCCAGAATGTAATCCGCCTCATCGTAACGGTCGCCGGGAATCAGTCGCTTGATCGAAGTCCCAATCATTTCCGCCGCCGTGTAGCCGAAGATTTTTTCCGCGCCAAAATTCCAATCCGTGATGAGGTCGTCGAGGTCTTTGCCGATGATGGCGTCGTCCGAAGATTCAACAATTGCCGCCAGCCGAATGCGCGCGGCTTCCGCCAATGCGCGCTGTGAGGATTCGCCCGCTGATAATGTGTTGCCCATTTTCACACATGTAATTCCCGAAAAATTATTACAATAAACCCCGTCCGCGACAATGTTTATTCCCGCTAATGAATAGAAGCAGTTGGCCCGCAACCGGATTTGCCGAGGATTATTATAAACCCTGCGGGGCGCGTTTTCACGACCCTGGTTGGCCACGATCAAACCGCGTGATTTCCCCAACCATTCGCCGTCATGTCATTAAATAAATGGACAGGCAAAATAAAAAAGTTCAAATAAAGGGCAACGATCGGCCATCATTACCGACTCAACTATGAAATTCAGTATCAACACCGTTTTGTTTGTCTCTCCCTTCACCAACCAAAACACCTCTCTCTTTCGGCAATTCAAAAAGTGGGGATTCGATGCGGTGGAATTGCTCATCGAAGATCCGGCGCACATTGATCCGGTGTTGGTAAAAGCCGAATTAGATAAATGCGGCTTGCGCTGCGGTTCGGTCTGCGCGGCGATGAATGCGGAAAGGGATTTGCGCGGCTCTCAAAAAAGTCAGGCTACGGGTGTGAAATATTTGCGAACGCTTTTGGATCAGATGCAAATCCTGGATTGCCCCACGCTCGGCGGTCCGCTGTATTCTTACGTCGGGCGGGCCGAAGCGGTGGCACCGGACGAATACAAACGCCAGTGGCAGGCCGTGGTGAAAAATTTAAAGTCGGTGACGCAATCCGCTGAAGCCTTGGGCAAACTGGTATGCATCGAACCGCTGAATCGTTTTGAAACGGATTTTATCAACACGTTTGACCAAGGGTTGAAAATGATTCGAGCTGTGAAATCGCCGGCACTAAAACTGCATCTGGATACTTTTCACGCCAACATCGAGGAAAAATATCAGGCGGACGCCATTCGGCGGGCCGGAAAACATCTCGGTCATATTCATGCGTGCGGTTCGGATCGCGGCACGCCGGGAAATGATCACACGGATTGGCAAGGCATCAGTCAGGCGCTCAAGGAAATCAATTATCAAGGCGATGTCGTGATCGAATCAGTGACGCTCGACGTGCCACGCATCGCCCGCAGCGCGGCGATCTGGCGGCGCATGGAAAAAACGCGGAATGAAATCGCTACGGACGGATTGAAGTTTTTAAAGCAGACGTTGCGCTAGAATGCGATTCATTACCGGCATCGGAGCGCCGAGCATTGCTCGGCTCGGTGTTAGGGATGCCGATCAGGAGATCGGCGCTCCGTCCGTGTTCCGATCTCAAAATAAAAACACGCGCGGGTTTACTTGAGCCGTTTAGCCGGGCGAACTTTATTGGCGGTGGACGTTTCCTGCGTTCCCAAATAAGCACCGCAAGATTCGCGCACGACCAGATGCGGTGTGAGCCGGATGGTTTGCACGGGCAAGGAAGGATCGGAGATGCGGCTGAGCATGGATTTGAATGCCATCACCGCAATTTCACGACACGGTTGATGCACGGTAGTGAGCGGCGGTGAAACGAGCGTGGCGTAATGCACATCGTCAAAACCCACGACGCGCAAGCCGCGCGGAACATTCACGCCGACATTATGCAGCGACCGGATCAACACGGCAGCGGTGTAATCATTGCCGCAAATGATCGCGTCCAGATGGCGTCCGGCAGAAATCTGCCGGGCGAATTTGGGATCTTCGGGATTACCCACTTGCACGAAATTTGGCGGCAGTTCGATCTTCGCCGCCAGAATCGCTTCCCGCGCTCCAGCTGCGCGCGACATGACGGTTGGCGCGGAAAAGGGAACGGTGATAAAACCGATCCGGCGACAACCTAATTTAATCAAGTGGTTGGCTAAAATATAACCGCCCATGAAATTATCAATGCCCACCAAATCCAAGTCCGTCCGCAACGGATGCGTGGTCATATCACGGTCCAGCAAGATCACCGTGATGCCCGCTTCACGCAGACGATTGACCAGACGGCTGTTGGTGGCATCGCATTTCGCCATATGTTCAAACGGCGCGAAAAACACACCGGCGACGCGGCGTTGAATAAATTGATCGCAAATTTTTTCCGCATTGGCGAGTGTGGCCGCCGCCTCTAAATCTTCCGTGCTGCCGCCCGTCCACCAAAACATATAACCCGCCGAACGCGCGAGCCGCGCGAGTTCGCCGGCGATGACTTCGAAAATTTCACCCGCGCGGCGAACGCCTGGAATCAAGAGGCCCAACTCCAAACTTTGGGCGGAAGGAATCTGCGCCGGAATTTGCGATGGCGTCTGATTCAAAAAAGTGCCGGCACCGACGCGGCGCGTGACCAAGCCATCCGCCTGCAACCGGCGCAAGGCTTGGATGACCGTGGGGCGCGAGACTTTGAAGCGCTGGACCAATTGGGCTTCGCTCGGCAATTTTCCGGCGTCGCGATATTTGCCGGAGCCGATGTCCGCCGTCAGCGCGCGATAAATCTGGTGATGTTTTGGTTCTTGCGACATAAAGCCGGTCTTTGAAAATACGATGCGGCGATAATGACAGTTCTCGTTTCAAGCATTCAACACCAAATCCTGAGTCAGCCGCAACTGTTCCGGCAAAATCGGCGTGGCACCCGGTTGCGAGACGACGTAGGCCGCCACTTGATTGGCGTGGCGATTGATTTGCGCCAAATCCCAACCGGCCAAAAGTCCCATGACCAGCGTCGCCGTAAACGAATCGCCCGCACCGACGGTATCCACCACGTGACTGGAAAAGCCGCCGAACTCCGAGTAATCGCCTTGCGCATAAAATAAACTGCCTTGAGCACCGCGCGTCAAAGCGACGAGTTTCAAATCAAACCGTTCCGCGAGTTCGGCCAATTGCGTTTTGACGTCGCCGCTCAGGTGGAACAGCCGCGCGAGCACCGGAAGTTCTTCGTCATTGATTTTCAGAATGTTCGCCAGCGCGAGCGAAGTTGTAATGATTTCATCCGAGAAAAATTTCTGGCGCAGGTTGATGTCAAAAACGCGATAAGCATCAGGACGCGTCAACGCGAGCAAAGCATGGATGGTGGCGCGAGAGACGGCATTGCGTTGCGCCAGCGAGCCGAAACAGACAGCATCGGCCCGAGCTACGATGGCGCGTGTGAACGCGGACGCAGAAATAAAATCCCACGCCACATTTTCGCGGATGGTAAATGTCGGCTGGCCATCGGGCGCGACGGCCACGGAAACGCTGCCGGTCGGGGCGGTGGGATTGACCATGATTGCCTCCGACGACATTTGCAGCTGGTGCAGCCGATCGAAAATTTCGCGGCCGAGCAAATCATTGCCGACACTGGAAACCAGCCACGCTTCCGCGCCGAGCATTTGCGCGTGGCAGGCGAAATTGGCGGAAGCGCCGCCGAGCTGTTTGCCGCCGGGCAAAACATCCCAGAGAACTTCGCCCAGTCCGACCACTACTTTTTTAGGATCCAAGTGCATAATTCATTTTCTTCCGCAAACTTCCGGCGCAGCTCAGCGCTAATCCATGCGCGCTGAAATATCTTCCAACGCCACGCCCTTGGTTTCCGGCACCATGGTTTTCACCCAGATCAATTGGAGCACCATCATGCCGCAGAAAAAAACGAAGACCCAACCGGGCGCGAAGGACGTCACGATTTTCGGAAAAAAAGTTGTCAATAAGGCGGCAAAAATCCAGTGCGTGAAACTGCCCAGCGATTGGCCTTCGGCACGGTAACGGTTGGGAAATATTTCCGCGATGAACACCCAGATGACCGTGCCTTGGCCGATGGCATGGGCCGCGATGAAACCAAAAATACAAGCCGGCACGATCGCGTAGTGCGCGGTGAAAAAAGCCCACGCCACCAAGCTCAACGAAATGATGTAACCGAAGGAACCGATATATAGCAACGTGCGGCGCCCCAACCGGTCAATCAGCCAGAGTCCCACGAACGTAAAAACCAGATTCGTCACGCCGATGCCGACGGATTGCAGCAAGGCGGCTTGCGCGCCTAATCCGGCCATCTCAAAAATGCGGGGCGCGAAATAGAGAATCGCATTGATGCCGGACAGTTGATTGAAGAACGCGATCAGGAACGCCAGCAAGATCGGCTTCAATAACGGGCGGCTCCAAAAACCCGTGGCTTTGGTCTGCGTTGACGCATTGGCCATTTGATCCGCGAGCGAATTAATTTCATTCGCCGACGCTTCCGGTTGAATTTTTTTCAAGACCTGAATGCCTTGTTCACGTTTTCCCCGCACCAATAACCAGCGCGGGCTTTCCGGAATGCCGAAGCACAAAACCGCGTAGATAACGGAAGGAATCGCCGCCACGCCAAGCATCCAGCGCCACGCATTTTCGCCCATGCCGGCGAGCAACCAATTGGACGCATACGCGATCAGAATGCCGAAGACGATGTTGAATTGAAACATGCCCGCCAGGAGTCCGCGATATTTGGGCGGGGCGATTTCGGCAATGTAAAGCGGCGCGGCCACGGTGGAAATGCCGATGCCCAAACCGCCGATGAACCGCGCGGCGATAAATAAATAAACATTCGGAGCGAAGGCCGAGCCGATGGCGGAAATCAAATAGAGCACGCCGATCCACAACAGTGTTTTCCGCCGGCCAAAACGATCCGTCGGCCAGCTCCCAAAAAGTGAACCAATGACGGCGCCATAGAGCGCCGAGGCCATCGCAATGCCATGCAACCCGACCCCCAGCCCCCAGAGTGATTGGATGGTTTTTTCCGCGCCGGAAATGACGACCATGTCAAAGCCAAACAGAAATCCGGCCAGTGCGGAAACGACCGACCAATAGAAGATTTGTTTTTTCATAGTTATTTTAGAATCAGGCAATCCAAACCGAATAAGTATTTTGCGCCACTGGCAGCAGAGTTAGCTCCCACAACTTCGACTCGCAACCCGAAAGCGCCATCGCGCGGAGAAAAGGTTCCGAGGTTTACCACTTTTGCCGGGTGCACGTCTGTAGCGTAGCCATCAAACGTTGCGGGCACAACCTGACCGTTGATCAAAAATCGCAGTTGGCCGTAGTCCGGTGCTTGTGTGGCGTAAAGCAGGATTTGTTGCGGTGCAGTATTTGTTGCGGGAATTTTGAGCTCGATGAAATCGCCCACGGCTTGGGGAACGGCCAGTAATTGCGCACCGCCACTCCAACGTTGGGCCTCGAATGGCTCCATGTTTTGTTCGCGCACAGAAAAATTTCCAGACTGCGCGAGCACTGGCAAACGCTCACACTCAATCGCACCGGGCCAATGTTTCGGCGCACTTGCCGCAACCGCTTCGGCCAGCGTGGGCACAGGACGCGTGGCCGATTCGGGTTGCGGCGGACGATTGGAAGTTGCGCCCGGACGCGCATACCAATACGTCGTCGCGGCGTAAGTCAGCGCACCGGAACGCCACGGCAGAATTTCCATATCGAATTGAAGTGATTTCTGAAACGGAATGTCGTCCAAATTGCGCGAGCGAATCGAAGTGTTATGGCCTTGCGTCTGCGGTTGATCCATTCGCGGTTCACCGCAGAACGGCGTTTGATGAACTGGTTTGGGTGCGTAGGAATAACCGTAATAATCTTCTGTGCCGGTGCCAAAATCCGAGGGGAAAGATTCACCATCCGTCCAGATTTTTTCATCACCTTCGCCATACCACGCCGGATTAGGATTAAAAATCGTGAGCGTGTCGCCCACATAAACACCGCGACCGGTGATCGTCACATAATTCCAATCGCGGGGCGGCGGCGCTTGTAAATCCGATTCGTAATGCCAGACCGAATGGAAATACAAACTACGGTCATCCCATTGCCACGGAGCCACCGTCGCGTGCAATGACACGGCGACCGGCTCCGATCCCAAATTGAGTAACGTGAAGTGCGCGTCCTTTTCGTAAGGCATCACCCAACGCGAAATCATTACGCCATTCGTCCTCACCGTGCGATACCAGCTCGTCACCGGATTTAAGCCCACGCCGCTGCCGAAGAAATCAGCCACCGGACACCAGATATTCGTCGCGCCATCGCAGGTCATTTGCAGCACGAGCGACCGCAGTTGTTGTTCCGAAAGAGTCGTCGGCACGGACAGTTCGAGCCGTTGCACGGCTTGCGATCCGGCGGGCAATGGCAAATTCATTTCAGTGTTCGCGGGAATTATTGCCTGCGTAGAAACGTTCTGCCCGCGCGACCTGTCTGGGGGCGACAGCAAAGTGGTGTTCACTGATTGAATGAGCGGTTGCAGCGACTCAAAATTTTCTCGCGTAAAACTTTGCACCAGTGTTCCAGACACGTAAGTGCGATAACCGATTTGATAATAGCGCGAGCCATGGCTCGCTTCCTGCCACGTCACCTTGCAATGTTTCGCGTAAGGAATCGGCAGGTAAAGCGTGTTGCCACCGCCGCCCTCGGCCCGATAACCGGGATGCGGCTGCGCCAATGGAGCCGCGAGCTGAAGATCGCCGCCCAGCAAATCAAACGCAGGAAAAACCAAAGCCGGTTTTTCCGCGCCATCCAAATAAATGCGCAAGGTGCCATGTTTGTTTTGATCGGTCGTCAGCCAAAAACGCACGAGGCAACCGGGGCCGTCGGCATCCATCATCACGCGTTCGATGCGACCTTGAAACATCTCGTCGCGAATAAATTGGTTTTGATCTTGATTGGCAAACCAACCCGGCTGATCGGGCGACTTTGAATCACGATCGTAGCTGCTGGCTTGCTTCATGGTGAATTCCGGCTGCGGCCAGCGCGCTACGGCATTGTAATCCACCATCTCTTTGAGCAAGGAACCCAGCGTCACCTCCGCAGATGCTGACACGCCAGCCAGCAGAGTGGCGGCACAAATGAGTGCAAAAAAATTCCTTAAAAGGGTGGCACAGGCGTCCCGCCTGTAAAATCCGGCGTCTCGCCGGATTTCGTTCGCGGCAAACATTGTTTGCAGGCACGCTTGAGTCAAAAACCATCTACGCAACAAACGGTTTTGGGCGGGACGCCCGAAACAACAGGCGCGACGCCTGTGCCACCCTGCGCTATTTTGAAAATATGTCCGGATGAATTTCATGCGAACCTGATTATTTCCACGTGGACTTCAATTGATAAACCTTCAGCGAAATAATTTTTGCGTCGCCGCCCGAACTGGAAATTTTCAAGCTTTGATTGGTTGGTGAAAATCTTTTGGCCATCGGCAAATAAAGGCTTCCATCGCCGCTGTAAATATCCAACGCGGCACGGTCCAAAAAAATATGAAGTGAAATTCTCCCATTTTTCGGCGCGAGCGTTGCTTGATTGCCAAAACAGGAAATCTTCTGAGTGGCGACATTATAAATCACCGCTACGCCGTGCAGATCAAAGGAAATTTCTTTTGCGTCCCCGACGGCAATTTCAGCTTCAATCTCCAACAGGTCGCCGTGGATTCCCGCCAAGGGATTGTCACCGGGCTTCAATGTTTGTGGTGCAATGTCGTGTGTGGTTTCGCGCAGAGATTTCAATTCACGCACCGGATTGACCGCCAATGTCGCGCCGGAACTGGAGGAGTGCAACGTGAGTTCGACTGGCAATCCCATCATCTGGTTGAACGTCATGCCACGAAAGATTTCCCCATCCGGTAACCGGCCCCACGGAATCAAAATACAACGGCCATCGTTCGTGGGAATATCGGAGTAAACTTGCGCCGCATACCAGCAGTTGCCGTTCTGCAAACGTTGAGCTTGCGTTTCGGGCGTGAATTTATGGCCGTCAAATTTACCCACAACATAAACGCCGTTGGCACCAAAGAAAACCCAGCGGGGATTATTTGCATCGCCATCCAGCGGCACTGGGAAAAAGTTTGGACATTCCGAGTCGCCGGGCAGCGTGAAGTCCTGGAGTTTAGTCCACGATTTCAAATCGGGTGATTCAAAAATCGCGTAGTCGTTGTGATCGAGATAGAGCGCCATCACCCATTTCTTTTCCGGCGCGAACCAGATCACCTTGGGGTCGCGATTCTCCGCTGCGATGTGCGCAATCACGGGATTCTTTTCGTATTTGCTCCAAGTGCGACCACGATCGTTACTGTAGGCGATTTCCTGGGTGAACGGTTTGCCCGCCGCCGTGATCATCGCGACGAGTGCGGGTTGGGGACCGGTTTGAAAACCAGCGGTATTCTGCCAATCAACCACGGCGGATCCGGAGAACATCGTGCCATGTTCATCGGGATAAAGCGCCACGGGCAATTCCCGCCAATGCACCAAGTCCGAACTCACGGCATGACCCCACGACATGTTGCCCCAATCCCAACCGTAAGGATTATGCTGATAGAATAAGTGGTATTCGCCCTGAAAATAAACGAGTCCGTTCGGGTCGTTCAACCAACCGCGACGCGAGGTGAAATGAAATTGCGGACGCAACCGTTCGTGATAAAGATTTTGGCTGCCCTTGATGTCGTCAGATTGATCAACCGAACTTAAGCCCGTTGAATCCTCGGCCAACTTATTTACCTTGAGCGTGACGGTCTGACCGAGAAACGGGGTCGCATCCAAGAACGCCCACCAGTCCGGTTTGCCATCAGCGAGTTCAATGTCAAACGTGCGCGCTGCCTTGCCGTTCACCAAGACGGTCACCTGACGTTTGGGCGCGCCGTTCTTCACGGGAAAATTGAGAAAAGGTTTTACAATGAGTAGCTCGCGGCTGATACCAAACTGCATAATGGACGTCGCAATCCGTTGATCACTTTGGACGATCTGATCCACGTTGATGTGCCCCCAACCGCCCGTCGCGTTGTCCACGATTTCCAACATCGCAGGTTGGCCGAGAAATTCGGTGACGTCCCATTGCGCCGGTTGCAAACGTTCGCTGCCGCCGGGGTCAATGTTCGGTCCGGTCGCCGTGCGCACGACTTTGCCATCAATGAGTAAGTTCAGGCAGGTCTTGCCTTCCCAACCGCCGCCACCGATCAGGAATTGAAGATACTTCTGCTGAATCTTAAATGTCGGCGAGGTGAGTGTGCCGATGGCGTCGTCACCGCCGTGAAAGGAATTGGCCAAACCTTGGCCTTGAAATCCGTCCACCGACATTTGGCCGGGCAACGTGCCGTGAGCTGGGCCGGAGCCGAAAGCGGTGCCGGTGACTTTCCACTGGCCGTAATCAGCGCCCTCAAAATCGGCGATCACGATATTGGAATTTTGCGCGTAAGTGACGGTCGTCCATATCAATCCCAGTAAAATAATTCCGCAATAAATATGAATGCCTCGGCCAAAGTAGTGGGACAGGCATCTTGCCGGTCGGGTTCCGGTTAGTTTTCTAAAAAACTGG
>JAMFSJ010000070.1 GCA_026225255.1 Methylacidimicrobium fagopyrum | reverse complement strand
AGGAGGTGGGGGTGGGGAACCCCGCTGAAGAAACGTGCTGCTACCCGAATACAGCCAGTGTGACAATTAGGCAACGCTTTGTCAATAAACTTATGGTAAAATCAGGCGTTTTGATTGCAAATTTGCCCGCAAATTCGCGATTTCTTGCTTTTAATCCATCGACTTTTTCCTTAAAGTTGGCACGTGATCACGCTGGAGGCAATTTCGCTGTTCCGCCATTTGAACCGCTCCGAACTTCAGACGCTACGACTGATTGTTCAGGAGCGGAGCTTCTCCACGGGTCAGGAAATTTTTCGCGAAGGGGCTCCCGGCGACGGCGTTTATTTTGTCAAAGATGGGTTGGTGGAAATTTCCGCCGGCGCGGGTGGCGGTCGGGTATTCTCGCGGTTGGGCGATGGCGAAATCTTCGGCGAAATGGCCATTATCGAACATCGTCCGCGTTCGGCTACGGTCACGGCGGCGCAGGCAACCGAGGTTTATTTTCTGCCGCGCGGCGAATTACTTTCCTTCATCGAGCATTCGCCCAGTCTGGCGTTTGCCTTATTACAACAGATCAGCCGCCGGCTCCGCGATTTTAATCAGCATCACGTCCGCGAGTTGGTGCAGGCCGAAAATTTGGCGCTCATCGGGCGTTTTGCGCAGGGCATCGTGCATGATTTGAAAAATCCGTTGAGCATCATCAGCCTGTCATCCGAGATGTTCAGCATGGGCGAATTTAATCCCGATACCCGCGCCAAGGCCCAGAAACGCATCCGCAAACAAGTCGTGCGGATCAACGACATGGTCAGCGATATTTTGATTTTTACGCAAGGCACGGCCAAGAGCGCCGAGCTGAGGCCGACCGATTATTGCGCCTTCATTTTAGAACTTGTGACAGATTTGAATGCGGAAGCGGAGCTCAAATCAGCGCAGGTTGAACTGCAAAATTATCCACCGCCCGTCGCCGTGTTGTTTGATGCGCGCCGATTAAACCGCGTTTTTTTCAACCTCGTCAATAACGCTACGGACATGATGCGATCGGGCGGAAAAATTTTCCTGCGTTTTCAATTCGACGAAAATGAAATCGTGACCG
This sequence comes from Methylacidimicrobium fagopyrum, assembly GCA_026225255.1. Taxonomy (GTDB): domain Bacteria; phylum Verrucomicrobiota; class Verrucomicrobiia; order Limisphaerales; family UBA11358; genus UBA11358. The sequence goes on along the minus strand of JAMFSJ010000070.1, from coordinate 44,034 downwards.
AGATCGAAGACACCGGCCCCGGCATCGCGCCGGCGATTGCGGACAAATTGTTTCAACCCTTTGCCACCCACGGCAAAGCGCATGGCACGGGTCTCGGCCTTTCCATCTGTAAAAAAATCATCGAAGATCACGGCGGAAAAATCTGGGCGCACAGCGAACCGGGTCGCGGCGCGATCTTTTGTTTCTCGCTGCCGCTGGCGAAATAATTCCCGCGGCGCGGCAAAATTCAATTCGACATTCGGCAGCCGGCATTCAAAATTGCCGCCGTGAATCGCATCCGTCTGCTGTCCGAACAAGTTGCCAATCAGATCGCCGCCGGCGAAGTGGTTGAGCGTCCTGCCAGCGTCGTGAAAGAGCTGGTGGAAAATTCGCTCGACGCCGACGCCAAAAAAATCACCATCGAAATTGGCGCGGGCGGACGCAGTTTGATCCGCATCACGGATGACGGTTTTGGCATGAGTCGCGACGACGCATTGCTCTCACTCGAACGTCACGCCACGAGCAAAATTCAAAAAGCGGAAGATCTCGCGTCCATTTCCACAATGGGTTTTCGCGGGGAAGCCGTGCCGAGTATCGCGAGTGTCAGCCGGTTTATTTTGACAACGCGCGAACGGGACGAGGCTTCGCCCGAGGGCACGCAAATTATAATCAATGGCGGCACGATTGCGGAAGTCAAAGCCGCCGGCAGCGCGCCCGGCACGAGCATCGAAGTGCGGCAACTTTTTTTTAATTTACCGGCGCGCCGGAAATTTCTGCGCACCGAAGAAACCGAGGCGGCGCACATCCAACATTATCTCACGCTCGCCGCGTTGGCGTTTCCCGAAGTCGCGTTCACGTTCATAAAAGACGGACGCAATGTCTGGCAACTGCCGGCCGTCAAAAGCGAGCGCGCGATTTCCAGTCGCACCGAAGCCTTGCGCGAACGTCTGCGCGCCTTGCTCGGCGATGAAAAATTATTACCCGTCAATTTCAGTGTCACGCTCGCCGAGGACGGCCACGAAACGCCGCCCGAAGAAACGGATATTTTCGAAACCGCGTTGCCAGAAAAGCCTGCGGTTGCCGAAATCACACATCACAAATCGCAAATCCGCGTCTGGGGCTTGATCGGTTCGCCCGGCGTTTCGCGGGCGACGCGCGATGGCCAATTTGTGTTCGTGAATCGACGCCCCGTAGAAAATCGCGGTATCAATTACGCGCTCATCGAAGGCTATCATACGTCGCTGATGAAAGGCCGTTATCCGGTGTGCTGCCTGTTTCTGGAGATTGATCCCGCCGCCGTGGACGTAAATATTCATCCCGCCAAACGCGAGGTAAAATTTCATCGCGAATATGAGATCCGCAAATTCGTTGCCCAAGCGGTGCACGATGCGTTGTTGGCGTTTCATGCGGAGCCGGTGAAAAATTTTCACAACGAGGCCCAGAGAACACCAAGTCCGCAATTGAAGCAGCCGGAAATCATTCCGGCGAATCCGCCGGTCGAAACGGCCGCGTTGCCAAATTTCCCAGAGCAATTAAAACAGTTGCCCGCCACGCAAACGCCTTTGAAAATGGGCTTCGCGCCCGCGTTGCCCGTAAAAATTGAAACCCCGACCCCAGCGCCAGAATCCCCAATCAGCAATCGGCAATCGGCAATCGGCAATCCTTCGCTGCCGCCCGGCGTCACGCCGCTACTGAACGTCCCGCTGCGTCTCGTCGGGGTCGTCGGCAAACTTTATGTGTTGCTAGAATCGGATCGCGGACTCGTCTTGCTCGATCAACATGCCGCGCACGAAAGGATTTTGTTCGAACAAATGTTGACGCGCCTCGAGCAGAATGGATTGACACCGTCGCAGAAATTATTGCTACCAGAAACGATTGAACTGCCGCCGCGCGACGCCCAATTTTTGCGCGAACAACTCGCCGCGCTCACGCGTCTCGGCGTCGGCTTGAGCGAATTTGGTGAACGCACCTTTCTGCTGGATGCACTGCCGCCCTTTGTCAAAGCGTCCGATCCGCGCCGTTTCGTGTTTGATCTCGTGGATGAATTACGCGCCGCCGGCCGCGAAGTAAATCTAGCGCGCCTCGGCGAACACACCGTCGCCAAAACCGTTTGCCGTCACGCGGTCAAAGCCAACGACCCGCTCCGTGGCGCCGAACTGGAAAATCTGGTTGAAGATTTGCGCCGCTGCGCCATGCCTTACACCTGCCCGCACGGTCGCCCGACGTTGATTGAAATGAATTATCGTGAGCTGGAGAAGAAGTTTGGGCGGACGCAATAAATGGCAAATCAGCAAAAAATTGAGATTGAAGTTAAAACGGATGCTTGTGCGATTTCAAATGGCAAAGACATCGCCGGCGAGCATTGGCGGTATTGTCTGCAATGCGGGCATGAGTTGATCAATGAGAAATGCAAGCTGCGTTGTCCGCGTTGCCATTATTTCATGAGCTGCTCGGATTTTGATTTTGCGACCTGAGGTTTTTTTAAGATATTTTCAAACAACCAGTTTGCACAGTTGAATTCAGTCGATAATTCAGCTATGGTTTCTAGACTATGACTTTGACTGAAAAATTGCTCGCGCGTGCTTCCGGCAAGGCGAGTGTCCAGGCCGGCGACAATATCTGGGTCAGCGCGGACGTCTTGATGACGCACGACGTTTGCGGCCCAGGCACCATCGGCGTATTCAAACGCGAGTTCGGCAAGACCGCGAAGGTTTGGGATAAGAATAAAATCGTCATCATTCCCGACCATTATATTTTCACCGCCGATTCCAAATCCAACCGCAACGTGGACATCCTCCGCGATTTCGTTAAGGAACAAGGCTTGCCGTATTTCTACGACGTGATTGACGACCCGAACGGTCACTGGCAATTCGACGCGTCGAAAGGCATGTTGAACCGGCAATACGGTTCGCGTTACGCCGGCGTTTGCCACACGGCGTTGCCGCAAAAAGGTCACACGCGTCCGGGCGAAGTCTTGTTCGGCACGGATTCGCACACTTGCATGGCCGGCGCGTTCAATCAGTTCGCCACCGGCATCGGCAACACCGACGCGGGTTTCGTCATGGGCACGGGCAAATTGCTCATCAAGGTTCCGGAAACGATGCACTTCCGCCTCGAAGGCAAATTGCAGCCGGGCGTGATGGCGAAGGACGTTATCCTCCATTGCATCGGCGAAATCGGTTTCGACGGCGCCACTTATCGCGCGCTGCAGTTCGATGGCGAAGGTGTGAAAAGCCTTTCCATGGATGATCGCATGACAATCGCGAACATGGCCATCGAAGCGGGCGGCAAGAATGGTATTTTTGAATTTGATTCGCGCACCCAGGAATATGTGGACGCACGCACGAAATTGAACGGCACGAAGGCGAATTACGAACCGGTCGCGCGCGATCAGGATGAAAAATTCGTTTACGGCCTCGTCGTGGATTTGAGCCAACTTGAACCGACGGTCGCGTGTCATCCGGATCCAGGCCAACGCAAAAAAGCGAAGGAAATGGGCCACATCAAATTGGATCGCGCCTACGTCGGTTCCTGCACTGGCGGCAAGACGAGCGACTTCGTGGAATTCGCCCAGATTTTGCGCGGCAAGAAAGTCACCATTGATACGTTCGGCGTGCCCGCGACGCCGGAGATCGTCCGCGATTTGCAGACGACGTATTGGGGCAACGAAACGGTTTGGCAAATTCTCGTCGGCGCTGGCGTGCAGATGACGGAAAACGCCGGCTGTTCTGCGTGTCTCGGCGGACCGGTCGACACTTTCGGCCGCATCAATAAATCCGGCATCAACTGCATCAGCGCAACGAACCGCAATTTCCCCGGCCGCATGGGCGATAAGGAATCCAAAGTGTTTCTCGCTTCGCCCGCCACGGTGGCCGCCAGCGCGATCGCCGGCAAGATCGTTGATCCGCGCGAGTATTTGGGGAATTGAAATTATCTGCTCCCACGATTTTTATCTGCTGCTGTCAGATTAAGAATCGTGGGAGCTTTTTGTCAACGCAGGCTTCCAATATTGAAAGCGCAACTAGGCGCTCACTTTTCCATTCGACATTCGTCATTTGAAATTCAACATTGCCCCGTGTCTTTGCCTTACAAAATTGCGACGCTGCTCTATTGCTTCAACGAAGCGGGCGAAATCTTGTTGCTTGAACGCGCGCAGGAACCGAATCGCGGTTTCTGGAGTCCATGCGGCGGCAAGTTGAAAATGGACATCGGTGAATCACCTTACGCGTGTGCTTGCCGCGAGGCGCAGGAAGAAACGGGATTACAACTCGCGCCCTCCGATTTGCAACTTGCCGGGATGATCAGCGAGCACGGTTATCAAGGCCAGACGCACTGGCTGATGTTTCTGTTCGAAGTGAAGGTGAAATTAAAATCATTGCCGCCGCCAATGAAAGAAGGCCATTTTGAATTTTTCCCGCGTGAAAAGATTTTCGACCTGAACATCCCGCAGACGGATCGCGAACAAATCTGGCCATGGTTCTGGCAATTTCGCGGCGGTTTTTTCGCGGCACATTGCCATTGTCACGCGGACGGACGAAACGAATGGACGTTGGAAGAGTCTAAATGACGGATGACGCATTGACTACCGATTTCATTCGACATTCGGCATTCGACATTTGAAATTTCCCCCATGAGCGATTCCATCATCGACCTGCATAGCGACGACTATTTCATGGGCGAAGCGTTACGGCAGGCGGCCAAGGCTTACGAGGCGGGGGAAGTGCCAGTCGGCGCGGTGATCGTGCGCGAAGGCCGCATCATTGCGCGCGCATCCAATCAGGTCGAGTTGCTCAAGGACGCAACGGCGCACGCGGAAATGCTCGCCTTAACCCAGGCCGAGCAAGCCGTCGGCGACTGGCGGTTGACCGATTGCACATTGTATGTGACCAAAGAACCATGCCCCATGTGCGCCGGTGCCATCGTGCATACGCGCTTGGCACGCGTGGTTTTTGGTTTGGGCGATCCCAAAGGCGGCGCGGCGGGCGGCGCGTTGAACTTGCTGCAATTTCCCACCTTAAACCATCGTTGCGAAATCACCGCCGGTCTGCGCGTAGATGAATGTCGCGCGCTGATCCAAAGTTTCTTTGCCGAGCAACGCCGCGCAAAAAAGAACAACGAAAACCCGGCGGCCAACTGATTTCAGAAAACAAAAAAAACGCGGCGACCTTGCGGTCGCCGCGTTCTTTGAAAAACTACAGATTATTGCGGGAAGTTATACCACGGCGTTAGGGTTGGACTACCGTTCGTGGCCGTGTTCAAGGCCGTTTGCAATCCGTTGATCGTGAGCTGTTGGCAGCTACCATCCGCCATGGCAGTGTTGCCGGCTTTTTGATGCAAATCATTGGCCGTCCACGCCCAAAGCGTGCCATTCCATTTACCGGCAGCTGTAGTATTGGTCTGAACTGCCGGGCCGGTGCTGCCAACGGCCAGACCGATGTTACGGTCGCCAGCCAAAAGCATTTGCGGATAAGCATCTGCAGCGTCGCCGCAGATGAAATAGCTAGTATACTGCTGACCGCCGGATGCGGCGATTTGTCCAAAGTTGGTCGCGGCAGTGCCAGTGCGGCTGTCAGATGTGCACAGCAGAATTTTCGGCGTGCTCAATTCGTTGGACATAACGTTCCAGACATTGGTCACACCAAACGCGGTAGTAGCGGTTGCAGTCGGGGTATTAGCTGAATTGACATATTCTTGAGATCCGCCAGCGGTGGAACTCACAGCCATGGGGAAACGGTCGTTGTTGTCACCTTCCCATAGTTTGAAAGATAAACCGATTTCTTTGAGATTGTTGACGCAATTAATACGTTGCGCTTTGCGTTTAGCAGCGGCGAGAGCCGGCAGCAACATAGCTGCGAGAATGGCGATGATGGCGATGACGACGAGCAGCTCGATGAGCGTGAACGCCTTCTTTTGTTGAGTCGTTTTTTTCATACTTTTACTAGGTTATGTTGTTGTTGCTTTTTATTACTTGGGGACAGTCGGCGAAATCTAGCGGATTTACGCATTCTGTCAACCGAGTTTCTGAAATCTTGTTTAGCACAGCCAATGCCAAGCGCGTTACTGGCGAAAAGCCAATGAATCAAGCCTTGGTTTCCTAATAAAAATCAAAATGCGTGAAAATTACACGCATTATGCGTGAGATTCACGCATTGGCGGACAAGTTATTCACATCAGGGCACGAAGAGAGATTTTCTGGCGGCACCGAGTCTTGGCGCGCTGGGGCGTTAAACTCCTTCAATGCTTCAGTCGAAGCGGCATTGACAGCGGCGCGCACTTGACGAACACTGTGCGATCCTATGGCCGAGCCAAAAGAAAGCCCACTTATGGAAAAAATCGTGTCGCTGTGCAAGCGGCGCGGGTTTGTATTTCAATCGTCCGAGATCTACGGCGGCATCAACGGTTTTTGGGATTACGGCCCGCTCGGCGCCGAGCTCAAGCGCAACGTCAAGGAGCTCTGGTGGAACACCATGACGCGCCAGCGCGACGACGTCGCCGGTCTGGAAGCGACCATTATTATGTCGCCGGAAATCTGGAAAGCCAGCGGCCATGTCGCGACGTTTGCGGATATGATGCGGGAATGTTCCCTTTCAAATAAACGCGTTCGTGCGGATCAAGTGGATGCGCAATCCGGCATGGTTTTCAAATTTATCGGTGCAACTTCGGCGCAAACCGGATTAAAAATTGAAAAGTCGGTCGCCATTCTCCAAAAGCTAGGCCAGCACGTTGAAAGCGTCCGCAAAATGGTGCAAGAATTTTACGCCAAAGGAACTGGTGTGGTGCCGGCCGAAATCCAATTACTTGGCGAAACCACCGAAGCGGTTAAAGATTCGGTTGATTTTCACCCGGAAACTGGCGGCGAACTTCGCGCTGCGGTGCCATTCAACCTGATGCTGCAAACCTACGTCGGACCGATTCAGTCCGAAGAAAACGTTGCGTATTTGCGCCCCGAAACCGCGCAGGCGATTTTTGCGCAGTTCAAAAACGTGCTGGAAACGTCGCGCCAAAAAGTTCCGTTCGGTATTGCACAGGTCGGCAAGGCGTTTCGCAATGAAGTTACGCCGCGTAATTTCATCTTTCGCTCGCGCGAATTCGAGCAGATGGAATTGGAATTTTTCATCAAACCGGACGAAGTCATTGAGGCGATTTCCGGCAGCGTGGTGACCGTGCCCGAAACCGGCCATCCCGGCGAACCCCAACCCAATTGGGGCTGGCAGGCGTGGCATCAATATTGGGTCGAAGAACGCGTCCGCTTTTACGAAGGCATCGGACTTTCGCGCGATACGCTCGGTTTTCACCGGCAAACGCCGGCGGAACTCGCGCATTATGCCCGCGCCTGCACAGATATTTTGTTCAAGTTTCCGTTCAGTAAAAAGGACGAGCAAGGCAACGTGGCCGGCGACGAACTAGAAGGTATTGCCGCGCGCAGCGATTTTGATTTGAGCCAGCACCAACGTTTTTCTGGCAAGCCGATGGGCGTGTTTGACGACGAATTACGCGTCGCGTGGGCGAAATTGCCGAAGGAAAAACAGGATGATTTGTGGAAGCGTTATTACGATAACCGCAAAAATTACCTGACGAAATCCGCCAAGTCGAATGAAACGCCGGAGCAAATTTCCAAGCAAGCGAACGACGACGCGAATGGTCTCGCGAAGGGCCAATATATTCCGCACGTCATCGAACCGAGCGCGGGCGTGGATCGTTTGATTCTCGCGCTCATCGCGAATGCATATTCGGAAACCACCGAAACGGACGCCAAAGGCAAGAGTGAGACGACGTATGTGATGAAATTTCATCCGCGCGTCGCGCCGATCAAAGCGGGTGTTTTCCCGTTGCTCAAAAACAAACCCGAGCTCGTGCAGAAGGCGCAAGAAGTCCGTGCGTTGTTGCGTCCGTGGCTGAATGTTTTCTACGACGAAACCGGATCCATCGGCAAACGCTACGCGCGCCAGGACGAAGCCGGCACGCCGTTCTGCGTGACGATTGACTTCGACACGCTCGGCGAAAAACCGGAGTTGCTCGACACGGTGACCATTCGTCATCGCGATGATGGCCGCCAAGAACGCTTGAAAATTTCTGAACTTCTGGAATTTTTACTGTCTAAGACTCGTTGATGACCGAAAACACGAACATTCCGACCGAGGCGCCCGTCAAGCGCGCGCCGACGCTGTATTTGATCGTCATCGGCAAATTGGTGGAAGGCGGCGCGTTGTTGATCGGCGCGTTCAGCATTTATTTGCTCGCTAAAAAAAATCTGCCGGATTTGTTCGACCAATTCATCCGCTGGCTGCACCTCGACCCGGAAGGCCGTTTTTTTAGCGATGTCAGCGACCGGCTGGGCAACATCACGCCCGGCAACGTCAAAGCCGTGGCTTTGTGGATGTTCATCTACGGTTTGTTCAAGGCGGCGGGCGGCTTGGGTCTGGCCTTTCGCTTACCGTGGGCAATCTGGCTGGCCATCGTCGAATCAGCGTTTTTCATTCCCATTGAAATCTACGAACTCGTTCGTCGCCACACGCCGGAAGGCGAGGCGCACGCCCACGCTTTATTCGCCCATCCGAAAATCGGCATCGGCCTGGTGTTGATGGTGAACGTATTTATTGTTTGGTATCTTTACACCAACCGCGAACGGCTATTCCGCCATCACCATTAATTTATTAATTGAAACCATTATTTGCTTGCGTTTCCGGCGTTTGCCGCTTAACTAAAGACCGTAATATCAATTAGCCGAAGCCAGTTTTTGATGCAAAAAATCATCGTTCAGTCCCAACCGGAGAGGGTCGCTTGAGCCGCCCTTTCACACCCCGCAATTCCTCTCCCGCGTCGTTCATCCGGGTCAATGGCAAAATCCGCGCCCGCGAAGTCCGCGTCATCGGCGTCGAAGGCAACCAGCTTGGCGTCATCCCGTTGACCGAAGCCATCAATCTCGCGCGCATTCACGGCGTGGACTTGGTGGAAATCGCCGCGAATGCCGTGCCACCCGTTTGCCGCCTCGTTGATTTTGGCAAATATCGCTACGAAATCGCCAAGAAGGAAAAGGAATCCAAGAAGCATCAGCACGCTTCCACGGTGAAGGAAGTGCAATTAAGCCCGCGCATTGACCCGCACGATCTCGGCATCAAGACGACGCACGCCATTGATTTCCTTTGCGAAGACATGAAGGTGAAAGTTGCGTTGAAATTTCGCGGCCGCGAAATGGCGCACACCGAAGTCGGCTTTCAAGTCATCAATAAATTTATCGAACTCATTGCGCCCTTTGGTCATCCCGATTTCGCACCCAAACTCGTGGGTCGCGCGATCAATCTGATGATCAGCCCGCTCCCGCGCAACAAACGCGCGAAAAATCCGCGCGGCGAAGACGAGCCGAGCAAACCCGAGCACGCGTCGGAAAAAGCGACGTCCGAAAAATCTCACCCTGAAAAGGCAGACGCCCCCAAACCCGCGCCGCAAAAAGTGAAAGTTCCCGTCGCTGAAGAATCCGCCACCGGCGGATTAAACAGTCCGTTCGAAAATTTGGAAATCAAATAATCGACCGCACGGGGACACGAATAAAAACAAAGCGCAGAGATTTATTTCTCTGCGCTTTTTTATTAGTGAAAAATCAGCACGGATTAGCGGTCAAATATTTCCCGCTGCTTCTTTATCCTTCCCGCCAGCCGCAAAGGCGCGCACCAATTCAGGAAATCGGCAATCGGTGCAAATGGCATTCGAGTGCTCACAAAAATCGCGAACGACCTGCATTAAACCCTGTTGCGCCGCCGCGTTTTTGAAACCCCGCGTGCTGCGATGCCCCAGCAAACGCAGCCGCGCCAATTTGAGAACAGAATTATCTTCCGCCGTCGGCCATGTAAAATAACGCTGCTCAACTTCGCGCTGGAACATTTCGTTGCCACCTTCTTTCGCCCGAATCCATAGCCAGGGCAAAACCACGTTCATCGCCAGATCCGTCACGCGCGCCTCGCCTAGCAACGGCTTGGGCCGCGTCATCCGCACGGATTTGAACGTCCAATGCCACGACCAATAATCATCGTGCGCCACCTGAAAAATGTCGTGCAATGAATTCACCAACGCCGCCGGGCCGGCCTGCCGTTCAGCCACGCGGCGCGCCAGCACGGTCGGACTATGCGAAATTCCCAGCACGAGCCAGTTCTCTATTTTGGAAATCAACTGTGTGTCCATGATCCAATGCGATGCCAGTGCGAGCCGTCGTTGCGGATGGTTGGCCGGACGCAAACCGTGAAATTGCCACGTGGCGCGCGGCAACGTGCAATCGGCAAACGCATCGCGTTCGCGCCACCAGACATCCCACGCGTGTCGTAAAAATGTGTCGGAACTCTTTTGTGTGCGCGTTAATTCCGCCGGTAACAAACCACCGACGCCCATCAACCGCGCCTGCAACGTCAGCAGTGAGGGAAGGGTTCGGTCTGCGGGTGGCAGGCTAGATTCGTCAGGATGGAGTGCCCGGGCAGTTAATCGCGCCCGTTGTTCCGCGAGATGTTGCATCGGCCAGACGTTATTTTTGTAACCGAGCGCGCGAAAAAGATTTTCCCACAATGCCGCTTCCCAGCCGCTGTTTTTGGCGCGCGCCAGCATGGCGGCGGCTTTGTTTTGAAAACGGACTTTTGCCGCCGCATGTAATAATTCCGCGAGTTGTTCGACGTTTAATTCGCCTAAGGGCGCCGAACATTTACCACGCCATTTTTCCGGCAGACCAGATTCATTTTCCAACGTGCGCGCCAGTTCGGCGAGGGGCGCATCGAGCCGGTTTTGCAGGATTAAAATAGGAATCGGCGGCGGCTCGGCCGCGCGGGAAACCGGCGTTCTGCTGTCGTGCCAGACGGCGCGCAGGATGACCTTTTTAAAAGCCGGATTGATGTCATGCCCGTGGGCGTGCCAGCCGCTCGCTTGCAAATCAATCTCGACGTCGCCGGAAATCGGCGGTTCATTGCCAATCTGCAAAACGGCGTCCCGAAAATCCGGGCCGCCGGCGAGGCTAATAAACCCGGGATGCAAAACACGCACGGACTTTCCATCGTCCGTTTTCAATTGATCCCGCAAGAGCCGCTGGTGCTGCCAGACGGCTTGCAACAGCTTTTCAGGTGGCGTCGGATTTTCGTCCCGCAAAAAAGCGGTATCGAAATACTTGGCGCGCCAGACGGCATATAAGTTTTCTATACGAGAACCCATTTGGTAAATGTAGCGTAAAGCTGTCAACCGCGTCAGAAGCACAAAGATGCCTCGCAATTGTTTTGACTTAAACATATCGGGGACGGATTGCTCTGTTCTTACCACGTCGATCCATGGTTCAATTCTCGGCGTGAAACTGTTTTACACCGGCCCGATCGTCAACGCAGAGATGCTCGTGATGATGTTGGAAAAACACGGCATCATCGCCACGCAGGCCTTCGTGGATCCCGCCGCGCCGGACGACGGCGACCTGAGTCGCCCCGCCCAAGTTTTCGTGCCGGAAGCCGATTACGACCGCGCGTTCCAACTTTTTTACGCGGAACGGCAGGATGAGCTTTGATTTTTAGCCCCAGATGGGCTCAGATGAAACACAGATTCTCATAAAACCTTTTCCGTGTTTATTCCGTGTTCAATCCGTGGCCAAAACCCTTCTGGATTCTACCTTCTAACTCCTATATTCTGTCACGATGTTCGACATCGTCCGTCCGCAAATTTCGACCGCCGCCGACAAGCTTACGCACTTGCGGAGGTTTCTTTGACGTCGCCAGATTGAACCAACGGTTCGCCGAACTCGAATCGCAGATGACGGGTGAAACTTTCTGGAATAACCAGGAAGCCGCGCAAAAAGTCATCAACGAAACGAACGATATCCGCGGCAAAATTGATCCGCTCACGCGCTTCGGCAAATCGGTGGACGACTTGCAAGTCATGCTCGAACTCGCCGCCGAGGAACCGGAAGCGATGCAGTTGAAGCTCGAAATCGAGATGGCGACCGACCTCAAAAAACTGTTCGCGGACCTCGATAATTTTGAACTGCGCACCTTCCTGAGCGGGCCACACGACAAGTGCAATTGCATCTTCACCATCAACGCCGGCGCGGGTGGAACAGAAGCGCAGGATTGGGCGGAAATGCTCTCGCGCATGTATGGTCGCTGGTTCGATTCGCGCGGTTGGAAATGGGAAGTCACCGACGCGCTCGCGGGCGATTCGGCCGGCTTGAAAAGCGTCACCTTCCGCGTCGAGGGCGAAAACGCTTACGGTTTTTGCAAAGCGGAACGCGGCGTTCACCGGCTCGTGCGCATATCGCCATTCGATTCCAACAAACGCCGGCACACGAGTTTTTCCAGCGTGGATATCGTGGCGGAATTAACCGATTTGCTTGAGACAGACATCGTCATACCGAAAGTTGAAATCCGGCGCGACACGTATCGTTCCGGCGGCAAAGGCGGACAGAACGTGAACAAAGTTGAAACCGCCGTCCGTCTCACGCATATCCCGACCGGCCTCGTCGCCGCGTCGCAGGCGCAACGCAGCCAGGTGCAGAACGAAGCGACCGCGCTGGCGATGTTGATCTCCAAGCTTTACGCGCTCAAGCTCGATCAAGCGAAAGGCGAGATGGAACGTTTTTACGGCGACAAAGGCAGCATTTCGTGGGGCAACCAGATTCGCAGTTATGTTTTCCAGCCGTATCGCATGGTGAAAGATCTGCGCACCTGCGAACAAAGCAGCGATGTGCAAGCCGTGATGGACGGCGCACTTGATCCCTTCGTGAACGCGTGGTTGCGTGCGGGCTGTCCGATGAAACGGATGCAGGGTGTGAAGGATGAAGAGGAATAGGTTTTGAAATATGTGGCGCGAAAAAATCCAAAAATTAACAAACGCCGCTGTTTTCAAAAATTCTGCCAGCGAAAATATTTTAATAGATTTAGAATCGAAGCTTAACACGTCTTTGCCAGACGAATTGCGAGGGTTACTTTTGGAAAGCGACGGTGTGAATGGAGAATATGATCTTGGATTGATATGGAATTCTGAGCGTATTGCATCCGATAATTTAAATTTTAGAACTAACGCTAACTTTGTTGATCTTTATATGCCATTTGATTGTCTTCTGTTTTTTGGCGATGCAGGTAATGGGGATCAATTCGCGTTCGGAATCAGAAATAGGCGCATTCAAAGTTCAGATGTTTTTGTTTGGAATCATGAAAATGATAGCCGAACATGGATTGCACCCAATTTAGAGAAGTATTTGGAATGGTGGCTTGATGGAACCATTAAAATTTGAAACATGAACATTCTCGACGAAATTGTTGAGCAGAAAAAAATTGAAGTTGCGCAATTGCCCGCGCGCCTCATCGCCGTCGGTGATTTGCGCGACGCGATGCTCGAACGCGGCGAACAGCGGGATTTTATCGGTGCGCTCCGTCGCGCCTCCAGCATCCAGCATCCAGCATCGAGTATTGGCTTAATCGCCGAGGTCAAAAAAGCCTCGCCGTCGATGGGCGTTATTTGCCAAAACTTTGATCCCATCCGCATCGCGAAGGAATATGAAGCGGCGGGCGCGAGCTGCCTTTCGGTTTTGACCGACGAAAAGTTTTTTCAAGGCTCGCTCGATTATCTCCGCCAAATTCGCGCCGCCGTCAAACTTCCTTTGCTGCGAAAAGATTTCATCATTGATGAACGCCAGATTCTCGAAGCCATCGAATGGGGCGCAGATGCCATCCTGCTCATCGTCGCTATTTTGAGCGATGAGCAATTGGCGAAATTTCATGCCCTCGCGACCGAAGCTGGTCTCGCCGTGCTCGTGGAAGTCCACGACGAAGAAGAATTGGAACGCGCACTGAAAATTTCGCCCGCACTCATTGGCGTAAACAATCGCAATCTGAAAACGTTCAAGGTCGATCTCGCAACGACGGAACGTTTGGCCGCGAAATTATTCTCGTCACCCGCTACTCGTCACTCGTCACTCTTGGTTGCCGAAAGCGGCATCCATGCACGCGCGGATGTGGAACGGGTAAAAGCGTGCGGTGCGGGCGCCATCCTCGTTGGCGAATCGCTCGTGAAACAAGGCGACATCGGCGGGAAGGTTCGCGAACTGATTGGTGACTGACGGAAGGCAGCACCTCTGGCACAGCCAATTCATCGTCCCGCCAAATTGCGGCCAGCAATGTGAAATTTCTGTTTTACTCGCGAGCCAGTTGCAATCCTCGCCCGAAACAACAGGCGAGACGCCTGTGCCACCCGCTGAAAGTCATTTTCTATTCTTCGCCAATTGTTTGGCCAGCCGGATCGCGGAGATCATGCTGCTTGGATTCGCGATGCCTTTACCAGCGATATCATAAGCGGTGCCGTGGTCGGGCGAGGTGCGGATGAACGGCAGGCCGAGCGTCCAATTCACGCCGGTGTCGAACGCGACTGCCTTCAACGGCGCGAGCCCTTGGTCGTGATACATCGCCACGACCGCATCGAAATCGCCCTGCAATGCATAATGAAAAACGGTGTCACCGCTCAATGGGCCGACGACGTCGAAGCCGCTTTTTTGGGCAGCTAAAACCGCGGGCGCGATGGTTTTGATTTCTTCATCGCCAAATTCCCCGCCTTCGCCCGCATGCGGATTCAGGCCGGCGACGGCGATGCGCGCGCGCGGCAAACCAAGGTCGCGACACGATTGCGCGGCGAGCTGGATGGCGAGCATGATTTTTTCCGCCGTCAATTTTTCGGAAACGGTCTTAATGGGAATATGCACCGTGGCGAGCGCGACGCGGAGCCAGCGATTTTTGTCATCGTGACCGAGCAGCATCATCGCGGTCTGATCGGTGCCCGCGAGCGCGGAGAGAAATTCCGTTTGCCCGATAAATTTGTGGCCGGCGCGGATGATGGATTCTTTGTTCACCGGCGCGGTGATGAGCGCATCGAGTTCGCCGCGCAGGCAACGTTCGCCGCCATCACGCAACCACGCAATTGAAGCGTTTGCGGCCACCGGCGCGCCGGCGGCTATTTTTTCCGGCAATGATTCAGTCAGCGGATTTGCGATGAAAAAATTTCCGGCGGCGTTGTAATCGGAGAATTTTTCAAGCGGCAGCGGGAGCGAAAGTTTTTCGTTAAGCTGCCAGAGCATGGATTCATCGCCGATGAGCAGATATTTTGCGTTGTCGCGAGTGGCCTCGGCGGCGATGGCTTTGAGCGTGACTTCAGGGCCGACGCCAGTGACGTCACCGAGAGAAATTCCAATCCAGCGCATGTTTATTGAGGAGTTTTAGTTGAGCGTTGCGAGAAAAGTCGCGGCGGATATTGTTCTTTGACCTGCGCAAATCCAAAACCATCCGCGCTATCAAAGGTTTTAGGCGAGCCGCCTAAAACTACCGGCTGGAGTCCTGTGCCAACCCAAAATCTCAGCTGGTAAAATAGCGGACGTAAGTTTTTTTCTTCAAGCCATCAATCCACACTTTGGAACGACTGGCTTGTTCCTGAGTTTGCAGCGTTCGCTCAATACTAGTGCGAACATCAACGAGCGGACTGACTTGAGCCGATTTTTTATCCTCGACGAACATGACGTAAACGGAATCCGGCGTATCGATCGGCGCGCTGACCTGGCCTTTATTCAAGGCGAAGGCGGCATCGGCAAGTTCTTTACGGAGCACGGAATGTTCGACCCAGCCCCATTCACCACCCGGATGCTGCGAAGAATTTTGCGAATATACCCCGGCCATTTCATTAAACGTCGCACCGCCTTTGATTTTTTCAGTGATTTCGCGGGCAAGCGCAAGGGTGTTGGTCTCGTCCGGCGACGTTTTGCTCAACACGATCATGCGCAGTTTGACTTGGTCTTCGACTTTGAACTGGTCGGGGTGCGCTTTGTAATACGTTTCAATTTTGTAGGGCGAAACAATGACATCCTTTTGAATGTTCAAATTACGCAGGCCAGATTCGATGTAACGATCCAATAGTTCCTTGCGATATTGCTCCAAAGTCATGCCTTCCGATTGCAAGGTTTTGATCATTGTCACGCGGTCGCCGAAACGGGAACGGATATTTTCCTCAACCAATCCGTCCACCACGCTATCGGGCAACTTGTTGTAACCGCCTGATTCATAATTGTGCAAGATCAACGCCCGTTCAACGAGCAGTTCCAGCGAGTCATGCATGGCCGCTTGATATTTGCTATCCAAAACATCCGGCTGGGCCGCGTATTGCGCCCGGAGCGAGGCTTCGATCGGGCGAGTCGCGTCTTCGACTTGGGCGTAAGTAATCACCTTGTCGGCGACTACGGCCCAGACGCCATCCACCAACTGCGCATGGCCGAAAAGCGGCGTGCCGACCGCCACCACGAGTATTAAAACGAATCGGGAAAATTTCATCAAATCTTGGCGCATAGTAACAATCATCAGGGCTCGGTCAAGTGCAGGTCAATGCATGGGACGCGAAAACCACCACATCAACCCCGCCACGATCGCACCAAAAAACAACGCCACCGCCGTTGACCAGCCGAGAATAAACAACTGCTTTTTTCGAAAACTTCGCCCGCCTTGGCCGGGTAACAAATAATAGCGCTCGCGTTCTTTTGGTTTTTTTTCTGGCATCCGCCAACTTTTATATCAAAAAACCGACACCAATTCAAGCCGCGCGCCGGGAAAATTGCGAAAAGAAATGGCGAATTTTAATCCAAAACATATTCTTGACCAACGGCTTACTTCCGTCGTTCGCCGGCCTCACGGCGGCAGCAGACGGGCTGGTTGATTTTTAATGATTGCTTCGCCGCGCCGCCACTGATAGTCTGACCCGCTAGTTTTCTTAAAAAAATGAACGCTGACCTTTGTAAACGGGCTAATGAAAAAGTGGGCAATCCGAATGTCCTCATCAATATCGTTTCGCGCCGCGTGCGTCAATTGAACGCCGGTGGCGGCGGTATGGGACGTCCGCTCGTGGACGCGCCGGCCAGCATGGGCTTGGCGGACATCGCCCTGCGCGAAATTCTCGAAGATAAAATCGGCTGGGAATTGCCCGAAATGGTCGCGGCCGTTCGTCCGGTCGCGAAAAAGCGCAAGAAACATTAAGCGCCACTCAAACAATAAACTTAGCCGGAAGATTTATTCTTCCGGCTTTTTGTTTGGCTACGAAGGGACCCCGATGAAAAAATGGTTTGACGCGAATGACGCTCATTTTTACGAATCCAATTTGTTCCATTTCAATTAGGGTAATTCGCATCAAAATCTTTGCCTGCCTTAATCCGCGCTTATCCGTGTCTTTCCGTGGTTAAATTTGTGTTTCGTCGTTTCATCCAGTAAAATGTGTTCATGTCCGACATCGTGACCAATCATAAAGCCCGGCGCGATTATCTCATTCTCGAAACGTATGAGGCGGGTATCGTGCTGCACGGAACTGAGGTCAAATCGTTGCGCGCCGGCAAAGGGCAGATCGGTGATGCGTTTGCGCGCGTGGACAAGGATGAAGCTTGGATTTACAACGTCCACATTGATGAATATTCCCACGGCAATCTGAATAATCACATTCCGAAGACACCGCGAAAATTACTCCTGCACCGTTCGGAGATCCGGAAATTGTTCGAACTCGCCTCGGTCAAAGGCAATGCGCTGGTGCCGTTGTCCATGTATTGGAAAAACGGCAAAGTGAAAGTATCGCTCGGCGTTGGTAAAGGCAAAGTGGAACACGACAAACGCGAGGATATCAAGAAACGCGATGACGACCGCGAGATGAAACGCGCGACGATGAAAAATTTCAAAGGGCGTTAATCCGTTTGTCCTTCCGTGACGCGGCAACAATAAAGCCGGAGCGCGGCGATAGCACCAACCAAGCACAGCCACACTCCGGGACTCACGTTACTTGCAAAAGATGTTGAGTCCTTTGCCGGTTTCCAGAAAGGTTTTCAGACTGGAAATGACGCGTGGCCAACCCCAGGAAACTTTCTTAACCATCGTTGAGCCGACCTTGAAACTGCCGTGCGTGACCGTCAAGCACGTCATGTCTTCTAATGCTTCGATTTCAAACGTGACGCGCGATTTGTCCGCGAGCGCGTCTGGATCCGCCCATGACAGCACGAGTTTTTTGGGCGGAGTGCTTTCCAAAACTTTGCCCGTGATCCAAGCCTCCGGCGTCTCGCCCGCAGTCATGTGTTGCCACACCGAACCCTTTTTCCAATCAGAAACATTCGCGAGTCCGCCCCAATATTGACGGGTGAATTCAGGTTTGGTGATGGCCGCCCACACGGCTTTCGGGGTCGCGCGGATATAGGTGGTATAAACTAACTTTGGTTTTTGCATGATGTCATCCTTTCTTGGTTTTGTTTTGTTCGAGACCTTTTTTCAAATCGCTCATTGCCTGCAAGCGATGGCGTTCATATTTGCCAATCCAGCGCTCGGAGAGTTCGTGAATCGGCACCGAATTGAGGTAATGTAGTTTCTCGCGCCCGCGCCAAACGACGACGACCAGATTCGCCGCTTCGAGCAACAAAAGGTGTTTCGTCACCGCCTGCCGCGTCATCTCGAGGTGCGCACATAATTCACCCAGCGTCTGCCCGTTACTTTTATGTAACTGATCGAGCAACTGCCGACGGCTTTCGTCCGCCAGAGCTTTGAAAACAGCATCCATCAATGGCGTGATAATAGGCAACTTAATGGTTGCATGTCAATTGATAATTTCGTGTCGACAAAACGGTTGCTGCGGCGGCAGTGAACGCTGCTACCGCAAAGTAGTTTCGCAAAATGCTAGGCATAGTTGACTTGCGCCAAGCCTCTGTGTTCACTGCCGTAAAATTTATGGCTCAAAAATCGAAAGCGACCAATCCGATTCAAGCCGCCGCCACCGCGTTGCGGGAAATGCGTGAACGCCATGACGAGCGCCAGCGCCCCAGTGGATTTCAATTTGCGTTCGCGGATCGCGTGGATTTTCTGAATCGCACGGCATGGGATTCGGTGACGCAAGGCGGCAGCTTATTTCTGCGCCGCGATGTGTTGCAGATGATTGAACAGCACGGGCCAGACAATATTACTCCCCGTTACGCTACGATTTATCGTGGGGAAACGCCGGTGGCGGCGGTCGCGGCGCAAATCGTTTCAGTGACCGGCAAACATTTGCGGCACGACCATTCCGCACCAAAGGGTCAGGAGTCGAAAAATATTTTACAACGCGCGTTGAAGCCCGCGGCCAAATTGGCGACGGCGAAATTGGATGAGCGAATCCTGGTGGCGGGCAATCTGATGTCCTGGGGTTTTCACGGCATCGCGTTCGCGGCCGGGGAAAATCCCGCGCAACTTTGGCCGGGCGTAGCCGATGCGCTGTATCGCATCCGCCGCGCCGATCGGTTGATGGGCGATACGAATCTGGTGATGGTCAAGGACGTGACGAAAACCGAAACTGGATTGGAAGCCTTGCGCCGTTTTAGTTATCGCCCGTTGGAAACGGAACCGAATATGGTGCTCGCCATCAATCCTGCGTGGCGAAATTACGAAGATTATCTCGCTGCCTTGGACGCGAAATATCGTCGTAACGCCAAGGATCAACTCAAGAAACTCGCAGCGGCGGGTTGCACGATTGAACCGCTGAGCAGTTTGACGGCGCACTCGAAACGTTTGCATGAATTGTATCTGGCCGTGCACCACAACGCTTCTGTCCGACTGGTTACATTATCAGAAAATTATCTGCCGCAATTAGCCAGCACTTTGGGCGATGACTTTCGTTGCACGGTCGTCCGGCGCGGCGAAGAAATTCTAGGATTTATCACAACCGTTCGCGAAGGCTCAACGGCGATTGCTTACTACATCGGTTTTGATCGCGCTGCCGCCGCCGAAGGTTTGCCAATTTATCTGCGCCTGCTGCACACCACGATCGGCGACGCAATCGCGTGGGGTTGCACGCGATTGTCGCTCGGCCGAACCGCGCTCGAACCTAAAGCCGCCTTGGGCGCCAAACCAGAAACGATGTCGGTCTGGATGCGGCATCGCATTCCGGCGTTGAATTGGATGTTGCGCGGCGTGCTTGGCGCAGTGACCCATGATGAAGCCCCGGAACGAAACCCGTTTAAGACGCCAACGCCCGCCTAAAGCCCAACGTTGCGGGGTCGCCGCAACGTTGGTTTCGCGGTATTTATTTTATGCTTTGCCGCCGAAGGAGCAATAATCGTCCAGATCCATCAGGTCGAACCACGTGTGGATATCTTCGCGATTCGGATTGAACTTCTTCACCTCTTCCGCGAAATCGGTGATGGTTTCGTGATCACTGTCTGGCGAACGGCGCAAATGGAATTCGCTCCACGCGGCGATTTCCCACGGCTGGCGTTGGTTCTTCGCATTGGCTTGAATCCACGTCAACAGTTCCAAGTCGCCGCCGCCTTTGGCGAGTTCCGCTTTTAAGGCTTCGTGGTCGAGACCGACGAAGTTGAAGAAATGGCGGTCCATGCCTTTACCGGCGTAATGATAATCGCCGAGCTTGGCGGCGAGCGATGCGCGGCCTTTGTCGAGGATGCGCGGGAGGAGAATAAATCCACCCAGCCGCACCCGCGGACTACGCGGCGGACGCAGGGTGAGATCAGTGGTATTGGTCGTGCTCATGAAAGTTATTTGCTTTGAGCTTTAATTTAACGGTGACCGCCGGAAACAAGCAAGGTTTCGCCGGAAACCCAGGACGATTCATCCGAGGCCAGATACGAAACTGCGGAGGCGATGTCTTGTGGACGGCCGATGCGGCCGAGCGGCGCGTTCTTGATATATTGATCATGAAAATCGCCGGAAGTGAAACCGGCCGTGTTCGTGCCTTCAGTTTCAACGAGTCCCGGGCGGACGGCGTTGACGCGAATCTTGCGGGTGCCCAACTCTTTCGCGAGCGATGCGGTGATCACATCCACCGCGCCTTTGGTCGCGCTGTAGACGGAACCGTGCGCGGGGGCCAAAGTGCTGACAAGCGAACTGATATTGATAACGTTGCCGCCGGTCGCCGGGAATTGCTTCACTGCTTCCTGCGTCGTGAGCAGCAGGCCGAGAACATTCAGGCTGAATTGTTTGTTAAAATGTTCTTCCGTGATCTGTTCCAGCGGGGCGAATTCATAAATGCCCGCGTTGTTCACCAGAATATCAACGGTGCCCACGGCTTTTTTGGTTTCGGCAAACAAACGGTCGATGTCCGCTTTTTTAGCCACATTGCCTTGGATCGCAATCGCCTTACCACCCGTCTGGGTGATCTCCGCGACAACCGCGTCCGCTCCCGTTTTGCTGGTAGCGTAATTCACTACGACGGTGGCGCCGTCAGTCGCCAATTGTTTGGCAATCGCTGCCCCGATGCCTTTGGACGCGCCGGTGACGACAGCTACTTTGCCTGCGAGTTTTTTGATGTTAGTGCTCATATGTTTGGTCTTTCTATTTTTTGTTGTTGGTTGTTTTGTTAATTTACTGTTACGAAATTAGTAACAATTAAAGTCAAAAAAATTTACTTTTTCTTCACGTCCGCAACGATCTGCGCCAGACTGATTTCTGCCAAGCTTGATTCCATCGCCTGCTGCGTTTTGGCCAACGCTTTTTCCAGCGCGGTCTTAATGTGGCAACTGACGTAGCACTTATCTTGCGCCGAATAATTGTGGATGGAAAAGGCTTTGGGCGCGTCCACCGCTTCATAAATATCCAGCAACGAAATCGTCTTCGCGTCTTTGGCCAGCCAACAGGAACCTGCCTTGCCGGTGGCCGTTTCTACCAAGCCAGCCTTGGATAATTTAGCCAGCGTCCGCCGCACAAAACTCGCGCTGGTGTTAACGCTCTCGGCCAGATGTCCGGACGTGACGCCCGCATCACACCCGCAGGCCAGACCGGCCATGAGGTGCACCGCGATCGAGAATTGTGTGTTGACTGCCATAACTGTTACTATAATAGTCACAGTTAAGAAAAATGCAAGGGGAATTTTAAATTTTTTTGGGCGCCGGGAAAATGAAGATCTGCCCCACGTCAACGTTGGCGTATTTCGCGATTTCAAAATTGGCCGTTCGCTGTTACCTTTACATCCTTGAAAATCGGCTTGCTCCAACTGAATTCGACGGTCGGCGATTTTGCGGCTAACCGCGAAAAGCTCGTTTCCGCTTACGCGCAGGCCGTGGCGCGCGGCGCAGAATTTGTCCTCGCGCCGGAATTATTTCTCTGCGGTTATCCACCGCGTGATTTATTGCTGCGCGACGATTTCATCGCCGCCAATCTCGCCGCCTTGGACGAAACCGCGAAGCAAGTCGGGGCGATTCCACTGTGCGTTGGTTTCGTGGAAAAAAACTCCGAACGTCCCGGGCGCGCGTTGAAAAATTGCGCCGCCGTTTTGCAGCACGGAAAAATCATTTGGCGCACAACCAAAAGTTTGCTGCCGACCTACGACGTTTTCGACGAAGACCGTTATTTTGAGCCGGCCAAATACGTCGAGCCCTTTGTTTTCAATGGCAAAAAAATCGGGATCACGATCTGCGAAGATATTTGGAACGACGAAGATTTTTGGCCGGAGCGGCTGTATCGGCGCGATCCCGTGCGGGAACTGATTTCACAAGGCGCGGAAATGATCCTCAATATTTCTGCGTCGCCGTGGTGCGCTGACAAAGAGAAAACGCGTTTGGAAATGTTGCGTCGTGTCGCGCGCGATGAAAAAATTCCCCTCGCGCAAGTCAACGCCATCGGTGCGAACGACGAATTAATTTTCGACGGCCACAGCGTCGCCCTGGATGCGCACGGTGAAGTTCTTACGCTCGGCCAAGGTTTTACCGAAGAAATTTTGGTAGTCGAACTAACCTCCACAACCGGCAACCGGCAACCGGCAACCAACAACCCGTTCGCCGCGCCCGAAGAACTTCTTTTCCGAGCATTGTCGCTCGGTGTGCGCGATTACGTGCGTAAATGCGGTTTTAAATCCGTCATTCTTGGTTTGTCCGGCGGTATCGATTCAGCGCTGGTCGCAGCGATTGCGGCGGACGCGCTCGGCGCCGAAAATGTTTTTGGCGTGGCGATGCCCGCGCGTTATTCGAGTAGCGGCAGTTTGACGGATGCCGCCGCGCTCGCAAAAAATCTTGGTCTGCGCTACGAAGTATTGCCGATTGAACCCGCGTTCAACGCGGTGGAAAAGCAATTGGCAAACGTCTTTGCCGGCACGAAACCAAACGAAGCGGAAGAGAATATTCAGTCGCGTTTGCGCGGCGTGACGTTGATGGCACTGGCGAATAAATTCGGCGCGCTGGTGTTGACGACCGGCAATAAATCCGAGATGGCCGTCGGCTATTGCACGCTTTACGGCGACATGAACGGCGCCCTTGCCCCGATCGCCGACGTATTGAAAACGGATGTCTATAAAATCGCACGCTGGGTGAATCGCGAGCGCGAAATCATTCCTTTGGATTCCATCACCAAACCGCCGAGCGCAGAGTTGCGGCCGGATCAGACGGATCAAGATTCGTTGCCGCCGTATGAAATTCTCGACGCCATTTTGGATTTGTATGTCGTAAAAAATTTGAGCAAAGCGGAAATCAGCGCGCGTGGATTTGCCGCGGCGGTCGTGAATGATGTGGTGAATAAAATCAATTTCAGCGAATACAAACGGCGTCAGGCGGCGCCCGGATTGAGAGTATCGCCGCGCGCGTTTGGCGTTGGGCGACGGATCCCGGTGGTGCAGCGGTTCCGCAGTGTTTTATGAACAAGCAGCATGCTATCGGCGATTTATCAGCAGCGCGACACGCTCTGACGGCCGCAGAACGCGGTCGCCGCAATGGCCGGGCGGGCGTGGTCGTGTGGTTGACCGGTTTGAGCGGCGCGGGCAAAAGCACGATCGCAACGGAATTGGAATGGCAATTAGTGACGCGGGGATTTTCCGCCTGTTTGCTGGACGGCGACACGATCCGCAATGGTTTGTGCAAAGATTTGGCTTTTTCGGCAGCGGATCGGCATGAAAATATCCGACGCATCGGCGAAGTGGCCAAGCTGTTCGCCGACGCGGGATTAATTTGTATCGTGGCATTTATTTCGCCCTTTCGCGCTGACCGCGAGGCCGCCCGCCGATTGCTGCCACCGGGACAATTTTTGGAAATTTTCGTCAACGCGCCGCTGGCCGTTTGTGAGCAACGTGATCCGAAAGGACTTTACGCCCGGGCGCGTCAGGGAAAAATCCCTGAATTCACTGGCTTGACCTCGCCGTATGAAAACCCTGATAATCCCGAAATGGAAGTGCGCACCGACCGATTGGTTGCGGGTGAATGTGTAAAACAGATTTTATTGCTGATCGAATCCAAGCTTTTACCCATCGCCCCTGATTCACCGAGTTGACTGCGAGTTGACTGACGCCGCCACACCATGAAATTTTCCATCATCACACCAAGTTTTCGTAGTTCAGCCTGGTTGAAGCTCTGCATCGCTTCCGTGGCTGATCAACAAGGTGTCAAGTTCGAACACATCGTGCAGGATTCCTGTTCGGACGACGGCACGCAAGAATGGTTGCCACAAGATGCGCGCGTCAAAGCCTTCATCGAAAAAGATCAAGGCATGTATGACGCCGTGAATCGTGGTTATCGTCGTGCCACCGGTGACATTCTGGCGTATTTGAATTGCGATGAAGAATATTTGCCCGGGGCGCTCGCCGCGGTGCATAAATTCTTTGAAGCGAATCCCAAGGTCGAAGTGCTGCTGGCCGGAACCATCGTTACGGATGGCGACGGCAACTATATCTGCCATCGCCACGCGCTCACGCCGAACGCGCAACAAGTCTGGTTTCGGTTTCCGATGCTGACCAGTTCGATTTTTATCCGGCGCAAAGTCATCGCCGAACGCCAATTATTTTTTGACACCAAATGGCGCGACCTCGGTGATTTTCATTGGGTGCTGGCGTTGATGAAAGCAAAAGTGCCCATCGCCTCGAGCAACGTCTTCACGTCCGTCTTCGCCGACACGGGTGAGAACATGAACTTGAAACCCAACGCCATCCGTGAAGCCAAAGAAACCAAGCTGATGATTCCCTCGTGGCTGCGGCTTTTCCGCCCCATCTGGATTGTGAACCACCGCCTGCGCCGACTTCTGGCCGGACATTTCAGCCTTAAAGCCACCAGCTACGAGATCTACACCAAGCTAAGTCCGACAAACCGCGTGAGATTTGACGTGCCCAAGCCGACCGCGGTTTGGTGGAATCGGCTATGATAATCGGTATTAATTTAAGGCCAAAAACCACCTGCTGAAATGAGCCGGATAAGAAATTTTTCCCGCAATCTGACCACCAGCTACCTGCAATTAGGGGTGAACGTGGTTTATTCGCTGGTTTCTATTCCGCTCATTTTGCACTGGCTACCTAAGGCTGAGTTTGGTCTATGGATGGTGTTGACCCAATTGATGAGCTACATCGTTTTGGTTGATTTAGGAGTCAATCAAGCCATTGCGCGTTTTTTGATTGATCATAAAGATCGCCGTGACACCGGCAGCTATGGTTCACTCGTCAAAACATCGGCTTTAGTGAGTGTGGTTCAAGGTTTGATTATCCTTGCCGTTGTCACACTGGGTTCACCGTTGCTGGCCTCCATGATGAAAATCCAGCCGGAATATAAAGCGGTATTTATCAGCCTAATGCGGGTGCAAGGACTGATAGCAGCCTTCAACTTCTGCATGAACCCGCTCGGCATCATGCTTAATGCGCATCAACGGGCGGATATCATATCCCGACAAGGTATGTTCAATTTGACCATCTCGCTAGGATTTCTCTCGCTCTTTCTGTATAAAAATTGTGGTATTTATTCATTTGTTTATGTCAATGTTATCACTGCCCTGATTACTCCTTGCCATCTTTATTGGCATTGCCACCGCTTAGGTTTTTTACCCCAACCCGGAGAATGGGGCAAAATTTCTAGGTCCCAGTTCAAGGAAGTCTTCATTTATGGCAAAGATGTCTTTCTGGTAGGGTTGGGAGCTCAACTCGTCACAGCCAGCCAGGCCATTGTCATTTCGCGCACTTTAGGGCTGGAAGCGGCGGGAGTATGGGTGGCCGGCACTAAAATATTTGTGTTGCTCGGAAGGATGCAGTTCATGCCTTATAGTGCGGCCGCGGCTGGATTATGTGAAATGGTTGCCCGTGGTGAAACCGAACGGTTGCGCGCACGTTTCAAAAATCTGGTTGCGCTGAGTGCCAGCCTCGGCGTTTTTTTTGGGGTGGCCTTTGCCTTATGCAACAGCCTGTTTGTAAATGTTTGGCTAGGCGGAGAAATTGTTTGGTCGCCACTGAACGACGTCTTATTGGGAATTTGGATTTTTGTCACTTCCATACAGATGACTCATTGCAACTTTGTCTCCATTACAAAACAGATTGGCACTATGCGTTACCTTTATTTTGTAGAGGGTTGCAGTTTTGTGGCACTATCCTTATGCCTCGGATATCGCTGGGGCATTCTGGGAATCATTGTTTGTTCTGATATTTGCGTCATCATATTCTCATACTCATTTGGTTTGCGGCGGAGCAGTCAATACTTTCAAACCAGCTTCTGGGATTTGACGGTTCTGTGGGTGCGCCCATCTTTGAATCTGGCCGCGATGCTGGTTCCCGCAGCGGCAATTCTTTGGTTTTCAACTACCAACTTGCCGGTCATTTGGCGGTTAGCGATTCATAGCATTGCCGTGGGATTAATCGGCGGGTTCCTTTTTTTGCGGATTGGATTGCCGTCCGAAGTGCTGCGAGAAATTGAAATACGATTACCTCGTCCTTTGGCACGCTTTTTAAGGGTGCCGATACCGAGCGAGGTCTGAATTTTTGGAACAGTCTATTTGGAAAAAGATCAAAGAAAAACGTTGTGAATAGAACTGAAAACAGAAAACTATCCTTCGTGATCCAAGCAGGCTTAGATCACGTCAGGCTGAAAAATAGTTGTCAACACACTTTGAATTCTTAAGAGAAACCAACATGAACGAAACTACAAAGTCCAAGCAATATTGGGGATCCATAGAAAAAACGGCCGTTCTAGGCAACGGTATTGATATCGGTTGCGGCCCCGACCCCGTGACCCCCATTGCCCGCCGGTTTGACTTAGAGCATGGTGACGCCAACGTGATCAGCCAGCATGTGAAGGCACAGTTTGATTTTGTCTACTCTTCACATTGCTTAGAACACATGCACGATGCTCGACTGACAATATTAGATTGGTGGAAGCTGGTCCGGCCGGGGGGTTATCTTTTTGTGGCAGTGCCAGATGAGGATTTATATGAACAAGGTGTTTTCCCTAGCCGATTTAATTTTGATCACAAAGCCACATTCACCTTGTCTAAAGCCAAGTCTTGGTCACCCGTAAGCTGCAATGTGTTGGAGTTAGCGCAGAGCCTTCCCGGGGGGCAAATTATTAGTTTGCAGTTGCAAGATCGCGGTTATAATCGCAGTTTAATGGCTGCTGAAGGCAAGCTGCCGAATCTATTCTCCAAGATTACGGCCAAAATTTACGGTTGTTTAAACAAATTTTTACCTGAATCTTCTTTGGTTGGATTCCGTCAGCTTTTGGCTGCCTATTATCCAGTGGATCAAACGCGCGAGCCACATAATGCTCAAGCTCAAATTCAAATGATTGTAAAAAAGGCGGAGTGAAACACTGGCGGACAGGGTTAATCCTTCATGCGAAAATCAGCTTACAAAAAATTGAGGGACATTTTTTCGGAAGCCGCCATCAAGATTGCGCCCAATCATTTAGCGCGCTTCAACCACGCGCGACTTGGCGGTCCTCGTTTTGTTTATCATGGAGCTGGAGCTGGCATTGGCGATGATCTTTTATGCACGTGCGTTTTCAAAGAGCTTAAAAAACGGGGTGAAAAAAACATTGTCGTCCGGTCACAGTATCCGGCACTTTTTCAAGGCAACCCTGACGTTGACAGGATCATCCGTAAAAAAATTCCCGTATTTGCCGGCACAATGATCCATGGTTTGAATCTGCTGCAACTTTCATATAGTGTGCCTACGGCACAGCACATACTTCTGACCATGTGCCAAGCAGCCGGTATTTCAGGCGAAGTTGGGCTGCGACCTTATTTATACTTAAATTCTAAAGAAGTTGCGACTGGCCGGCTTTTCGACCGGCAAATCGTTATTCAATCTTCGGGGTTAGGAGCCAATATTCCCATGAAAAACAAGGAATGGTTTCCCGAACGTTTTCAAGAAGTTGCCAATCATCTGCAAACTAAAGCGTCTTTGATCCAGCTTGGCACACCTTTGGATCCTCCCCTGAAGGGGGCCTTAGATTTGAGAGGAAAAACGTCATTACGACAGGCGGCGGCTATTTTGGGAAATTCCCTTGTTTTTGTAGGCCAGGTTGGTTTTTTGATGCATTTGGCCCGGTCAGTTGATTGTCGCTCAGCCATCGTTTATGGTGGCCGTGAGGCTCCTGACAAGACCGGCTACATCGCCAATGAGAATCTTATTGGCGCCACGCGGTGCTCTCCTTGTTGGGAAGAAAACAAATGTGATTACTATCAGGAATGCATGAAAATGATTTCAGTAGAATCAGTAGTAAACGCAGCGATTAGACAAATTAGTCGTCATGGTCACCCCTTGGAAACTGAATCGGTTAACCTTTGACTTATGCAACGAACGCCTGCCCATCCTTTAGCTCGTCATCCTTTGGACAACTTGCCCAAGGAATTTAGCTGCTCCCTACCAGTCAGCCATCGGGCTTTTCTACACACCTTAATGTTGGAAGCCTCTCTCAAGCAATGTGGCGCCTACGTTAAAGGTGCTACTTTGGATGTGGGCTGCGGACGTAAGCCTTATGAAAAAACCTTTTTTGTCGGAGCGGAAAAATACACCGGCATGGATTATCTCACAGATCGTTCTACTCCCGACGTGGTTGGCTCGGCTACAGATATTCCTTTGAGCGATGCCACGTTTGATACAGTCGTTTGCACCGAAGTGTTAGAACATGTTGCCGATCCGTTGAAAGCACTGCGGGAGATGTATCGTGTATTGAAGCCGGGGGGCTATTTGATCTTGAGCACGCCAATGTATTGGCCGCGCCATGAAGTGCCGTATGATTATTTCCGCTATCCTTATGACGGTCTATTGCACTTGGTCAATACCAGCGGATTTGAATTGGTGCAACTCTTCAACCGGGGACGTTCCTATGCCTTTATCGGCCAAGTCATCCAACAAACTCAACCGATTGGCGCCGCGCCAATGAACTGGCTTATCAACCGCTTTTTTCTTTGGTGCGACTCACATTTGAAACAGGACATCCATACGCTGGGCTGGGCTTTTGTTGCCCGAAAGCCGGAAGTCACATCACCGCCCACACCCTAAATTCTACCGTCGAAACTTTGCCACCACCCTTCGCAAAATTCTTGCGGGCCGGGAAAATTGGAGGGAATTTCCAGACATTAATGGGCCCGTAATCTTCCATTGATTGGGCCAAGATTCAATGTTCGTTGTCATTGGCGGGAGTGCCGCCAGCCAGCGATCAGTCATGGCCGCCACCGAAAAATCCTTTTGCACTCGGGCACGGGCAGCGGCAGATTTAGCGGCGAGTTCCTGCCGGTGTTGGTGCAAGTGAATGATGGCCTTGGCATATCCGGCGACGTCGTTGACGGGCACCAAACAGCCATTGCTGGCATCCACCACCTCTGGGATTCCGCTTTCCAAAGCACTCACGACTGGCACCAGACGATTGCCCATCGCTTCCAGCAAACTTAATGGCAGTCCTTCGTAATCAGAAGCGAGTAGAAAAATATCATGCTGCTTTAGCATGGCTGGCACATCGGCATAACGCACAGAGCCGGCAAAAGAAACGGTTTGGCTGGACGAGGCGGATTTCATCTTAGCCTCCAAAAAACCACGGTCCGGCCCGTCGCCAGCAACTGTCCAATGAAACGGCAATCTGTTCGCACACAGTTGCCGCAGAATTTTCGGGAAAAGTTGCACCCGTTTTTGTTCGTGATCCAGTCGTCCCAAATAAAGTATGCGCAATGGTGCGGAAAAATCGCGGACTAGCAATTCGGCTTCCGAACACATGGGCACGCCATAAGGCAAATACGCCACCTGCACCCGGGTAAATCCTGGCATGGCTTCGGCCTTTTTTTTCATGACCGGTGAGACCATGGCCGTCAAATCCATCCACGGCGTGTAATGACGCATCATGGCATAAACATTAGGGTCATCCGATTGTCCCATGCCAATACGAAAGACTCCCTTAGGCAGGTAACGCAATACTTCAAAGGAAGTTGCGCCCAACGTGGACACGACCACGGTCGGTTGAAACTGCGCCAGCCGCTGTAGAATAATTTTTAGCCGATCCTCAAAAATCATTCGTTGCTGATCAAGGCATAAGACCGGAATATTTTGCTTTTGAAAATCAGCCGCCATCGGGTTTTCCCGCTCAAAGCTTAAGACTTCCACCGGCATGCCCCGCCGGATAAGTTCACCCGCCAAATTGATCAGGAACGTCGTGGAACCGCCTAATTTTAACCCGCCGGAAACCAAAGCGATTCTGGGGGCGGTGGAGGAATGCTTAAATGATTGATTCAACGTCTTTAAATAAAAAAATAGGCCATGCTGTGGCAAGCTTTTTGATGATTTTTTGATGGTTGGCCAAAGAAGAGCCTTGTGAATTAGCCATCAAAATTTAGACTCTCAACGGCGAGCGTCATGTATGGCTGAAAATAAGAATTTAAAGGTTTTGCTGGCAGCATCAGGTGCCTGGCATCTGCGTAATACCGCCAAAGTTTTTGAAGAGCGCGATGCGCTGGCTGGCCTATGGGTTTCCGAAAAGAATAGCACTAAGATTTCATCCAAAAAACACCGGCGTTGTTGGCCATTTCATCTAGCAATGAAGCCGTTTTATCATTGCGCCACACAAATTTGGACCGAGAAAGCTTTTTATGCTTTCTTTCCGGTCTGGCGGGCGTGGTTAAAAGCTCAACGTTGGCCGGAGGCAAATGTTATCCAAGCCATTGTTGGTTATGCCACGGAACCCTTTGACCACGCAGATAAAACGGGTGCCTTGAAGGTGGTAGATTGTCCCAATAGTCATCCACTGACTTATTACGGATTTTGGCAGCGTGAATGTGATCTCTGGTGCCCGGGCGAAAAAGTTCCTATCCCACAATGGATGTTTGCTCGGATGAACCGCGAGCTGGAACGGGCGGACATGATTATTGTCCAATCTAATTTCTGCCGAGATTCGATGTTGTGGAATGGCATTCCAGCCGAAAAAATCTTTGTTAACCCAATGGGGGTGGACACCACCCTGTTCAAGCCGCGCGAGAAAGTTCCCGCCCAACCGCGATTTATTTCCGTTGGCACGATTTGCCTCCGCAAAGGCCACCAGTATCTTTTTCGCGCCTTTGAAAAAGTTAAAAAGCAACTGCCGGAGGCTGAATTGATTTGCGTGGGTAACTTGAAAACTGATTTTAGAAAAGAGTGGCCGAAATGGCAAAACTCTTTCACCCATATTCCCCACCTGCCACATGCGGAGCTGGCAAAATTATTGCAGACCTGCACGGCCTTTGTTTTTCCCTCGCAAGAAGAAGGTATCGCTCGTGCCCAAATTGAAGCGTTGGCGGCCGGCCTGCCGGTTTTGGGAACTTATGAAGGCGGCGCAACGACGTTGGTGGAAGATGGCGTGGAAGGTATTATCATTCGTGGCCGCGATCCGCAGCACATCGCCGACGCTATGATTCGCGTGGCGACCGATGCTACGCTCAACCAGCGCATGGGCGAGGCGGCCCACAAAAAAGGTGCGATCAAAAACACTTGGCAGGATTATGGCGACCGATTACTGGCAGAATATACAAGACGGTTGCGTTTATGAAAATCGTCATTTTGACCACCGACAATCGCGCGCCGCACAAGCAATATCAAAAGCCTGAGCCTTATTTTGGCACCGCTCCGGAAGCCTTATTGCAGGGATTTGCTGGTTTATCGGGGGTGGAAATTCACATCGTTTCCTGTATTCGTCAGCCGGTAAAGTCACCAGAGAAGCTCGCACCTAATATTTTTTTTCACAGTTTAGTGGTGCCGAAGATCGGCTGGATGCGCACCGGTTATCAAGGTTGCATTCGCGCGACCCGGAAAAAACTCCGCGAAATTCAGCCGGATATTGTTCACGGCCAAGGCACAGAGTTAGATTGTAGCATCAGTGCCGTGTTCGCCGGGTTTCCAAACGTGTTAACGATTCATGGCAACATGAAAGCCATTGCCGAAGTGTATCACGCGCGTTTCGGTAGTTTTCATTGGTGCGCGGCAAAATTGGAAGCCGTTGCCTTAAAAAGAACCAACGGCGTGTTTTGTAATTCCGCCTATACGGAACAGCTTGTCCGCCCACGCGCCGCAAAAACTTGGCGGGTGGCTAATGCCTTGCGGCTGGGCTTTTTTACTGAGACGCCCCAAAAAAACACCTTTGTCCGTCCAGTTTTTCTCAACATCGGGGTGGCTGAGCCACGGAAACAACAACTGGCGTTGCTCGCCGCTGCGGCTCGCTTGCATCAGCGCGGATTGAAATTTGAACTGCAATTAGTCGGCCAGCGTGGAGGGCAATCAGATTATGGACAACAATTGGCGCAAGCACTAGCCATAGCGGAACAGGCTGGCTATGCGCGACATCTGGGCATGTTGTCTGCGCCGCAACTCATCGCGGCGATGGATACGGCGGCCGCGCTCATTCATTTCCCCACCGAAGAAGCGTTCGGTCTCGTCGTGGCGGAGGCATTATCCCGCAATCTTAAATTTTTTGGAGCGACGACTGGCGGCGTCACTGATATTGCCAAAGATGTGGACGGCGCAGAATTATTTCCGGCGGATGATTTCGACTCCTTGGAAAACTCCATCGCTCGCTGGTTGGAAGCGGGTTGCCCGCAACCCAAAACGGCGGCCGCCACAATGCGGGCGCGTTATCATCCCGAAGTCATCGCGCGTCGCCATCTGGAAATTTATCGCGAAGTGCTTTCGCAGAAATAATTTCAGCCCGCCACCGCGCAAAACATCGCGGCTTGTTCAGTTCGGTTAGTCTGTTATCCTGCGCGGCTCTGTGAGCAGCATAGCCAAAGAAATCCAGCGGCGACGGACGTTCGCCATCATTTCCCACCCTGACGCGGGTAAAACCACGTTGACGGAAAAGCTCCTGCTTTACGGCGGCGCAGTGCAACTCGCCGGCTCCGTCACCGCGCGCAAAAATCAACGCGCCACAACGAGCGATTGGATGGAACTCGAAAAAAAGCGCGGCATTTCCATCAGCTCCACCGTGCTGCAATTTGATTACGACGGCTATCGCATCAATCTGCTCGATACGCCCGGTCACAAAGATTTTTCCGAGGACACTTACCGCGTGCTCACCGCTGTAGATTCCGTCGTGATGGTGATCGATTCTGCAAAAGGCATCGAACCGCAGACACGCAAATTGTTTGAAGTTTGTCGTCAACGTGGCGTGCCAATCTTCACGTTCATGAACAAGTGCGATCGCCCAATGAAAAATCCATTGGAGCTGATCGATGAATTGGAACGCGTGCTCGGCATCGGCGCATTTCCGGTGAATTGGCCGATCGGCAACGGCGCGGAATTTCAAGGCATCTACGATCGCCAGACCAAAACGATGCACACGTTCGAACGCGTTGTGGGCGGCAAATACCGCGCGCCCGTGGCCGTGGGCGGATTGCACGATCCGGCGGTGCGCGGCAATTTGAGCGAAGCCGATTTCAATCGCACGCTCGAAGAATTGGAAATGCTCGAACTCGCCGGCGAATCCTTCGACGAGGCCGCTGTGCTCGCGGGCAAATCAACGCCCGTCTTTTTCGGCAGCGGTGTGAATAATTTCGGCGTGCAACTGTTGCTTGACGGTTTTCTAAAAAATTCGCCCGCGCCCAAATCCCGCGTGATGGGCGGCATTGAGATCGCTCCGGAAAATCCGGAATTCTCCGGTTTCATTTTCAAGATCCAAGCAAACATGGATCCGCGGCATCGCGACCGCATCGCTTTCATCCGCGTTTGTTCCGGCAAGTTTGAGCGCGACATGACCGTGTTTCATTCACGTTCCGAGAAAAAAGTCCGCCTCTCCAGCTCGCACAAACTATTTGGCAACGAACGTGAAACCGTGGATGAAGCGCTGCCCGGCGACGTCATCGGCCTCGTCGGCCATGACAGTTTCGGCATCGGCGACACGCTGACGACCGATCCGAAAATTCTCTACAAAGAAATCCCGCGCTTCACACCGGAAGCATTTTCGTATCTGCATAATCCCAACACTGGCAAATACAAACAGTTCCGTCAGGGTCTCGACCAATTGTTGCAAGAAGGCGTTATCCAAGCGCTCTACCTGCGTAATTCGTCCATTAAAGTTCCGCTGCTCGCCGCCGTCGGCCCGTTGCAATTTGAAGTCGTGCAATTCCGGCTCGAAAGCGAATACGGCGCGGAATCACGGCTCGAACCCGCGTCGTGGAATGTCGTCCGCTGGCTCCCGACCGACATCAAGGAAGAAGATCTCGACGCGCTCTCCTTGCCCACCGGCGCGAAGCTCGCCTACGACATCGGCAAAAATCCCGTCGTGCTGTTCCAGAACGAATGGTCCGCAAATTATTTTAACGAGACTAATAAGAATTGTCCGTTGTCGGCGCAGCCGGTGCAAACGACGCGGGAATAAGCCAGTTCAACACCGCTTGCCCGTTTGTCTTTTTCTTCGTTCACGCCTTTGCGCCTTTGCGTTAAATTTTTTTGCCGCGCCGGTTGCTTTTCATCCCCCCACAAACAGGTGAGGTGAATCTGCTTAACATTCCTGACGCTGGCTTTAGACTGTCCGCATCTTTGATTTATTGAAATGAAAGCTATTTCCATTCCGCCGGCATTGTTCACTCTCAACCGTGAACGCCTTGTCAAAAAATTGTTGCCGCGTTCGCTCGCCATTTTCAACGCGAACGACATCATGCCCACGAATGCCGACGGCACGATGGGTCATCTGCAAAACGCCGATCTCTTTTATCTCACCGGCGTGCATCAGGAAGAAACCATTCTACTACTCGCGCCCGACGCGTTCGACCCGAACCAACGCGAAATTCTGTTCGTGCGCGAGACGAATGAACACCTCGTCATTTGGGAAGGCCATAAGCTAAACAAGGAACAGGCCGCGAAAGTTTCCGGCGTCAAAACGGTGAAATGGCTCACGGAATTTCCATCTATTTTCCGCCAACTCGCTTGCGAATTGGAAAATATTTATCTCAACACCAACGAACATCAACGCGCCGGGGTCGTGGTGGAAACGCGCGATGCTCGGTTTGTGCGCGAATGTCGCCAGCAATTTCCGCTGCACCATTATCATCGCCTCGCGCCGATCCTGCACGCGTTGCGCTCGGTGAAATCCGCTCACGAAATTGACGCCATCAAAGCCGCATGCGATTTGACGGGCAAAGGTTTTTCGCGCGTCTGCAAGTTTCTGAAACCGGGCGTCAACGAAGCCGAAGTTGAAGCTGAGTTCGCGCATGAGTTTATCCGGCACAAAGGACAATTCGCTTACAATCCCATCATAGCCAGCGGCGCAAACAGCAATATTTTGCATTACAACCAAAACGATCAGGTGTGCAAAAAGGGTGATTTGCTGCTGCTCGATGTCGCGGCAGGTTTGGGAAATTACATGAGCGATCTGACGCGCACGATTCCCGTGAGCGGAAAATTTTCGCGGCGTCAAAAACAGGTCTACAACGCGGTGCTGCGGATTTTCCGCGCGCAAGTCGCGGCACTGATGCCCGGCAAGACAACGAAAGATTTACGGCTCGAATGCGAAGAACGCACGGCCAAAGAATGCGTTGATCTCGGCTTACTCAAAATGTCTGAGCTAAAAAATCAGTCGCCCGATGCGCCCGCAGTAAAAAAGTTTTTCATGCACGGCGTGTCGCATCCCATCGGCTTGGATGTGCATGACGTGACTTATAATTATTACCAGCTCGAACCCGGCTGGGTGCTGACGGTGGAACCGGCGATTTATATTCCGGCGGAAGGTTTCGGGATTCGCTTGGAAAATACTGTCGTCGTCACGGAAAACGGGCAGTTGGATTTGATGGCGGAGATTCCGATTGAGGCGGATGAGATTGAAGCATTGATGAACCGCCGGTGAGTTTTAATAAGAACGGAGCGCGGCGTGTCGTAACACAGCCGCGCTCCGTTCGATTCTTTTCGCCTTAAAACAACTGCGTCATCATCGTGCCGATGACCGTCAGCGGGCCGGTGTCTTCCAAACTGTCCGCCGCTTTATCCAATTTTTGCAGCGAGAGTTTGGCGTTCTTCAAAAGGTCGTCATTATTCACGAGCTTGCCGATCGTGCCCTGACCTTGGTTCACCTTTTTCAAAATCTCGTTCACGTTCGTCATCGCTTCCTCGGTTGAATTATACAATTTATCCTCGGTCAACAATTTGCCGATCGTGCCTTGGCCGGAGCTGACGTTGTTCATCACGGTCTTGGCGGTGGCGATCATGGATTTGGCTTCGGCCGCGGTGTCTTGCAGATTCGTCACCGTGCTTAAGGCGGAATCATAAAGCGCGTCGGAATAAATCAATTTACCCACCGTGCCCTGGCCGGCGGCAATCTGGCTGGAAACATTCTTCACGTTCGCAATCGTCGCCGTGAGCGGACCGCTGTTTTGTTTCACGAAATCCGTGAGCGGACCGAGAATGTTATCCAGTTTATCGCCGGAAAAAGTTTTCGTGATGTTCTGGATGCCGCCCGCCGCCGCGTCGAGTTTCGCCATGATCGCGCTCAAATCCGGCTGCTCGGTGGATTCCAAAATCGTGCCTTCCGCCGCGACCGGCGCGGGGTCGGAGCCAAACGCGATGGCGACAAAATTTTGCCCCATCAAGCCGGTGAATTTCACCGTCGCGATGCTGTCCGTTTTCACGATGGCGTCCGAGTGTAATTTCATCACGACGCTGACTTTGTTGGTCGTGAGTTCGATGTTCATGACGCGGCCGATTTCCACGCCGGCCATTTTCACGCGGTCGCCGACCTTCAAATCCTGCACCGTATCGAATTGGGCGCTAACGCGATAGCCGCGGTTTAAAAAATCGCCGCTGCCGAGCGTCTCAATAATCGCCCACGCAGCCAGAACCGCCAGGACGACAAAAATGCCGAGTTTAGTTTCGAGTGAATTTTTCATAACTTTTTATTCTTCGATTCGCGCTTAAAATCTGCGTGCAAAAAACTCTGCACTTCCGGGTCTTTACAATTGTTAACTTCATCGGGCGTGCCGATGATCAAAATTTTCCCATCGCCCATCACGGCCATGCGATCCGCAACGCCGAACGCCAAATCGCGATCATGTGTGACCACGACCGACGTCACGCCGGTGCGCTGGTTCAGGCGCAAAATTTCTTCACCCACAACGACGGACGATAGCGGATCCAATTCGCTCGTCGGTTCATCGTAAAGAATCAGTTGCGGTTCGATGACCAGCGCGCGCGCAATGGCGACGCGTTTTTTCATGCCGCCGGAAAGATCGGCCGGCATTTTATCCACGACATCTTTCAAGCCCACCGCCGCCAATTTATCCACGACAATCTGCTGAATTTCTTCCGGCGTTTTGAGCCGGTGTTCCGTGAGATACAGTCCGACATTTTCGCCGACCGTCAAAGAATTCAGCAAAGCGCCCGATTGAAAAACCAGGGCCATGCGATATTTCGCCGCCGTTTCTGGGGCGGAAACCGGTTCGCTGTTGATCAAAATTTCACCGGCATTCGGCGTTTCCAACGCGATCAGATGTTTCAGCAAAACACTTTTGCCGCTGCCGCTCGGCCCCATAATGACAAAAATTTCGCCGGGTTGAACCGCGAAGTCCACGCCCTTGAGCACTTCTTGATCTTCAAAACTTTTGCGCAAGCCGCGCACCACGAGGCCGACCCCGGAAGCTGAATTGTTGGCGGCATTCATTTTAAAAATATCGAAAGGAGCAACGTGATCAGATAATCAAAAATCACAATCAGGACGATGGAATTCACCACGGCTTTGGTGACGGAACGGCCAATGCCGCGCGGCCCGCCAATCGTCGTTAAACCTTGATGACACGACACGACGCCGATGATGATAGCGAAACAAAAACTTTTGAAAACGCCATTGCCCACGTCTTTCAAGACGACGAAATCTTTCATGTCCGCAAAAAAAGCAGCGAACGGAATTTCCAGTTGTTGATTATAATTCGCCACCACCGCGCCGCCGAACCAGCCGACGAGGATCGCAAAAATCACCAACATTGGCAGCGCGACGACCATCGCCAACACGCGCGGCAAAACGAGATAATCAATCGGATTGATGTTCATCGTGCGCAACGCATCGATTTCCTGATACACGCGCATCGAGCCGATTTCCGCCGCCATCGCGGAACCGATCCGGCCGGCGATCAAGATCGCCATCATGATCGGCGCCAACTCACGCGCGATGGCAAAACCCACCACGCCGCCGACTGCGCTCGACAGACTGTGTTGCGCCAAAGCCGGTCCCGTCTGCAAAGCGAAGACCGCGCCAATGAAAAATGACAGCACGCAAACCATCAACAAACTTGCGTTGCCGATCTCAAAAAATTGGTCGAATACTTTCTGCCGCTGCCGCCACGCGTGCGGCAAAGCCCGCAACACGCGCCAAAACAACAGCACGATTTCACCGATGTTTCTAAACATCTCACAAGCCTCAACTACCGACGCCTCGCAATCAATTTATTTTTGCCAAAATTTCAACTTGTCTCAACCGGCTTTCGATCATTCCGCGACCAAAACGTGTTTTCAACTTGCGATTTTGCAGCCAAACCCTAGATTCGGGCAGGAATAACAAGGTTTATGAAATTTGCTAAAACAATCACGCAGGGATTTTCATTTTCATTTTTGGTCAGCGCACTTTTTATTGTCAGCGGTAAAGCTGGCTTTGCCGAGACGAACGACGTTGCCACGCCGACCCTTTCGATTTCCACCAACGTCCATCCGCCGCGCGAAAAAGATCCCGGTTTACGCCGTTCTACTTACACGCCGCGCGTTTATCCGGTGGATGAACGCGGCTTTTCGCCGGTGGATAAAGCGCTGGCCAAAGCTTACGCGCGCGAAGACCTGGTGACGAATGACGACGAAGGTTCGCTAAATCCATTTGTGCTGAAAGTCATCAGCGGATTTCCGCTCGACGGCTCCTATCAATATCATTGCAGTTGGAAACCGTGGGAATACGACATCTATAACGGCGTCACGCAAGACTTGTGGTATCACGGCATGGTGGTCGCGAAGGCGTATCCCGACGGTTCGCGTTGCAGTTATTGCTGCGGTTTTACGTTTGAAGTGTTTGTGCGGGCGATGAAATTGCGCAATATCCAAGCCGGCCTCGAAGCCGACGATTTCAACGGCATGACGTTCAACGACCTCTTCAACGCACTGCAACTTTGGTATGTCGAAGGCAAAAGTGATTCCGAGCAGCGCGCCATTGTTGGCTACGGTTTGGGCAACGCGGTCACGAATTTTGAAGACGCGCGGCCCGGTGATTTTTTAAGTTACAGCAGCACGCCTGCGGGCGGACATTCGGTGATTTTCATCGGCTGGCTGCGCGATGACGCCGGCAAGATCATCGGGTTGAAATATTTTTCCTCCAATCTTTCCAGCAACGGTCTCGACTACGGTCAGGCGCATTTCAGCGATTACAATAAAAACGGCCACGGCGTGCTGCGCGACTCGGTCAAAATTGGCCATGTGGGCGCAATCAAAAATTATCAACCGTTCAACCGGCTGGATATTCCGCATCGCAACGCCTACGCCCCGACGCAACCGACGCCTGCGATTAATTTACCCGCTTCAGCTCCACTCGGGGTGAAATCTTTGTAGAAAATCCCGGATAAATCTTTTAGCTCCGGCGGAGCGGCATGTTAGGAGTCGTGAAGATTCCGGCTGAGATTCAAGACCCTAGACACCAGACCTTTCGCCGAGTTTCCCCTTGCCATCCGGCGCTTTTGCCGTATGCTCCAGACTGCCTGAACGCCGCGTGTGCGGATGTTCATCAAGGCTGAGAAAAAACCGTTAACCAATAACCTAACCTTTAACCTCCGTTGCCAGTCGCAGCGTCGGTAGTTAGGCAATGGAGTCTTCAAGTCCGCATTTCTTGCGGATGAACAAGCCTCCCGTCCGTTTAATCACAGTAATATTATGCTCACAATGGAAGAAGCCATGAAGCAGAGCGCCAAGTCGCTCGTTGCTCAAGGCCAAATCGTCAAAGGCACCGTCATCGAAGTCCGTTCCAAAGAAGTCTTGGTGGACATCGGTTACAAGAGTGAAGGTATCATCCCCGGCAATGAATTCATCGATCTCAAAGCCGTCAAAGTCGGCGACGAAATCGACGTCCTCATCGAAAAACTTGAGAACAAAGACGGCACCGTCGTTCTCTCGCACGAAAAGGCCGAGTTCAAAAAGAACTGGGACAAAATCCTCACGATCTGCAACGAAGGCGGGATCATTTCCGGCAAGGTCAAATCCATCGTCAAAGGCGGCTTGGTCGTCAATGTCGGTGTCGAAGCCTTTTTGCCGTCGTCCCAGATCGACGTCATCACGCCGAAAAACCTCGCGGGTTTTGTCGGTAACACTTACGAATTTAAGGTCGTCAAAATCAATCAGGAACGTCAGAACATCGTTCTGTCGCGCCGCGAATTGATCGAAGCCGAGCGCAATGAAAAACGTGGCAAGTTGCTCACGGAAATGACGCCGGGCGACATCCGCAAGGGCACGGTCAAGAACATCACCGATTTCGGCGCGTTCATTGATTTGAACGGCTTGGACGGTTTGCTCCACATCACGGATATGAGCTGGGGCCGTTTGACCCATCCTTCCGAAATCTTGAAAGTCGGCCAGGAACTCGACGTTGTCGTGCTGGACGTGAACAAGGAAAAAGAACGCGTCAGCCTCGGCCTCAAGCAGAAGATGACGAATCCTTGGGATAACATCGAAGCGAAATTCCCCGTCGGCCAGAAGGTCAAGGGCAAGGTCGTCAGCCTCGTGCCTTATGGCGCGTTTGTGCAACTCGAACCCGGTGTGGAAGGCCTCGTGCACGTCACCGAATTGTCCTGGACCAAGCGCATCGCCAAACCCGGCGACGTGCTCAAGCAGGATCAGGAAATCGAAGCAGTCGTGCTCGGCATCAACCGCGAAGAACAGAAGATCTCCCTCGGCGTGCGCCAGTTGGAATCCAATCCGTGGGACAGCGCCGCGGCGAAATATGCCGTCGGCCAGAAGGTCAAAGGCCAGGTCCGCAACCTCACCAGCTATGGTGCGTTCGTGGAACTCGAAGAAGGCATTGACGGTATGATCCACGTTTCCGACATGTCCTGGACCCGCAAGATCAATCATCCGAGCGAAGTGATGAAAAAAGGTGACGAAGTCGAAGCCACCGTGCTCGAAGTCGATCGTCCGAACCAGCGCATCGCGCTCGGCATCAAACAACTCGAAATCGATCCGTGGGATAACATCGAGAAGCTCTACAAAGTCGGCGACCTCGTCACCGGCAAAGTCACCAAGCTCGCCAGCTTCGGCGCGTTTGTCGGCCTGCAACACGACATCGACGGTCTCGTCCACATCTCGCAGATCAGCGAAGAACGCGTGGAAAAAATCAAGAACGTGCTCAAGGCCGGCCAAGACGTTTCCGCCCGCGTCGTCAAAATCGACAAGAACGAACGCCGCATCGGTCTGTCCATCAAGGCTGCCAGCTACACGGACGAGCAGATCAAAGAAGAACAGAAGATCCTCGACTCGCTGAAACCCGGCGAAGACTTGGTTGCTCTGCAACACGCCTTCGACGCCGCTGACGATCTGGTCAAAGGCGACTAATCGTTCCGAACAAATAATCAAAACCGGCGGACTGGCAACAGTCCGCCGGTTTTTTTATTTGAGGCTGTCCTCGAAGATTATAGAAGTCGGCCATCAGACGGTCTTCGCTTGGCGGGCGACGCGGGCCGACTTAAACTTCGCGGCATGAAAAAAGAAATCCTCCGCTGTCCGTGGCCGACGGACGAACTTTACATCGCTTATCACGACACCGAATGGGGCGTGCCGGTGCATGATGATCGTTTGCTGTTTGAATATCTCATTCTCGAAGGCGCGCAGGCAGGCTTGAGCTGGCATACGGTTTTGAAGAAGCGCGAGAATTACCGGGCAGCGTTCGATCATTTTGATGCGGAAAAAATCACGCGTTACGGCGATAAGAAAGTTACCGAGTTAATGAACAACGCCGGCATCATTCGCAATCGTCTGAAAATTCACGCAACGATCCAGAACGCAAAATCATTTCTGAAGGTGCGTGAAGAATTCGGCAGCTTCGACAAATATATTTGGAGTTTCGTGAACGGCAAGCCGATTGTCCATCGTCGCGGCAGCAGGCAAGAAGTTCCCGCCCAGACGGAAATTTCTGATGCGATGAGCAAAGATTTATTGAAGCGCGGATTCAAGTTCGTTGGCTCCACGATTTGTTACGCCTACATGCAAGCTGTCGGCATGGTGAACGATCATCATGTGACGTGTTTCCGACATAAGGATCTGGCCTGAATGCAGCAGCGGGCGGTGGCCGACCAAGCGTGATTTGAGGCGGTCACCGACCGCCACCACAACCCAAAACGGAGAACCGTCGCGCTGAATCTTCGTCTCTCCGTTGGCTTCTGTGTTCAAGTTTGTTGGCTCCGGATTGAAATGGGCAACGCGACCGTTTTGCCCTACTATTTTAAGCAAGAAAATGAAACGTATTGCTGTCTATTGCGGCTCCAATAAAGGCGTTCGCCCGGAATATCTCGCGGCGGCGGAACAGCTCGGCGCATTGCTCGCGCGCGAAAAAATCGAACTCGTCTACGGCGGTGGCATGGTCGGCTTGATGGGCGCGGTGGCGGATGCCGCGCTCAAAAACGGCGGGCACGTCATCGGCGTGATTCCCGAAAAACTGGTCATCAAGGAAGTCATCCACGAACATTTACCCGATCAACGCATCGTGAAAGACATGCACGAGCGCAAGGCGTTGATGGCAGAATTGTCCGATGGCTTCATCGCGTTGCCCGGCGGCTACGGCACGTTTGAAGAATTTTTCGAAGTGCTCGCGTGGAGCCAACTCGGCTGGCATCAGAAACCTTTTGGCTTACTGGACATCGCCGGGTTTTATCGTCCGTTGCTGGCGTTTCTGGATCACACGGAACAGGAAGGCTTCATCCGTCCGCAACATCGTCAACTCGTTCTCGTCGAAAACAACGTGGAGAAAATTTTGGAGCGATTGAAAAACTTTCAGCCGGCGCGAGAAGTGAAGTGGGCGAAATAAAAATTTTATCGCGTTTTAACTTAACTTTGGCACAGCGGTTAATCCGAGCGCGTCCCGTCAGCGCGACGAAACGCGAGCAAGGCTCGGCGCTCCGATCACGATCATGTTCGTCCGCGGTTGAAATTATTTCTTCTTGGAAAACGCCGCATCAAACGCCGCTTTATTCGGCGCGAAATCCAATTGGCGGACAAAGGCGCAGCTTTCCGCCGCACCGTGGATGCGGTCCATGCGGCCATCTTCCCATTCCACCGAGAGCGGGCCGCGATAGCCGACGTCGTTCAAGGCGACGATGATGTCCTCGAAATTAATATCGCCGTGACCGAGCGAGCGGAAATCCCAGAAGCGGCGCGCGTCCGTGAAATCCGTGTGGCCACCGAACACGCCGACGGTGCCGTCGCCATGACCCCACCAAACGTCCTTCATGTGCGCATGGAAAATGCGATCACCAAATTCGCGGATGAATTTCACATAATCCACGCCTTGATAGCCGAGGTGCGACGGATCATAATTGAAACCGAAGCGCTTGTGATGCTTCACCGCGTCGAGCGCGCGTGCCGCCGTCGCCTCGTTTCGCGTCCAGAACGCGTCGCGCGCGGTAATCGCGTAATCCT
Organism: Methylacidimicrobium fagopyrum; assembly: GCA_026225255.1. Lineage (GTDB taxonomy): Bacteria > Verrucomicrobiota > Verrucomicrobiia > Limisphaerales > UBA11358 > UBA11358. The sequence continues at coordinate 243 of JAMFSJ010000070.1, read as the reverse complement.
TCTCTTCCGTCGTCGCGCGAATGACCTCGGGCGGCTGCACGGTCGGCGAGCCCTTCGGATCCAGGAACGTGTTGACGCCGATGAGCGGCAGCGTGCCGTCGTGCTTGAGCGTCTCGTAGTACAGCGACTCTTCCTGGATCTTCGAGCGCTGGTACATCCGCTCCATCGCGCCGAGCACGCCGCCGCGCTCCGAAATGCTGCGGAACTCGTTGAGCACGGCGGCCTCGACCATGTCAGTCAGCT
>JAMFSJ010000069.1 GCA_026225255.1 Methylacidimicrobium fagopyrum | reverse complement strand
ATCCTGGAGGGACGAAGGGAATGTGGGTCTGAAGTTGTTAATGAATATTTCCGCCGTCCCGCTGGGACGGAGAATTTTTATGGAATGCTACCAGACACTGCGTGTCTGGCTAATTTCCGTTCGTGCCTTTGGCACTCGACCAGCTTTGGTCAAAAAATAAAACGGCGCGGAGAAAATCCTCCGCACCGTTTTTTATTTGTAGCGGAGGTCGGTGGCACTGTGCCAGCGACCGCTGCTACCACTCGAAAGACAATCGTTGGCGCGGGTTTCTATCCAGCAAGTAGTCGCTCCGCCCGGCCATTTATTCAATTCAATGAACGATTCAAATCGTCACTGCTAATTTTATTTCGACTATTACTTTTCCATAAAAAAGTTGTAGCCATCTGCTTCAAACCTAGGTAATTGTTGAAAACTTATAACAAGGAAAAAAGATGCCAACATTAGCCACCACCGTAGATGGTCTTAAATTACCCAATCCCTTTATCATCGGTTCCGGACCACCTGGAACGAACCTGAACGTCATCGCCAAAGCGTTTCAAGAAGGGTGGGGCGGTGTGATCGCCAAAACAGTTTCGTTGGATGCGAGCAAAGTCGTGAACGTCACGCCGCGTTACGGAAAATTACATTCCAGTGACGGCAAGGAAATCATCGGCTGGGAAAATATCGAACTGATCAGTGATCGTCCGTTCAAGATTTGGGAGGATGAATTCAAGAAGTGCAAGGACATGTTCCCCGACCGCATTCTCATCGCGAGCATCATGGAAGAATATTCCAAGGATCGCTGGGTGGAATTAGTCGAACGCTCGCAGGCCTGCGGCGTGGACGCGTTTGAATTGAACTTCTCCTGTCCGCACGGTTTGCCGGAACGCAAGATGGGCGCGGCGATGGGGCAGGATCCGGACATCCTCGATGAAGTGGTTTCGTGGGTGATGGGCGTGGCGAAAATTCCCGTCTGGGCGAAGATGACGCCGAACATCACGCACATCGAAGAACCTTCACGCGCGGCCCTCAAGGCCGGTGCCACCGGCATCGCGGCGATCAATACGATTCGCAGCGTCATTGGGGTGAATCTTGATACGCTCCGTCCCGAGCCAAGCGTGGAAGGCTACACGACGCCCGGCGGTTATTCTTCGCGCGCCGTCAAACCGATCGCGCTCCGCATGGTCATGGAAGTTGCGCAACTGATCCGCAAGGAATTTCCCGGACGTTCGCTATCGGCCATCGGCGGCGTCGAGACTGGTAATGACGCAGCGGAATTCATTTTGCTCGGTGGCGATACCGTGCAAGTCTGCACCGGCGTGATGAAGTTCGGCTACGAACACGTCAAAGTGATGTGCGAACAACTGCTCGCGTTCATGGAAAAGCACAAGTTCGAGACGATCGCCGATTTCAAAGGCAAGAGCCTTGATTATTTCACCACGCACGCCGACCTCGTGAAGCGCCAGACCGAACGTAAAGCCGCCCAAAAAGCCGCCGCCGACGCCAAAAAAATGGTGCAAGCCGATGGCGAATGGACCGGTAATGATTTCGTGAGGCAATCGAATGACTTGGCGCGTTGAAATATCGTGCCTCCATTTCAAAACATCTCGCAGTCTGATGAAAGCTACAAAGCATATCGTTGCCCGTGTTGTCATTTTAAAACATTATGTGGTCGCGCGGGTTATGAAATTTGCCCGGTTTGCTTTTGGGAAGATGACGGTCAAGATGACCATGACGCTGGCGAAATAAGAGGAGGGCCAAACCAAAATCTTTCCCTCATCGAAGCTCGAAACAATTTTAAAACGTTTGGAGCCTGTAACAGGAGATATATGAGTTTAATTCGTAAGCCATTGGCAGATGAAATCTAAATTAAGATGTGTCGATTTGAAGTAAATTTTCTCATTAACACCCAACTTGAGTTGGGTGATAAAGTGGTGACGAATGATTGAAACCGTTTTAACGGTTTTCTAAACTCGCGTATGTCCATCCATGCATATTCCCGTTGCTGGCTACATTTGATTTGGGGCACGCTGAATCGAGAAGGGATGTTTGACCCCGCACGGGCGGCAAAGGTTTCGAATTTTCTGACTGATTACGCCAAAGAGAAAAACATCTATATGAAAATCAATTTCGTGAATACAGAACATGTCCACGCATTGATTGACTTGCCGACGGGGATGACGATTGAGCAGATAGTAAAACTTTTGAAAGGTGCCTCTTCGCATTGGATCAATGAGCAAAATATAGTTGCCGAGCGCTTTGCTTGGGGACGCGGCTACGGTGCTTTTTCTGTTTCTCAATCGGGTGTGGATGAAGTTTGCGCTTACATTGCCAATCAAGCGGAGCATCATCGCATTAAAAGTTTTTCCGAAGAATATCAAAGGTTGGCCACCGTTTATGGATTGATCTGGCGTAACGAAGAAACCGTTGAAATGGTTTCGGTCGCTTCACCACCGCCAAAATCCCCTCGTTGAAACGAGGGGTTAATGAGAAGTCATAATAAATATCCAAACTACATTTTTATATGTCGCAAACACTCGAACCTTGTCCCTTTTTTATCGGCGGCGAATGGCTTTCATCCAAAGCCGCCACGACGCCGGTTTACAATCCTTCCACCGGTGACGTCATCGCGGAATGTCCCGTCGGCACCGTCGCCGATGTGAACACCGCCGTCGAAGCTGCGCACGCCGCGTTTCCGGCGTGGATGGAAACGCCACCGGTCGAACGTGCCCGCATTCTGGCGCGGTTCAAAATGTTGCTCGAAGATAATTTCGAGGACATCGTCCGTTGCAATACGCGCGAGCACGGCAAGACGTTGGTTGAATCGCGCGGCGATGTGAAACGCGGCATGGAAGTTGTGGAGTTCGCGCTCGGCGTGCCGTCATTGTTGATGGGTGAAATTTTGGAAAACGTCGCGCGCGGCATTGATTGCGAAGCGATCCGCCAGCCGCTCGGCGTTTGCGTGGGTATCACCCCGTTCAATTTTCCCGCCATGGTGCCGCTCTGGATGTATCCGATCGCCATCGCCTGCGGCAATACCTTTGTGCTGAAGCCGAGCGAAAAAGTTCCGCTCACGGCGATCAAGATCGCGAAGCTGCTCGAGAAAGCTGGTTTGCCCAAAGGCGTGTTGAACATCGTCCACGGCGGACGCGAAGTCGTGGACGCGTTGCTCACGCATCCAAAGGTGAAAGCGATTTCATTCGTCGGCTCCACGCCCATCGCCAGATATATTTACGAAACCGGCACGAAGCATGGTAAACGCGTGCAATCAAACGGCGGCGCGAAAAATTACGTCATCATTATGCCGGATGCGGACGTGGAAAATTCCACGCGCGGCGTCATCGAAGCCGCATTCGGTTGCGCGGGCGAACGTTGCATGGCGGGTTCCACGGCGGTGATTGTCGGCGGCGCGGAAAAGACGGTTTTGCCGACGCTGATCGAGGCGACGCGCAAAATTAAAGTTGGTCCGACCGACCGCGAAGCGCAGCCGGACATGGGCGCGCTCATCACGAGTCAACATCGCGATCGTGTGTTGGAATTGATCGAAGCTGGCGTGAAGGAAGGCGCGAAAATTCCTGCTGACGGTCGCGGTGTGAAAGTCAGCGAAGCGCCGAACGGATTTTATGTCGGCGCGACAATTCTTGATCATGTGCAGAACGGCATGACGGTGGCGAAGGAGGAAATTTTCGGCCCGGTGTTGAACGTGATGCACATGGACGATCTAGATCAAGCCATTCAGCTCGCGAACAAATCTTTTTACGGCAACGGCGCCTCGATCTTCACGCGCAGCGGCAAGGCGGCGCGCGAGTTCAAGCACAACGTCAACTGCGGCATGGTCGGCATCAACATCGGCGTGCCGGCCTCGATGGCGTGGTTTCCGTTCAACGGCTGGAACGAATCTTTCTTCGGCGACCTGCACATGCAAGGCCGCGAAGGCGTGCAATTTTTCACGCAACAAAAAGTCACCACGAGCCGCTGGTTCAGTTACGGCGAAGGTGATATCTGGCATACGGAGAAAAAATGACGAATGACAAATGACGGATGAAGCGATAGAAAGTCTTGAAGATTGTTCGGTTGAGGAACTGGCATTTTGGGGTTTTGACGTGCCGGTAGGGCAAATGGCTTTGCGTGATGAGCCGCCACAACGGGTTTATGATTTGGAAGAACGGACGGCGCGGTTTGGCGAAAGTATAATTATCTTCGCCAAAAAAATCACATGGAGTCCGGTCAACAATCGGCTGATTGACCAAATCGTAGGAGCGGGAACCAGCGTCGGTGCGAATTACTGCGAAGCGGACGACGGAGTTTCGCGTGCCGATTTCAAACATCGTATTAGCATTTCGCGCAAAGAAGCCCGTGAAACTAAATTTTTCCTGCGTATGGTCGCAACCGCGGAGCCAAATTTGAAAGCTGAAGCCAGAAAAATATGGCGCGAAGCTCATTCATTGCACCTGATTTTTAGCCGCATCTGGCGAAGCACAAAAATATGAAACCAAGTGAAATACCAAATGACGAATGGCCAATTAACGCCGTTTGCACCATTCGTCATCTGTTATTCGTCATTAACTTATGAGCCTTTTAATCAAGAATGGCGAAATCGTCACCGCTGACAGCCGCTACGTCGCGGACATTCTGTGCGAGCACGAAACCATCACGCGCATTGATCGCGACATCGCACCGCCCGCCGGCGCGGAGGTGATTGACGCGACGGGTAAATATGTTTTTCCCGGATTCATTGATCCACACGTGCATATTTATCTGCCGTTCATGGGCACGGCGGCGAAGGATGATTACATCACCGGCAGCCAGGCCGCACTGGTCGGCGGCACGACGACACTCATTGAAATGTGCTGTCCCTCGCGCAAGGAAGATACGCTCGCCAGTTTTGAAACGTGGATGACCCAGGCCGTTGGTAAATCCGCGTGCGATTTCACGTTCCACATGGGCGTGACAAAGTTTGACGATAAAACCGAGGCGCAGCTTCGCGAAATCGTGCGGCGCGGTATCAGCTCGTTCAAAATCTTTCTCGCTTACAAAGGTGCGTTTGGAATAGATGACACGGAATTATATCGCACGCTCAAGCTGGCGAAGGAACTGGGTGTCATCGTCACCGCGCATTGCGAAAATGAAACGCTTATCACGGAGCGTTCGAAGGAATTGCTCGCCGCCGGTAAAACCGATTCAGGACAGCATCACGAAAGCCGTCCGCCGCTCGTTGAAGCCGAAGGCGTGCACCATTTGATGACCTTCGCTGAACTTACGGGCGCGGCAACTTACATAGTTCACTTGAGTTGCCAAGAAGCGCTGGATGAAGCCATCGCTGCGCGACAACGCGGTGTGCGGGTCGGTGTCGAAACGCTCATCCAATATCTGACGCTCGATAAAAGTTATGCCGAGCTACCGGATTTTGAAGGTGCGAAATATGTCATGTCGCCGCCGTTGCGTGATAAACGGAATCAGGAAATTCTCTGGAACGGCCTACGCGACGGACTCGTGCAAACCGTCGCCACCGATCACGCGCCGTTTGATTTTAAGACGCAAAAGCCGATGGGCCGGACCGATTTCACCAAGATTCCCAATGGCATTCCGTCACTGGAAGAACGTATCAATCTGCTTTACACCTACGGCGTGAAAGCGGGCAAGATTGATCTGCACACCTTCGTGAATGTTGCCAGCACACAGGTCGCAAAGCTGTTCGATCTGTTTCCGCGCAAAGGCGCGATCCAGCCGGGTGCCGACGCTGATCTCGTGGTATTTGATCCCAATTATCGCGGCACGATCTCTGTCAAAACGCAGACGATGAATGTGGATTATAGCGCGTTTGAAGGTTGGAAAATCGAAGGCCGTCCGAGCGTGGTCACCGTGCGCGGACAAGTCGTGTCGCGTGATGGGAAATTCGTGGGCAAGGCCGGCCACGGAAAATTTCTGCAACGCCAGCCGAGCCATTTTTAGCCGCTTGACGATTTTTAGATTGTGATACAAAGTTATATCACAATGAAAACTGCGACCATTCGGGATTTGCGTTATGATTTTCCGCGCGTCGAGGCGTGGATCCGCAACGGCAACGAAGTCGAAGTCACCAAGCACGGACGGCCCATCGCCCGCCTCACGCCGCTGCCCAGGCCCGTCGCCAAAAAAATCACCAAGCCGGACATCATGGCGCGCTTGAAGGAAACCTGGGGCAACCGCATTTTTTCCGCTCAAGAAGTTGCCGAAATGCGGGTGGCTGAATTGGAAGGTGAAGAAGGATGATTGCCTATCCTGATACATCCTTCCTTTGCGCTGTGTATCGGCGGCAAGATAATTCGGCAGCTGCGGCGCAGTATTTCAAAACCATGCCGGAAGTATTATCGGTTTCCAGCCTGTTATTATTTGAATTTCGCCAATCCCTGCGTTTTCAAGTCTGGTTACGTGAGCAGAAGCGCGACAAAGGGTTTCCGAAAGCTGATTGCGATCGGGCTTTAGTTGATTTGCAATCAGACTTGGATTCCGGTTTTGTTGAAATTATCCCGGCCGACTGGTCTGATGTGCATCATATCGCAGAAAAAATTTCGGCCCGCTACACAGCTGAGCGCGGCTATCGTGCGTTTGATTTATTGCATGTCGCTACGGCACTTCACTTGGAAGCAAAAGTGTTTTTGAGTTTTGATGAGCGTCAATGCAAGGTGGCGATGAGTGAGGGGTTGAAAGTGAAGCCGTCATAATCGAAGCGGCAGGTCGCTATGACCTAAAGCTTGATTCAGTTAATTGGCTCGGCTTTACTTCAGTTCAAGGTGAAGCAAGGAAAATTCTTTTAACTCTCAAATGAATTCTATTCCCGGCGATGTTTTGGCGAATACGTCCAACATTCAAGCAAGCATTGAACAAAGCGATTTATGCAATGCCGACCTTGCGCCCGTGCCCGCGGCGCGACGTAATTGGCGCATGGGCAGTTTTGCGGCGTTGTGGATTTCCATGGCCGCGTGCATCACCACTTACATGCTCGCCTCGTCACTCATCAGTGGTGGCATGAATTGGTGGGAAGCCGTGCTCACTATTTTTCTGGCGAATCTCATTGTGCTTATCCCGATGGTTTTGAATGCCCACGCGGGAACGAAATATGGCATTCCATTTCCGGTTTATTGTCGCGCATCATTCGGCACGACCGGCGCGAATATTCCGGCCATTTTGCGTGCACTGGTAGCCTGCGGTTGGTTCGGCATTCAAACGTGGATCGGCGGCGAAGCGATCTACAAAATCTGCCTCGTCATTTTTCATCTGCAACCGGCGACCGTCACCAACGCGCTTGGCATCAGCGGCGGACAATTCCTGTGCTTCCTCTTTTTCTGGGGCATTAATATGTGGGTGATTTATCGCGGCATTGAAACCATTCGCTGGCTGCTCAATGTCAAAGCGCCATTGTTGATCGTGCTCGGTTTGGTGCTGCTGTGGTGGGCGTATCGTCGCGCTGGCGGTTTCGGGCCGATCCTATCGCAACCGTCGCAATTCGACGCCGGGCAACCGCAAGTCGGGAAATTCTGGGTTTACTTTTTCCCGGCGCTGACCGGCATGATCGGTTACTGGGCAACGCTGTCGCTGAATATCCCGGATTTTTCGCGCTACGCCAAAACCCAGCGCGATCAAATTTTTGGTCAAGCGCTCGGTCTGCCGCTGACGATGGCATTGTATGCCTTCATCGGCGTCGCGGTCACATCGGCCACGGTCATCATTTACGGCACCACCATTTGGAATCCGGTGGATGTGCTGACGAAATTTACCAGTCCCGTCGTGCTCGTCGTCGCCATGCTCGCGTTATGTATCGCCACGCTGGCGACGAATATCGCGGCCAATGTCGTTTCGCCGGCAAATGATTTTGCCCAGCTCGCGCCGAAGAAAATCTCCTTCCGCATTGGCGGCTTCATCACAGGCATCGTCGGCATTTTGATGATGCCGTGGAAATTAGTGGCGGATCCGAACGGTTATATCTTCACCTGGCTCATCGCCTACAGCGCGTTGCTTGGGCCGATCGGCGGTATTCTGATCGCGGATTATTTTGTATATCGCAAACGGCAGTTGAACGTTGCCGCGTTATATCAAGCAGATGGTGAATATCGTTTCACGAACGGCGTCAGTTACGTTGCCTTGATTTCATTGATTGTTGGCGCATTGCCAAGTGTGCCGGGCTTTTTGGTGAACATTCACGCGGTGAGTGCGACCAGCGTTCCACCCGTGCTCACGCAACTTTATAATTACGCATGGTTCATTGGTTTCGCCGTGGCGTTTGTGGTTTATCTCATTGGAAGAAAGTTGACGGGAGCCAAGCATTGACGGCTCATGATTCGCTATATTCAGCGTTGAACATTTTGCGCGAAATGGCCAATATGTCGGCTTATTAAAGGAATAAAAGAAGCGATTCACGTTTTTAAATTATGAAAAACATCCCGTTGCCGTCCACGAGTCATCAACCGAAGAAATATGCCGGACCGTCTGCCGCTGAAGTCGCGGCACTACGCAAGCAGTTCATGAACCCCGGAATTTTTCTCTATTACAAAAGTCCCATCATGATCGTCGAAGGTTCGATGCAATATCTGTGGGACGATACGGGTAAACGTTATCTCGACGGCCTTGGCGGCATCGTGACGGTAAGCGTCGGCCATTGTCATCCGCATGTCGTCGCGGCGGCCAATGCGCAAAACGAATTGATCCAGCATTCCACCACGATTTATTTGCAGCCGAACGTCGCATTGTTCGCGGAAAAACTTGCCTCGAAATTACCCGGCGAGCTGAAGGTTTGCTACTTCGTGAACTCTGGTTCCGAGGCTAACGATCTCGCGTTACTCATGGCGCGCGCTTACACGCAGAATTATGACGTGATCGCGTTGCGCAATGCGTATCACGGCGGCAATGCGTCCGGCATGGCGGTGACCGGCCACAGCACTTGGAAATATAATGTGCCGCACAGTTTTGGCGTGCATCACGCGCTCGCGCCGTATCCGTATCGCGGTGTTTATGGTTATGACGAACCGGATGCCGGCAAAAAATATGCGGACGATGTGAAGTCGTTGATCGATTTTGCTACGCCCGGAAAAGTCGCCGGGTTCATCGCCGAATCCATTCAAGGCGTCGGCGGTTTTGTGGAATTTCCGAAAGGTTATCTCAAGTAAACTTACGAATATGTGCGTGCAGCAGGCGGCGTGTGTATCGCGGACGAAGTGCAGACCGGTTTCGGTCGCACGGGCACGCATTTTTGGGGCTTTGAAACGCAGGACGTGATTCCCGACATCGTCACGATGGCGAAGGGCATCGGCAATGGCGCGCCGCTCGCGGCCGTCGTCACCACGCCGAAGATCGCGCAATCGCTCTTGGGTAAAGTGCATTTCAACACGTTCGGCGGCAATCCGGTCGTCAGCGCAATCGGCAAAGCCGTGCTGGAAGTGATCGAGAAAGAAAATTTGCAGGCGAATGCCTTAAAGCTCGGCAATCACATTCTCGCCGGTTTGAACAAACTGAAAGAGAAATACAAAATCATCGGCGATGTGCGCGGCAAAGGTTTGATGCTCGGGATCGAAATGGTGAAAGATCGCGCGACGAAAGCACCCGCGTCCGCTGAATGCGCGCAAGTCGTGGAAAACGCCCGCGAACTCGGACTATTGCTCGGCAAGGGCGGTTTGTGGGGCCAGACGATTCGTTTTGCGCCGCCGATGTGCATCACGCAGGCCGACGCGGATTTCTTGCTCGAAGTGTTGGACGAATCATTCGCTGCGCTGTAAATCGGAAAATATCGCGCGAAGATGGCGAAGGCTGCGAAGATAAATCACTTTCGCCAACTTCGGGCTCTTCGCGCGATTTCTTTTTTTGAAAACATTTTGTATTCGCACATTTGCATTCACAAACCCGCCGTGGCGGGCTAAATTGCTGAACCAAATTTTATGCCCGAACCGATTCCTTATCTCGACTTAAAGGCGCAGATCAAACCGTTGCGCGCGGAAATTGACGCCGCGATTGCCAAGACGATTGACAATTGTTCTTTTTGCCTCGGTCCGGACACGGCGCAGTTCGAGCAGGATTTTGCAAAATATTGCGGCGCCGGACATGCGCTCGGTTTTAACAGTGGCACGTCCGCGTTGCACGTCGCGTTGCTGTTACTCAACGTCAAGCCGGGCGACGAAGTCATCACCACGCCGTTCACGTTTGTCGCGACGAGTTGGGCGATTTCTTATGTCGGCGCCAAGCCGGTGTATGTGGACATTGATGACGCGACTTTCAACCTTGATCCGAAATTGCTCGAACGCGCCATCACGCCGCGCACGAAAGCCGTAATGCCCGTGCATCTTTACGGCCAGCCGTTCGATGTAGATGCGATTCTCGAAATCTGTCGCAAACATAAATTACCGATGGTCGAAGATGCGGCGCAGGCGCACGGCGCAAAATACAAAGGCAAAACGGTCGGCACATTCGGTGATATTTCCGGTTTCAGCTTTTATCCGGCGAAAAATCTCGGAGCCGCCGGCGAAGGCGGCGCGCTCGTGACGAACAACGCCGACTATGCCAAACATGCGCGTTCCTTGCGTGAACATGGTTCGACGGTGCGTTATTATCATGACGAAATCGGCTTTAATTATCGCATGGAAGGCATTCAAGGCGCCGTGCTCGGCGTCAAATTGAAGCATTTAGACAAATGGACGCAAGGCCGTCAGCGCGTGGCGAAACGTTACGCGGAATTGCTTGCCGACACGCCGTTGAAATTACCGCAAGTGGCGGCGTTTGCCGAAAGCTCGTGGCATCTCTACACCGTGCGCCATCCGCAGCGGGATGAACTGAAAAAATATTTGGATGCGAACGGTGTCGGCAATGCCGTGCATTATCCGATCCCGTTGCACTTGCAAAAATGCTACGCTGATCTCGGTTACAAGCTGGGTGACTTTCCGGTTTCAGAAAAAGCCGGCCGCGAATGTTTGAGTCTGCCGGTTTTTCCGGAATTGTCCGACGCGCAGATCGAACGCGTGGCGGAAGTGGTCAAAGCTTTTTTCGCAAAGTGATACTGTGACCCGCGCGGCGGGTGAAAGTTGGTTTTGACGATGCAGTCGTAAAAGGGTGACCGGGGTTAAACTGTATGAGTGCAAAAAATCGGAAGTTAAATCAGAAGGTAAAAAGGGGCGGAATTTTGCTGGCGACCAGTTTGCTGGCGGCGCAAAGTGCGTCCGCCGGGGATGTCATCTTCACGCCGCCGACGGTGCCGACCGCGCCGCCGATCGCGCAGGCGGACGCCATCAATAACGAGATGAACGTGTTCATTCCGGCGGGCGTGATGAACCCATCTTCCGCCCAATTATTTCAGTTCGGGCCGGTGATTTTGCATCCGCATGTGTCTTACAATATTCTTTACAGCACGGGCGTCCAGTCCGGCGCCAATAACCAGCAGAACACGATCGTTCAGCAATTTGCCCCCGGCATTTCGGCGGCTCTGGGCCAGCATTGGTCGGTGGATTACACGCCGACGCTCAATTTTTATTCCAGCAAGGAATTTAAGGATCACATAGATCAATCGGCTTACGCGCAGTGGGCGACGCATTACGAGGATTGGAATTTTGGTTTTTCGCAAAATATCAGCGCCTCGTCCGATCCGACCACCGAAACCGCCGCCCAGACCAGCCAGCAATCTTACAACACCGACTTGACGGCCGGTTACGCTTTCAATGAAAAATGGGCCGCCACGATGGCGGTGGATCAGTCGATTTCACTGGTCAGTAGCTTGCAAGATTCGTTTGCCTGGAAGACCACCGAAGGCGTGAATTATCAATTCTGGCCACGCCTGAATGCCGGTATCAGCCTCACCACCGGCTATACCAAGGTGGAAACTAAGACGGATAGCGGGAGCAGTAACCCTGATTCCATCACTGAACAATTGATGTTCAATGTTAACTGGCGCGCCACGGACAAGGTCAGTTTTCAAGTCGGCGTTGGGGCGGAAGACCAGCAGTTTCTGGCCGCGGGCTACAACGATTCCTTGTCGCCCACCTTCAATGCTTCGATCCAATATCAGCCCTTCAAGAACACGCAGATTTCCCTGAGTGCCAGCCAGAGCGTTAGCACCTCGGATTATTATGTCATCGCCCAATCCTCGCAAGATACCTCGGTTAGCTTGAATCTAAACCAACGCGTGCTGGTGAAATGCCATTTAAGTCTCGGCTTGAGTTACTCCGTGACCGAATTCAAAACGTCGGTCGAATCGTTTGATGAGCCTAACCGTTCCGATAATAATTACAGCTTTAATGCCAGCTTTGGACGGGACTTCTTGAAACATGGAAACTGGGCGATCACTTATTCCTACGGCGACAATCAATCTAACACGGGCGGCTACTCGCAAGCGAGTAACCAGATCGGCTTCAACGTAAGCTTTAGTTATTGAATCAAATAATTTCCGGCGGCAATGGTTTTGGTTGAACCGCTCGCCCGTGTTCTCGGTTTAAGTATTTCGTTCGCGGCGTTCCAACATTGCCAATGTCGTCGGCGCGATTTAAGATTTTTTGTTCATGCCGGAATACAAAGTCCAATTTGAAGTTTTTGAAGGTCCTTTGGATTTGCTGCTTTACCTCATCAAGAAAGAGGAAGTGGACATTTACGAAGTCAACCTGACGAAGCTCGCGACGCAATTCATTGAGCATGTGGATCTCATGCGCGCGTTCGATCTGGAGGTCGCCGGCGAATTTCTCGTCATGGCCTCGACGCTCATGTTCATCAAAAGCCGCGAGCTGTTGCCGGTGGAACAGCAAGTCGTCGTGGAAAACGAAGAGGACGGGGAAGACCCGCGTTGGGAACTCATCCGCCAACTCGTCGAGTATAAAAAATTCAAGGACGCCGCCGCGCAATTGCAAACACTCGAGGAACGGCAGGAACATATTTTTCCGCGTCTCCCAGGAAAAATTGAATTCGTGAGCGAACCGGTGACGCCGGCGAAACCGGAAGTCGGCATTTTCGATTTATTGAACGCGGTCAATGCCGTGCTTAAACGGTTTCAGCTAAAGGACGCCGGCACGCGCGAAATTTTCGAGGACAAATGGACGGTCAGCGAAAAAATGGAATTTGTGCTCACGACCATTTCAGTGCAAGGCGGCGTGAAATTTTCCGAATTATTTGAGCTGGCGGCGAATCGTGCGGAAGTGGTTTGCACCTTTCTCGCGTTGCTGGAATTGATCCGGCTCAAACAGCTCGCATGTATTCAGCCGGAGCCGTTTGATGAAATCATCGTCAGCCGCGCCGTGCCGATGGCGGCCGTAGTCGAAGCTCCGGCGGAAAATGCTGAGGCGTCTCAGCCGTCCCCGGCGACCGATGAGACGCCGGCGACGGATGACGAAACGCCCCAATCGTAAATCTTAAAATGGAACTTAAATTTATTCTCGAATCGCTGCTGTTCTCCGCGCAAAAGCCGATGAGCGTGAAAGAACTGCGCGAGGTCGTCTTCAACGCCGCTACCGCGGAAGACGCGGACGAAGCCGCCCAGCCGTTCAAGAAAACGAGGGACGAAGACCTCACCGCTGCGCTCGAAGAACTCGTGCGCGAGCACGAAACCGCCGCACGCAGTTACCGGCTCGCGTGCGTCGCGGGCGCGTGGCAATTCGTCACGCAACCGGAATTTTCGCCGTGGCTCAAAACGCTCGTCGGCGTCAAAACCCGGCCCACGCGCTTGTCGCAAGCCGCATTGGAAACGCTCGCCATCATCGCGTATCGCCAGCCCGTCACGCGCGCGGAAGTGGAACAAGTGCGCGGCGTCAACATTGACGGCACGATGCAAACGATTTTGGAACGAGGCCTCGTGGAACAGAGCGGTCGCGCGGAAGTCGTCGGCCGCCCGGCGCTTTACAGCACCACGCCATTGTTTTTGGAATATTTTGGTTTGCGTGGTTTGGAAGATTTGCCGGCGGCGGATGAGCTGCGTCGCATTCCCGTCGAAAAACCACTGGCCCCGATCACCGTTGACGCCGGCTTGGCAACAGCCCCACCGGATCAGCTACAGTTGGTTGAAATGCCCCCAGCCGCGATTGAAGAACCACCGGCCCCCACCGTTGCGGAAACGCAGGAATAGTTTAATTCGGAGCGCCGAGCATCGCCCGGCAAGTTGGTCGCACAACAATCTCCGATCCGAGCTGTGCTCGGCGCTCCGCTGAAATAAAAAAGGCGAATGGATGGCTCCATTCGCCTTTTGAATTATTTGCGGCATGGCGGCATCGCCTGGCCGATTTCAGCAGCCAAAATATTGCGACTTGTAACAGCCTGCGGCCGACACGTTAAGATAATCGGCTGCGCCTTTATCAGCTGGTTCAGCCCGCCACCGATTTTTGAGTGCGGGCGGTCAATTATTTTACATTGCTTGCCAGCGCCATTTCTTGATGGTCGCTCGGTAAATAGCTGCTATCAGCCATGTGCTGGCGTTGGAAAAATGGCGCCGGAGCGGTCGTGAAATGGCTGTTGATTTCGCTAAAATAAGCCAGCGCGGCCAATAAAACCAAATTTAAAGAAATGGAGGCGATGATTATTACTGATTTTTTATTCATAATAAAATAGTGAGGTTAAATTTTAAAGTTCAACGGAACGGTGGACTACGGCTTGGCGGACGGCTTGATTGTGGTTGTGGCGTCCGAAATCTTCTCGTTTTTTGGAACATAAACCACCACGGGTTGGTTCATGGCGAAACACAGGCGGCTGTCATGATGGTTCAGCGATGCGATGTAGCCAACTGCGCCCAGCATTGCCAAATTGATGATCACGGACATGGTGATGGCAATGTTTAACAGTCTTTGTCTGGTTGTTTTCATAATAATAAAATTGGTTGTTTCCGGCTGTTCGTCTTTTTTTTTGCTTAAATCAGCATCGCACATTAATTAGTTTTAATTAATCTTCTGGAGCAGTCATGACAATAGTTAGCTAAAATTATGCCAATTTGAAAATTGGCCGGCGGCAGAAGGTTCTACTAGCTTTTAAAAATCAAAGAAACGCAATGGAATCGGGCTAAATCTTGCGATTTGGTTTTATCTGGGGTGGAAATGATAGTTTTGCCGTAGTCAGGCGGTGGTGGGTTTTTTTTGTGCAAAAAAAGCCATCGAGGTGAAATAAATGCAGTTATTTTTGAATTTTAGGCACGAATTGGCCGCGCCGTTTTAAATATCTATGGCAATAATCTAATCATCTCCGTGCGCCTTCGGGACATTGATGCCGTGAAAGAAAAAGGCGAATGGATTGCTCCATTCGCCCTTTTGAATTTCAGAATCGAATCGCTTAGTAGCGATAATGTTCCGGCTTGTAAGGACCGTCCACCGGCACATTGAGATATTCGGCCTGCGCCTTCGACAGCTTGGTCAGCACGACACCGATTTTTTCCAGGTGCAAACGCGCGACTTCTTCGTCGAGTTTTTTGGACAAACGATAAACCGCTTGTTCCTATGTTTGCGGGCACTGTAAGCAATTAATTGAATGGCTGATACAACTCTTGCTCCATTAGCAACCTATCAGCATACTCGCGCAAATATGATTCTGCGTGCGATGTTGCAGCGGCTTTACGCCGCGCTCACTTCCGGACCTGGATTGAATGCTCGGCCCCATAACAGCCGTCAGCGGATGGACATTCTTGACTTGCGGCATCTAAATGGGGACGATCCAAAATTACTGCTTTCAAAAATTTCCCGACCCGAGCGGCGCATAGAAATCAGTGCCAATGTTCCAACCTTCCGTCGCCCCGATTACCCCGAAAGTGAATGGTCAGATGAGCAGAAAGCTGCGCGCACAGCCCATGACCGCCAGTCGCGCATTCTCGATAAACTACGCGATATTATTGAGGATGCCACTGATTACTATAATGACCAAGGTGAACACGCGTTGTTTCTTGGCTTTCCTTTAATCTGCTTGCCGCCCGCCAATGATCGTCAGGGCGTAAAAACAAAACGGGTGCTGGCTCCGGCGGTTTTGGTGCCAATCAATTTACGCGTGCGGCGCGGTGCAAATCCTGGCGTCACCATTGAGCTTGCGGGTGAAGGGGCTGATCTGGTTCAACCTAACCCGGCACTTCTTGCTTGGATTGAACAGCAGACTGGAACTTCGACGGAAGATTTATTTAGCGATGACGCGGGTGAAGATCCTTGGCGTGAAATCACTGAAGTTCTAGATCGGATTGCCAAGGCAACGGCCATTCAAAATTTTTCAAAATTTAATGCTGACACTCCATTGGTCGCCGTGCCCCGCACAGAAGATTTACCGGATACGCCGGCACTTTTGCCATCGGCTGTCATTGGGTTGTTCCCGCTCGCAAATCCAGGCTTACTGCGCGATACAAAGTGGATGATCGAAAATGAGGCCGCCTTGAAAAACCCGGCCCAAGCTTTTCTTTCAACTCAAGCGTTAGCGGATCCCATAGATAAAACTTTACCGCCGGCACCGGAATGGAAGCACTCCCCGTCGACAGCATCTGCCCCCAAAGATTTCTCCGAACAACTACTCGTAACCCACGCCGACCCCTGCCAAGCCGAAGCTGTCGCCCAAGCACGTCACAGTGCGGCGTTGGTGATTCATGGGCCGCCCGGAACCGGCAAAAGTCAGACCATCGCCAACGTTATTGGTGATCATCTCGCTCGCGGTGAACGCGTATTGTTCGTTTGTGACAAGCGCACTGCGCTAGATGTGGTGAAGTATCGCCTCGATAGCATGGGGCTTGGCAATCTTTGTGGCGTCATTCACGACCCGCAACGCGATCGGCGTGATTTTTACCTTGGTTTGCGTGAACGATTGGAAAATCTGGCTGAAGCTAAACCATATGCCGCCCCGGCGCGCGAACTAGCATTAGCCAATAATCGGTTGAACCAGCTGCATGCCGAGCTGCGTGGATATTTCGACTGTCTTCATGCTACGCCGAATGGCAGTCCTTCGTTTCACAATCTCTGCGGTGAATGGATGGAATTGCGCGCCATAGTAGGGGTTGATTTGCCCGAAGTAGAAGGTGTCACGAACGAACTTTTGCACGCGCATCGCACCGATGCCGAGGAAATTCTCAGTCGGGCATTACAGGCACGCTGGCCGGAGAATCCCTTTCGCAACCGACTTGGCTTATCTCTACCACAATGTCTCAGTCTTACTGTCAATGCAGTGCAAGCCTCGCTTGAATGCGCGATACAGGCGGCGCAGGCCGTGGACCAATTTGCTGATGAAAACTTACTTCCATTAGATGTGGCCGTTGCCCTGCGCGAACAGGCTGCCGCGCGACGCGATCTGGCGGCGCGCTTGGAATCCGTCACGCAGAGGAACTTGTTTGAGGTTGCAGCCCGTTTAGGGGCAGCCCAAAGCTGGGCCCGTTGGCGTGGTGATTTTCAGGCGTTGGCTGGCGAAGCCGAGCGACTTGTCTCCCCGCTTGACCGCGAACTTTTCCTTCAAGTGAAAGTTAAAGTGCCCTCGCTGGCAGATTGCAATCGCCGGGTGCTGGCGTTGGCTGAATGGACGGCAATTTCCAAATCATGGAAACGGTTTTTTGCCGGCCGCAATAAGCACGCAGCCATTGAAGCTCTTAAGCCATTCGCACTGGCGCTCGATCCGGAAAACTTGGAGCGTGCTCGTCAATTTTATGCCAGCCTGAAATCCCGCCATCTTTGGAGCGATTTGCGTAATCGTATTCTTGAGATTGAATCTAGTGAGTTGCCCGACGATAAGATACTCGTAACGTTCCATGCTGGTTTGCCGGAATTTTTCGCATTATTCGACTGCGCTGAACTTTCTGCCAATGCTTCTGCGCGTCCTTACCTAAATGCTACTCTGGCAAACGTAACTGCTTATGCCCCGTCATTCATCGCCAATCTGCGGCTCTCTGCCCAGCGGGCGGATGCGATTCATGAACTTGAAATGGCTTTGACGGCTACGCAACTTTTCACCGCCCCATCGATGGAGGAATTGTCATCGGATTGGCGCAGGAATGAAACGGCGTTGCCAATCTGTCAAAAATTCATTGATTACGTTGATACGCTGGAACCAGCTGTCCGCTTGAATGATCGCCTGGCCAGCTTGCCATCAGCGTTGCAGCAGGCATTGAACAATGCAGCGTTTCGAAACCTGTCTTGGAAAGATGCGGAACCGGCTTTGCGCGCATCAGCATTGGCCCGCGAGATTCGGGCCCATTTACGCCAAGATGAAGCCTTGGCCCGGGTGGACACGCAACGCATTGAGGCGGCCTTTTCTGAATTAATTCAACGCTCGACGGAGAAAAGCCAATTGGTGCGCCAACATGTCCAACATTTATGGCAAGGTCGCTGGCGCAGTCGTTTACTGGTTGGCACTGGCACACGTTTAAATTCTGACGGAACCGCCTTGCGGCAGCGACTTTTTGTGCGCGGTCAGAAGGCGATGAAACTTCGTCAGATGATTGCCGCCGGGACGGGGAATGCAGACGGCGATCCATTATTTGATTTATGTCCCGTTTGGATGGCGGGACCGGCGACCGTGGCGCAGATTTTCCAGCGGGAACCCATGTTTGATGTGGTCGTGTTTGATGAAGCCAGTCAATGTCGGCTCGAAGAGGCTTTGCCGGTATTGTTACGTGCGAAACGGGT
Source organism: Methylacidimicrobium fagopyrum (assembly GCA_026225255.1). GTDB lineage: Bacteria > Verrucomicrobiota > Verrucomicrobiia > Limisphaerales > UBA11358 > UBA11358. The sequence continues at coordinate 4,651 of JAMFSJ010000069.1, read as the reverse complement.
GGTCATCGCCGGTGATCCGAAACAATTGCCGCCGACACGTTTTTTTGAGCAAGCGCTGGTCGAAAGCGACGATGTCGCGGCAGAGACTGCGGAAGAAGTCTTCGATCAACAACAATCCGAAGCGGAAGACTTGTTGAGCGCCGCCTTGAATCTTAGTGTGCAAGAGGCATTTCTGGATGTGCATTATCGCTCGCGAAACGAAGCGTTGATTGGTTTTTCGAACATGGCTTTTTACGGGGGACGTTTGCAGCCCATCCCTGGCCACCCACGTAATAAAGCCTCTCAAACGCCCATCAAGTTGATCCATATCGATGGTGTTTATCTTGAACGCGGTAACAAGGCGGAGGCAGCAGCGGCGGCAAAACTAGTCGCCGAACTTTTGGACGACCAGGAGCCGCCATCCATTGGCATTGCCTGTTTCAATCTAAATCAGCGTGACCTAATTCTCGACGCATTAGAGGAACTGGCATTGCACGATCGTGGATTCGCGGAACGGTTGGATACCGCACGCCGTCGTCGCGGGCATGATTCGTTTGAAGGTTTGTTCGTTAAGAACTTGGAAAATGTGCAAGGCGATGAGCGGGATCATATCATTATTTCCACGACGTTCGCTCTTGATGCAGAAAATAAATTTCGCCGAAACTTTGGAGCACTGTCCCGCGTGGGCGGCGAACGGCGTCTCAACGTCCTAGTCACACGCGCCCGGGAAATGATCCATGTGCTCACGTCGATTCCACGAAGTGAATATCTTGATACTACGCCATTGAACGAAGGCCAGCGTCCGTCCGGACGGCACCAACTCTACGCCTATCTACGCTACGCCGAGCGGTTGGGAGAGCTTTTCGAAGAATGGCATCGCGGAATCGAGACTGCCAAGCGCGACACGACGGTGAGTTGTGAAGTGTCACCCACTGGAAATCCATCGCCTGTCGCAGAATCACTGGCAAAAAGCCTGTTTGATCCGCGTGGAATCGGCTCAACTGTCTATTGGGGTAACGATGGATTTTGTGTAGATGTCGCTTTAACAAATCCGACCTTACCTGCGGATGTAACGATTGGTTTGCTGGCGGATTTCACCCGCTATACAAAAACACCCGACCCAATTGCCTGGGAACAATTCCGCACTACCGTTCTTACCGCGCAAGGTTGGGAATTGCACCGGCTGTGGTCACCCGCGCTTTTCCGGGATCCGGAGGCTAATCTCGGATTGGTGCAGCGTAAACATGCTGAGGCAGCTGAACGCATTTTGAAAAACGCCTTTGGCTCTACGGAACACGCGTAATAAAAAAGGCGAATGGATTGCTCCATTCGCCTTTTTGAATTTCAGAATCGGATCGCTTAGTAGCGATAATGTTCCGGCTTGTAAGGACCATCCACCGGCACATTGAGATATTCGGCCTGCGCCTTCGACAGCTTGGTCAGCACGACACCGATTTTTTCCAAGTGCAAACGCGCGACTTCTTCGTCGAGTTTCTTCGACAAACGATAGACCGTTTTTTCGTATTTATCTTTGTTCGCCCAGAGATCCAACTGCGCGAGCGTTTGGTTCGTGAAGGAATTGCTCATCACGAAGCTCGGATGGCCGGTGGCGCAACCGAGGTTCACGAGCCGGCCTTCGGCGAGCATGTAGATGCTCTTCTTGCCGCCGGGCAAATGATAACGATCATATTGCGGCTTGATGTTTTCGATGCGCAATCCTTTGATCTTCTTCAACGTATCCACTTGGATTTCGTTGTCGAAATGGCCGATGTTGCAGACGATCGCCTGATCCTTCATGCGCACCATGTGATCGTGCGTGATGACGTGGAAGTTGCCGGTTGCCGAGACGAAGATATCGCCCTTGTCGGCGGCATAGTCCATGGTGACCACGCGATAGCCTTCCATCGAGGCCTGCAGCGCGCAAATCGGGTCGACTTCAGTGACCCAGACCTGGGCGGATAGCGCGCGCAACGCCTGGGCCGAACCCTTGCCGACGTCGCCATAGCCGCATACCACGGCAACCTTGCCGGCGATCATGACGTCGGTGGCGCGCTTGATGGCATCCACCAACGATTCACGGCAGCCGTACAGGTTGTCGAACTTCGACTTGGTGACCGAGTCGTTGACGTTGAACGCGGGGAAAGCCAGCTGGCCGTCTTTGGCCATTTGAATGAGGCGCTTCACGCCGGTGGTGGTCTCCTCGGTGACGCCTTTGATCTTCGGCAATCGTGTCGAGTACCACTTCGGGTCGACCTTGAGCTTCGCCTTGATCGCGGCGAACAGGATTTCCTCTTCCTCGCTGGTCGGCTTGGAGATGACCGACGCATCCTTCTCGGCCCTGGCACCGATGTGCAGCAGCAGCGTCGCATCGCCGCCGTCATCGAGGATCATGTTGGAATAGCCGCCATCGGGCCATTCGAAGATGCGGTGCGTGTAATCCCAGTATTCGGTCAAGGACTCGCCTTTGACTGCGAATACCGCAGTCCCGCCATCCGCAATGGCGGCGGCCGCATGATCCTGGGTCGAATAAATGTTGCATGAGGCCCAGCGGCACACCGCACCCAACGCGTTCAGCGTCTCGATCAGCACCGCGGTCTGAATCGTCATGTGCAGCGATCCGGTGATGCGTGCACCCTTCAGCGGCTGCGCGGCGGCGTATTCGTGGCGGATCGCCATGAGGCCGGGCATTTCCGTCTCGGCAATCTGGATCTCTTTGCGCCCCCACTCTTTGAGGGAAAGATCCTTGATGACGAAATCCGGCTGTTGCTTGATTGCTGCGTTCATTGATTAGAACTCCTGAAAAATTGTGCTGTTGAGCCACACACGTTAGCGACGCGCGTTAAGCGGCGCGCGTGGATTTCGCTTCGGCCGCCAGCGCGGCGGCCTTGTCGGTGCGCTCCCAGCTGAACTCCTCTTCTTTGCGGCCGAAATGGCCGTAAGAAGCGGTCTTTTGATAAATGGGCCGGGCCAGATCGAGCATTTCGCGCAAGCCGTACGGCGTAAGGTCGAAATGCGCGCGCACCAGCTGGGTAAGCCGCGCGTCGGTCAGTTTGCCCGTACCGAAGGTCTCGACCATGATCGAGGTCGGCTCGGCCACGCCGATGGCGTACGACACTTGCACTTCACAACGGTCGGCAAGTCCCGCGGCGACGATGTTCTTCGCGACGTAACGTGCCGCGTACGCCGCCGAGCGATCCACCTTGGAAGGATCCTTGCCCGAAAAGGCGCCGCCGCCGTGGCGTGCGAAGCCGCCATAGGTGTCGACGATGATCTTACGGCCCGTCAGTCCGCAGTCGCCCACCGGTCCGCCGATGACGAAACGCCCCGTTGGATTGATGTGGTACTTGGTGCGCTTGTCGATCCACTTGGCCGGCAGCACCGGCTTCAGGATCTCTTCCATCACGGCTTCGCGCAGCGCTTTGGTGGAGATGTCATCGGAGTGCTGGGTCGACAGCACCATAGCCTCGAGCCCCACGGGCTTGTCATTCTCATAGCGCAGGGTAACCTGACTCTTGGCATCCGGCCGCAACCAGGGCAGCTTGCCGTTCTTGCGCACCTTCGCCTGTTGCTTCACCAGACGATGCGCCAACGTGATCGGCGCAGGCATCAGCACGTCGGTTTCGTTGGTCGCATAGCCGAACATCAGACCCTGATCGCCGGCGCCCTGCTTGCGCTCATCCTTGCGATCGACGCCTTGCGCGATGTCCGGCGATTGCTTGCCAATAATGTTGAGCACGCCGCAGCTGGCACCGTCGAAACCCATATCCGAGGTGTTGTAGCCGATATCGAGCACGGTCTTGCGCACCAGCGCCTCGACATCGACCCATGCGCTCGTGGTCACCTCCCCGGCGACGATGACCACTCCAGTTTTGACCATGGTCTCGCAGGCCACACGGCCACGCGGGTCCGCAGCCAGAATGGCGTCCAGCACCGCATCGGAGATTTGGTCCGCGACTTTGTCCGGATGCCCTTCTGACACCGATTCCGACGTAAAGGAAAAGGTTTTGCTCATTGAGTTTGTGTTCCTTAGCAACTAGCCGAATGCCGCGCGGTAGCGCTGATCGAATTCCGCGCGGGTGAAATTGTAATTTTGCGGCCCCCTAGACTCGATCTTTAGGGCCCCCATCAAGGAGGCCGTCCGCCCGATCGTTTCCCAATCGAGGCCGCGCATCAGACCGTGAATTAGACCAGCGCGATAGGCATCACCGCAACCCGTCGGATCGACTACTTGCTTAGGGGTGACACAGGGAATGGTGATGGTCCGGCCTTTCGTGTAGATGACCGACCCCTTAGGGCCTTCCGTCACCACCAGTGCCTCCACCTGCGCCGAGATATCGGTCGCGCTCAGCCCGGTTTTCTGCTGAAACGTGCCCCATTCGTAGTCGTTCAATGTGACGATCCGCGCCTGCCCCAGGATAGTCTTCAGTTCTTCCGCATTGAACACCGGCAACTGCTGGCCCGGATCGAAGATGAAGGGAATTTTAGCCGCGGCGAATTGTGCCGCATGCTCGATCATCCCGTCGCGCCCATCCGGAGAAATGATGCCGAAGGAGATGCCCTTGCCGGCGTCGGCCACCTTGTTGAGATTCGACTGCTGCATCGCGCCTGGGTGAAATGCAGTAATTTGGTTGTCATCCAGATCGGTGGTGATGAACGCTTGTGCAGTGAAGGT
>JAMFSJ010000068.1 GCA_026225255.1 Methylacidimicrobium fagopyrum | reverse complement strand
GATGCCAGAAATACGAGGCCACGATATTTTGTCAACCAGCATGGCACTAAGGTTGACGATTTTGGACTGCGGTGGCAAAGCGGAGCGGCGACACCGCTTTCGGACACACGAATGGTATTCGAGAAAGATCGTTTCAAATTACGCGAAAGCGGTGTGGCACTACGCTTCCCACCGCACTCCATGACGCTGTTGCACCCAAGTTTGGTTATTGGCGCTTGAAATTTCTCTGGAGCTTGGACGCTTGGGGCTTGGATGTTTACGTCTTCGCCCGCGCCAAAACCGCTTATACCTTTAGGATTTTATTTCGAAAAATTATCTTTGTGAAAAAATTCACAATAAACTTGAATGTCATTTTCGCGGTCGCTATGATTTTTCACGTTTCCGGTAAGGAAAATTATTCATGCAAACCAGCGAAATTGGCTACAACTCAAAAGTCGAAGGCGACGTTGTTTTAACAACGGTGGACGCTGCGCTCAGTTGGTTTCGCGCCAATTCCGTCTGGCCGATGCCGATGGGCCTCGCCTGCTGTGCGATTGAATTGATGGCCGTTGGTGCCAGCCGCTTCGATATTTCCCGTTTTGGCTCGGAAGTGATGCGTTTTTCGCCGCGCCAGGCCGATTGCATGATTGTCGCCGGCACGGTCACTTACAAATCCGCCGGCTTTCTCAAACGAATTTACGATCAAATGCCCGAACCCAAGTGGGTCATCGCGATGGGCGCGTGCGCTTCGACCGGCGGCATGTATCGCAGCTACGCCGTGTTGCAGGGCGTGGATAACGTGGTGCCCGTGGATGTTTACGTTGGCGGTTGCCCGCCCCGTCCCGAAGCTTTGCTGGACGCGCTGATGAAATTGCAGAAAAAGATCAGCCAACAGCCGGTGTTGCAGAACATCACCGCGTTGCATCTGCTCGATAAAAAAGAAGAAGTGGCCGCGTGATTTTTTAAAACTGTGACTGCTCTCGACCAAGCGCAAAAGCTCAAGGCCAAGTTCGGTGATCTAATCTCCGAACCGTCGACGTATCGTGGCGATGTCGCCATGAAGATCGCCGATGCGGAAAAGATTTTCGAAGTGTGCAATTTCGCCAAGAAATCCCTTGGTTTTGATTATCTCGTGGATATTTCCAGCGTGGATAATTACGGCGAAGACCCGCGCTGGACGATCGTTTATCATCTGCGCGGTTTGACGCACGGTTTGGAATTGCGCTTTACCACCGATGTCAGCGAGGAAAAATCCGAACTGCCAAGCGTTTTGGGTGTGTGGCGCACTAGCAACTGGCACGAGCGCGAAATTTACGACATGATGGGCGTCCGTTTTAGCGGCCATCCTGATCTGCGTCGCATTTTGATGTGGGAAGGTTATCCGTATTTTCCGTTGCGCAAAGATTTCCCGCTGGCCGGCAAACCGACCGATCTGCCCGGCGTGGCGTTCACCAAGCCGGCGCCGCTCGAAGGCGGGCCGTTCGTAACCTTTCCGAGCAGTGCGGGCGCGATCAATCGCGAACCACGCGTGCGGACTCCTGAAGAATAATTTCCATGGCTCAAGTTCAAGACATCGAGATTCGTGACTCCGCCGGGCGCGCTGCGCAGGCGGTGGACGATTTGCAGGACATTCAAGGCGAACGCATGGTCTTGAACATGGGGCCGTCGCATCCGGCCACGCACGGTGTGCTTCGCATCGTGCTGGAATTGGATGGCGAAACCATCACCAAGGCTGATCCGGACGTCGGTTATCTGCATCGCGGCGACGAAAAAATCGCCGAGAACATGACCTACACCCAGTTCATCCCTTACACGGATCGTCTGGATTATCTGTCGCCGTTGGCCAACAACGTTGCTTACGCGCTCGCCGTCGAAAAAGCTCTCGGGATTCACGATAAATTGCCGCCGCGCTGCCAATACATTCGCGTGATGTGCTGCGAATTAGCCCGTATTTCCTCGCATTTGCTCGGTCTCGGCGCCTTCGCAATGGATGTCGGGGCCGTCACCGTTTTCTTGCTGGTGTTCACGGAACGCGAAAAAATTTATAACCTCGCCGAAGCCGCTTCCGGTGCGCGTTTGACCACGAGCTACACCCGCATCGGCGGTTTGATGCGCGATATTCCGGCGAATTGGTGCGATCAAGTCCGTCAATTCATCAAGGAATTTTCCGTTGCGCTGGCTGAAGTCGAAGTGTTGCTCACGCGCAACCGCATCTGGGTGGATCGTCTGCGCGATCTCGGCATTATCTCGAAGGAGATGGCGATTGATTATGCATTGAGCGGCCCGAATTTGCGCGGCAGCGGCATTGACTGGGACTTGCGCAAAAACCAGCCGTATCTTTGCTACAAAGATCTGGATTTCGATATTCCGATTGGTTCCAAAGGCGATTGTTACGACCGTTATCTCGTGCGCATGGAAGAAATGCGCCAGAGCATGCGGATCTTGGAACAGTGCGTGGCCAAGATTCCCGGCGGTGCGGAAAATAAATCGAAGGAACCCGTCAATGTT
>JAMFSJ010000067.1 GCA_026225255.1 Methylacidimicrobium fagopyrum | reverse complement strand
TGCATGTCTTATCCACGCCGCCAGCGTTCGTTCTGAGCCAGAATCAAACTCTCCGTATAAAAACGTTAGTTGATTCGTTTTCGACTTTTACATCGAAAGCTTTCTTACTTAATTATTTGGTTAAAACCCTTAGGACCAGCGGACTAACCCGCTAATCTTAAAGGGGCTCTTACTAATCGCACAATTCAATTTTCAAAGAGCAGTCGGTGTCAATACACCAAAATTTCTGCCGAGCCGATTTCCACCTTCCCACTTAGGGACAGAAAATCCGATGATTGCTGTTTACCATTTAAATCGAGCAATCAATCTCGAGTTCGAAGAATGCCGCATTCAGCATTCGTTGTCAACCGACTTTTACTTAAACTTTCGTTTTTCGCTTTCGTCGTCCGCTCGCTTGTTGTCGCGAAGGGACATAAAATCTATCAGACATTCGTAACCTTGCAATACTTTTTTTAATTTTTTTTGAAGTATTTTTAAGATCAATAATCTCCTTTGTTTACGGGGCTATTCTAGCCATCGCACTGCAAAATTGTCTTCACCAGTCAAAAAATAATGCCCCAACTTCTGAAAAAAACCCGGCCGAATCTCCTTTTGGACGGCCTTTTTACCCCCTTCAGTGCAATTACGACGGCTTTCCAGATGAAAAATCACCTGCTGAAACATCAAAATAGGATCTTCCCCACAAATTAAGTCTCCTAGATTATAACCACCGGATCACCTTAATCTTCCCTGTTTACAGGGATTTTCTGCGGTTTCATCCGAATGTCACCGACATTTTCCCAACCTGGTTGTGCACGCTTGCAGCAAACCTGCCAAAATTATTTCTATTTCAGCAATTGCGATCGCCCAGCCTTTTCTGATCCATTTTCACGCTATTAACACTAATCGCCCCCACTCTGCAAAAGCTCGTTTTCTACCGAAATCATTGATTACTCTGACGAATTATCGATTCTTTCACACCCCAAAGCCAATGTTTCCATTTTTTTACCGAACCGTAAGCACAACGACGCATTATAAAACCATTCTCAGCAACTTTGCCGGCGAGAACGCTTCAGGCATCCGCATATTCACATCAAAACCCGTTTAATCCAATTTTTCGAGGTTGTCTCAAATAACGCAAGGGATTGGTTAATAACGAGAGCATGAGAACAAATTGAACCAACAACGTCTGATGGAACATTTTATGACTGAAACACAGCACGTCTTGCGGCTGGATTAATAGGGCAAACTTTAAAACTGTGTTTATCCACTACATTTTCCCGCCTTCCAAGTTCGGCGGCAATGCGGGAACAAGCCCGTGTTTTGCCATCACAACCTTTAACTTTGCTATATCTGGCGGGCCACCAGCATTCACGATGGCGGCCGCATCCTTAAAGAAATCTGGACCAAGGAGTGCTGGAGTAATGATGGCCAGTGCCTTCGCATTGGTCGGCTTCAGGTTGCTGAAACCGTGAACTGCCCCACGCGGAATGAAACAACATTCTCCGGAGCCAATGTCCACTGACTTTCCCGCCACCGTAAACGTGAGCACACCCTCCACCCCGTAAATAGTTTCGTCATAATCCTTGTGCGAATGGGGCAGTGGCACCTTCACCCCAACCGGAACGACGAACTCAAATATCGCCACCGCACCATTCGTGTCGGCAGCTTCGAGCAAAAATTTAACTTCTATTTGTCCGACGCGGATAATTTCGTTTTTCATAGGGATAGCGGGGTTAACATTTTGCAAATAAAACCAAGCGGCTAACGCAAAAAAAGAATCAACGCCTACGCGCGACGCGAATGACAACCGCAGCGGCAACGTCCGCTGGCTCCGGCGATAGGCTTGGCGACGTCAGTCTCATTTTTTACGTTTAAGACTCAGCCATTATCTTCCAAGAGATGCCAAAGCGGTCAATTACAATTCCACATCTCACTGCAGAAATGTTTTCCGCAAAAGAATTTGAATCGGACCACTATCACTGAGGTCTGCGAAAAACCGCTCAACTTCGTGGGTTTCTGCGACGCTCACCCTCGCTTATTCTTCTTTCAATCAGCCAATCACAACTTGGCCACGAAGATCACATCGTTCTTGAGATGCTTACGAATGAGATTGCCATTAGTCCGCGACCGCGCAAAATAGGTGCCCGATGGAATGTTGCGGGTTAAGTTTGAATACTGAGTTTTGTCGGTCTTTGCTGAAATCATCATGGTTTGTCTGAATTTGGTTCGCAACCATGCTCAGTCGGATCAAACGTCCGTCGCGTTTTTTGGAACCCTGATAAGACACAGTGTTTGCAGCGGTTGCTCCCATAGCTCAAATGGATAGAGCAGCGGATTTCTAATCCGCCTATCTGCGTTCGATTCGCAGTGGGAGCACCAATTTCGCTGCGAAACTTTGAAAGCAAAAAATCTTCTCCCAGGTTTCGAACACGCTTCAAACGGCTGGCATATTTGAAAAGCCTCACCACGAAACACGCGAAATATGCGAACCGAAGCAAAGGAACTCCGTTATCCCTATTAACTGCGGCGCAAATTCCGCTGCTCTTTAATTTATGAAAATTCGCGTTGAAGGTCTTTGACTTGGCAGTTGAAAGCTCATCTACCGCTAATCCGTGCTCATTTTTCGCTAATTAAAAACTCAGGCGCTTGACGCAAACGCCTGTACCTACCACAAATCCAAATATCTATTAATCCAATCGTCCAACCATCTCTTATTCACATCCGCAGTTAAACTGGCATTTTACGTTCCCAAAAATGTCCCGCTGGCGTCAGAATTAAATTTGACAGCTGCCCTGCGCCGCTTCATCTTCAAAAGAAAATAATACTTATGGCCGACATGCCCCCTATCAATCCGTTGCCCGGAACACCGACCGGTGCCGAACCGTTGAAGAAATCCACCGGTAAAGTGCAGCCGAAAAAGGAAACAGTCCGCATTAATTTACCGCCGAAGCCGACGGCGGCTCCGACCATCAAGTTGCCCACGCTGCCGCCCGGCGGCCCGACCGGCGCACCGACGCCCGGTTTTGCGCCTGCGCCAGCAGCGATGGCTCCGCCACCGACTAAAACGGCCGCAGCACCCGTTGCTGCCGCCGCGGCGCCGACCAAAACGGGTGCCGCACCCGTCGCGGCGCAACGTCCTGCGCCCGTGTCGCGCCCCGCTGCGGTAATCGTGCCGAGCATTAAACCGCTGGATAAAATTTTGATTTACGCTGCAGCCGTAGCCAGTCTCGCGGCAATTGGCGTTGTAACTTGGGTTTTCTTGACCCTGAAAAGCACCGTGGAAACTTTTAACAGCTAATTTATGGCCTCTCCTTTGATCGTTACGTTGACGCAAGACAACTTTGAAAAAGAAGCTCTGCAATCGACCACGCCCGTGCTCGTGGACTTTTGGGCCGAATGGTGCGGCCCGTGCAAGATGATCGCGCCGGTGCTCGACGAATTGGCCACCGAATATCAAGGCAAAGTCAAAATCGGCAAAGTGAACGTCGACGAACATCAAGGTCTCGCGGCACAATATGGTGTGCGCTCGATCCCGACGTTGCTCGTCCTCAAAAACGGCCAGATTTCCGAGCAAATGGTCGGCGCGAAAAGCAAAAGCGCGTTGAAGACCAGCCTCGACCGCGCCGTTGCGTAATTGAGTCCAAAGCTCAAAGTCTTTAGTCCAAAGTTCGTCACCCGACGACTTTGGACTTTTTCTTTGGCCGTTAGACTTTAGACTCACGACGCCATGAACACGCCTGCAGAACTCAATCGGCGCGCTGAGTTATACACCCAGCTTGCGACGACGATCGCTGCCGGCATGCCGCTGATTCAAGCCTTGGACTTGGCTGGTCGTAATAATTCCCTGCGCAGTTCCCGTAAAACCATTCAAGCACTCGTCATTCACTTGCGCGCCGGCCACACGTTTGGCGACAGCATGGGTAAAGTTCAAGGTTGGATGCCGGAATTCGATGTCGCCCTGCTCGCCGCCGGCGAAGCTTCTGGTCGTTTGGATGACTCTTTCAAACTCCTCGGACGTTACTACGCCTCGCGCGCGAAAATCATCCGCGACACGATTTCCGATCTCACCACGACGATGCTGACGCTGCACGTTTTCCTGCTCATTTTCCCGTTAGGATTGTTCGTCAGTTGCGCCTCGGGATTCATGGATAATAACTACGCCCAATGCATCCCTTTCCTACTCGAAAAACTGGCCGTTTTCGGCACGCTTTACGGTGTTATCCTGTTTTTTATTTTTGCGGGCGGCAGCCGCCGCGGCGAATCGTGGCGCGCGATCGCTGAATCCATTTTTCAAATGGTTCCGCTCCTGGGAACCGCCGTCAAATATCTCGCGCTGGCCCGGCTCGCCTCCGCGCTCGATGCCCTGAGTAACGCTGGCGTCTCCGTCGTGAAAAGCTGGGAATTAGCCGCCGCCGCGTCCGGTTCGCCGCAATTGAAACGCGAAATCTCCGAATATTCCCCGCAACTGGAAACCGGCCTCACGCCCGCCGAAATGACCCAGCAAATTCGTTATTTTCCCGAGATGTTTGCCCAACTGTATGCTACGGCAGAAATCAGCGGAAAAATTGATGAAACATTGGTCCGCTTGCACACGTATTACGAAGCCGAAGGTTTTCGCATTTTGCAGATGTTTACCCGAATATTGAACCGCACCATCTATTTCGTGCTCGTGATCATCATCGCGTATAAAGTCATCAGCTTTTACGCAGCCCATTTTAATGATGCGTTTAAAATGGCTGATTCTTAATTTTATTCCATGACTCTTACTGAAATTTCATCGAACGAAGAACTGCGCCAGCACGAATTCCCCGTCACGCGCGAAAAAGTTTTCCTCTCCCACGCCGCCGTTTGTCCGTTGCCGCGCCGCGTCGCCGAGGCCATCGCTCAATGCGCGAATGCCGGCACACTCGGCGATCAGGAAGCGTTCATGATGCACCGGCTCGATGACGCGCGTAAACTCGCGGCGCAGATGCTGCATTGCGAGAGCGAAGAAATCGCACTCGTCGGCCCCACCTCGCTCGCGTTGAGCATCGTGGCTTCCGGCATCAAACTTCACAAAGGCGATAACGTGCTGATTTATCACGACGATTATCCGTCGAACGTTTATCCGTGGATGGCGCTCGCCGCGCAAGGCGTGCAAGTGCGCCTGCTCAACACGCGTGGTCTCGGCGCGATCCGCCCCGTGGACGTCATGGGTCAAGTGGACGAAAACACGCGCCTTGTCGCGCTCGCGTCCTGCCATTTCGTCAGCGGTTATCGCTTGGATCATGCGGCCATCGGCAAGTTTTTGCACGAACGCGATATTTTGTTTTGCGTGGATGGCATCCAAACTCTCGGTGCCTTTCCGACGAGCGTCAAACACGTTGATTTTCTCGCCGCCGACGCCCACAAATGGTTGCTCGGCCCGTGTGCGGCGGGAATTCTTTACGTTCGGCGCGATTTCCAGAAGAAATTAAATCCACCGCTCTACGGCTGGCACAACGTGAAATCGCCCAACTTTGTCGCGCAAGACAAACTCGAATTCCGCGACGACGCCCGCAAATTTGAAGCCGGCACGCACAATCTGCTCGGCCTCACCGGCCTCATTGCCGCCCTGGAATTATTGCAAGAAGTTGGCGTAAAAAACATCGCGGCCGAACTCACCCGCAAACGCGCGTGGCTCGTCCCTGCCCTGCTGGCCAAAGGTTTTAGCGTTCTGAACGCCGAACCGAAACCAGAAAATGCCAGCGGCATCACGTCCCTTTTCAAGCCCGGCCAAGATCTCACGCCGTTGCACAAAAAACTGACTGACGCCGGCATCATCACGTCCCTGCGCGCTGACCGCAAAGGCCAGAATTACATCCGCACTTCACCGCATTTTTATAATACGGATGCGGAATTGCAGCGCGTGATCGAGCTGCTTTGAAATAGCGATCCGGCTTTACTCTTTCAAATATTTAGCAAAGAAAACGTAAATCTCCTGCGCGGCATCCGGCGGCGCGATGATGCCGTGGCCTTTATTCGGCACGATCACCAGTTGCACGTCCACGCCGGCTTTTTTAAGCGCGTCATAAAAAATTTCGCTTTGCTCGGGCGGCACCAACGTATCCGCCCCGCCGTGCAATAGGAAAAACGGCGCGGCCTTTTTGCTGACATACGTCATCGGACTCGCAGCGATGGCCTTGGCCACGTTGTCCGCCACCGGGCCGCCCAGCAATTGGGCCACATCGCCTTTTGAACTGGCGCGGGTCTGCGGATCCGAAACCAGCCGGTTCAAATCTGTCGGCGGATAAAAGGCGCAGACACATTGCACACGGCTGGAAAAATCAAGATTGCCGCCAACGTCGCCTTCCATTTGAGGATCATCCATGGTCGTGCCCAAAAGTGCCGCGAGATGACCACCCGCCGACGCGCCAAAAATACCAATATGATCCGCTTCCAAACCGTATTGATCCGCATGGGCGCGCAGCCAGCGAACGGCACCTTTGCAGTCATAAATTTGCGCGGGAAACTTCGCGACGTTGTCCAAACGGTAATTCAGGCTGACAATCGCCACTTGTTGGGTCGCCATGAAGGCAATCGGACAAAAATCCTTGTTCCCCTCTTTCCAGGCGCCACCGTAAAGCCAGACGATCACCGGTAATTTTTTCGCCGGTTGCGTCGGACGATAAATATCCAACCGCAACGTTAGGCCGCCAACTTGGGCATATTCAATATTTTTTTCGGCGTGAACATCTTTGGGCAACGGCGGCCTACAGCCGGCCAGCAAACTGCCCAGTGATAAAATCAATAATGCCGTCCCCGTTCGTAGATTAAATTTCATTTTCATTTAAAAATTCAGCCGTTGATTTGCGCCAACTCCTTGGCCGCCGCTTGTTGCGCTGCGAGATCATCGCGATCAACCGGTTTTAACCGCCCACATTTTCCCCATTCCGCCACCGCTAGTTTCTGCTCTCCCATCGCAGCATAAACGTTCCCTAACTCGGCGTGATGAATGATCCGATTAGGATTGAGCACAATGGCTT
>JAMFSJ010000066.1 GCA_026225255.1 Methylacidimicrobium fagopyrum | reverse complement strand
GCTTTGCCACCGCACTCCATGACATCGTTAAGGATTGGCGCTGGAAGTTTCTCTGGAGCTTGGACGCTTGGGGCTTGGTGATTTCAGAAAATGAGCCGCTTATTTCCCGCCCGCTCCCAACCAAAGCAGCGTATTCAGGATAAATTTATCTTGAATTTCGTTATCAAACGTATGCGATAAAGTGCGGTTGGTCCGATCCAACTTATGTTCGTAGTCCATGTCGTTGTGCCCCATGTTGACATAGACCATCTTAAATTTTTTATTCGTCCACGCGACGGGATAATAACCTTCATGCCAGATTTCATATTGCTTTGGCCCGGTGCCCAAGGGAAAACTGGTTGGGTCAATGGATAGAAGAACTTTAATATCCGCATTGGTCCGCAAATCGTTTGACCAACGATACCATTCATTCGGTTGCGACTTGAAAGTTGCGGGCAAATCCTTGGTGGCCGGATAACTCGGATCTTCCACGCGCAAGATGGCGGAAGTCGGACGCCATGTATTACTAACGTATTCACCCGAGCCGAGAAATTGGTTGTGAAACCAATCCCAATTCTGCGGATAAGCCGATGGGGTCAGGGCAAACGCAGAAAAGTGAAAACCCATCCAAGCGCCGCCCTGCTCCATGTATTTTTGGAAAGCCAGCCGTTGCGCCGCATCTTCCGGGCGGGTATCCAAAAAGAATATGACTTGATAGTTGGTCAAAAAAGTGGCGTTCAAGTCATTCCAATTCGTCGTCGCGTCATAGGTGAAGCCATACTTGGCCGCCATTTTAGGAAACCATTCATTCGCCTCATGCACAAAGCTGATATGCGCCAGATCCTCTTTGCCCGTGTAGAAAGCCATGACTTTGAACTTGGGTGCCGGAGTTTGCGCCTCAACGTTGTAGCAACAAAAGCCCAACCAGAGCAGGCACGAATATTTACGGATAATTGTTTTCAAATTTAAGACAAATGTTATTGAAGTATGAATGTGCTGGCGTGTTGGAACCAATTCCAATCGCCAACGCCGGGTGTGAAACCGGTTTGAGTGCTCGTTCCAGCTATTTGGTTGATCGACGCGGCCGTGGCGTTCACGACCACCGGATCATGCCAACGATGAGTTTCTGCGTGACCGTCCGCGAAGGCAATGCCGCCGGCGCCGCCATGATAAGAAGCCGGATAATCAATCCACTTCTGAATATTCGGGTCACAGATAAAGGAGGCATCATTGATACTGTTCGGGTTTTCATCTACGAACACCCACAAGTTAGGCGACCCGGGGTTCGTCATATCAGAAGATTTCCGGTAAATCTTAAGCGTGGTAGCGGCCGTTTTATCACCATCCCAGACCACCACGGGATTCAGCCATGAGTTCATGGACATACTGCGCACCCGGGGCAAGGTGGTGCTGGTGCCAAAGGAGCTGGCCGTAACGCTGGAATTATCTGCCGGACAGTGATAAACCCCGGCACTGTTGACATAAGGATACATCAGCCCCAATTGAATCCATTGAAAACCGACATTCAGGTTCGGCACGGTTCCTGCCGGACTAAGCCATGAGGTAGAGACTATATCCTGCCGTCCCGGACACCATTGCGAATTCGCTCCGCCGGGCTGGGCAGTGGGATCGGTCAGGCTGCTAGGTTGACTGGCTTCGACACCATTCGGCACCAACCGATCTTGACTGTCATTGGCATACATCAACCAGGCAAGGGACAACTGCTTCTCATTGCTCAAGCATAAGATGCCTTGCGCCTTTTGCTTTGCCTTGGCCAAGGCTGGCAGCAACATCGCCGCGAGAATGGCAATGATCGCGATCACCACCAATAACTCAATGAGGGTGAAGCCAACATTGCCTCGACCAACCCCCAGCCCCGTCCGCCAGGAATGATCGACATTCCCTGAACGGAACGGACGGCTCGAAGGTTTATTCACGGTGCTTGTTTTCATGGTGACTTGGCTGGTGATTGATTGTCAGCGCCATTCTTATTGGGCAGTGACTCGATAGTAACCTTGACCACCGGTGGCGGGAACCGTCACGACGTGGACCGGCAGACCATCGGTGATGTTAATGTTCGTGCTGCCGACGTTATTCCACGTGGTGGCGGGAAGACTAGCGGCGTAATAAACCGTATAGTTGTGACCCGCTTGCGTTGGAATCGAGAGTTTAACCTGACCGCCGACAAGAGCGGCGGAGACGTTAAAGGGATTGAGCAAACCCGCTGTCGCCGGCGATAAAAGGAAGAATTCCGCGTTCAAGTTGTTACCACTCGTCAGGCGTAAAGTCGTGACGCCACCGAGCGAAACCACTACCGGATTACCATTCGTATCCGCGAGCTGAACCCAGTGATAGGTCTGCCAG
This sequence comes from Methylacidimicrobium fagopyrum, assembly GCA_026225255.1. Taxonomy (GTDB): domain Bacteria; phylum Verrucomicrobiota; class Verrucomicrobiia; order Limisphaerales; family UBA11358; genus UBA11358. Next base: position 142,437 of record JAMFSJ010000066.1, on the reverse strand, counting down.
CCGCTCGCTGTCGGGTCAGAGAATGAACCCAATACCTGCAACGTTTGGTTCGAGGTGCCGACGCCGCTGGTGACACGGCTAAGGGTTGTGCCGCTGAACGCGCCGTTACCGCCGGCCAAACGTCCCCAGACATAGAAGTTATTCGTCGGCCAAGTGCGGGTGTAATTTAACCAGCTACCACCGTCGAAGTAACCAATGTTTATTTCGCCAATCATCCCGTTCCCCTGGCCGGCGAATGTTTGTTGCGCGGCAACGAACTTCTGGCGGAAGAAATCCGTGGCCGTCTGTGCGCCGACCGCGTCGGCGCGATAAGTCGAATTAGCATTCGGCGTGGCGCCATTATTCGTTTGGAGATCGGGGAAATTGATGTCAACTCCCTGCTTGGCCAGGGCGCCAAGCCCATCGCTGCTGGCGGAAGGAACATAACCACCGGGATAACCAAAGTAACTGTTCGCCGCAATGATACCTTGTTGAGCATCATTGGTGAAAGCCGTCGGCACCGGATTATCAATGAACTGCGCGCTGACGCCGTTCAACGTAAAGTCATAGTCGACCGCTTCCCATTGATACGCATTCTGGTCGAAGCTGTCGAAACTGACCGTATAGCTGGCGGAAAGTCCACTGGTATTCGTCACATTGATGACCGCCGTATATTGCTGGTTGGTTTGGATGTTATAAGTCGCGGTCCAACTGCCACCCACTTGGGTGAAGGCTAATCCCGAAGTGACATTAATGCCGTTCAACGTCAAACTGATCCCATTCGTATTGAGCGCCGCACCATTGGCCGGGCCGACGGTGAAGGTGAACGTGCCGCTGGTTTGATAAGGGGCCGTGCCGTTCGGGTAAACATTCTGCAACACCGGCGTCAGCACCGGAATCACCGGCACCAGCATATAGAAGGCAATATTCGGATTGCCAACCACCGTGCTTTTGAATGTCTGTTGACCGGCGGCAATCGTCACCGCGACCGGGTTCCCGAATTGATCCGTCAAAGGCACATAGACAAAGGTATTATAACCATTGTCCGAGAATGAGGTGGTGCCGAAATAGCCCAGGAAGTTCGTCGTCTGACCAGCTTGCGTCGGGTCACTGGTCACTTGCGAGAATCTTAGCTGCGTGCCGGTTCCGCTCGTCGCCAGATAGCAATAGACATTGTAAGTGCCCGCCGGAGCCGAACCGCTGCCGCCGAAGGTGCACGTGTAGTTCAACCAATCACCGGGCGTGTTATAACCGACTTCCAGTTCAACATTGGTCGTATCACCAGCCGCAGCGGAATTGACAAATTTTTGTTCCATCGAGGAATTACCCGAGTTAGGGGCAGCCCCTTGGATAACCACCGCGTCATTGGTGCGATAATAACTAGTCGTCGCTACCCGCACAGCCTTGTTCTCATCAACGCTTTGGACGCCAATGCGATTGGTGTAGAACGCGAAACCGCCATTGGCCGTGGTATCGAGGAAGCCACCGTTTTGGAAGTTAAAGTCAGCGCTTTCGATCACCAAGGTTGGCGTTAATGTATCCAATAAATTCGTCTTGGAAGTAGTGGTGAAACCATTGGCGTCGGTTACTTTAACCACAATGGCCGAATAGACGGTGTTCGTCGCCAAGGCATAGCTGATGCTGACTGAGGGCGTGCCAATGCCGGTAACGGTCATGCCGGGTGTCGTTGCGGTATTGGTCACCGTGGTCGCCAGGCTACCTAGATGATTAGAAGTGACGACGACTTGAACAGTGGAGATCGTGCTCTTGGTTGAAGCAGCGGTGCAGTTCAAGGTCGTATTAGTGGCGAACGCGACCAAGTTTGGTGTCACGGCTGAGATCGTCGGCGGCACCGGGCCGTTGAAGAAGCCGAAGTTAAGGTCGTCGAAATAGACCGAGCCGCCATCGTATTGATTTGGTGGGCCCTGTTGAACAAATAACACCGAGAACTTTGCGGTCACTGCGTTCGGCGGAGTCGTCAGGATGCCGGAAGGAACTGTCCCGATCACCGTGCCGACATTGGCACCGCCAGTGACTTGAATCTGATTGGTCACCCCGAGGAAGTTCCAAGTATCCAATGCGAACGGCGTAGTTTCACCGCAAGTCAGATTGGTGACGATAAAAGATTGATAGCTGGTGAGCAAAACCCCGTTCGCATCAAGAAAATCAACCCGATAGTAGAAGCTGTTCGCACCGGTCATCATGTCTTCGTGTGACACCAGCGCGTAAGCGCCCGCTGCGAACGTATCGCCGGGCAGCACCGTCACGGACTGAACATAGGAACTGGTATTCGCACCGCCGGTAAAGTTACCGAAGACGTTGCCGACCTGCGTTCCGGAGTGGCTGATGACCAATTGTGGGGACGGATCCGAACCACAGGCACCTTGGTTGTAATACGTAGCACCGCCAACAGTAATCAGGGAGACATTTCCTGAGCCAATCCAGCTGGCCGCGCCCAGCTCAAAGCCAGGATTGCCGAGTTGATTCAAACCATTCATACCCGGAAGGATGCCGCCGGTGATCGTCAGATAAATAGTATTACCTACGAGTGATAAACTACCAGTGATGCCGGGCGGAAGAGTTAAGGTTGGGGCCGTGAAGGTGCCGCCGCTGATGGAGTTATAAGAAATGAGCGGAACGACGGTGCCATTCGTCGCCGTCACTGGTGGCGCATCGAGCGCGATCGTCAACTGGCTGTCGTTGACCGGCCAAGTAATGGATTTCAAGACGATGTTAGTTTGAGCCACTAACGGCGCGTTGAATTCCAAGGTCGAACCTTCGATCAAGTTCAAGCTGCTGATCGGGGCCGCCGTGGTGCCGACATAGTTATTCGTGCCCAAGACCAACTTGCCGCCGGTGATAAAGTTAATAATGTTCGTGCTCGTGCTAAGATTGGTTGCCGTGGTGATGTTGCCGCGGCTAACCACTTTGCCACCGACGATGTTCAAAATACCGGTCGCCGGGCCGGTCGCGGCCTGCGATCCTAAAATGATACCATTTGTGCCCGCGATCAGAGTCGCATTGGTGCTGACGGTGAGGGTGCCGATAGCACTGGCGAAAACCGTCGCTGAAAAATTGGCTGAAGAGTTAAGCCCGATCGCCACGCCAGTCGCATCTACCGTGCCGGTATCTATCTGCATCACGCCGACACCACTATCCCCGCCACTATTCGGCGTGCCGCCGGTATTCGCGCCAACGGTCAAGGTCGCGGCTTTAATATCCACCGCGCAACCATTGAGGAATAAACTACCGGTGATCCCGCCACTGCCGCCGCCGACATTCTTAGTGCCGACCGTGATATTAGCCCGGTTCGTATCCGTGCCCCCAATTCCGCGGATGCGGAGACTACCGCCAGTATTCGTCGCGGCATAACTATTCTTTTGTGCGCCGATGGTAATGTTCGCAGTATTAATGACGTTAGATACCGATCCAAATGTTAATAGCTGTCCGCCCGCCCCGCCCTGCGCGTTTGCGCCCGTCCCAAAATTCAAGTTCGTTGCGGTGATAAAATTCATGGCCGCCAAAGTAAGACTGCCGCCAACCCGGGTAAGACTGCCAACGTTATCCTCAACACTGATCGTGCCGGCGCTGTTGCTATAAATAAAAGTGCCCAAACCCGCCAGATTTAGGGTCGCAATGGAATTAGCACTACTGGAACCAAAATCCTGCACGGTCATTGAGCTGCCAGTTACCAGGAGCGTGCCGCCACCCGTCAGATAGGCCTGCGTGATGATTGGATTTCCACTAATACCGCCAACCAATAACGGCCCGGCGACCGTCAAGCTCGTCCCCGCCGGAATCTGCGTCACGTTAAAGGCGCCTGATAGGATTGAGTTATAAGTAAGTCCAGCGACCGTGCCGCCAAAACCTACATCCACCGTGTTATTGACGGTCGTCGCATTCGCCGAAGTATTATTGGCTCCAAAAATCGTCGTGTCCGCTGCCGCGGGGACGCCGGTTCCTGCGGCCGACGTCCAACTATTCGGATCGCTCCAATTACCATTGGCAACATTCCAAGTGTAAGCTGTGGCGTCGGCGAGTTGGGCGAAAGCGAACGTCGCCGCCAGCGCCAACGCGGCGGCGGCAGTATTTTTCCGTGATGGTTGATAGATTGTATTCATAGGTTTCGGCTGAACTGAACTTAAAGCGGTTTCCGATTTCATAAGGGTTTGCTTCAATCGTAAAAATGTCGCGACCGTTTTTCCCGGGTCATAAATGGCTTAAGCCAAACTCATAAATGTTCAGCTTGAGAGCCAAAGGCAAATTGTGGCGACACAATGTGTGCTTCATAGGGAGTGGATTGATTTTCATAATTTAACAGGTTCGTGTATCTTCCGACTACCCCTCTTTGGAGGGGTGGGTTAAGATGATAAGAACCTGATAATGTGATGCCTATAAACACGACCAACAATATGATCCGCACTATTTTGCCATTGAATAGAAAGTGTTTTGCGTTGGCTGGGTTATGTTTATTCGCGGTTTTCCAAGTCCTATGCGCTAGCGCCCAGACCAATTATGTCCTCACTAATGCCGCCGATGTGCTGACGCTCACCGCGACGCAAGCGCGAACCGGCGTGCCCGTGACTGTGCGCGGCGTGGTTACGGCGGCCGAAAGTAATTGGGTAGGACGATTTTTCGTGCAGGACGCGAGCGGCGGCGTTTTCGTCGATAACGTCGGCCAACACCAACCGCTATTGGGTGATTTAGTGGAGGTTACCGGTTTCACTCATCCGGGTGGTTATGCGCCGGTGATCACGCGGCCGCACTGGAAAAAAATTGGCACGGCGCCCATGCCGGAAGCGAAACTAGTTCCGATCGAGATTCTCATGTCCGGCGCGGAAGACAGCCAACGGGTGGCGATTTCCGGCATCGTCCGCACCGCGCAGGTTGGCGATAACCGGCTCGGCGTGGAAGTGGCGGCGGGCGGCTATCGTCTGCGAGCCTATTCCCCGATTCCGACCAACGTGGATCCGCAAACGCTGATCGGCGATAAAGTTTTATTGAAAGGAACTTTAGCCGCCGCGTTCAATGCGCCGTTGCGCCATTTCATTACGGTCACACTTTTTGTGCCGCAACTGTCAGATTTCATCATCCAACAATCCGCGCCAACGAATCCCTTTGCCGCACCGTTGACGCCGTTGAACGCCATCGCGCAATATCGCAAAGACATGACGCAAGGCAGTCGCGTGCATGTGAAGGGCGTCGTCACTTATCAGGAAAATGGCGTGAACCTGTTCATTCAAGGCAGCGAAACGAACGGCTTGCAGATCAAGAGCGAGCAATGGGAAGCGGTGGCGCCGGGCGACGTGGTGGAAGCGGTCGGTTTTTCGGCCGTGGATAATTATCTGCCCGTTTTGGACGACGCTATTTTTCGCAAGACCGACGAACCCCGCGTTGAACCGCAATCAAAAGAAGCAACGGCGAGCGCGTTGTTGCTCGGCATTCATCACGCAGATTTGATCACCTTGCGCGGCCGGTTGCTCGACCGGCTATCGCGCGGCATCAGTCAGGACAGCGATAATTCAGCGGTGCGGACGACGTTGGTTTTGCAGGCGAGCAATTTGCTTTTCACCGCTGAGCGCGACACGTCGGAACCCAATCCCATGTTGGCGTCCATCCCCATCGGCAGCTTGGTGGAAGTCAGCGGCATCTGTCTGCTGGAAAGCGGCAGTGATGGAAAAATCAAATCCGTCCGCGTGCTGCTGCCCACGTCGCACGATGTCCGCATCATTCAAAAACCAAGCTGGCTCACGCCCGAACATTTATTGATCAGCCTCGCGGTGGTGTTTGTTTTTCTGGTGGTCGCGGTGAGCTGGACGGTCATGGTGACGCAGCGTAACGCGATGTTGAAATCTTCGGTGCGCGAAAAAATCGCGGCGCAAAATGAATTACAATCCGCGCACGATCAATTGGAAGAACGCGTCAAAGAGCGCACCGCGCAATTGAAAGTGGAGATGACCGCGCGCAAGGAATCCGAGCTGCAATTTCGCGCCGTGCTGACCGAACGCACGCGGCTGGCGCAGGAATTACACGACACGTTGGAACAAACGATGACGGGCATCGCGTTGCAATTGGACCTGGTGGCGAATCTTTTCACCCGTAGCGCCGAGAACGCGTTGCACCATCTGAAACTCGCGCGCAATCTCATGCGGCAAAGCCAGCTGGATGTGCGCCGTTCGGTCTGGGGTTTGCGCAGTCGCGCGACGGAACAATTCGATCTGACCAACGCCCTCGGCACCACCAGCCGGCAAATCGCCGACGGCGCGGGCATCAATATCGAATTGGAAACATTGGGCGAAACGTATCCATTGTCCGAGATCGCCGAGGAAAATCTGCTGCGCGTCGGGCAGGAAGCGATCACCAATGTGGTCAAACATTCCGGGGCGCGCGTGGCGAAAATCAAATTGGAATTCACGCCGCAGAAAGTGATTTTGCAAATCAGCGACGACGGCAAAGGTTTTGTGCCGCAAACGTGTGTCGGCCCGAAGGACGGGCATTTCGGACTGCTCGGCATGACGGAACGCGCGGAACGCCTGGGCGGACAGATCTCCATCAACAGCGCAGCGAACGCGGGCACGACGATTTGCGTGGAAATTCCCGCTACGCCCGCGAACCAACAATTGGCGGCGACGAAAATCTGACCATGAAAAAAGAAGCGATCATTAAAATTTTGGTGGCCGACGACCATTACGTCGTCCGCATGGGCGTCACGGCGATCATTAACAATGAGCCGGACATGGAAGTTGTGGCCGAAGCCGTCAATGGGATTCAAGCCATTGAATTATTCAATCAACATAAGCCCGATCTCGTCCTGCTGGATTCACGGATGCCCTTGAAAGGCGGGATTCAAGCGGCGAAAGAAATCCAGAGTCAACATCACGCTGCGCGCATCCTGATGCTGACCGCTTTTGACGGCGATGAAGACATCCACAAAGCGCTCGCCGCCGGCGCGCAAGGTTACGTGTTGAAAAGTTCCACCGGCGAACAATTAGTCCCGGCCCTCCGCGCCGTCGCCGCCGGCAAACGTTGGATTCCCGAAGAAGTCGCCCAACGGCTGGCCAAGCGCGAAGAGTTTGAACCGCTCACGCCGCGCGAATTGGAAGTCCTGCACGAGCTGGCTAAAGGTCTCGCCAATAAACAGATTGCGGATGTCATGAACATCTCGCAACACACCGCGAAAGGTTATCTGAAAACCATCCTAACCAAGCTCCATGTCGCCGACCGGACGGAAGCCGTGACGGTGGCGATTCAGCGGGGATTGATTCATCTCTAACTGGTGAGGTCCTATTTCGCCCGACCTTTTTTTCACACCGCAAAGTTATCCGGCAACCAGCCGCGCTCCACGCAGTGGCGGAAGTTCCATTCGGAATTGTGTTCCAATTTATAACTCCAAAAAAACCAGCCGTGCGTGCCTTCGTAGTTCAATAATTGCGTGTCTGCGTAGGCCCGCGTGACGGAAGTAGTTTGCAACGGAGACAGGCCTTTCATCGCCTGATTCGGCAGCGAGAGCGACCATTCGCCGACGATCGTGGGCAATTCTTCGCGCTGCATCCGGTCGAGTGTTTGTTTGCGGTTCAGGGCAAACTCTAACTGCGCTTGCGCGGTGCGACCTTTGTCTTCATCGCTAAAACATTGATACAGGTGCGTGTCGAGAATCACGTTGTCGAACGCCGGCGCTTGCATGAAATTTTCCCACGCGAAGGCGCGAAAGGAATCGTGAAATACGACGGCGACTTTCGGATCCAGCTGTTTCCGCAAACGCGCGTAGGCCTCTTGATAGAACGACTGCAAAATCGGCAACGACATCGTCGGACTCGGTTCGTTCAGGAGTTCGATGCCGAGCAAGGCGGGATGTTGTCCGTATTTTTGCGCGAAGCTTTCGAGGATGCGCAAGGTCTCGGCGATGTTCTGCGGATCTTTCGGCCAGTTGATCGGGCCGCTGCGGCCGCTGTGATCCCAACCATTTTGACTGCCGGGTGCGCCGTGCAAATCCAGTAACAGTTTTAATCCGTTTTGCTGGCATTGCTCCAACGCAAAGTCAATGAACTGCGAACTGGTTACGTAAGGTTTGGGCGCTTCGAGCGCCCAATAACCGACGGGCAAACGAACGGCGTTCAGGCCACGTTCGCGAATCCAACGAAAATCATCCGCCGTGATAAAAGTTTCGCGATGCTGATCCAGCCGGCTCTTGGCCTGATCCCCCAAATCGAGACACAAGCTATATTCGTCCGGCGCGTTCGTGCCGCGATACAGGCCCGGCACCATCCAGCTTTCCAATACGAGCCACGCGCCCAAATTGACGCCGCGAATCTTGGGCGAACTCAGATTGGGACTGACGGCATTGGGCAAAATCAACTTGCTTGCCGCGGGCGAATTGGTTTCGTCCTGCGCCAAACTAATACCCGACATTCTGGCCGCCGCCAGTGCCAGCGAACCACCCACGGCGTTTTTGAGAAATTTTCTACGGTCCATAATTCAATTAATAATTGATCAGTGCCGGGCTTACTCTTTTAATCCGAATCCGGTTTTGAAAAGCGGCTTCGCGGGATCCAAGCTGGAAAGATGATCGTTACTCAACGGCCACATCCGCGGCAATTTGCCGGTAAACTTTGCATCACCAAACAATACATCCGCCACGCCCTCGCCTTCCGTTCCGGGCAACCAGGCGGCCACGAACGCGCTACTATCAGCGAGCGCCGAATCCAAAACCAACGGACGACCCGATAGCAACAGCGTGATCACCGGCGAGCCGGTCGCTTTCGCTTGCGCGATCAATGCCTTGTCGGACGCGGACAAATTCAAATCCTGACGATCCCCTTTCATCTCGGCATAAGGTTGTTCGCCGACCACGACGATGATCGCATCCGCTGCTTTCAAATCGCTGCCGGCCGCGGAGTAAGTCACTTCGGTGGCGGACGAAACGGTTTGCTTGATGGCGGTCAGGATGGTTGTGCCGCCCGTCGTCACGGCGCCCTTGCGCCCTTGCCAATCAATCGTCCAACCACCGCATTGCACGCCCAAGTCATCCGCTGCGGCGCCGACCACGACGAGATGTTTGATCGTTTTTGATAGTGGCAACGCGTGATTTTCATTCTTCAACAACACGAGTGATTCGCGCACGCATTCACGCGCGATGGTGCGATGCGCGGGCGAGCCGATGGCCGCCGTTAATTGCGGATCGATCGTGTCGCCAGCAAACAATCCCATTTGAAATTTAATCCGCAAGATGCGCGCCACCGCGTCGTCAATCCGCGCGGGCGACACTTTTCCTTCGGCTACCAATGCTTTCAGATCGTCAATGAATTCGATGTAGTTGTTCGCATGACCCGAGCCGTAAGGAATCATGATCATGTCTAAACCGGCGTTGATGGATTGCGCCACATCCAATTTGAAATCGGGATTGATCTGATCAATCGCCGCCCAATCGGAAACGAGGAGGCCATTGAAACCAAGTTCGCCTTTCAACACATCCGTGAGTAGATATTTATTGCCGTGCATTTTCTCGCCGTTCCAACTGCTGTAAGAAACCATGATGGAACCGACGCCCGCTTTGATCGCGGCCTGATAAGGTGGTAGAAATAATTTACGCAACGTCGCTTCGTCGCACACGTCGTTACCTTGATCTTTGCCGTTCTGCGTGCCGCCGTCGCCGATAAAATGTTTCGCGCAAGCCAGCACGGAAACCGGACTCGCCGACAACGCTTCGCCTTGAAAACCTTTCACCGCCGCCACGCCCAACGCAGAAACGAGCGCGGTGTTATCGCTATAACCTTCGTAAGTGCGACCCCAATGTTCGTCTTGCGGCACGGCGATGCACGGCGCGAACGCCCAACGCACGCCGGTGCCCGCGACTTCCGCGGCGGTCACTTGTTCAGCGCGCGCAATCAATTTCGGATCGTGCGTTGCGCCCAAGCCGATGTGATGCGGAAAGATCACGGCGCCTTCGATATTGTTGTGACCATGCACCGCGTCAATGCCGTAGAGCAACGGAATTTTCAAACGCGTCGTCAACGCTTGCGCCTTGAGGCCATTGACTAAATCCAACCACGCCACCGGCGAATTACCCGCCGCGGGATCGGAGGAACCGCCGCTCAACACGGAGCCGAGATAGTATTTGGCCACGTCATTATTACCCGCCAACGCGCCGCTATCGACTTGCACCATCTGGCCGATTTTTTCGTCCAACGTCATCTGCGCGAGCAACGCGCTCACCTTGGCATCATTCGCCGAAAAATTTTGCGCGGAAGCATTATCCGCAGTCGACGCACTAAAAATCACGCCCGCCAAAAGCATGGTGGAACGCAGGGAATTCTGGGAAAATGACAGCGGCGCACGCGCAAATGAGTTTCGTAGAAACATGGTTAACATAGTGGAACAAATCGCCGGACTTCGAGCTATCCCTCTTTGGAGGGGGATGACGTGACTATTAATTCCTGCGACGCTAACGACTCACCTGCACAAATTATTTTCCAACATTGAAATGAAATCCCTCATCACACTGCTGACCCTCTTGGCAACCTTCACCACCTTGGCCGCCAATTGGCCGGCCAAAGTTTTCGCGCCTTACATGTATATTGGCTCCGGTGACAATTTCCAGATCACGCAATGTGACGACGCGTGCGGCCAAAAGTTTTACACCATCGCTTTCATCATCGCCGACGAGCATAACAATCCCGCGTGGGATGGACGCTGGCCGATGTCGACCAATCTTTATGCGGGTCAAATCAATGAAATCCGCAAGCGCGGCGGCGACGTGATCGTGTCGTTCGGCGGCGGTGGCGGCACCGAACTTGCCCTCGTGGAAACGAACGCGACGGCGCTGCAAGCGAAGTATCAATCGGTCATTGATAGTTATCAATTAACATGGCTGGACTTTGACATCGAAGGCGGCGCGATGCAAAAGACGAATATCAATCATTTGCGGAATAGCGTGCTCGCCAACTTACAGGCGAAAAATCCGGGGCTGATCATTTCCTACACGTTGCCGGTGGATCCGAACGGCATTCCCAAGAGCGCCCGCCTATTGCTCGCCGATGCCAAGGCGCAAGGCGTGAAAGTTTATTCCGCCAACGTAATGACGATGGATTACGGCCGCCATTTTTCGAAAGATAAAAAGATGAGCGACATCGCCATCGCCAGCGCGCTGAAAGCCCGCGAACAGTGTCTCACGATTGATCCGGCCATCCAGATCGGCCTCACGCCGATGATCGGCAATAACGATGTTCGCGGCGAAGTTTTCACGCAAACGGACGCGCAGGAATTGAAAGCGTGGGCGGACACGCAACCGTGGATTTGCAGTCTATCCTTCTGGTCCTGCAATCGCGATAACGGCAAACACACTGATAAACAAGATGACAACAATGCCAGCGGCATCAAACAAGCGCCGTGGGATTTCATGTTGATCTTCAAACCGTTCACCACCGCACGCTGAGACTGATAAGAAAGTGGCCGCGTTACAAACATGAAAATGCCTTCACGCCTCGCCACACCAGAGCACCGAGCATTGCTCGGCCAGTGGCCATCCAAGCCGAGTAATGCCCGGCGCTCCGCTAAAGTGCTGCCGACATTCTGTCGGCAGAAACCCGCGTGGCTGTTCCATTTCATCCTATTAGTCTTATCCGTTCTGTCTACCCAAGCTGAATCTACCCGCATCGATACCGGCTGGGAATATCATCAAGGCACGTTGGGCAGCATTTGGGAAATCTGGCGCGGCAACAAAGCCAGCGACAACGTCGAGTGGCAATCTGTAACCTTGCCCCATTGCTTCAATGCCCGCTACGCCGTTGATCCCGACGAACATTATTATCAAGGCCAAGGCTGGTATCGCACACGGCTCAAGCTCGCGAATCCATTTCCCGACGGACGAACCCTCTTACACTTCGACGGGGCCGGTCAAAAATCACAAGTCTATGTCGGCCTCGAACACGTCGGCACGCACGTCGGCGGTTACGATCAATGGGATATAGATATCACGGACGCCGCCATTCAGGCGCAAACAAATGCCATCAGCAAAGGCTCCACGCCGGTGGCGGTGCTCTGCGATAACTCGCGCGATGCCGAAATGATTCCTTCAGACTTAAGCGATTTTACACGCTACGGCGGCCTTTATCGTCACGTTAGTTTGGTTTATGTCCCCCAAATTTCTTTGGCGCGCATCCATATTGAACCCGCACTCACCGCCGATGGAATCGCCACCGCAAAAATTTCTGCACGGCTCTACAATCCTACCAAGTCAATCAACGCAGTAACCTTGCAAATCGAAGTTAGCGACCCCGACGGCAAAGTTGTTTATTCCAAGACCAGCACGAATGCGCCGTGGTCAGAACTTGCCGAACTTACTAACTTTGAAATCTCCAAGCCGCAATTGTGGTCGCCGAAGTCCCCTGCCCTCTATCGCTGCATCGTCACGCTTAAATCGGAAAATAGCACCCAACAACTCACCGATCACTTTGGCATCCGCTCGTTTGAATGGGTCGATCACGGCCCGTTCAAATTAAATGGCGAGCGACTATTATTACGCGGCACGCAATATCATGAAGATCACGCGGGGGTCGGCGCGGCGGTGCCGGACGAAATTGTCCGCCAGACTTTTCGCCAGATCAAAGATATGGGCGCAAACTTTGTCCGGCTAAGTCATTATCAACAATCACCCCAGGTCTTGGAGCTATGCGACCAACTCGGCCTCCTTGTATGGGAAGAAATTCCGTGGTGTCGCGGCGGCATTGGCGGCACGAGCTATCAACAACAAGGTCGCGATATGTTGCGTAACATGATTGATCAGCACTTCAATCATCCCTCCGTGATTCTCTGGGGTCTGGGTAATGAAAATGGTTGGCCGGGCGATTTTGAAACTTTTAACACGAATGGCGTCCGCGCGTTCATGATCGAGTTAAATAATCTCGCGCATCAACTCGATCCGTCGCGCAAGACATGCATTCGTTACTGCGATATTTGCAAAGACATTCCCGACGTGTATTCACCGAGCATTTGGGCGGGCTGGTATAACGGCCAATATGTGGAATATCGCTCCACCTTGGAACGCGCCATCAAATCCGTGCCGCATTTTTTCCACGCCGAATGGGGCGGCGACAGTCACGCGCGCCGCTTTTCTGAAGAGCCGGAAAAGTTTTTAGGACACGTCGCCACCGGCCAGGGAACCGCCGAAATCGGCAATGCTTATAAACTCAAAGGCGGCTCCGCCCGCGCTTCCAGCGATAGCGATTGGTCCGAGAGTTATATCTGTGACTTATTCGATTGGTATCTGAAAGAGCAGGAATCCATGACCAACCTGACGGGGACTGCGCAGTGGATCTTTAAAGATTTTGCCACGCCGTTGCGCCCGGAAAACCCCGTGCCGCGCGTGAATCAAAAAGGTTTGGTCGAGCGCGACGGGACGTTGAAAGAAGGTTACTTCGTTTTCCAGAGTTACTGGGCGGATAAACCGATGCTGCATATCTTCGGTCATACTTGGCAGACGCGTTGGGGCAAACCCGATGAAGCTAAGTTAATCAAAGTGTTCTCTAACTGCCGCGATGTGGAATTATGGGTCAATGGTATTTCCGCCGGTGTAAAACATCGCGATCTGGCCGATTATCCGGCCGCGGGATTGCATTGGCTCGTCCCTTTAAAGGCGGGAACAAATACTCTCCGCGCGGTTGGCAAACGCGCTGGCGTTGAAGTGAGCGATGACCTCACCTTTGAATATCAAACCGCGACGTGGACTAAGCCGACACAGTTAACGCTCCGACAAATCGCCCAAAGCAACGACGTCGTCACCATCGAAGCGCGCGTCTTTGATCACAGTGGCACGCCCTGTTTGGACGCCGCAAATGTGATCCGTTTCGGCCTGACGGGCGATGCGCAATTACTCGATGATCTCGGCACTTCCACCAGTTCACGCAGCGTGCAACTCTACAATGGCCGCGCGCAGATCAGCTTGCATTTCACCGGCGATAAAGCCGTGGCTTCCGTTTCCAGCGAGAACTTGCCCACCCAGTTTTTGGAAGTAACGAACGCACCCGCCGCTGACAATTTGGCGATCGACATAGCAATGATTGATCGCCTCCGCATCCTGCAAGCCGCCGCCGCCGCGCTGACGCTTGAACCTCCGACCATCACTAAGTATCGTGCTAATTTGAGCGAAGGTGGAACGAATGATTTTTATTCCAACGCTGATTACTTCTGGCCTAATCCCAACCAGCCCGACGGATTGCCTTACATCAACCGCGACGGCCAATCTAATCCCGGAAATTTTTCGCAACATCGTCAGGCCATCCGCGAACTCAGCGACGCGGTGGCGGCTTTGGGCGCGGCCTATAAAATCACCGGCGACAATCGTTATGCGGCGAAGGCGGCGGAATTATTGCGGGTCTTTTTCCTCGACCCGGCCACGCGGATGAACCCGAATCTGCAATACGCACAAGCCATTCCCGGCAGCACACCTGGACGCAGTTGGGGCATCATTGACGGTTTGCACTTGATCGAAATTCCACCGGCGATTACGGCGCTGCAAACATCATCCGCCTTTCCGACCGAAGTGTTGACCGGCCTGAAACAATGGTTTCAGGCGTTGGCCGATTGGATGGTCACCAGCAAGAACGGTCGAACTGAGGGCACCGCGGCCAACAATCACGCCGTCGCCTATTGGTTGCAAGTCGCCGTGTTTGCGCGCTTCACCGGCGACGAAACCAAGCTCACTGAATGTCGTCGTCAGTTCAAAGAAGTTTTTCTCCCCAACCAGATGGCAGTGGATGGAAGTTTTCCACTCGAACTAAAACGCACGAAGCCCTACGGCTATTCCATCTTTCAATTGGATAACTTAGTCACCCTCTGCGAAGTGCTTTCCACGCCCAAAGAAAATCTTTGGCACTTCGCGTTGGCCGACGGACGCAGCATCGGTGCGGCCATCCAATTTATGTATCCCTATCTCGCCGATAAATCCACCTGGCCCAAAGCGCCGGATGTTCAGGCCTGGGAAGGTTGGCCCGCGCGACAACCGAGTCTCTTATTCGCCGGACGGGCGTTGCATCAACCCAAGTATCTGGAGCTCTGGAAAAAACTGGAGCCTGATCCAACGAACGAAGAAGTCCGCCGCAATATTGCCATCACGCAGCCGATACTTTGGTTGTAAGCGGATTCAAACGTGAGCGAAAGGTGAAAAACTGGCTGGTGAAGTTCCCTAAAATGGTCGGGGCGGTGAGATTCGAACTCACGACCTCTTGGACCCGAACCAAGCGCGCTACCAGCCTACGCTACGCCCCGACATTAGGTTTGAAGAGGATGCCATGCGGGAACGACATTGCAATCGGAAACTTCGGTAAAAGTGATTTGTTTTTTAAAAATCACCACTGGGTTTTCGGCAGCGGTTACGCCGCCGAATTTTTTTAATAATTCGCCTGATACGCCGTCCGGCTGGCATCGCTGATCGCCCACATATTCAGCGGCTCCAGCACTTGTGGAAATTTAATGTAGCGGGCACTGCCATCAGCCAGCGCGTAATTGGAACCGCCGGAACCGGTGCCGGAAGCGCGATCGGTCGGCGTCGAACTGTGGCTGCTCTGATTGAGAACGCCGCCAAAATCATTACCCCATTCGCCCTCGTTGAGGTCCATGTAAAAATCGCCCTTACCCGTCATTTTTTCACCGAACACCGCCGTTTCGCTCGCATGCAAAATCGCCGTTTCCCGCATGGCATCGCCCGCGTTTAATCCCAGCGTATCGGTATCGGGATGTTGGCTGGCAAAATAATCATTCCAACCGTTGATGAAATAACTGCGCGGCGCGGCGTCCGCCACATTGTTGGACGAACTCAGGCCATCACTGAGCGGCGCGGCACCGGGTTCGCTCGGGCACAGCAACAGCTTGGCACTCCGGCCGTAAGTTTCGTAGAGCAGACTCGGCCAGCGATTGGTGGTGGAACGCGGCGGATAAAAGCCTTGGCTATCGTCCACATACATATGCACGGCGAGGCTCAATTGGCGGACATTGTTCAGACAGGCGACGCGTTTGCCCGATTCTTTCGCCTTCGCCAACGCGGGCAGTAACATCGCCGCCAGAATCGCGATGATAGCGATGACCACCAGCAATTCGATCAAAGTAAAAGCGTTACCCACGCGAAAACTTTTTAAAAGTCCGCGTTTGCCGAAATAAGATGACTGATTTATTTTCATAACCTAAGAGCCGCGAGCAGCGTCTGACCCCATGTTCGACGCTGCCCAGGGCTGGCGCGTTACAAGTTTATTGATTATGACAAAAAAGAATTGGTTATCCCTCATCATCGTGCTCGTGCTGGCGACGGTCTATGCGATTTATTTTACCGATTGGTTCAAACCCAACACGGTGCAAATTTTTCACACGGTCCGCGACATGCATTATCGGCGCAAAGGAGCGGACAACGAACCGACCTTATTGTTTGGGATGAATAAGCAAATCGGCCTGACCGAGCTCAAAATTGTTCCCCTCGCGGCCTTTGAAAAAGACCCGCACGTCCTGCCCGTCTGGCATCTGGTTTCCAGTTCCAATTCCGTGCCGTTGCGGGATTTCGCTTATGGCCGGACCATTCGCGGCATGAAGCCCGCTGTCCCAGGGGAGCACGCGGGAGAATTAGAAACGAACGTGATTTATCGGCTTTTTGTCAGTGCCGGAAAAATCAAAGGCCAGCATGATTTCCAACTCGGCACCGGTCCGGCGGAAACCAATGCGCCAGCGAATCCGTAAAAGCGCGCTGCCGGTGGTTTGCGGCTAGTGACAGGGAATTAAATTACGCCGCGATTTTCTGACCCGCAAAATGGCAGGCGGCAAAGTGATTTTCCGCCGCCTCACGAAAAGCGGGAACTTCCGTTTTACATTTTCCTTCCGCCATCGGACAGCGCGGATGAAACGGGCAACCACTCGGCGGATGAATCGGCGACGGCACATCGCCCGGCAAAACAATTCGTTGCCGCTTGGAATCCGGAGCCACTTCCGGCACGGCTGAGATCAACGCCTGCGTGTAAGGATGCTGCGGCTGGCGGATGATATTTTTCGCGTCCGCCTTTTCTACGATTTTTCCGAGATACATCACCATCACGCGCCGGCTGATGTGTTCGACCACCGCCAGATCGTGCGCGATAAACAGATACGCAATGCCGTGTTTCTGTTGCAAATCGCCAAGCAAATTTATGATCTGCGCCTGCACCGAAACGTCCAACGCGCTCACAGGTTCGTCGCAGATAATCAGCTTCGGTTCCACCGCCAACGCGCGGGCGATGCCGATGCGCTGACGTTGACCGCCGGAAAATTCATGTGGATAACGCTGCGCATAAATCGGGTCGAGCCCGACATCTTTCAGTAATTCAAAAATTCTTTTTTGCCGCGCGGAGGAACCATCGGCCAGCTGGTGGATGTCCAGCGCTTCGCCGATGATTTGCTCGATCGTCATCCGCGGATTGAGCGAGCCGAACGGGTCTTGAAAAATCATCTGGAATTTACGCCGCCGCGAACGCAACGCGGAACCGTTCAGGCGCGTGATGTCTTCGCCGTCCATAAAAACTTCGCCGTGCGTCGGCTCCACCAACCGCATGATCGCACGACCCAACGTAGATTTGCCGCAACCGCTTTCGCCGACGAGCCCGAGCGTTTCGCCGGCGGCGATATTAAAACTAACGCCGTCCACGGCCTTCACGGATTCGTGTCCGCGACTGAACAGCCCGCGTTGGACGGGAAAATGCACTTTTAGATTTTTGACTTCGAGGATGTTCATGCGACCTTGCGGAAAGCATTGCAGAATCCCGCCGCGTGCCAATCCGAAAAACGGCCCCACGTTTAAATCCGACGGTGCGAGAAATTTCCATAACGTAGCGCCAACGTCGGCAACACCAATAAATTCAGGGCGGTGGAAGTCACCAATCCGCCCAGAATTACGATCGCCATCGGACCTTCGATTTCGCGGCCGGCCCCGCCACTGCCGAGCGCCAGCGGCAATAATCCAAGCGCCGTCACCAGCGCCGTCATCAGGATCGGAATGAGTCGTTCCGTCGCGCCGCGGAGGGCGGTTTCGATTCCCCACGGTAAATTCTCTTCGTTCACCAAATGATCAAAATGCGAAATCATCATGATGGAATTACGCAGCGTGATACCGAACAACGTCACAAACCCAACCAGCGTGCCGAGCGACAACGAGCCTTGTCCGGCGCTGCCAAAATAACCGACGAGAAAAATCGTTAGCACGCCGCCGACCAGCGCGAACGGCAAATTTGCCAGCACGAGTAACAGATGGCTGGCTTTGCGAAAAACCATGGCCAACAGCAAAATAATTCCCGCCGCTGCGAGTAGCGAATGCAACAGCAATTCCGTTTGCGCCGTTTTTTGGGCTTCCGCCGCGCCGCTAAATTCCGCGTAAACTCCGGCGGGGAAATTCACCTGCGCCGCGATTTGCTTTTGCGCGTCCGCGACGAATGACGCCACGTCGCGGCCTTGTGGATTGCAAGTAATCGTCTGCCGCCGCCGCGCGCCATCGTGTAAAATGGCATAACGTCCGGTCGTCAGAAAAATATCGGCCAGTTGTTTCAGCGGCAGCCGGTCGCCGGCCGGATTGTTGATGAGCAAATCGCCAATGGTTTCGGGCGCCTGCCGCGCGGACGGCTCCAGCATCACCGCCACGTTAAAAACTTTTTCACCTTCGTAAGTTTGCGCCACGACCTCGCCTTGATACGCGGTGCGGACGGCTTCCAGCACTTCGAGCGGACGAAAACCGAATTGCGTCAAACGGTCGGGACGCAGCCGGATCATCACACGCGGCGCGCCGGGCGGCGCGGAAACCTGCACGTCGGCGGCCCCGGAAATTTTGCTCAATACGGCGGCACGTCATTCGCCTTCGCATCCAACACGTCGAGGTCGTCGCCAAAAATATTCACCACCACTTGCGCGGTCTCACCAGAAATGGTTTCGCCAATACGGTCACCGAGGAACGTCAATACCTCCGTCTGGACGCCGGGAAATTTCGCGAGCGCGTCGCGAATTTCATTCTGCACTTTTTCCTGATCCACGCCTGCGTCCGGTTTAAGTTCGACGTGCATTTCGCCGCGATGCGAGCCCCACGTATCTTCGCCGCCTTCCGCGCGACCGATCTGTTCCGACACCGTTTGGATCGCCGGAATTTTCAGTAACTCTGCCGAAATCCGTTCCCCCATCCGTTTCATTTCCGGCAACGACGTTCCCGGCGCCATCGTGATGCCGACGACGAAATGGCCTTCTCGAAAACTCGGCAAAAATTCGCCGCCAAAAAACGGCAATGTCGCCAAGGCCGCGATGAATAAAGCGGTCGCGACTGCGAGCATCGTCTTGGGATAACTGCCGATTTTTTCGAGCACGCGGCGATGAATTAATTTTAGCCGGCGCAAATAATTGGGTTCCTCCCGCGGCTGCGAACGCGCTAACAAAGCGAAACATAGCGCGGGCGTGACCGTGAGCGCGACGAACAAGGACGCGAGATTGGCGAGTATGAACGCCACGCCGAGCGGCGCGAAAAATTTCCCCTGCAAGCCGGTCATCGTTAATACCGGCACGAAAACCAGCGCGACGACGAACGTGGCGTAAACGACTGAATTGCGCACTTCCAGCGTGGCATTCAGGATGACGTTGAAAATATTTTCCGCCGGTGCACTGATCGCCTGATTTTGATTAGCGGCATGATTTGAAATGAGCCGATCCGGCGAGCGGCGCTCTCTTAAACGCCGCAAAATATTTTCCACAGTGATGATTGCGTCATCCACCACCACGCCGAGAACGGCGGCGAGCCCGCCGAGCGTCAGGGTGTTCAGCGTCACGCCAAAATAATCCAGCACCACGACCGCCGCGAGCAGCGACAACGGAATAGCCGTGAAACAAATCAACGCCGTTCGCAAATCCAGTAAAAATAAAAACAGCACGATCGCCACCAACACCGCGCCGAGTAGCAGCGATGTTTTCATATTACGTAATGCGATTTCGATGAATGTCGCGGGACGATGCAGCGATGGCGTGTAGTCAATGCCTTCCGCCGCGAACGCCGGCTTCAATTCTTCCAACGCTGCTTCGACGGCGCGCGTCACTTCCAGCGTGTTCGCGCCGTATTGGCTGGCCGTGGTGATCAGCACGCCGGATTGGCCGTTGATGAGCGCGTCGCCAAATTTAGCTTCCGCGCCTTCGACGACATTCGCCACCTCGCGCAGCCGGATAGTGTGGCCGTCGCGTTGCGTCACCACAATTTCGCCGAGTTGCGCGGCCGTGAGCGACTGGCCTTCGGTCTGCAGCATGAGGCGCTGCGCTGCCGTTTCGATAAAGCCCGCACCGCGCACACCCGTCGCCGCGCTGGCCGCACTCAAAACATCTTGCACCGAAATATTAAACGCCAGCAAACGGTCAGGTTTGATTTGGATCTGCAACTGCCGCACTTCGCCGCCAAAAATTTTCACCGCCGCCACGCCGGGAACAGAAAGCAAACGCGGGCGCACCGTCCAATCCGCGAACTTTCGCAAGGTCATCGGCGATACTTTTTGCGACGTCAAACCAAACTTCAGCAAGTCCATCGTGGACGACGTGAGCGGCTCCATTTTCGGCGACGCCACGCCGACCGGCAAATCGCCGCCGAGTTGCGCGAGCCGTTCCGCGATCATTTGACGCGCCAGATGGATGTCCGTGCCGTCCTTGAAAACCGCCGTGACCACCGACAAACCGGCGATGGATTCCGAGCGAATGTAATCGAGATCACCCGCGCCATTCAATGCGTTTTCGACCGGCCGCGTAACGAGTGCCTCGACTTGTTCCGGCGCGAGCCCCGGCGCTTCCGTCTGCACGGTGGCCTGGGGTTGGACGAATTCGGGAAACACATCCAGCTTCGCGTGCGCTGCGACGAACAGTCCGTAACCAATGAAACCAAGCGCCAATGTGATGACCACGCCGCGGGCGCCCAAAGCAAGTTCAACGAGTCGTCGGAGCATGGGTTAATCGCGTTCGCCCGTGTTAAAACCGCCGCCGCTTAATTCCGCCGAAAGCACCGCCTGCGCACCGACGACGACAATCTTATTCGTTGCGGACAAATTATTGGAAACGAACCAGCCATCAGCCGTTGGCCGATCCAGCGGAATTTCCGTGCGCACAAATTGATTCGTCTCCGTCTGCACATAAACCCAACCCACACCTTCGTGCCGCAAAATGGCACTCGCTGAAACGACGACGCCGTTAATCGAATCGCCGGAAGTTTTCAGAAAACCGGTCACCGCCGCGCCGACAGCCAGTGATTTCGGCGGCGTCAAAAATAAAAAACTTTGACTCTGCGTCTGCGGATTTACGCCGTCCAGCGCACCAATCAATTTGCCGCTCACGAAGTTGTTTTCATTGCCCAACGCAAGTATCCGCGCGGATATCGGCGGCGAGGACACCATTTCACCGGCCGGCAAATCAAGCTGCACCAAATTCTCATTGCCGTTCAGGATGCTGGAAATGGTTTGCTCGCGATCGCTGCTTTCTAGCAAAGCCGCGCCCCAATCCAGTTTAAATTTTGCGACCGCAGTTTTGGCTGCCAGTTCGTCCCGCGTCGCATCGGCTTTCGCGATTTCAAGCGTGCGGATAGAAGCGTTGTTTTGTGCCGCCAACGTTTTTTGCCGCGCGTATTCGTTACGGGAAACTTCCGCCGTCGCGCGCGCGGATTCCAAATCAGCCACGGCGGCGGCCAGCGTCGCGGGAACCAACACGCGACCAAAACCCTTTATTTCCGGCGACCATTGGCGGGCGACGGGCGATTCAATTTTTAAGCCCAAACGCGCTTGCGTGGCGGCGTCCAGCGTGATGCCGAATTTGGCTTCCGCTTCGGCTTTTTCGGCGGGCGCGGATTTTTTTCCATCGTCCGATTGGGAACAGCCCGTTATGGCGATGACGATAATTAAAATGACGAGCGACGAAAATCCGCGACGAGCAAGGCTCGCCGCTCCATCGCGACTGCTTTTATTGGCTGCGTTCATGGTCATGATTTCACGTGCTTAATTCGCCGGCGCAATTTTTTCAATGACGGCATTGATGGAATCCCCTGGCTGTTGCAACGCATCTTCCAACGCGCCGAAAGCGGTTTGCGCATTCGCCGCGTTATCAAGTTGGGCCAATTGGCCACTGGTCAACTCCAGTTGCGCGTTGAGCAAATCCAGGGGATCGCCCGCGCCCGCTTGCAGTTGCGCCGCGACTGACGCTTGCTGCTGTTGCTGCGATGCGAGCAATTTTTTCCCCACCTGCAACTGCGTTTGCGCCACGCGAAAGCCCGCCACCGCGTGGTCGATCTCATTGATGACTTGGGATTGCAGTTCGATAAATTTCGCGGCGGACAATTTGCGGCGCGCTTCGGCCTCGGCGATCGGACCTTGATTTTGGTCGAGAATCGGCAACTCCAACGTCACGCCGAGACTCCATTGGCTGTCGCCCGCGTTGCCTGAATTCCACGCGTAACCGGGACCGAGATGCAGGTCGGGATATTGTTTGGCGACCTGCAAACGCACGTCGGCCTCGCTCGCCGCGTAATCCGCGAGCGCGGCAAGAATGTCAGCCCGCGAGCGCAACGCCAGCTGGCGCGCATCCGCCGAAGTCAACGTCGCGACGTCGTGCGTGGAAAAATCAAAATTAAAGCGCACGTCCACCAACGCCGCGGTGGTCACACCCAACGCCTCCGCCAACCCTGAATTCGCGGTGGCCGCGCTGGCTTGCGCCGCGTTCAAATCCGACTGCGTTTTATTCAGCGCAATGCTGGCCGTCGTCAGTTCCGGCCGGGAAATTTCGCCCGCGTCCAAACGTTGTTGTAATAATTTTACAATCTGCGTTTGTGCCGAAAATTGTTTTTGCAACAGATCAGCGCGTTGGCCGGACAGTATAAAATCAAGCAACGCGGTGCGGACGCCGCTGCGAATTTTCCACGCGGCGCTGATAAAATTATAGCGCGCTGATTCGGAAATTTTTTCCGCCTCGGCCAGCCGTTGGCCGCGTTTACCCGCGGTTTCAATGGGCCAATCAAACGTCACCGGCACGAGCCACGGGCTGTAATTACCGGGAATTTGCGAATCGTAGCCGGGCGTCACGGTCACCGACGGGTTCGGTCGCGCGCCCGCGGTTTTGATGCCGGACGACGCGACGAGCCACTGTTGTTTCGCGACTTCAAGACTCGGATGAAAATAAAAGGCGGCGAGGGTCAGTTCGGATAAATTCCATTTTCGCAGCGGCCAGGTTTTAATTTCGCCCATGGAATTTTCTGCGAGAAACTTTTTTAGTCCGGCGGCATCAAGTCGACGCCCTTCGAGTTGCGCGGCGGATTGTTCCGGCGCCATCGGCTGCGGCTGAAAACGCGCGCAACCGGCGAGTAAAGCGATTCCAAAAATAAACGGCCACGCTTTCATACGAGCGGCAATTTCACCGTGACCGTTGTGAGTTTCGCCGGTTCGGACGCGATCTGAATCGTGCCGCCGTGCGCGACGACAATCCATTGCGCGATGCTCAAGCCGAGGCCGCAGCCATCAATGACGTTGCCGTGCGCCGCATCGCCGCGAAAGAAACGGTCGAACACGCGCGGCAATATTTCCGGCGGAATCCCCGCACCGGTGTTGGCGATGGTTAATTCGGCAAATTCACCGGCGCGCCGCAGGTTCATGATCACGCGACCTTGCGGCTGATTATATTTCACGGCGTTATCGGCAAGATTTAAGAGTAGTTGACGCAAACGATGGCGGTCGCCGCGCAGGGAAACTTCTTCGCACAACACTAATTCCACCTTGATATTTTGCGGCTCGGCGAGGATTTGCCCATCGGCAAAATTATCGCGAACGAGTTCATCCAATGACACCGGTTCCAGTTGCAGAGCGACTTGGCCGGAGTCCGCTTTTGCGAGCAGGGTCAGTCCGTCCACAATATGCGCGAGGCGTCGTAATTCGTCCAACTGGCTCACGGCCCGTTCGCGCTCGGCCGGCGAAATTTTTCCTTCGCGCAACGCCATTTCCGTTTCGCCGCACAAAACGGTCAGCGGTGTTTTCAATTCGTGCGACGCGTGCAACGTGAATTCGCGGATGCGGGCAAACGAATTATTTAGCCGCGCGGTCATGGCATTGAAGACTTCCGTCAGACGGTCCAGTTCATCGCCCGCGCCACTCTTCGGTAATTGTTGGTGCAAATTGTCTTCCGTGATGCGTTCGACGACTTGCGTCAAGGCCGCCACCGGCTTTAGCGCTTTGCGCGTGAGCCACCAACCGCCCGCGAGCGCAAACAACATCGCGGGCAGACCGCACCAGAAAAGCACTTTTAAAGACTGGCCAAAATCCTCGCTTTCGTCCTCGTCAATGATCGCATTGGCAACTTGCGCCGCAT
The DNA here is from genome assembly GCA_026225255.1 of Methylacidimicrobium fagopyrum. Lineage (GTDB taxonomy): Bacteria > Verrucomicrobiota > Verrucomicrobiia > Limisphaerales > UBA11358 > UBA11358. The sequence goes on along the minus strand of JAMFSJ010000066.1, from coordinate 118,107 downwards.
GCAGAATTGAATGCTGTTTCACGACGAATTCGTAATAGGACAATCCGCCCATCGCGAGCAGCGAGACGAATAAAATGCCCGCATACCACAACGTGAGCCGCGTGCGAATGCTCATCGTTGCTCCTCTAAAATGTAGCCTGCGCCGCGAATGGTGTGCAGCAGTTTCGGCTCAAATTTGGCGTCAATTTTTTCGCGCACCCGGCGGATATAAACGTCCACGAGATTTGTGCCGGGATCAAAATCGTAGTCCCAAACTTTTTCCAAAATCGTCATGCGCCCGCACAGCCGACCGGTCGAACGCATGAGGAATTCCAGCAGCCGATATTCGCGCGCAGTCAATTCGATTTCTGCACCGCCACGTTTGGCCAGGCGCGTGAGCGTGTCGAGCGTCAGATCGGCGACGCGCAGGACGGTGGATTTATTTTCGCCGCCGCGCCGCCCCAGTGCGCGCACCCGCGCAATGAGTTCAGCGAGCTCAAATGGTTTCGGCAAATAATCATCGGCGCCCGCGTTCAGTCCTTCCACGCGTTCATTCACGCCGCCACGCGCAGACAACAGCAAGACCGGCGTGACATTTTTATTTTCGCGCAATTGTCGCAACGCACTCAAGCCGTCGCGCCCCGGCAACATGATATCGAGCACGAGCACATCGAACGGCGTTGTTTGCAACGCGGTCAACACGCCGTCGCCAGCGTGCAAAACGTCCACGGCGAAACCTTCCGCCTGCAATGCCTTGCGGACAAACGACGCGGTTTTCTTTTCGTCTTCGACAACTAGGACTCGCACAGGAAATTATTCTTTCGCTTCCGCCATACCATACACAAGAATTTTGAACGTGCCTGGAACCATTTTACCGCGGCGTTGACCGGCGGCGGGCGCGTCAAATTTTGCCGCCGCGAGATAAATTTTATGCGTCGCCGGATCGAGCGCCAGCGTCCGAGCGCTGGGTTCGGTTTTCAAAACTTGCACGACCGTCAACGTGTCGCCGTCGGCGCGCGCAATCGTCGTCGTGCCGTCGCCGCAGGAAGCGAACGCAAAATGTGTTTTCGGATCAAAGGCATTGGCGTCCACACCTTCACCGATCGGCACGGTCGCGAGAATTTTTCCACTCGTGCTGTCCATCATCGCCATCAAATGATTATCGCAACCGAGAAATAAATGATGATGCTTACGATCAATCGCCATACCGGACGCGCTTTCGCCCGGCGCAATCAGCCAGTTAGTGACGACTTGATGGGACTCGGCGTCAATCACCGCGACTTCGCTTTTGTCTTCAAGATTATTAAAAATGCGGCCAGTCTTCGGTTCGCATTGCGCGAATTCCGGTTTGCCTCCGAGCGGAATCGTGGCCACAATTTTGCCCGTATCCGCGGCGATCACCGTCGCTGATTGACCGCGGCCGTTGAAGGCATAAACTTCATTTTTTCCGGGCACGAATAAAATGCAATCAGGATTCGCGCCCGTATCCACTTTGAAAAGCGTCTGCAACGTCTGCGAATCCACGACACTGATTTTGGATTCTTTGCCGTTGCTGACAAACGCGCGATTCAATTTCGGCGCGAGCGCAATGCCGTGAACGCCGGGCGTATTGGTAATCTCGCCCACCACCGCGTCCTTGCTCAAATCCAACACGACCACGCGGGTCGCGTGCGAAACGTAAAGCCGTTGCGCCGCCGAATCGACCGCCAGATAATCCCAGCCGCCGTCACCCGCAATGGGAATTTCTTTAATGAAATGATAAGGCTCCTCAGCGCGGCCAACCATCGCCGCCAAACCAATCAACCCCGCCAACACAATTTTTTTCATAATTTTTTAGCCCCAAACTGGGAACACTGAATATCAATTTTAATCTTTTTCTGCTTTCGCTTCCTTCGCTTCTTTTTCGGCCGATTCAATATCCACGCCAACGACTGCACCCGTGATCGCATCCACATTAACTTCCGTGATATCTTTCGTGTCCGGCGTGGCAACGTCAAACGACCAGATCAGTTTGCCGTGTTCTTTTTCTAATTCCGCTTCCTTGATCGTGCCGTTGGGAACGCGCGCCAGCGCGATGGCTTGCGCGTCCGCTTTGCTGATTTTGGCGTCGGCCGGATGAGGTTCACATTTTTCCGCAGCGCAGCCAACCAGTAAACTGGCCGCCAGCGCCGAGCCCAGGATCATTTTAATATTCATATGGGAGATTGAGATATAATTCATAATTGACGATTTGGTGGTGCTTAATAAATCGAACGCTGCCATTAAATCACACCCGGATGAGCAGCGCATGAAAGCCGGATGACAGTTTTGTCATTTAAGAAAATTCAGCCGCGATGAAAGGGTGATGCGACGTGCCACACCAACCGCCCCGGAGCGCCAAGCATTGCTCGGCTCGGAGAAATCTAAAAACACCGAACGTCACCAAACCCATGCGCACGCGGTCAGCTTCATTGGTGGTTGAATGTTCGATGCTCCTTAATTTCCCCTTGACTTTCACCGCCGACTGTCCTAGTGTCATAGGACACTTACCACTGCTATGATGCTATCAATTGATTTCAAATCCGGTAAACCGGTGTATCTCCAATTGGTGGATCAGGTCCGCCTCGCTGCTGCCGCCGGCACGCTCCGCACCGGCGAACCGTTGCCGTCCATCCGCCCGCTCGCCGAGGAATTGCGCGTCAATCGCAACACCGTCGCCAAGGCTTACGCGGAGTTGGAAAATCAGGGCGTCATCGAAACGGTTCCCGGCAAAGGCTGTTTTTTAAAAGAAAATAATTCGCCGTTCACCAAGCCAATCCGGCAGAAACTCCTGCTTGCGGAAATTGATGAAGCCGTGGTCATGGCGCATCACCTGCAAGTGGATCGCGATAAATTTTTGACAGTAGTCAAGGAACGGCTCGATTACTTCGAACGCAAATCCGACGAAAACAAAACCAACGATTGATTCAACCCGGAAACTCTTATGGCAAACAACCCTTTCGTAATTGAGCTCAACAATCTGACGCGACGTTATGGTAAAACAGATGCCGTCAACGGTCTTTCGTTGAACGTGCGCGCGGGCAAATGTTACGGGTTTTTCGGTCGCAACGGCGCAGGCAAAACCACGACGATCAAATGTCTGCTTAATCTGTTGCGCCCGAGCGACGGCACGGCGCGCGTGTTCGGACTCGATCCGCAACGCGATGAAGTCGCGGTGAAAGCGCGGCTCGCGTATGTGCCGGACGTCGTCGCGTTTTATCCGTGGATGACCGTGCGCGACACCTTGGAATATTATGCCTCGTTCCGCGCGCATTGGAATCGCGATATCGAGAACGATCTATTGAAACGCTTTCAACTCGATGCCGCCAAGAAAACCACGAGCTTGTCCAAAGGCCAACGCACGCAACTCGCGCTCATCGGCGCGATCTGTCCCGAACCGGAATTGCTCGTGCTCGATGAACCGACCAGCGGGCTGGATCCGATTGTGCGGCGCGAATTTATCGAAACCGTCATCGGCGCGTATCAATCCGGCGATCCCGAACGGCGCACGGTTTTTGTCTCCACGCATTTGATCTCTGAGTTCGAGGGCTTGATTGATGAATTCACGATCATCGAAGCCGGGCGCAATTTACTGACGATGGACGCCGACGCCGCGCGCGATCGTTTCCGCAAAATCCGCGCCCGCTTCGGCCAATCGCCCACGCAACTCAATCTGCCGGGCGCGTTAAGCGTGAAACAAAACGGCCGCGAAGTGGAGATTATCGCCGACGCCAACAGCGAACAGATTTTAGAAAAACTAAAAGCGCTAGCGCCGGAAGAATTGCGGAGCGAATCGTTGTCGCTCGAAGAAATTTTCGTGGCGTCGGACCTTTTAAAAAAGGCGAGCGCATGAAAACTCAATTCATCAACAGTAGAGCGAAGCTGACGCGCCGCCTTAACAACAAAACTATTCTGCCATTGCCTTCCATGATCATTGGGCAAGCGCGGGCTGATGCCGGATGCGTCATGGCGTGCGGTGGCAAAGCGGGAGCGGCGACACCGCTTTCGGACGTGCTGAAGTTAAACAAAAAAGAGCATGACCTGGCGCGCGAAAGCGGCGTGGCGCTGCGCTTCCCGCCGCACTCCATGACGCGTCTAATTCGCCGGACGTCGTGGCCGGCCTCATCGCCGATTCGGTTAGCCAGCGGCGGGTTCTGCTGCCGACAAAATGTCGGCCGCACATTAGTGGTGGCACGGACGGCACGCCCGTGTGTTTCGAGTGAAATTAAAATGGACGCAAACTTCAACTCACGGGCGGAACGTCCGTGTCACTACGGCATTGACCTATGAACGCACTCGTCAAAAAAGAAATCCGGCTGCTGTTGCCGAGTTGGCTCGTGGTTTTATCGCTCGCGATTTTGGCACCATGGTTGTCTGGAAAGGATTCGGAGGCATCGTTTGCCTGGACACCGTTGGTGCTATTCTTCGGCATAATTTTGCTGGCCGTAGATTCTTTTGGGCGCGAATTCAGCTTGGGCACTTTCCCTGCGCTGATGTCTCAGCCCATGGAACGCCGCCAAATCTGGCGCACGAAAATAGCCATATTGTTTTCTGGAGCCGCGTTGATTTGCATCGCCTCGACACTCAGCAATACCTTCCTATTTCAGCACGCTTCTAAACTTTCTGTTTGGGCTGCGAATCCAAAAGTTCTCACGACGGATTATCATAATGCGCTACTGGGTGGCACCGCCGCCATCTTCCTCGCGCTGACCGGCGGGTTGTGGACTACGCTACTCTTTCGGCAAATCTCCGCCGCGTTTTGGATCACATTTCTCACGCCACTTGGATTGCTGATGACTGTGATATTTTTCGTGCCAGCCCAAACTCCTGAAGAAATCCTTGTGCCATCGCTCTATGGCTTGGCCGTGATTTATTGCGTCGCCGGGTTCTGGCTGGCGCACCGGTTGTTTCATCGGTCGCAAGATGCCGCTTGGACGGGTGGCGTCATCTCATTTTCAACGTGGCGTTATTTGGACACTAACTCAAAAACAACCGTTTCAAAACGCGTTAGAAAACCGATCACCGCCTTGTGTAAAAAGGAATTTCAACTTCACAGCATCAGTCTGTTTTGTGCGGGCGCACTGCTGGTATTGCATTTGGCTGTTATTCTGATGCGAGTCGTCCATGGCAAATTCGAGCACGATTCATTCATGAGCGTCATCGGAGAATTTTTCTGGATCTTCTGGCTGATTATGCCACTGGTCATCGGCTGCATGGCGGTGGCGGAAGAACGCAAGCTGGGCATCGTGGATGGACAATTCTGTCTGCCGGTTTCGCGTCGGCTGCAATTTGTGATCAAATTTATTCCCGCCCTATTTTTCGGCATGTTGCTTGGCGGCGTCATGCCCCTAGTATTGGAAGGAGCTGCAAGTCTTCTCGGTGCGCCCACCGATTTATTCCAAGCAACGACTAATAACTATAACGGATCCGGAGTTTTCTCTGGTCATCTTATATTTGTGATCCTCATGCTTGTCGGATCAGTCGGCTTTGTGTTGGCGGGTTTTTTAGCTTCGACTCTGGCTAAGAATTTTCTCCAAGCCTTGAGCATCGCCATCGTGATCTGTGTGGCCAGCTGCTTTGTTATTGAATTTCTGGGCGCGGGCCATTTCACCGGCTTTGGCACCAAGCTCTGGAATCCGCGGTTACTGAATATCATCACGATCCTCACCCTCATCGTCTTTATTCCTTGGCTGGCGTGGCGCAATTTCAGCCGGCCCATTGATGGTGGGCAGCTTTGGCGCCGCAATATTTTTGGCATCGTTGGCGCAACTCTATTTGTATTCGTCAGCAGCGCGCTGATCTACAACCGTGTCTGGGAAATATTTGAACCCGCAGAACCCACGCACGGGGCAGCAAGATTTCCCATGACCAATCCACCAAAACTATCCGGCAACATGGATGGCGGTCTGTCCCTGCGACACGCCGACGGGCGGGTCTGGTTCGATAGTTTGGGCTACAATGTTCAAGGTGGTGAAAACAATAAGTGGCACATGGTTTGGCGGGCACTATTTTTGCCACGCCCCGAAAGTATCGGACCGCAAGATTTCATTGCGGGTTCAAACTGGGCTTCCACCACCGCGTGGCGTATTCATTATTGGAAACAAACCACCAGCCCATCAAAATCACCTTATCTTGATGGCTATTTGGACACCATCGGCATCCAAACTGATGGCTCCTTATGGATTTCGAGTGATGCCAAGCCCAAAGTTTGGACGGGCGCAAATATGGTGCGGGTAGGCACTGAAACCAATTGGCAGCAAGTCATGCGAATGGGCTTTTCGCAATTATTACTGTTAAAAACCGACGGCACACTTTGGCAATGGGGAACCACAGATCGTTTTGATTGGATAGATTCATCTGCGGCGGCTGAAACTAACTGGCCGACGGTGCGTGCTGCCACGCCACACCAAATCGGCACGAATTCAGATTGGCGAGAAATTTTTAACAATTGGCGGCGTCTCGTTCAAAAAACTGACGGCACAGTTTGGGGAATTAATTTTGAAGATAAAACGTTCGGCGCAAAAATTGAAGGGCACGAAACTAAAATGGATCAAGTTGTGCCGTCCACTTTTTCTCAAGGCAATAATCTGATGGCTTATGTGCGTAAAGATGGAACTTTGTGGATCGGCAAATGGATCATAGATGCTGAAAACCCATCGCAATCAAAACTGCCTGTTTTTTTACGAATGGGCGCAGACACCAACTGGCTCACTACGGTGATGAATCAAGATCGTCTGATCGCACTCAAGGCGGATGGAACATTATGGCAATGGCAGCTCATTGCTCGAACTGCAGAGGAAGCGATCAAAATTCCACCGACCCGTTTGGGCATTCACAACGATTGGATTGGCCTCACGGACGCTTGGTGGAATGAATCCGCGGTTTTCCTTGCAGCGGATGGCAGTCTGTGGCTCTGGCCGGAAGTTGAAAATAACGACACGTTAATGCGCCCGCCCAAACAGCCGCAATTGCTCGCCAATGTTTTTGGGAGCGGAAAGTAAATCAACGCGGGGTCGGGCGAAGCTTCCGCTCCGCCGTGTTAGTGGGAACTTTGATGGCCTCTGCGCGCGCTAACGCAAACGTTGGATGCGCAGATTTTTAATTCTTTCGCGCCTTTGCGTTAAAATCCCATTTCAAAAACCGACTTTGTTTCGGCGCGCCTTTGTGGTAAATCCTTCGCCGTGGAAATCGTTACGAAACTCACCAACCAGCTCGTCGCCTCGTATGCGAATGCTGGCGGCATCAATCATTTGGACGGCAAAAATCTACCGTCCAAACGCGTCGTCACCGCGTTGACGTGCGATCTGTTACGGTTGTTATTTCCCGGATTTTTTGACGAGAAATTAATTCATTCTTCGGAAATCAAAGTCGAGACGGCGGCGTTGCTCGATTCCATTCTCGGCACGTTGGAGGACGAAATCCGCAAGAGCCTCGAATACAATCCGCCCGCCGGCCTCGCCAAAAAAAATGTCACGACGGCCGCCCATGATTTGACGGTAGAATTTCTTGGCGGCCTGCCGCGCATCCGTGAATTATTGCAGACGGACGTGGACGCGGCGTTTCGCGGTGATCCGGCGGCGGCGAGCAAAGAAGAAATCATTGTTTCGTATCCGTTCGTCGAAGCCATCGCGGTGCAACGGCTAGCGCATGAATTATATTTGAAAAATATCGCGCTCATCCCGCGCATCATGACGGAGTGGGCGCACGCGCGCACGGGCATGGATTTACATCCGGGCGCGAAGATCGGTTCACACTTTTTTGTGGATCATTGCACCGGCACGGTCGTCGGCGAAACGGCGGTCATCGGCAATCACGTGAAGATGTATCACGGCGTGACGCTCGGTGCGAAATCCACGGCGGGCGGCCAACAATTGCGCGGCGTGCGCCGGCATCCGACCATTGAAGATCGCGTAACGATTTATCCCGGCGCGACGATTTTGGGCGGCGAAACCATCATCGGCGCGAACAGCACCATCGGCGGCAATGTGTTCATCATGGAGAGCGTCGCCCCGAATTCATTGGTGATTTACGACGGCCTCGACATGCGCGTCTTGAACAAGGCGGATAAAAAAACGGTGGTGGATTTTGAGATTTAATCGGGGCAGGGAATTTTTTAACCGCTAATCGGCACTGATTTTCGCTCATAAAAACTTTTACCGATGAAAAGTTAGGGTGTGTTCGGGCACCCATCGCCCTCTCCCCTGCAAGTGAAAGCGGCTTTTTATTTGATGGCCGCGGCGGCTAGAATTGAAATCAATCTTTCAATTCCAACGCCAAAACGGCGGCGATAGTATCGGGTGATTCCATGGGCAAACCGACGAGCGTGTTGCCACCTTCAACGGCGATTGGTTTGGCGCCATCAGCCGTGAGCAACGAGGCGGACGCGATGGAAACTCCGGCGAGTTTTAATTTATCCGTATCCGGCCAGCGGAAGGCGATCAGATAAACGTGATCACCTTTGCGCGTGGCGTAAATGCCTTCGGGTAAATCTTTGATCGGAAACGCTTCGGCGCCATAGATCGCGTCATGGTTTATTTTCATCCAAGCGCCCACGCGGTCGAGCCGCGCGACTTCTTCGGGACGGATGCTGCCGTCTGGTTTCGGGCCGATGTTGATCAGAAAATTTCCGTTCATCGCCGCGCAACGCGTCAGCAATTCGCAAATATCACCCGGCGTTTTCCAGCCGTTACCCGTCCACGTGCGATGATAACCCCACGCATTTTCCGTCATCGTCATGCAACATTCCCAATCGGTAAGCGGTTGCGTCACGGGCAATTTACGCTCGTAGCCGGAGTTGTAATCCGCCATCGCATCGTAAGCGCGCACGCGGTCGCCGATGACGATGCCGGGCGAGAGCGAACGGCAGTAGGCTTCGAGGTCTTGGCCCGTTTGCGGATTGCTTTTATAAGACGAATCCCAGCGGCCATCGAACCAGATCGTCGTGACGGGACCGAATTTGGTGAGCAGTTCCTTGACCTGATTTTTTAGATAAACGAGGTAACGCGCGTAGGCGATTTTATCTTCCGGCGTTTTCAAGGACGCGCGGTAATCCGGATTATGCCAATCAATGATCGAGTAATACAACCCTACATCAATGCCTTCGGCGCGCAACGCCTCGGCGAGCGGCTTGATTAAATCTTTTTTATACGGCGTCGCGGCAATGTCGAAATCTGTGAACTTGGAATCCCACAAACAAAATCCATCGTGATGTTTCGTGGTGATCACGACATATTTCGCACCGGTAGCTTTGAATAATTTCGCCCATGCAACGGGATCATAATTGGTCGGATTAAATTGTCCGACTAACTGGTCGTAATCCGCATTGGGAACGTGGGCGAAGGCTTTGATCCATTCGGCCGCGCCTTTGACTTCCTTGCCATTCCACCAACCGCCGGCGACGGAATAAATGCCCCAATGAATCATGATGCCGAAGCGATCATCGCGCCATTTCACCATCGCCGGATCATCGCGCCGCACCCAACCTTTCGTGTCTTGCACCACCACGTCGCCAAGGCTTTTGGAGAGATTGGCGGTGACATTGGTTTGCGCGGAGGCAAGGGATGGCGTCGCGCCCACGAGGGTCGCGGCCAGCAAAGTTGAGCCCCACCGGTTTAGAATTTTTCCCAATGAAGCCGCTGTGATAAAGTTCATACAAAATTGCCGCGCACCATCATGTTCAACGAAATATTATTACGGATACCGAATCAGATGTCTGTTTCTTTAGCGGAGAATGGTTAGGGGTTCGCCTGAGTTGGATAATGAAATGAGAGCCACGCCTGATCGGTATTGCCGCCCGAGGTGATAGCCGTTTGCAAGGCGCTACCATATTTGCTCGGATTCATGCTCAGACAATAAGCCACCATTGCACCCGTCTGCCATTTATGCGCTTCAACATGTCCATCGGCAAAATTAAAGGTGCTAGAACTGCCATGATAAGCCGCCGGGGAATCCAATACGGTATAGGCTGAAGCTGGATCAGAGGAAACAGGTCCGTTCATCTTCCAACCATTTTCATTATCGCCACGTGGATCACATTCTTCCACGAATACAAACTTATCAGAGGGATGGATCACTTGAGTCGCTTTCTTAATCGGATACTCTGTCGTCGCCGCGCCCCCGTTCAATTGATACACCCCCGAATAACTGGCCCAAGAAAACCCTGAACCGTCTGCACTGCCATTGACGGGCAAATTGGCGCGGGTGTCGCCCGGGCAGTGGATAATATGGGCATTGGGTGCGTATTGATAAAGGGGCCCGGCGATCGTCCCACCGCCGCCAAATGGCCCCGCCAAAGGCGAAGAGGGTTGCCGATAACCCATTTCCGTCGCATTGATAAATCCTTGCTGCGTGCTCAAGCTGATGCCCGGTGAAATGAAATCCGGCGCGGTGCGCCAGACTTGGGCGGCGCCATCGGGGCCGGGAGTCGGCGCCACTTGCGTGACAAAACCCACAATCGATTCGCCATTATCATCCGCAAACATCCGCCAGGCCAAAACCAATTGTTTCTCATTGTTCAAACAATTCGCCTGATACGCCTTTAATTTAGCCTTGGACAAGGCCGGCAATAACATCGCCGCCAAAATCGCTATGATCGCGATCACCACCAAAAGCTCAATCAAGGTGAAACCTACGGTTTGTTTGCCGACCGCTAACGAATTTATTTTCGATATTTTTTTCATCTCATTTTTGACGAATAGCCCACTCTTTTTGGATTTCATGGTCTGGTTTGATTCCATTTCTGATCAGGGATATACGAGACGGAAGAATACGGTCGGTGCCGCCGGATCAATCGTAAGTGATTGCGAAGTCGTGCCCATCGAACCCGGCACGGTGACCCAGTTGGTGCCGAGACCAGTGCTCAGTGAGTTGGTCTGTGCCAGCAACCGCCAACCCAAATGATCCGCCGGCCAGCTCAAATTCAACGTGTTGCCGCTGACGGTGGCAGTGAGGGTGGGCGGAGTTGTGTTCACACTGCTGGTCACTACCAATTGAACCGCCACGCCAGGATTATTCTGCAGATACCCCGTCATCGCTCCCGGCAACGATCCTAATTTGAATCCATTGATGCCGTTGCCGCCGATGGAACCGCTGTAAAGAATCAGATTATTCGTTCCCACCGGCACCGGCGCGCCGGTAAGGTTCACGATATTGGTGCCATTCACCGTGAGTGAGTTGGCCGTGATCAAACCGCCCGCCGCCAGATTGAATCGGCTTTGAGTAAGGTCGGTGCTCGCGACGCCCAAGCTCAGCGTATTGGCCGTCAACGTGCCCGCACCGGTAAGATCACCCGCTTGCACGGTGGCACCATTATCCACTTGCACGGAAGTAACGCTATTACTGCCGCCGACGGTGGTGCTGGCGAAAGCTTCAACGGATCCGGATAACGGGCCATTGATATAGATCGCACCCGCTTGATTGGCCAAGGCGCCGCTATAACCGGAATTATTTCCGCTTAAGACGAGCGTGCCGCTGCCGGTTTGAGTGATCGGCGTGTTGCCGTTCAGCGAGCTCGCAATCGTGCCCAATCGGCCGGTGCCGATGTTGAAGGCCAGCGGACCACTGCCCAAAGTCAGATTTAAGCCATTGATCGCAAGATCCGTGCTGGCGTCGTAATTTTGAATCGTGCCGGAAGTCCAGTTGAACGTCCGGGTCGCATTGCCGACGCCGGCGTTGATCGTGCCGGCCTGCAACGTGCCGCTGGTGAAATCAAACTCGCCCGTGACCGTGGGACCGTTGGTGAATTGCTGGTCACCCAGCAACATTGTTTTCACTTTAACCGTGCCACCGAGCAATACGAATTGACCCAAAACAGAGCTGCCCGTCAGACCGCCACTGTAGGTTTTCTGGCCTAAGATAATGCTGGTCGCATCCAAAATGCCGAGGCCCATGGCGAACTGTCCCGTGATCGCAAACGCTTGATTGGCCGTCACCAAATTGTGCTGGCCAAGAACCATCGTTCCCACCAACGCATCCAGCGTGCTCGCTCCGCTGCCGACGGTATATAAATCCACGATACCCTTGGCGATGATGGTATAACTGGAACCACTCTCGTAACCCAAGTAAACATTTGCCCGCCCCGTGCCGGCAGCATTGCGAAGCACCAGCGAAGGGCTAGCGACACTAGATTGATAATTTAATGTTCCCGTAGGGATATAGCCGGTATTGGCATAACCGACCGCGACGGTATCCGCATTGATGGTGTTCACCTGTCCCAAGCTCGCGATTCCCGTGCTGGTATAACCGGGATAACCACCTTGGTCCGCGACTCCAAATTGGCCGGCCGTAATCGTGTTTGTCAGAGCGAAGTTGACCGTGCCACTGCCGTTCGCGGCGGCGGGCTGACCGGCCAATCCGGTCGCGGGCGCACCGACGCTGAATTCATTCAAAGGTCCGTTGTAGCTAAAACTATTCAGGGCTGTGAGATTCAAGACCGGCGCGGTTGCGCCCGTTGAACCCAACTGCGCTGGCGAAGCCCCGCTCACATTCAATGTTCCGGAACTCAGCACATTGGCCGTTCCGTTGCCGCTTAATGTCAGCCCCGAAACGGTTTGCGAATTGGTTCCCATATCCAACGTGGAGCCGCCGGTGAAGCTCAACCCTGTTGCGTTCGACAATGTGTTGTTGCCCGCCGCCAAGCGCAACGTGCCGTTCTGCAACACGGTGCTCCCGGTATAACTCTGCTGGTTGGTGATCGTGATCGTGTTCGGACCGTATTGCCCTAGGCCGCCAGTGCCGACCATCGGTTGCGTGAAGGTAAAGTCCGTCGTTTGACTGTAAGCGAGCACGCCGTTATTCGTCACCACGGCGATGGTGGGCGGCAAAGAACCGTTGTTGTCGTTGTTGCCTAATTGCAACGTGCCAGCGGCGATGATCAAACCGCCGGTCCATGTATTCGTCGGGTTATCCAAGATCAATGTCGAAGTGCCGGTCTTAGTCAGTAAGCCCGTGCCGCTGATCGGTTGGCTCAAGGTGATCGGCACACTTGCATAAATCGCGCTGTTCGTCGCCAGCATGATTGGGCTGCCCAAAGTTGCGGTCGTTCCGGAATCCGCCTGGATCAAACCGCCATTCAATACAATCGGCTGGCTGACTTGCAACGGCGTGCCGAAATCACCGACCCACAACGTGCCGGCGGGATTCACCGTGATCTGACCGAGACCAGCAGGGAAAATCGTGCCCAACTGCAAACCAAACCGACCTTGGTTCACTACGATATTTCCGTCAGAAACCGTCACGCTGACCAGCGCGATGTCGTTCGTTCCAATCTTGGTCAACGTAGCGCCATTGAGATTCAAGTTCGCGCCCGCACCGTTTGCCCGCACATCCCAGCGATTGGAGCCACCGATGGTCGCCGCGCTATTCAATGCCAGATTTTGCAACGCGTTCAATTGCACCGCGCCGTTGTTGATCACCGCCCCATTGCCGCCGAGGCCGGTGCCGGAAATGTTAACGCTTTCCGTGCCCAAGTTTTGACCATTCACATCGAGCGTGCCGCCGCTGACCGTCGTCGCGCCAACCGTGCTGCCCAAGGCGTTGGTGCTACCGGCAATAAAAGTGCCGCCGCTGATGGTCGTTGCGCCGTCGTAAATATTATTTCCAGAAACCGTCAACGCCCCGGCCGCTTGCTTGGTGACTGTGCCCGAACCGCTGACGCTGCCGGCGTAAGTTTGATTGCCTGGATTCGCAAACACCAAGGCGCCGTTATCAACAATGCTGCTGCTCACACTGCCGTTATTCGCGGTGCCATCACCCAACTGCACCGTGCCGCCGCTGATCGTGGTGGGCGATGAGAAATTATTCGTCGTCGTGAGGGTCAAGGTGCCCGTGCCACTCTTGGTCAACGTCGTTGTGCCGGTGATTTTTCCGCTGCCGTTGAGGGTGTAATTATTTGCGTTACTCACCACGATGCCGCCGGGCGTCACGGAAGCCGCGAGATTCACGGTAAAATTAGCCGCGGTATCATCAAACGTGACCAGTTCGCCATTCTGATAGCCGGTGGGCAATCCGCTGCTGCCGAGAATCCAGTTGTTCGCGCCGGACAAATCCCAGTTATTCGCCGGTGAACCTTTCCATAGCAGATAATCAGAACCGGTGACCACCAATTGGATGGCGGACGCCGCCGTGTTATTCGTGATGTAACCCAGCACGCCGGAAGTCAAAGCACCTACCACAAATGTTCCCGTGCCGCTCACCGTGCCCGGATAGGTCATCAAGGTGTAAGTCGCATTCACCGTGGTTGGCAACGCGCCAATGACATTCACCGTCACTTTGCCGTTATTGGCCAAAGCACCCGTGACCGCCACATAACTCGGGATCGTCGTGCCATCACCGGTCAACGTCAGGGTCAAGTTATCCGTCGGACTTGCGCCCAGCGTAAGTGTGTTCAAGGTCAGCGGGCTGCTGCCCGTCTGATAGATTGCGCCGCCATCATTGATCGTCGTTGCGCCCGTCACCGAGCCGATACCGCCGAGCGAGCCACCGGAATTCACCGTCACCGTCGGACTGGCCAACGCCCCATTCACTTGCACGCCACCGGCGTTGATCGTCGTCGAACCGGCGTAAGTGTTGGTTCCCGCCAAGGTCAAAGTGGACGCGCCATTTTTTACCAAGGTCAAGAGCGCAACGCTATTGTCCGCGATCGTGCCGGCAAACGTGGCATCGCTGGTTTGATTGACGGTGAACAATGTGATGTTCGTGCCGGCGTTGGTGATGACACCACCGAAGCCGGTGCCGGACAAATTACCGATGGAGATATTCCCATTCGTGGGCCCAGTATTGCCAAAGGTCACCGTGCCGGCATTGACCGCGAGTGCCGCCGCCGAATTGCTCCAACCGAACTGGCTCTGCGACCATTTCAAATTGACATTGGTGCCCACCAAGCTGACCGCCGTGGCCGTGTCCAAGGCGTTCGTAGAAACCAGCATCGTCCAATTAGTGGAGAGGACATAAGCCGGTGTCCCCAAGGGATATTTCAGGTTAATGGTGTTGCCGCCGGTGCCGAGCGAAACCGCGTTGAAAGTTATGGTTCCCGAGTAGTTATTACCATTCGTGTTGAAATTGACGTTTCGCGTTGATGGACTGCCGGTATAATTAAAGGTCAACGTTCCGTTGCCGATGATCTTTCCGTTAAAATTGATCGTATGGGTGAAACTGCCGCTGGTATAGAGAATGGTATTGACGCCTTCAAAATCAAGCGCCGCATTCAAGGCTTTGGTGGTGGTATTGCTGGAGGTAAATTTCACCGTGGAATTCGTCGAAGCAATCGGTCCCGTCAGATTAGGAAAATTATAAGTGTGGAGCGCCGTTCCGCCGCTGCTGCCATTGAAATACAGCGTGGCACTATTCAACGAAATGCTGCTGCTGGGGAAATTATAATTCTGATTGGCGGTAAGCGTGCTCAATTGCAGCGTGCTGCCAGATGACACTACTACCGGACTAGTGAATGTATTATTGGTGATATTGTTCAACACCAGCGTGCCGGGGCCGGTTTGCATGAGACTGGAACCCACACCGCCGGAGACCACGCCCGCCATGGTCAGCGTCAAACCGGACGCCACATTGAAGTTCACATTGCCGCCCAGCGTGGTCGGTATATTCCACGTGTTATTTTGGGTGACATTCGTGAACCCTAAATTATTGGTCAACGCGCTACCGGAAAAAGTCATCGCCGTGGAAGGATTCAATTTAATCCAGCCGACTGACGTCACTAAATTGTTCGTATTGCTCGGTCTGGCACTACCGGAAAAAATCAAATTATCGCCCGCCACGTTCGGAGCGGTGCCGCCCCAATTGGCCGCCGTGCCCCAGAAGTTATCCGTGCCGCCGCCGTTCCAAGTATCGGTTTGCTGCGCCTGCACTTGCGCTCCCCACGACAAAGCGATCGCAGTCACACATAATAAATTGCGGATACGATTTCGACCGGAAACGGACAATTGAGTTTTCATTTGAATGGATGTTTTTAGTTGAAATAGGTTAAGGCTGATTGGAAAGGAGACGTAAAACTGGAGGACGCAAATTATCTTCCTCCGGTCGCTGATCAGAACCGGAATAAGTATTTTCAAACTGCGTCCTTTTCACACAAGTCATGCGATTAAATTTATCGTGAAACTGATTCATCTTTGATTGGGCCACGAGCGGCGGCCATTGGAAACAAACGTTTCCTTGAAACGCGGCTAAAACATATCACGCCGCCAGCAGCTAAATGTATCGGCAAAACTGCCGAGGATTGCCGGGAGCTTTTGGCTGGCTCAAACAGACTCCCTGCCGCTAATCTTGCCGCCAAGATGCGAGCCATCATCCAGCGCCTGACGCTGATTTTTCTGCGCTCAAACTATTTCACCCTCGGCCTGCTCCTCGGATTATGGCTGGTCGGCGGGCTGAATGAATTGTGCGCGCAGGATAATTTTCTTCTGCGCCGTTGGAGTAGCGAAGACGGATTGAACTGGGGTGACATCAAAGCCGTCGCGCGCACGCCCGACGGTTTTCTTTGGATCGCCACCGATCTCGGCTTGGTGCGTTTTGACGGCAATCAATTTCAGCCGTTGAATGCGCGACAATTTCCGGTTCCCGCCGAAGATCGCGCCGCCAGTTTATTGGTGGATCATCAAGGCCAATTGTGGGTCGGCACCGAAGCCGGAAACTTGCTGCGCCGAACCGACGGGAAATTTCAAAAGATCGCTGCGAACACTCTCACCGGCGGTAAAAAAATCAACGCGCTCGCCGAAGATGCGCAAGGCGCGGTGTGGATCGCCACGGCGGGCGTGGGTTTGCGGTGTTATTACCAAGGCAATTGGCAATCGTTTAAGCAGACGAATGGATTGCCAAATGATTCGGTGACGAGCGTGCAAATTGCCGCCGGGCAAATCTGGATTCTCGCCGGTGGCAAATTGATGGTTTGGAATGGTCACCAATTTATCGCCCCACCACCGTTGCCGATCGCGGAATCGGTGGTCGCTATTGCCACTACCAGCAATGGCGAGCTGTGGGCGGCGACGACTTTCGTGGATCAACTTTTAGGCGGACAAGTTTTCCGTTTCAAAGATGGCGGATGGATTGAACCCACCTTGCCGTATCCGTGGCCGCAGGATTCCATCCGTTCCAGCATCCGTTCGTTACTGGATGACGGCGCGGGCGGACTTTGGGTCGCCACCAGCGGCAGCGGCGTTTTTCACTGGGCCACCAACGGCACGTGGAATGCCCTCGCCCGCGAAGGCCCGATGACTGACACCACGGTCAATGCTTGCACTCGGGATCAGGAAGGCACGCTGTGGTTCGGCTTGCAAGGTGGCCAGCTTTTTCGCGCGCATCTGCGCGATATCACCATGCTGTATCCGAATCCCAACCCGCAACAACACGTCGTTCTGACCGCTTGCGCCAGCCGCGACGGCAGCGTTTGGGTGGGAACGTATGGCAGCGGCATTTTTCATTATCGCGACGGCTCGTGGACCAATTACGATCAACTGCCGGGACTGACGGCACCGCATGTTTTCGGCCTGCTGGAAGACCGGCACACGAATCTTTGGGTGGCGGCGCGCGGCGGCTTATTTCGACTGGAAAATGGCGAGTTCAAAAAAATCACCACGGTCAATGCCGGCGCTTTTCTATCCTTGTTTGAAGATCGCGAAGGCAACCTTTGGGTGGGCAGCAACGGCGGTTTAGTGCGGCTTAAAGCCGACCAAATAAAAATCTTTCACCGCACTGACGGCCTTACCGGACGCGATGTTTGCGCGATCAATCAGGCGGCGGACGGGCGCATTTTGCTGGCCATCCGCGGCGCGGGATTGTTGCGACAAGTGGGTGACAAATTTGAACCTTACCTCACGCATTCGCCGGTCGATACCGCGGATATCCGCACCTTATTTTTTGATCAGGAAGGTGCGCTCTGGATCGCGACGTTCGGCCAAGGTTTGTTCCGTTTGCGCGAGGGCGAAATTCATCAATGGCAAAGTCAATCCGGCCTGCCGAGTGATTATCTGCTGTCACTCGTGGAAGATGATCGCGGCCGGTTTTGGCTGGGCACGGCAAATGGCATCTTCACCTGCTCGCGGGATTCGTTGGAAATATCCTTGTTAGACGCCAATAATCCCCTGCTCGGCCGCCACCTGACTATTGCGGACGGCCTCGGCTCCATGGTTTGTTCCGGCTGGGGTCAACCCGTGGCGGCGCGCACGAGCGATGGCCGCCTGTGGTTTCCGAATCAAAGCGGCGTCGCGGTTTTTGATCCGGCGACGCTGGCGCGCAAAGAAACCAAATGGCCGGTGATCATCGAAGAAATTTCCGGCGACGGCGTCATGCAAACACCGGACCACGATGGCATCATCCGCATCCAATCCGGTCTGCGCCAATTGGTCTTTCAATACACGCTGGCCAACCTGCTCGCGTCCGCTACTCATTTTCGTTATCAGCTCAAAGGTTTGGAAGACACGTGGACGGATGCCGGGCAACGGCGCGAGGCGGATTACAATCATTTACCGCCCGGCCACTATACCTTCAACGTCATGGCCAGCAATCCCGATGGCACATGGCAGGCGAACGAACATCCCATCGCCATCGAAATTGTGCCGCGTTGGTGGGAACGCAATTCCATCCGCGCCCTGATTGCGATTGGCGTGTTGGGAACGTTGATGTTCATCGTGTGGAACGTCGGGCGCGCACGGTTGCGCCGGCGTTTGTTGCTGCTCGAAGCCCAGCGCGCCACGGAGGAAGAACGTCAGCGCATCGCCCGCGATTTGCACGATAACCTCGGTGCCGGCCTGACGGAAATCGCGTTGATGAGCGACCTTGCCCAGACGCAAACGGAGGAGCCGGTGGAAACGCAGAAAAATTTGACTGAAATTTTTGCCGCCGCGCGCAGCCTCACCCGTTCGCTCGATGAAACGGTTTGGGCCATCAGCCGCAAGAATGAAACCGTCGAGCAATCCCTCGTCTTCATCTGCAAAGCCGCGCAGGATTTTCTGCGGCTCGCCAACATCTCCTGCCGCATCGAGGCACCCGACGTTTTGCCGTTCAGTTATTTCAGTTCCACGGTCCGGCATAATCTTTTTCTCGCCACGCGCGAAGTGCTCAACAACATCGTCAAGCATGCACAAGCCACCGAAGTCTGGTTGCGCCTCAAGCTGGAAGCCGACCGATTGACGCTCATCATCGAGGATAACGGCAAAGGCTTTACGTGGCCCGTTGAACCGTCGCCTGCGGGCACCCACGAGCCCAGCCGCAGCGGATTGACGAATCTCAAAAAACGGCTGGCAGAAATTGATGGCACGGTCGAATATCACAGCGAAGCGGGCCGCGGCACGATGATCAAATTAAGTGTGCGCTTGAAACCGGAAGAACCGCCGCCAAAATCATGAACGCCATGGCGCATTCATTTTCCAAACCATTGTCGGCAGAACTGCCGATTGTTGTTATCGCTAATATCCGCATCCTTGCGGCGTGCTGAACGTGCCTGCCAAACCAAAAATTACCGTCGCGGTCGTTGAAGACGACGCGCGCGTGCGTCAACACATGGCGAACATCTTGAAACGCGCACCGGACGTCGCGTGTCTCGGAATTTTTTCCAACGCGGAAGATGCGGTGCGGGAGATTCCGCAATTGCGCCCGATGGTGGTTTTCATGGACATCAACCTGCCCGATCACGACGGCGTTTGGGCAGTGCAACAACTGTCGCCCCGGTCGCTGCAAACGCAGGTCGTCATGCTGACCGTGCACGATGATACGGACACGATTTTCAATTCGTTGGCTGCCGGCGCGAGTGGTTATCTGCTCAAGCCGATTCAATCCGCCGAATTACTTTCGGCCGTGCGCACCGTCTCTTCCGGCGGCGTGCCAATGACCAGCAACATCGCCCGAAAAATTATTCAATCCTTTGGCAACGCTACGACCGCCAGCGTCAATTCCAATCGGGAAGAAATGGCCTGCCTGACCGCCCGCGAACGCGAAGTGCTTGAATGTCTGGCCAAAGGTTATCTCTACAAAGAAGTCGCTGAACTGCTGAAGATTTCCTACCGCACCGTCCACACGCACATTGAACACATCTACGAAAAGCTCCACGTCCGCTCCCGCACCCAAGCGGTGGCCATGTTTTTTGATCAAAAGCATTCTTGATTGGCCGCTCGTCCATTACCACTTCGGATAAAACTGGCGAGGCCACGGATGGCTCAAAGTTGCGGCTTGGAATCTGCCGATCATGACCACCGGTTTACGGAGCCAGAAATAGCTGCGTGACGGACACGCATGAATCTGCGAAATTAGCGCGCATCCATTACAATGCTGAACCCATCATTTATGCGAATCACAATTGCCACTCTTGTTCTCACCCTCTTCAGTGCCGTTGCCAGCGTCCCGGCCCTGGCGCAATCGCCGTGGCCGGTCGAAAAAGCCAACGAATGGTCCGCGCACCATCGCTGGCTCGTGGGCTGCAATTTCACGCCGAGCACCGCGATCAATCAATTGGAAATGTGGCAGGCCGACACGTTTGATCCCGCGACGATTGACCGCGAATTGGGCTGGGCGCAAGCCATCGGCTTCACGAGCGTGCGCGTATTTTTACATGATTTGCTGTGGCAACAGGATGCCAAAGGTTTTCTGAAACGCATGGATCAATTTCTCACTATCGCGCACAAACATCAGATCGGCGTGACGTTTGTATTTTTTGATTCGTGCTGGAATCCGTTTCCGAAATCCGGGAAACAGCCGGAGCCAAAACCGTTCGTCCATAATTCCGGCTGGGTGCAAAGTCCCGGTCAGGAAATCATGCTGCACCCGGAACGGTTTGCGGAATTGAAACCTTACGTGCAGGGCGTCATCGGCCATTTCAAAAATGATTCGCGCATTGATATGTGGGATCTGTTCAATGAGCCGGATAATGGCAATGGTTCTTCCTACGGAAAATTTGAAGTCACGGGCAAACGCGATATGGCGCTGATTTTATTGCAAGAAACCTTTGCCTGGGCGCGTGAAATGAAACCGTCGCAACCGTTGACCAGCGGTGTCTGGCTCGGCAATTGGGCGGATCCCGAAAAGCTATCTTCCATGGAACGCGTGCAGTTACAGAACTCGGACGTCATTTCATTTCATAATTACAGCCGGCTGGATGAGTTGAAAAAATGCGTGGAAAATTTGCAGCGTTATCGTCGTCCGCTGGTGTGCACGGAATACATGGCGCGTCCCGCTGGGAGCACGTTTGAGCCAAACCTGAAATATATGCACGATCAAAATGTTGGCGCCTATAATTGGGGATTTGTTTCCGGCAAAACGCAGACGATTTTTCCGTGGGATTCGTGGGATAAAAAATACACCGCCGAGCCGCCGTTGTGGTTTCACGATATTTTCCGCCCGGACGGCACGCCTTACAACATTCAGGAAACCGACTACATCAAATCCGTCACGCTCGCGGGCGAGAAAACTCACTGAGCTGTTTCGCCGGCGCGTTTTACCAACGCGCCGGCGTGACGATTTTACTGAGCCACCACCGCGTCTGCTTTTTGCGAATGAATCACGAACGTGGTGGGCGCAAGGTTGTCCGCGCTGGCGCGCAGTTGGATTTCTCCACCCGTCTGATCCGCTTGCACTAAAACTTGCGCAAGACCGTTGAACGCGCTGCGTTGCCATTTCGGGGCTTCCACTTTTTTGGAAAGAATCAAACTCACCCCGTTGCCCAAACCACCGCTGTTGTCCGTATTAATGATGGCAATGGCAATCGTATTTTCGCCCGTGTGCAAAAGCGATTTGATGTCGAAGGTGGGCGAGGCCGACCAATCATGCGATTCACCCGCCAGTTTGCCGTTGATATAAACCCAGCCGGAATCATCCATCCGCCCCACTTTCAATTGCACCGCCGCCGCCAATTCCTCGGCATCCACCGAAATTTTCGCGCGATAAATCGCCTGCGCCGGTTGCCGCAATGATTTCGCTTCCCCCCGCGTATCCACTTTTTTCCAAGCTGAATCGTCAAACTCCGGTTGCAGTTCAGCCAACTGCGGATTTTTCACGTCCGGCAAAATTTTATAATGCCAGCCAGCGTTTTCTGGAATCACCTTGTTACTCGGTGGCGTCACAAAAATATCCGGCTCGTGACAACTCGGATCGCCATTGCCCACGCCGATGATTTTTCCCGGACCGTTCAATTTAAAATGAATCAGATCGGCCGCAACCGGCACGACGCGATTTTGCGCATCGAGCACGGAAACATTGATAACGCTGACGTCTTTGCCATCGGCCTGGATCGTGGTGCGATCCGGCGCCAGCTTCAGCGCGATGGGTTCACCCGTCGTTTCAACTTTGGTTTCCGCCACAAGTTTGCCGTCCTTAAAACCTTGGGCACTCAAAGTTCCCGGCGCATATTTCACATTCCATTTCAACTCCGAATCTTTTTTCATCGTCTGGCGACCCAGGCTTTGACCGTTCAAAAACAATTCCACCGCCTGACAGTTGCTCAAGGCGCGCACGGAAATTTCCTGACCTTCGCGACCCGGCCAATTCCAGTGCGGCAGCAAATGTAAAACGAGGTTGGTCGTCCACCACGATTGGTAATACCAGAAATTATCTTTGGGGAAACCGCAGGTGTCCAGGATGCCAAAATGGGAATTGATGCACGGCCATTGGTAAGGCGTCGGTTCGCCACGATAATCAAAGCCCGTCCACACAAAACCGCCGGACGACCACGGGCGCGCGTCGAAAAAGCTCCACCATTCTTCGGCGGAACAGCCCCAGCGCGGATTGTGATCGTCGTAAGCACTGACGTAACCGAGCGACTCGTCGTTCGTATAAATGCCGCGCGTGCCGATGGAACTGGCTTGTTCGGTGCCGAGAATTTTTGACGCCGGAAACGCCGCGTGATACGCGTCCATATTTTCGAAGTGATAATTAAATCCCTTCACGTCGAGCACCGCGAAAAAACCTTCGTCGCCGTAAGTGCCGCTGTTGACCGCCGCCGTGCATTCACGCGTCGGATCGAGCGAATGCGCGAGATTTTGCATGGTTAGCGCGACGGCCGCGCCGACCGGGCTGTTCTGCGCGTTCCATTCTTCATTGCACAGTGACCACGTGAAAACGCTGGGATGATTACGATCGCACAAGATCTGGGCTTTAAAGCGTTCCAGATTGACCGCGTCGCTGCCGAACAAACGATTTTCGTCCAGCACCAACATACCCAAGCGGTCACACGCCGCCAGCAACTCGGGCGTCGGCGCGTTGTGCGAGGTGCGATACGCGTTGCAGCCGAACTCTTTTAATTTGGCAATGCGATAGTATTGCAATGCGTCCGGCACCGCCGCGCCCACGCCCGCCGCGTCTTGATGATTGCAAGTGCCCTTGATTTGATACGGTTTGCCATTCAACAAAAAACCGGTGTTGGGATCGTAAGCCACGGTGCGGATGCCAAATTCGGTTTGCTTGCGGTCAACAATTTTACCGCCGCTTTCGACCGTCGTGATGAGTTGGTAAAGTTGCGGCGATTCCGGCGACCACAACGCGGGCGAAGAAATTTTTGTGCCGAGGCGAACGTCGCTTTGCGCGAGGCGGCCGACTTTTTCCGTGCTTTTGAATTTCGCCAGCGATTGCCCGGCCGGAGAAAGAATCTCGCACGTCACCGTCGCCGCGGCGGCATTGGTCTGCAAGTTCAGCAAACTGGCTTCGACTTTTATTTCCGCCGCCCCGACCGGTAGATTGTTTTTGAATTCGCTCCACACAAAAACGCCATCGGGCGCGAGGGCGAGCGGCGCATTTTTCACGAGCCAGACGTGACGATAAATTCCCGCGCCTTCGTAAAACCAGCCGTCGAATTGCGACACGTCCACTTTCACGGCGACGACATTTTTGCCGTTGGGATTCGCCACGTCCGTGATGTCAAAGCGAAAACCATTGTAGCCGCCCGCGTGATGGCCGACGAACCAGCCGTTCACAAACACATCGCAATCGTGAAACACGCCGTCGAATTGGAGCCCCAGCCGTTTGCCCATATCCGCCGGGGACAATTCCAGCGAGCGGCGATACCACGCGACGTTGTTCGTGGCGAAGCCCGGGCCGACGGGTTTAAAACCGTGGCTCGCGTCGGCCGTGCGATCGAACGGCAATTCCACCGCCCAATCATGCGGCAGATCCACCGTGCGCCAATCAAAGTCCGAGAAATCCGGCCGCGCCGGGCCTTTCAAATCCGCCGCCTTGCCGAGCCATAAATCGTTGCCCCACGGATTGCCGAGATAAAATTTCCAACCGACATCCAGCGATAGCCGTTCCGTCGGCGACTCCGCCGCCATCGCGACGCTGACCGCACTCAAAATAGTGAACCAGGACAACCACTGTTTAAGCCGAATCATAGTTAGTTTTAAAGGGTAATGATTTATAAATGAAAATTCCAAGCACCAACAGCCAAGCTGGGTGCTACGGATTGAGGGTTGCGTATTTGAAATTTGGGATTGCTCGGGAGCTAGGCGGTTGGACGCGGGAACTTTTCCCGCTCACCAACCATTAGCATGCCCATCCGGGGTCGTCGGCACCCACCAAAAAACATTTGGCCCGGAAGTTCCCGCTGCAACCATTGCCAAATTCGTCGCCGTGTTGAATTTCAAAAATTCCGTATGGCCATCTAACGCACCAAAAACACACCCTTTGACATGGCGACGGTTGGGTCCTTCATTGGCGTTGGCCGCTTCATTGAAATTCCACGGAGCATTGGCGGCGTCATTATAAGAACCGCTGACATAGGCGCCGGTGCCATCGACATCGTTAGGTTCCCAAAAAAGATAGCCGGTAGAGATCCGGATCTGACTCAATTTATAAGTGGTCGCATTGCCGAAACCGCAGGCGGCGCCGTTCATAACATAGGTGCTAATTTGATCCCCCCGCTGTGGCCAGGTGGTATTAGGTGTGCCTGGACCATCCAGGGGACACCAATAAATATTAAAGTTTTTAGCGTAATCCCACAAAGCGCCCCGCACCGTATTCTGGTAAAAAATCGTGGTCAAACCGGCCGCCGTATCAGGATTTGGCTTAGGCACGCTGCTGCCAAATCCCGGGGTATAAAGCCACCCGGGCGTGTTACCCGCCGCCCCCAGACCCCAGTTTGGATAAGGCAACAGATCATTATTATCGCCCGCAAACATGTGGATGGACAAACACATTTGCCGCAGGTTATTCAAGCATGTCGCCCGCTTGGCCATCAGCTTGGCATTGCTCAAGGCCGGCAACAATATCGCCGCCAGAATGGCAATGATCGCAATCACCACCAACAGTTCAATCAAGGTAAAAGCGGCGGCAAACAACTTGCCGGTCGGCCGCACCTTGGAACAATTATAATTCGTTTTCATCGTAAATAGTATTTTGTTCGGATTAGGAAGCAGCCGGACGTTCCGACTGCTTCCACAACTAACCCACAACTAACTCACGGAACCACAACGCGGTAGAATGCTGCGCCAGTGTTACTTGCCGGCACGGTGAGCGATTGGCTGCCGCCGACATTCGTCCACGGTCCGGTCAAACTCGACGCGGTTTGGAGTCGGCCACCGGCCGGTTGCCACGAAAAGTTCAAGTTACCGTTGTTAGCATTGAATTGAATCAAGGCCGGCGACACCGGCGCATTTTCAAGAATAGCGAGGGTGTCCACGACTTGTTCCGACCAATTACCACCGCACGCTGCGCCCACCAGGAAGTTGGCACTGGAAGCCGGGGTGTAGCTAGGTAAGACAACGCCCGATATCAGCGCGACGCCGTCACGATCCACATTCACCGTGCCGTTGGCATTCAATTGGATGGTGATATCCACCCAACGGCTGTTGATCATATTGGTTTGCGGCAGCGCAGCACTCGCCACCAAGGTGCCGCCGTAAAGGACGTTCACGCCGATCGCCGTCGTGCCCGCGGAGGTCTTGAAGTTTACCGCCAAAACATTGGCACCACTGAGGCCATCACTAAAGGAGCCGACATTCGGCGCACCGTAATAGACCGCCGCACTGTTACCAAAGTTGAAGCTGATACCGTCACCCAACCCGGTCGGATTGTTGTCGTTGTTATTGGGGAACGGCGCCATGAATATCTTGAACGTCGCGGTGAAATTCGTCACCGTGCCGCCGCTCAACGGATCGCTGACCAACACGGCTCCCGTGCCGCCGCTGGGGATGGCGAGATCCATCGCGCCCGCGCCGTTGATCCCGTCATTCAAGTCCAAGCTAGCCAAACCGTAATTGACGGCGGACTGACCTTCGTTGAAATCAAGGTAGGCATTATAAGCGACGAATTTGGCCGTAGTGTTCGGCACGACGGATTCGCTCAACGGCAAGTTCTTGATATTATTCGCCGTCAACGTGTAGTTCTGACCCGGAACCGCATTGGCAATGTTCAACGTCACTACCGTTGCGGCATACGGACTGGCGATGATATTCGTGGCCGTAGCCGACACGATCGTGGCGCCGCCATTAATCGAATAGTTTGCCAGATTGACCGCGCTCGCCGAATCGAGCAATTCATTCCACGTAATGAATACGCTGGTAGGCGTGCCACCGATTTCACTGATCGCGGGTTTCACATTGCTCGTCTGCACGGTCAACATGGCGGCGCTGCTATTCGTTTGGAAGGCAATCGTGGTCAGTTGGCAGAAGAATTTTTGACCACTGTTCGCCAGCACTTCCGGCACGGTCGTGTAAGTCAAGCTGTTGGCACCGGCGATCATATTCGTCACGCCGCCACTGATCATGAACCATTGGTATTCAATGGGCGGTGCCGCGGCATTATTCAGGCCGGCGACATAGGAACCGGCGGTCACCGAGAAGGTCGTCGAAAGACCTTCCAACGCCGTAGCATCTACGGGCTGGTTGGTGATGACAATCATATCGCCATCGACTGCCTGCACGGCCGCGATGTTATCATAGGCGAGCAAGGGCGCGGATTGATACGCCGGATCCGGCTGGCTGGCCAACTTATAGGTCACGGAAGCTGCCTGGCCGCCGTTGCCCTGCCAATGATCTAATTCAATATAATAAGGCGTGCCAGCGGTTAGCGTAATGCTGCCGTCAGGATTCAAACCGGGCCAGTAACTCCATGATCCGCCATTAACGGAACTGGCTTGCTGCGCATTATTCTGACCACCACCCAATTCAAACTGATCCGAACGAAATTCGCCACCGCCGCCAAAGGGCGTTTCACCACAGGTCTGCGACATCGTCCAATCATTGTGATACATCCAGCTTTGAACTTGCGCGATCTCGTAAACATTCGCCGGGGTATTATCCGTGCTCAACCAAAGCGCGGCCGAATCGTCCGAGGCGACATAGAAGATATAGTTACCCGTTACCGGCGGCATGAAGTAGCCGTAGATACGTTCCGACGAATTGCCGACCAAGTCTTGGTGGTCGTCAAAGGTTTGTAAGTATTGAACTTTTGTTGGCGTATTGTTGGCCAGCCAAGGTGATCCTGGAAAAATCTGGGCGAACGCGGCCGCGTCAGACCCCCAAGCTCCCGTGTTAAATTGATCGTTCTCCAAAAATCCGATGACCGGCGAGATCACATGTCCCGCCGTCAACATGGCGGCTTGACTGACCAATTGGTTTAATTGGTTACTAACCACGACAAAGTATTTACTGCCCGTGTCACTATCTTGCACGGAAGCTACGGTGTAAGTGTAATTGGTAGCATTGACGAGGGCGTTCGTGGTGTTGCCGACAATTTTATACCATTGATAGTTGATCGGACTGCCCGCCGCCGAAACGCTGAAGGTTGCCGGCGTATTCGTCACCACTCGCTGCGTGGCGGGTTGGACGATGATACTTACGGGAGACAAATCGATGCTCGACTGAACGACTTGTAAACCACTGACGCCAATGCCGTCGCCGGTGGAATTAGTATTCCACGCCACGGTAATCGTGATGGCTCCGGCCGTCGGCGTCAGTCCCGTAAGATGGACATAATTGCCGCTGTCACGCGGACCGGTTGGATTTTGATTTACCGAAATAAGATAGTTACTTCCCTGATTGACATTACCGAGCAAGTTACCCGCGTAATTGGTGACACCGTTGCCACCGTCTATATCCGGCAGATTGCCGGTGCTGTTGTCGAGCAAGTAGAGATAGGCATTATAAGTCTGGGAGTTATTCAGGTTATTGATGACAAACTGCATCACACCGGTTCCGAGCGCGGTGGGATTGCCCACTACGGCCGGCTTTCTGCCTTTGACAAACGTGTTTAATAACTTGGTGATCGGGGCATTATCCGTCGTAGGACTATTAATATACCAGCCATCGGAAGTCCCCAATGTCGTGACTTGAATCGGGCTGCCATAGCCGCGGGTATCTTTCAAGGCGATGAAATTTTGCGTGGAGCCATCGACAGTGACCGCGATCGTATTCCAGTTTGAGGAAGCGTAAAGTCCGGTCAAATCGGTGCTCGCCAAAACCGGCCCGGTGCCCAGCGCATCACTCGGCAAAAACTTGACACTCACCACACTCGCCGTCGTGGCCACCACGGTCAAAGTAGCGGTTGAACTGGTCGCTGTCGTGTTCAATGCATCCGACACCTTGACATAATAGCCATCACCACTCATCGCGGAGGTCACCGCCGGCGTGAGATAAGTCGCGCCAACTCCGCTGCCGTCAGTGATCGGATTCGTCACCCCACCGCTGACGTGATACCACTGATATACGAACGGGGCCGCCCCGCCGTTGAGCGTTACGCTAAAACTACCAATGCCGTTCGTCATCACCGTTTCACTGGCCGGCGAGGTAGCGATGGCCACCGTCGGCGGCGGCACGAGTTGGATACCGGCAACAGCCATATCATTACCGCCATGCGAAACCACAGTCACCACAATGACCCCACCGGAAGTCGTTACCACAGCGGGAATCTTCACATAGTTGACATTGTTGCCGTAACCCGTGGCGGTATGAAAGGGGGTGGTCAGACTACAGGGATCGGTCGAGGCACCGTTAAAACCATTTTGTCCACCGCCGTCTACGTTATTACCGATCGCAATCACCGAGTTAGCCTGCGCATTACCCCAGTAATTGCCGTTGTTATCGTTGATATAGACATACACATCATAAATGCTAGATACCAGATTGGTGATGGTAAACGTGACGTAATGTTTGCCGCCGCCATCCACCAATGAGTTATTGTTATTAAACTTCCAATAGTTATACAACAACCGGCCGGCCGCACATTCCGTGCCGCCGGTATGCCACCCATCATTAACGCCCGCCGCCTGCAACGTAATACCATTCAGGGCATTGCCGGCACTGTCTTGGGCGATATTCCAAGTCGTGGCGGTGATGGAAGCAACGGTGGTCGCTTGCAGATTATTCCAGTTCGTCATCGGCACCACGCCGGTCGAGTCCGTCGGGAAAGGAACATCCGCCGTGGAATAAGTGCCCGTGAAGCCGAACTTGATGCCGATGACACCGGGAGTCTGACCGAACGCGGTCAAAGTGAATAACATCGATAGCACAAGCAGCGTGCGCCACGAAACAGTGCGTTGGTTAGTTGATTTCATGTTGGGTTGTTTTTTGATTAGGGTCGGATTGAGGTTCAGGATTAAAACCAAATGGATGGATCGAAACGGGTCACGAGCCGTTCATAATGACAACAAATGACACGACCAGCTAAAGCAGACGACGATTCTGGCTCGATCTGATTATCCATGGGTATGCGAGGAGCATACCTTTATGGAGAATCTCTCCTAGCTCCCCAAGTGAGTAGTTCTGGCAGGTAATGAAAACTACGCGGACGCAACGGCTCGCGTGGCATCAGGCCCGGGGACGAAATTTCAACGCGGCTTCGGTGCGCGAATGAACGTGCAGCTTGTGGTAAATATGCTTTAGATGCCAACGGATAGCTTCAACACTCACGCTCAAACGTTCGGCAATTTCTTTGTTGGAAAAACCGTGCACGACGAGGTCCAGGACTTCACGTTCGCGCGGGGAAAGTTTTTCCACATCCGCTGCGGCCGTGGCTTGCGTTTGAAAATGGGCGATGACTTTGCGCGCGATCTCGGCGCTCATCGGCACGCCACCGGATTGCACATCGCGGATGGCGTTCAACACCTGTTCCGGCGTGGCGCGTTTGAGCAGATAGCCCGAAGCACCGGCGCTCAGCGCGCGAAAAATCCGGTCCGGATCTTCATAGACCGTGACCATGATGACTTGCGCCGCCGGCAATCGTTCCTTGATCAAGGCGACACATTCCACCCCCGACATATTCGGCAATTGGATGTCCATCAAGATCACATCTGGCTGATGTTTAGGAATTTGCAACAACGCTTCCTCCGCCGTTTCACAGACGCAGACGCATTTATAGTCCGGTGAAAGACCGACAATGGTAGCCAGTCCTTCGCGGGTAGTTTTGTTATCTTCGACAATCGCAATTTTGACCATGTTAAATTGGGTTGAGCGGGAGGGAGAATTCGACCTTCGTGCCCTGACCAGATTGGCTGGTGATCTGGCAATCGCCGCCCAGTTCGTGCAAACGTTTGCCCAGACCCGTCAAGCCGTCTTTTCCCGGTGCCGCGTCAATGGACTCAAATCCCCGTCCGTTATCAACGACGGAAATGATTAATTGATTTTCCACGACCTTGATGGCGAGCTGAACTTCCGTCGCGCCGGAATGGCGGATGACATTATTCAACGCCTCCTTGAACGCGCAAAAAACTCCGTGGCGCACTTTCGCATCCAACGGATATTCCGGGATGTCGTTCGCGATTTGCAACCGGCAGGCGATGCCCGCCAGATTCAAAAACCGCTGCGCAAAGAGCGAATAATAACTCGCCAGCGACGGCGCGGAATCGTAATGCGGATTCACCGCCCAAACAATTTCATCCAACGACGCGACCAGCGTGCGGGCGACGTGCGTGAGCTGTTCGAGGTAACCCGCCTTCGTCGCCGCCGGCACGGCGTCCGTGTTGGCGAGCGAGCCCAAAATGCTCACCTCCGTCAAACCCGCGCCGAGTTCATCGTGCAAATCCTGCGCCACGCGAGCGCGTTCTTTTTCGACCGCCCGCCGTTGTTCCGCGAGCTGACGGCCTTCAATTTCTTGTTTGAGTTGCGTGGTGCGGGCTTCCACTTTCCGGTGCAGCAACGTCACCCAGATCAACGCCAGACTCAAGCCGGCCGCCAGCAAGGAAATAACCGCGATGGCATGCTCGATCGTCCACCACGAGGGCTGTTGCAAAACCACGATGCTGTCCGGACGATTTAACAGTAACTCAAAGGGGTCGCTGTCGCCGTGATCCACTTGGGCGCTGGAATAAACCCCCGTCAACCGCAACCGGCTGCCGGGCAAAAGTTCACTCCAACCGCCGTGCGGCGAATACAGCCGCGCTAAAAAATGCGTCGGCCCCGCCTGCAATTCCAAGCTGCGTTCCCGCTGTTGGATCGTGACGCTCAACAAAGTCGCTTCGATTTCCACCCGCGTGGCATCCCGTTGACGATCCAAAAGTTCCGCTCCAAAAATCCGTTTTGGCGGCGGCAACGGTCGCGCGCCGTTGGAACGCAATTGCGCCGCCAACAGCACCGGCGAGGGTCCGCCCAATTGCGGAAAACCCTCCGCTTCAACCACGTCGCCCACGGCCAATTCCGGGCCCGCTTCGGTTCGTGCGCGAAATCCGGCCGACCCGTTCTGGATCAGATATTCGTTGGGCCGCGCGTAAATAATTTGCCCGGTGACTTTGGTCCGTTGCAAGGTGCTGGCGCGGGGATCGAACAGCAACAAGTCCGCCGCGATGCGCACGGGCGAGGCAAACGGATCCGCGGGCCGCGGCTGTTCCACGCTGACCACGGCGGCGGTCAGGCGAATTTCCCCGGCGCGGATCTGGCGCGTATCCTGATTCCGCACCGCCGCCACGCAACCGCGGATGCGCACCACGCTGCCCAGATAGGATTTGGCGACGTCGTCCGGCTGCATATTACCGTAGAGATTGATAAAAGCGTCCTGTCCGCCCCGATAAAAACGGCGCATTTCATCCACCTCGACCTTGATTTTTCCATCCGGTGTCAGCAGCACCATTTCTTCCCCATTCACGGCGACGACGACGCCATGGATTTCAACATACTGCGCGTCCAAACTGCCGTTGATCAATTGGTCCCACGTCGGGCGAATCGGTTCCGGCAACGTGGTGACGCCTAAAAATTTCCCCGACGACGCCAAGACCACCGGCGAAAAATCGCCCGGATCGGTCGTGCCTTCCAATTGCCAAACATCGCCGATTTGCGGCTGACCCGCCCAATCGCCGGCGCTGTAATGCACAAACACGCCCCCGGTCGCATCCTCCAACACCAGCGTCAACGGCGAAACCTGAATAATGGTGCCCGTGATCCGCACCGGAATTTTCTTCATCGCCTGCGCCGGTTCCAGCCGTTGAATCTGCCACACCGTCGTTAAAGTTGTTTCCCAAAAAACCGACGCGCCCGCTTCCGCCGCCGGGGGCAGGATTTGAATTTGATTTACGCCGGGAATCACCAGCCGCATCGTCAACCGCTGCTCCATGGAGGATGAAATTTCGCCCACGCCCGCCACGCGGACGGCTTGGTGCATCAACTGGACGCCCAACGCGGACGAACCGCCGATGACCGTGGCCTGCACGATTTGCGCGCCCGCCACGATTTCCAATTCCGTCCCGATGTCATTCTGGCCGGCAAAAATAATATTGCCTTCCAAAGCCGTCCATTGACCCGCGCTGACTTTGGGGGCGGCGGGTTCCAAGTTGATAATTTGCGGCGTGGCTTTGCGTCCCAACAAAGTCAATTGGCACTGCGCCGCTGCATCGCCCACAAACAATCGCCCACCATCATCCGACGCCAGGTAAAAAGTATAAAGCCCCGGCTGCGGGATCTGAATAAGCCCATCGAACGTCAACGCACACTGCTCCGGACGCGTCCGGTAATCCACGCTGAAATTAGTCGCCACGCCGGACGCCACGGGTTGCAGTTGCGAAAAATCCGGCAACCCAAACCAATCATTCCCTTCGTAAGCTAAATAATGCAGCCCCGGCAAACGCTTCGCTTGATTCGTTCCGGTCGCGGACGAATGCCACAACTTACCCGCCGGAATCATTTGACGCGGCAGCGCTGGCCCGGCGTATTCCACGCGGAACGCAATCTCGCCCTTGCCATTGAACCACTCGGCGCGAATCGGCTGGCTGCCGGCGTCCAGAAAAACTTTACCCGAGCGCTCCAGCACCGCATGCGTGCCATCGTCATCCACCACCGGGGCCGTGCCGACGCGGATGCCGTAACGATCGCGATTTAACGAACAATGCTGTCCGACCACCGTCACTACATCGCCCGCCGTCAACGCGGGATCGATCGACGGCAATTCCATTAACACCGCGCCCGAAGCATCCTGCAACACCACCTGCTGACGTTGCGGCACCACCGCGCAAACCACGCCTTCCAGCCGAAACGATTGCACCGTCCAGCTTTCGCCGTGGAACGATTTCTGGAGTTCAGCGATGGAAAGTAAATTCGAATTAGCTTCCGCTAGAAGCGCTTCAGCAAAAACCGGCGGCGGCGCGAAAAAAAACCAGCCCACGACGAACCCCGCAAAAAAAACCAACGCCGGAATGATCGGCCAGAGAAAATAAAATTTCCCCGACTAATATCTGAAGTCCAAGATGAGCCTGCGATTGCCAAAGGGTTGATGCCGGAGATATATCAAGCCTGACTAGGGAAAACAACCTTTCACCCGCAGTTTATAAAATTTAAGCCCAGCTAGGCGAGAGTGACTGATTTGATCTCTCGCCTACCCGTTTGTGGGGGTTGTCATCTGGCAAAAGTCTGGAAGAATGCAGCGGTCACTCCCTTATTATGAAGCTTTTGCGTTTTGTTTCAGTGCTGCTGGTGGCGTTATCTTTTTCCCTTTCCACGCGCGCGCAGGTCCGCCTCAGCGAATTCATGGCCAGCAATGCCAGCACACTCACGGATGAGGACGGCGATTATTCGGATTGGATCGAAATCCAAAACACCTCCGGCACCAATGTCAATTTACTCAACTGGTCGTTGTCAGACAGCTCGGGCAATCCGGGCAAATGGCGTTTTCCGGCGACGAATCTGCCGCCCAAAAGTTTTTTGATCGTGTTTACGGACAACAAAAATCGCGTCACGCCGGGCGCCCCGTTGCACACCAATTTCAAGTTGAGTTCCGATGGCGAATATCTGGCGTTATTCGCGCCGGACGGCTCGGTCGCCACGGAGATCACGCCGCAATATCCCGCGCAGTTTCCCGACGTTTCCTACGGCATCGGCATGCAATTGACTTCCACGCCGCTCGTGGCGACGAACGCCGCGATTCATTATTTGATCCCCACGAATGCCGCAGTGGACGCGACGTGGACGCAGTTGAATTTTAGCGATGTTAATTGGTCGAACGGACTTAACGGCATCGGTTACGAAACCGGCATCATTGATCCGCAGGAAGAAACCTTCGCCGCGAAATTGCTGGCGACGCAGCCCGTCGCGTATTGGCGATTGAACGAAACGAGTGGCACGGCCGCGGCCAATGCAGGCACGGACGGGGTGCAAGATCAAGGCGGTTACCTGGGCAGTTTTACGCTGGGCCAAGCCGGACCGCGCCCGCCGCAATTTCCTTTATTCGAGGCGACCAACAACGCGCCATTGTTTGACGGCAGCAGTGCTTATGTGAACGGCCCGTATCAATTGGTGGACGATTTGCCGGCGTTCACGATCGCGGGTTGGATTTACCCGACCGCCACGCAAAATGCGCGCGCGGGATTGTTCGGCCAAAACGACACGATGGAATTTGGGTTCAGCAGTTCGACGGAAGTTCAAATTTGGACGCCCAACGGCGGCTCCGTCACGGTCACGTATCCGTTTCCAACCAACCAATGGCATTACATCATGGCCGTGGGCACGGGCAGCAAACTGTCGGTTTATTTCGACGGAAAACTCACCAACAGCACGTCCGCTTCAACGTCGAATTACGGTGAGTCGGAATATAATTTCAACATCGGCGGCGGCGGGGTTTTCGATGCCAGCGGCGATTATTTCAAAGGCCAGATTGATGAAGTCGCCGTTTGGTTTCGCGCCCTGGCGACCAATGAAATCACGGCGTTGCTCGCGACCAATGCCGATTTCGTCAGCTACACGAATTACCTCAGCACCAACGTGCGGACGCCCATGTATGGCTCCAACGCCACGGCTTACGTGCGCATTCCGTTCACGGTCGCGAACACCAATGCGTTCGATAGCCTGCAATTACTGATGCGCTACGACGACGGTTTCGCGGCGTATCTGAACGGACATTTAATCGCGAGTGCCAACGCGCCCGGTTCGCTCGCGTGGAATTCTACCGCGACGCAACGGCATCTGGATACGTTGGCGGTGCAATGGTCGGCGTTCGATGTCAGCGCGGCGCGCACCTATTTGCAGACCGGAAACAATGTGCTCGCAATTCAAGCGTTGAACATTGCGGCGACGAATACGGATTTTCTGATGCAGGCGCAATTGGTCGGCCAGAGCATCGCGGACACCGGTCTGGGCTGGCGTTATTTTACCGGCCCGACGCCGGGCGCGCCCAACGGCACGAGCACGAATGATTTTGGCCCGATCATGTCCGGCGCCAGTCATTTGCCGAACGTGCCGACGCCGGGGCAGGCGCTGGCCGTCAGCGCGCAAGTCGTGCCCGGTTTCAATGCCCTCACGAATGTCACGCTGCACTATCGCGTCATGTTTAATGCCGAAATTGCCACGCCGATGAGCGCGGTGGATACGAATGGCAATTGGAGTGGCACGATTCCTGGCGGCCTCGCGACCGCGGGACAAATGATTCGCTATTACGTCACCGCGACCGACGTCGCGAGCAACCTTTCGCGCTGGCCGTTTTTTGCGAACCAGACGGATTCGCAACAATATTACGGCACGGTCGTCGCCGATGCTTCCATCCAATCACACTTGCCGGTCGCGTATCTTTTCGTCCAAAACACCAACGCTGCCGATACGCAAACCGGCACATCCGCCTCGCTGTTTTATTTGAACGAACTTTATGACAACCTGAACATTTATGTGCACGGCCAGTCCTCCGTCGGTTGGCCGAAGAATAGTCATAACCTGGATTTTCCCGGCGACCATAAATTTCTCTACGCGAGCAACGGTTACCGCGAGGATAAAATTATTTTCCTCAGCAATTACGGCGACAAATCGCGGATGCACACCACGTTGACTTACGCGATGACGGCGTTGTCCGGCGGCGCGGGCTTTTTCTCGTTTCCCATTCGCGTCCAGCAAAACGGTTCTTTCTGGGGCATTGAAGACATGGTGGAACACGGCGATGATTTGTGGTTGAGCCGCATCGGGCGCGATCCGGACGGCGCGCTTTATAAGATGTATAACAACCTCAGCAGCGCGTCCGGCAACGAGAAGAAAACGCGCGAGGATGAAGGCACGGATGACTTGAATGCCTTAGTCACTAACTTAAACGAAACCATTCCGCTCGCGACCCGCATCACTTACGGCTACGACAATTTGGATCTGCCGCAAACCGCGAGTTACTTCGCCGACATGGCGATTTGCAGTAGTCAGGATCTCGGTCACAAAAATTATTACCTGTATCGCGACACCGATAACACCGGCGAATGGGCCATCATTCCGTGGGACGTGGATTTGACGTGGGGTCGCGATTGGCTGGACAGCGCGGGTTATTTCACCGACACGATTTACACGAACAACGTGTTGAATTTTTATAATGCGTCCCAGCAAAGCAAACCGGCGAATCCGCTGTTCGATTTATTTTTCGCCAGCAGTGATTTTCAGCAAATGTATCTGCGCCGCTTGCGCACGTTGATGGATACAATTCTCATGACCAACGGCACGCCGACGAATGCGCTAGTGCTCGAACCGCTTATCCGTCAATACGAAGCCGCGCTGAATCCGACGAACATTTCGCCGTCCGACACCGCGCTCGATTACGCCGCGTGGGGGCCGACGTGGGGCACTACCAGCTTGAGTATTTTTCCCGCTGCCGCCGAACAAATAGTCACGACCTATCTACCGGGCCGACGTAATTTTCTTTATAATCCCGCTGTCGCCACGCTGAATGGCAGTTCGATTCCCGCCGCGCAACCGGCCAACGCCGTCGTCTTGATCAACGCGACGGATTACCATCCCGCCAGCGGAAATATCGCCGAACAATATGTTCAATTATTGAACACAAACAATTACGCCGTGGACGTTTCCGGCTGGCATCTCATCGGTTCGATCGCCTTCACGATGGTTCCCGGCACCGTGATTCCCGCGGGCAAATCGCTGTATCTCGCGGCGAACGTCAATGCCTTCCGCGCCCGCATCGCAAGTCCGCACGCCGGACAAAATCTTTTTGTGCAAGGTCCGTTCGGCGGCTTCCTCAGCACCTCCGGCAACTCGCCGTTGATCCTGCAAAATGCGTCCGGCGCGCTCGTCAGCCAAAACAGTTTTGCGGGCAATGAAACGGCCGCGTCTTTCGTCGCCGGCAATCTCGCCGTGTTACGCCTTGGCAACGGCACGGAAACTTTGGGCAGTTCCGGCAACTCCGTTTTCATTGATCAATTCACGACCAACGGCACGCTCGCCGGCAGCATCGCTATTCCGAATAATTCCACGAACGCGTTGCTCGTCAGCGGCAACGCGACGTCCGAAGGCGCTCTGAGTCGTTCGCCCGACGGACGTTTACTGATTCTCGCCGGTTATAATATTGCGCTGACGAACGCACCCACTTCGTCCCTTTCCAGCGCGACTGCCGCGACCGTGCCACGCGCCGTGGGCGTCTTGGATGCGTTTGGCGGTTTTGCCCTCAGCGGCGTGACGACCACTCAATTTAGCGCCAACAACCTGCGCGGCGGCACCAGCGACGGGCGCGGAAATTATTGGGGCGCAGGCGCCAACGCGGCGAACAGCGGCACATTTTATTTTGGCAGCGGCCCGACGAATACGATTCAAACCACCGTCGCCAATTCCATTGCCATCCAAGACCTCGGCGGCAATTTATATTTCACCACCGCCAAAACGACGCCGGGCATTTGGAAAATTTCCGGCACGCCCACCGGTCCCGCCACCGCCACCAGCTTCTTGAGCGCCAGCTCCAAGGCCAGTCCGTATGCGTTCGCGCTCAACGCCACAGCCACCACCGCTTACATTGCCGACGACACGCTCAAGGGCAGCGGCGGCGTGCAACGTTGGGATTTCAATGGCGCGGCGTGGACGATGACCTACGCGTTCAACAACCTGACCAACAGCGGCGCGCGCGGCCTCGCAGTCGATTTTCGCGGCGCCAATCCAATCATCTACGCAACGACGGCCATTGAAAGCAGCACGAACCGCTTGGTCGCCCTCACGGACACCGGGGCCGCCTCGGCGATGACCACGCTGGCCACGGCGGGCGTGAACCAGATTTTTCGCGGCGTGACTTTTGCGCCGGACGCCGTCGTAAACCCGCAAATTTTTGGCACGCTCAAAAAAACCAACAACGTAACTCTCACTACGACCGCGTTGTTAAATCAAAATTATACCGTGCAGTGGACCGATAATTTGCTGAACACCAATTGGACCACGCTGATGAATCTGACCGCTACCTTCACCGAAATATCCGTGACCGACACCAACGCGCCCGCGAACACCAACCGATTTTACCGGATCATTTTAAACCCGTAGAAAACCATTGGCGCAGAATTCGCCGGGCGAGCACCGGACATTGCCCGGCTCGGTGAAAATACCGAGTCTCAAGGTTGGACGAAAAACTATAAGGCAACGCCCGGGCAGTTAAAAAATTACTTCCCTTGCGGCAAAATTAATTTTCCACCGCCCGACTCCACCACGCGTTGCACGGCGGTTCCGGGTTCGCGGTCGGTGATCAACAGGTCAATATCTTCTAGTTTCGCGTAAAAATAAGCTGATTTCACACCGGTCTTCGTGTGGTCGGCCAACAGGATAGTTTGGTCGGCGAGACTCATGACTTTGCGTTTGAGCGCGGCTTGTTCCGTCGTGGCTTCGCTCACGCCACGTTTGGCGTCCAACGCGCGACATGACAAAAATGCTTTTTGCACATGACATTGTTCCAGAATCAAATCCGTCAAACTTCCCTGACATGATAGCGAACTTGGCTTAACCGCACCGCCGGTCAAAATCACCTGGATCAATGGATGCTTCGCTAGTTCAATGGCCACTTTGAGCGCGCTGGTCACCACGGTCAGATGGATGTTTGGCAACAAACGCGCCAACTGAAACACCGTGGAACTCGCGTCAAAAAAAACGATATCGCCCGCGTGAATCTGCGTCTGCGCCAGTTCCGCGATGGTTTTCTTTTCCGCGACGTTGGCGCTTTCGCGGCTGTGCAGCGAAAGGTCGCGATGGCTTTCGTTGAGGCGCACCGCACCGCCGTGTTGGCGGGATAATTTACCCTCGGCTTCCAATGCTTCAAAATCGCGGCGCACCGTTTCTTCGGAAATAGCCAATACCTTCGCGGCCTTGCCCGTGCTGACCGCGCCTGATTTCAGGAGCATGTCCAAGATTCGTTGTTGTCGTTCAGCGGCGAGCATAAAAGTTTTATTTGACCGATTTTCTTCTTTTTACTTGATTCAAACCACAACGCAAGGCAAATTCACAGAAATAACAAACCAAACACAGAAATAACAACACGCATGAAATCATTTCAACACGTCAATAATCTTTGGAACGACGCTGAGGCCGCGAAACTTTCCGGCATGGACCGCCTCGTCTATCGCTCCAATAAATTGGGCAGCGATCAACGCATCACGAACACCGGCGGTGGCAACACGTCGTCGAAAATTTCCGAGACCGATCCGCTCACGGGCGAAAAAGTGGAAGTGTTGTGGGTGAAAGGTTCCGGCGGCGATCTGCGCACAAGCTTGCGCGAAAATTTTTCTTCGCTCTACCAAACCAAATTGATCGGGATGCAAAAAAGCTACGCCACGCGCACCGACAAAGGTTTGAAGTCGCAGGCGGAAGACGACATGGTCGCCGCTTACAATCACACGACATTTAATTTAAATCCGCGCGCGACGAGCATTGATACGCCGTTGCACAGTTTTATTCCCGGCACGTTTGTGGATCATATGCACCCGAACGCGATCATCGCGATTGCGGCTTCGGCGAATTGCGAAAAATTGACGCAGGAAATTTTCGGCGGTCAGATGGAATATGTGAAGTGGATGCGTCCCGGCTTTGAACTTGGCCTCGCCATGCAGGACATCTGCCAGAAAAAACCGAACGCGAAAGCCATCATGATGGGTCAGCACGGTTTCATTTCCTGGGCGAACGATGACCATGCATGTTACTTGGGCACGTTAGAATTTATCGAGCAAGCGTCGCAATTCATTGAAGCGAAATATCAGGCCAAAGGCGGCGACGCAAAAGTGTTCGGCGGCGCGAAATATCAAACGCTCGCGGCGGAAAAGCGCAATGAAGTTTTCGCGGCGATCCTGCCGTGGTTACGCGGTCAGGTATCGCAACAGAAACGCTTCATCGCCACGGTGCAGGATGACGAGAAAATTTTGCGTTTCGTGAATTCCAACGACGCACCGCGGTTAGCAGAACTCGGCACGAGCTGTCCCGACCATTTCCTGCGCACGAAAATCAAACCGTTGTATGTCGCGTGGGATCCACAGACGGAAGACGCCGCGGCGTTGAAGAAAAAACTCGCGGACGGTCTTGTGCAATATCGCAAGGATTACGCGACGTATTACGATAAGTGTAAACATACGAACTCACCCGCGATGCGCGATGCGAATCCGACGGTGGTGCTGATTCCCGGCCTCGGCATGGTTGCGTGGGGCAAAGACAAATCCGAATCGCGCGTCACGGCGGAATTTTATAATTGCGCGGTCGAGGTCATGCGCGGTGCGGAAGCGATTGATAAATATATCGCGTTGCCGCAGCAAGAAGCGTTCGACATCGAATATTGGTTGCTCGAAGAAGCGAAGTTGAAACGGATGCCGGCGGAAAAAGAATTGGCACGTCAGACGATCATCGTCATCGGTGCCGGTTCGGGTATCGGCAAAGAAACGGCGCATCGCCTCGTCAAAGAAGGCGCGCATATCGTGTGCGTGGATTTGAACGAAGCGGCGGCGCAAGCGACCGCGAAAGAAATCACCGATAAATACGGCCTCGGAATTGGTGTCGCCGGCACGGGCGTTTCCAATTGCGGCCCGGCCATCGGCCTGGCCGCGAACATCACCGACCGCGCGAGCATCCGCAAAATGTTGGATCAAGTCGCGCTGGCTTACGGCGGATTTGATTCGATTTGCGTGACCGCCGGAATTTTTGTTTCGCCGGATACGACGGGCCACATTCCGGATGACAAGTGGGCCTTGACCTTTGGGATCAACGTCACCGGCAGTTATCTCGTCGGCGATGAAGCAGCGAAAACGTGGAAGGAACAAGGTTTGAAAGGTCAACTGGTGTTAACGACTTCTGCCAATGCCGCCGTGGCGAAAAAAGGTTCACTCGCTTACGACACGAGCAAAGCTGCCGCGAATCATCTCGTGCGCGAACTCGCGATGGAACTCTCGCCGCTCGTGCGTGTCAATGGCGTCGCGCCCGCGACGGTCGTGCAAGGTTCCGCGATGTTCCCGCGCGATCGCGTGATCGCGTCGCTCGCGAAATACAACATCGCTTACACCGAAACGGAGGCGACGGATTCGCTCGTGAAAAAACTCGCCCAGTTTTACGCCGACCGCACGTTGACGAAAGCGCCGATCACACCCGCCGATCAAGCGGAAGCGTATTTCCTGCTCGTCTCGCAACGCTTGTCGAAAACGACCGGCCAAATCATCACCGTGGACGGCGGCTTGCACGAAGCGTTCTTGCGTTAAAAATTAAACGAACCAACGGAGATGATCAGCGAAGCGATTCGCGGTTATCTCCGTTTTTGTTTTTAGTGGCTCAGGCATCCTGCCTGTAAGTTTGATAATACAGCCAACCCCGATACACGGGTAGAATCACCGTGTCGCTTCACGGCGCGACGCTCAAATTTTCCCAGCGCACATGCCATTGACCGTTGTCGGGAAAACCGGGCGCGTTCCTTTTGGGGGCACCGTCCCAACCGGCGGCCATCAACGCCGTGGCATAAAGCAAGCCGCCATTGGCCGGTAAATAAATCGTCAGACCCGGACGTTGATAAACGTGGCCGTTGAGCGCGTAATGGTTTTTCGGGGTGTCGAGCAACAACGCATCAATCGCGTGATCCGTTTCGCCTAGTCGCGCGGCGGTCATTGCGATCATCGGATAATCCCAGCCCCACGTGTCCGGCCAATTCCAGTTTTGCCAAATCCAGTCGAGCGTGTTTCGCATCGTGGCCACATCCACGCCTGGGCCGGGCACAAAACTCAACGCCCCCAACACCGCTGGATGATCGGCGTTCCACTTCGGATTCGTATAGGAATCCGGCGTCGTCTCGGTGAAAAGATATTTGCTACCTGACATCGGCAATGGCGCGAGGCTTTTCAAAACGGCACCCCATTTTTCGTTGCGCGGCAAACCGAGTCGCGTGCGCCACGATTGCGCGGTTTCCAAAGCCCAACGCCAGTAAGTCAGTTCAAACGTCGGGTTCAACGTGTGATCCTTCGGGAAAATTTCCTGCGCGCACTGCAAGACCGGACCGAGCACGTAACGCTGCGTTTTTTCATCCCAAGTTGCGTAGCTCGCCATGAAATCTGCCGTCGCGAAAACGATGTCTGAATATTTTTTTAAGGTGACGGAATCTGGGTGTTGACGATAGCACAGCTCGGCATAAAAAATCGGATGCGGCTCTTCCCAGATCAAAAACGGGCCGACAGGCGAAGGTGATTCCGCGCCGTTCGGGCTGGTCATCTTCGGCCAGCGTGCGCCGTCGTAGCCTTGTTTTTTTGCCGTG
This sequence comes from Methylacidimicrobium fagopyrum, assembly GCA_026225255.1. Lineage (GTDB taxonomy): Bacteria > Verrucomicrobiota > Verrucomicrobiia > Limisphaerales > UBA11358 > UBA11358. The sequence continues at coordinate 75,279 of JAMFSJ010000066.1, read as the reverse complement.
CCTTCGGCCCGCGGCAGAATATTTTTGTAAAAGCCGAGACTCTTTTCCAGCAATGCCACGCGATTCCACAAAGCGAAATGCGCCTCGTGCCAAAAGTGCATTTCGAGATGGAACTTCCCTTCCCATGAATTGTAAGTCAGCCCGGTTTCCTGCGGCGGATTATTCCCAGCATCTTGAATGGCCGTCAGGTATTGTGATAAAACAATTCGCCGCTCGAGTTCAAACCAACGCGGATCTTTGCTGCCGGATAGATCAATCGCGCCACCGGCCTGCCAGAACTGCTGCCATTTTTTTTGCGATGCCGATTCTGTGGCCGCAAGCGAAGGCAGATTATTGGCCGCGATTTCATTGGTTGAAAATGCGATGACCAACTCCAACTCATCAGTGCTTTTGCCCGGGGTGATTTCAAATTGATGTTGCGCCACTGTTTTCAAAGTCGCTCCGTCCGACCATTTTGCCGCCGCAAAATAAACATCGTTGTCCAGTTGGCGGTGAAACTCCACCATGTTTGATTCCGGCTGCGAGAGGATTGTTTGATGCGCTTCCGGCTGACTCCAATCGGCAGTCTTCACTTCGCCCGTGCCATAAGGAAAATGGATTTGAATCGCGAGCTGACCTTGGCGTAGTAGCGATGATTTAACATGAACCGCAATCGCGTCAGACTGTGGATCACAAATCGTTTCCACCTCGACCGACTGACCCTCGAATTTGAAATGGCTGATGATCTCGCCTTGCCACAAATCAAGCTTCTGTCTGATGTCGGTTAGATCATTCGTCTGCGCCAGCGAGCCGTCGGATTTTTTAAACACGAAGCCGATTTGCCCGAGATCCAGCCGATGTGGATTCGCACGCAGCCATTTGATTTCCGGCGTTTGCACATTGTGCGGCACATCAGCGTAAGGCATGGCGCGGCCGACCAGATTGGTGTATTCCTTGAACTTAAACGTATCAATGCTCCAGCCATTCGGATTTGGCGACGTGTGCCAACCCCAATCGGATAACGTGCCGAGCGGTGTCGTTTTTTCAAACGCTTCGGGAAACGTCTGCAGACCAGTGGCGTCCACGGTGAAACAGAATTGGCCGTTCCCGACACTTAACGGATTTTGCGCATCGAATTGGTTCAGCACGACGTCATGCCGCGTCACGAGCGCGTGCCGATCAATCGGCTCCGCGCTCGCCGTGCTGACCGAGAGCAGGACAAGACTATGAAAATAAATTCGCAATACGGTTTTCATTGGCGTGGATTTTTTTTATTGTTCATCAACTAGCCGCAAACGAAAGATAAAACACTCATGTCCAAACGATTTTTCACGCGTAATTTTAGCCGAGGCAACCTGAGCGCGGCGGTCATCAGCCTGGGCGTGGCCTTGGCTTCACCGAAACTTTTCGCGGCTGCACCCGTCGTAGAATCAAAGCCCAACATTATTTTCATTCTCGCGGACGATCTCGGTTACGGCGACATCGGCGTGTTTTATCAAAACGGCCGCCCGGCAAATAAACCAAAATTGCTGACGCCGAACCTGGATGCAATGGCCGCGCAAGGTTTGATTTTCCGGCAACATTACTCCGCGTCGCCCGTGTGTGCGCCCGCGCGTGCGTCGTTGTTGCTCGGACAGCACCAAGGCAATTGCGCCATCCGCGACAATGAATTTGATAAGGCATTACCGAATAATCATACGCTCGCCACCGTGTTGAAATCGGCCGGTTACGATTGCGCCGTCATCGGCAAATGGGGACTCGCCGGACAACACGGATTTTCGCCAATTTATGATCCGGCGACCGTTCCCGGATATCCGTTGCAACACGGCTTTGACGAATTTTTTGGCTTCGTAGATCACGCCGCAGGCCACGTGTATTATCACGATGTCAAACATCCGTTGTATGAGGATTACGCGAACGTGACCGCGAGTTACTCGAATATTTATTCCACCGATTTATTTTTTGCGCGCGCGAAAAAATTTGTCCGCGAGCACGAAGCAAAAAATCCCGCGCAACCGTTTTTTCTCTATCTCGCACCAACGGCCGTTCACGTTCAATTGCAAGTTCCCGGGGGACCGTATCCCGCTGGTGCCGGACTTCACGGCGGATTGCAATGGCCGCTCGCGCCCACGCCCGATACGGCGAACATGTGGATTCATCCCGATTTCACCAACGCTACGACTGCGTATCGGAACGCGGTCATCACCCACGCCGATTGGTCCCCCACGATGAAACGTTACGCCACGATGGACCGCCGTTTGGATGATGGCGTCGGCGACTTGCTACAATTGTTGCGCGATCTGCATCTCGATACGAATACGCTCGTCGTCTTCAGTTCCGACAACGGCCCGGCGAATGAAAACGACGGCGGCCCGCACACATCCGATCCGCGCTACTTCGATTCGTGGGGCAACATGGATGGCATCAAGCGCGATCTGTGGGAAGCTGGCGTGCGCGAACCCACCATCGCGTGGTGGCCGGGAACGATTGCGACGAATCGCGTTTCCGATGTCGTCTCCGCCTTTTGGGATTGGCTGCCAACCTTCGCAGAAATCGGCGGTCAAGTTCCGCCCGCGCAAGCCGACGGCGTTTCGCTCTTACCCACATTGACGGATCATGGCCTCCAACGCAGTCGCGGCTTCTGGTATTTCGAATATTTATTCAACGGCAAAAATCCGGTGGATAACGGCCCGGACGGCATGTTCGCCCGCAAAAAAATTCACGCACACGGACAATTACAATCCATCCGTATCGGCGATGAGGTTGCGGTGCGCTACTCCACGACGAACGATTCGGTTCCTTTCCGCCTCTACAACGTCATGACTGATCCGCATGAAGATAACGATTTGTCCGGCGATCCGACCAACGCCGCATTGCTCGCGCACGTCCGCGATTTGGTGAAACAAGTCCGTCGCCCCGACGACGAAGCGCCGCGTCCGTATGACAACGCGCTCGTGCCGAGTGTCACTGCGAACAATCAAATTAAGGGCAAACTAAATTATGCAATTTATCAAGGCACTTGGCCGTGGGTGCCGGACTTCGATGCGCTGACGCCCATTGCGGTCGGCAAAGTAAACGGCCTTGATTTATCCGTGGCAGCCACGACAAATAATTTCGGCATCAGTTACAAAGGTTACCTCAACATTCCCGCTGATGGAGAATACACATTCTATCTCGCCGACGATTCTGGGGCACAAATTTGGTTGCACGAAATCCATCTGCTTGACGACGACTTCAATCATACCGGCGCGGAAATTTCCGCCAGCGTCTGGCTCAAAGCGGGCGCGCATCCACTACGCCTTTTTTATCGGCACGCTTCCGGCACGGCGAATTTGAGCCTAAAATATTCCGGCCCGAATTTGCCCAAACAATCCATTCCAGCCACGGCATTTTCAACCGACGTGGCAAAATAAAACCGGAACGCCGAGCATTGCTGAGCAAAGAAAACATCCAAACTGCAACCCTGTTAGTAGGTCGCGTGCCGTTTTGAAGCTTGGGGCTTGGATGTTTTCCTTTCGTTTTCCGGTTTTTTATTTTCTTTTCCACTGATTATTGTTACCAACCTGACTAACACCTATGCCCAAACTATTTCTCGGACTCGATTCCAGCACGCAAAGCTTGAGTGCCGTCGTCATTGACCTCGCCACGCGTAAGGTCGTTTACGAAAAATCACTGAACTTCGACAAGGCGTTGCCGCAATACAAAACCCAGAATGGCGTGTTGCCGAATCGTGATCCGCTCGTGAAGCATAGTTCACCATTGCTGTGGGCGGATGCGTTGGATTTAATTTTTGCCGCGATGAAAAAAGACGGCGTCGCGCTCGGCGATATTCTCGCCGTCAGCGGCAGCGGTCAGCAACACGGCTCGGTTTATTTGAACGATCGCGCGGAAAAAGCTTTAGCGAAGCTCGATCCAAAAAAATCACTCGTCGAAAATTTAAGCGGAATTTTTTCACGCAAAACCTCGCCGATCTGGATGGATTCTTCGACCGCGAAAGAATGCGCGGAAATTCGCAAGCAACTTGGCGGCATCAAAGCCACCGCGCAAAAAACTGGCTCCGACGCATTCGAGCGCTTCACCGGACCGCAAATTCGTAAATTTTACAAAACGGAAAAAGCGGCTTACGCAAAGACGACCCACATCGCGCTCGTCAGTTCGTTCATGGCGTCGCTGCTCGCGGGGAAAATTGCGCCGATGGATTTTGGCGATGGCGCAGGTATGAACCTGATGGATATTCGTAAAAAAAATTGGCACGCCGACGCGCTCGCCGCCACCGCGCCCAAATTAAAGGATAAATTGCCTCCGCTCGCCCCATCGGGAAAAACCATCGGTAAAGTCAGTCCGTATTTCGTGGAAAAATTTGGCCTCAATCCTGAGGCACTCGCGACGATTTGGACCGGCGACAATCCGGCGAGTGTCATTGGTCTCGGTCTCATCAAGTCCGGCCAAGTCGCGATCAGCCTCGGCACCAGCGATACATTTTTTGGCTCCATGCAAAAATGCCAGACTGACGCGCACGGCGAAGGTCACGTTTTCGGATCGCCCGCCGGCGGTTACATGACCTTGATCTGTTTCAAAAACGGTTCGCTCGCGCGCGAAAAAGTCCGCGGACTTTACGGCATCGCCGATTGGAAGCAATTCGCGGAACTGTTGAAACAAACTAAACCCGGCAATGACGGCGCCATTTTGCTGCCGTGGTTCGAAGCGGAAATTGTCCCGCGCGTGAACCAGCCGGGCATTCACCGATTTGATTTAAATGCGAAGAATGTCGCCGCGAATTGTCGGGCGATTTTTGAAGCGCAAATGCTTTCCATGCGCCGCCACTCACAATGGATGCAAGTTTCGCCGGAACAAATTTTCGTGACCGGCGGTGCGTCGAACGACCGTGCGTTGCTGCAAGTGTTGGCGGACGTGATGAATTGTCGCGTCGTGCGGATCGAGGTTTCAAAAAGCGCCGCGCTCGGTGCCGCGTTGCAGGCTGCGCATGGGTTTTTGTCTACCGCCGGAAAAAATCCATCGTGGAAAAGATTAGTCACCGGCTTCACCAAACCTGTCGCCGGCAGCGAAATTCGTCCGGACAAAATGGTGGCGAAAATTTACGACGCAATGATTAAAAAATACGCCGCCTGCGAACAGGCGGCGTTGAAATGATTTGCAAAGCTTTATTCGTGCGCGTCAAAGTTTGTAGGTGATCGCTTTGCCATCCCACTCAAACACGTCATTTTTTTGAGTTTTGGTAGCGGAATAGGTTTCGTTTCCGTAGCGCAGACGCACGGCATTTCCGCCCAGCGAATGGATGCGCGCAAAAACTAATTTCCCGTTTTTCCAAGTAATGTCCACGGTGAAATCTCCCCGCGCGCGTAAGCCTTTCACACTACCGTTCGGCCACGCGGCGGGCAGCGCAGGCAGCAGATTGATTTCATCTTCATGCGATTGGACAAGCATTTCGCACATCGCGGCGGTGATGCCGAAGTTGCCGTCCATTTGCATCGGCGGATGCAGGCCGAAAAGATTCGGGCAGGTATTGCGCTTGGAAAATAATTGCTGTAATTCGCGGTGCGCATCTTCAGGCGCGTGCAAGCGTGCGTAAATCGCGGTGCGCCAGGCGAACGACCATTCGCGCACATCGCCGGTGTCGCCGCGCGCATCAATGGAGACTTTCGCCGCCGCCGCGAGGGCAGGTGTTTTGGCAATGCTGATCTGGCGTCCGGGATGCACGGCAAACAGGTGCGACGTGTGGCGATGATGATCGTTCGGCGTGTCCAGTTCCGGGGAATTGGCGACAGCATTTGTGCCGGTCTTTTCCGTCATCCATTCGAGCAATTGTCCCCAACTGCCAATGCCCGGCGTGGCGAGGTGATCGCGCATCGCGGCAATTTTATCGCGATAATCCTTATCCACGCCCAACGCGTCGGCGGCATCCACATAATTATTGAACAAGTCCCAGACAATTTCCTGACTGTAGCTCACGCCGTCCTCGGTCGGGCCGTGTTCGGGCGACCAGGCATTTGGCACCACGAGCTTTCCATCTGGCAAAACTTTTAGATGATCTTCCCAAAATTCGCAGGTTTCCTTGAGATACGGATACGCCGTGTCGCGGAGAAAATTTTTATTGTCGCCGAACGCGTAATGTTCCCAGAAATGCTGGGCATACCATGCGTTCGCTGTGTTGTCCCAACGCCAACCCAAGCCGCCAAAAATGTTGTGCGACGTGCGAATGGCGAAACCGCGTTTGGCGAAATTGCCATCGGCCGTTTTGAAATCGTCCGACGACTGGGTGGCTTTACGCCATTCAGGAAGCTGGCTGTCAATGAGATCGAAAAAAGGTTCGGCACATTCCGCAAGGTTCGCCGGTTCGGCGAGCCAGTAATTCATTTGGATGTTGATGTTGGCGTGATAATCGGAACTCCACGGCGGATTGTTGCTATCGTTCCAAAGCCCTTGCAAATTCGCGGGCAAACCGCCAGGGCGCGAACACGTGATCAAGAGATAGCGACCATATTGAAACAATAGCGCTTCCAATTCGGGATCAACGGTTTTGGCGGCGGCAATTTTACGTTTGTCGGTCGGTAACGCTTTTTGTTCGACGGAAGAATTTCCCACGTCGATGCCGACGCGATTGAACAGCGAATGAAAATCATTTTCGTGCGCGGTTTTGAGCGTGTCGTATTTTTTGGCGGCTGCAGATTCGATCTGTTGCGCGAGCCGGGCGTGCGGATCTTCGCCGCGATACTGCTTGGCATATTCCATCGCGTAATCCGTTCCCGCCGCGACGATGAGCGTGAGGCTGTCGCAGTTGGAAAAGGTCAGCGTCGTGTCGTCAGTTGCCAAAGTGCCGCCATCATTAAGTGCGATCAATTGCGTTTCGTATTTCAATCCGTTCTTCAATGAGCCGGCGAAGCTGAGTTGATTCTTGCCCGCCACACTGGTTGTGCCGTGCGCATCTTTCAATTCAATACTGCCGCGATAACTACCGGGTTTGTCCGCCGTCAGTCGGACCACTAAAACGCCATCGGCGTGGCTCACAAAATATTCGCGCGAAAATTTTACGCCGCCGGATTCGTAGCTGACATGCGCCAGCGCATTACCAATATCCAAATCGCGATAATAATTCGAAACGCTATTCGTGTTCGGCAAATCAATGAACAGGTTACCGAGCATTTGATACGCGCCCATTGAGCTATAATCGCCGCTCGGATTCGCGTCGCCGGTCCACAGGCTGTCTTCATTGAGGATGATATTTTCGCGCGTCACGCCGCCAGTGATGAGTCCGCCGAGCCTTCCGTTGCCGATAGCCAACGCCTCGTCCATGATGAGCGAACCGTTGCCGCCGTTCAGGCTTTTCGGCAACTGCGATTTATCCGCCAATGAACTAGCCGGCAAGCCGCCAACGGGTTGTTCATACCACAACGTCAGCGGCGAAAGATTTTCAGCGGCGTGACCGACGTTGAAAAGAATCACCGCCGAAAAAATGGCGGCAAGGGTGCGAAGTGTTGATGGCATGAAGAAATTTTCCGTTAGCCGTGCGCGACGGACAAGCGTTTTTTGCGACACATTTTAGGGTTAACACTTTTCAACCGCTAACCGGCGCTAATTTTTCACTAATTTTGAGCGAAGACATATCAGGCTAATAGGACGGCTAACGTGACTAGCGGAGCCGTATAAAGATAATCTCGATGACCGGAAAATTGGGTGGCCAATCGTAATGATAAGTCTAGAAAAGTTTTTATTTTCTTATTTTTGGTGAATCACCAATTGGCAAAATTAGTGAATTTATCCAGAAAGACTTGGGCAAATTCCCGGATAATTTTATGGTGCAGGTGGTTCGCCACCTTCATCGTTCTTTGGGGTAATTGCCGTAGGCGGTAAAATGGCCGATGCGGAGTTGCCCTGTTGCTGCCACTGTGCACGTTGAACTTCAATCGCAATTACTTGAGCTTCAGGTGAAAGACTTTCGCCTGACGATTGTGGATTATTATTACCGCCCGTGTTGCCACTAAAATTTGGCGGCGGCGAAGGGTTTGGATTATTTCCCGTTGTTGGATTCAAATTGCCGCCTTGACTAAAACGCCCGCCAAATCTATTGACGGGGATGCTAGGCATACCGGGGGGACGCGCAAAACCTGGAGCTCCCGGTGAGGCCCCGACGGGAGCCGCTGCCGTGGTGACTGTAGCATTGGTCAATGATACTTCTTGCACCACGCCATGATTGTTAAACGTTATGGTGCGGGCGACTTCATCAATTCTCGTCACTTCAATGTCATCCTGCCGTTCACCGACACTTAAGGTATAAGCTTTATCTTGGGCGGGTTGGCCGGGCTTAGTCGGCGTGGCAACTTTGAACAAGGCTTGCAATTCACCAAAAATCGACATGATGCCGTTGGGCGTAATTTTAGCGGGTGGATCAGGTTGTTTGGTCTCTGGCGGCGGTGGAATCGGAATGGAAACTAAGCTGAAAATATTGCGATCGACAATAGCTGCGTAAGGATTATCTGCGGCCGCCGAGTTTTCTGCACCCCCACGCAAAAGGCTACCGCTCAATAGCAGAAAAACGCTAATCAATTGTCTGATGTGCCTCATAATAGAAATATAACGATCAACAAGGTTAACACCAAGCAGAAACCAAAGTTGCAACAATTTTATTAGATGTGGAAAACAAAAAACCCCGCTGGCGAACCAGCGGGGTTGCGAAAACTTAAACCAGATTATTTCTTGCGGCGAATAGCCAAAAGCGAGGCAATTCCCAAGCCAGCCAAGGCGATTGTTCCAGGCTCAGGAGTCACTTGAGCAAGAACTAATCCTTGAGATGTTCCATAACCTGAAGTGCCCGTCTGATTGCCCCAAAGATTCACAGCAGGAAGGCTCGAATTACCACCGCCAGCGTAGTTAAGACTAACCGGGGTTGTGCCAAAATAGCCACCAGCAGCTAATCCTGAAGCGAGCAAGCTAGACACTTGTGCCCAAGTAGTTCCATAGTTACCACTCCAACCAACAATGATATATGAAAACGAATTATCATATGATGATCCAGGAGCAACTGTGCCGGTAGCAGATACCGACGTTCCCGATGTAATTTTACCAGCATTAAGGCCAGTAGCACCAGACGTCCCAGCAACAGTAGAATCTGTCCACAATGCTAAGTTTGAAGCACTTCCATTAAGCTGATTAGCGGTTGAAGACTGGCCTGTGTTTGAAGAAACAAGCAATTCATAATAAAAGCCCGTAGCTCCTGAACCGAATGCTTTGCCACTTACATTTTGGGAACTGTTTGTGGTAACCAAGGTTCCACTAGTCAGACCGATACTAACTAACCCTTGGCCAAAAGATGGGATTGAGCTGATTAACGCTAATGCTGCAATTACAGTTATTTTTTTCATATTTTTATTTAGGTGCTTTTGTGTTAAAGTTATTGAATTACTAAATTTTGCTTCCAACTAAGAGTTGAGCCACCATTTTGAACAAAGAAACCAGTAGCCACGCCAATTACTAGTGGCTGAGTCCAATAAACTTGATTAACAGAATCATATACGTCACCAGGAATTGCGCCAGCAGCACCACCATTCAGATCGGTATAATCACTCGGAAATCCCAAACCAGTGCCAACTCCAGCACCCTGAAAAGAATAAGCATAATACCCATGATTATTCCAAACAAAAACGTTTTCGCCACCAACAAAAGGCAGATTGAAGTTTGTGCTTTCAATGTTATCAGCAATAGGCACTGTTGACGACACCAAAGTCAGCGCATTATTACCAGGAATTGCAACAGGAGTATTGGTATTTTGAAGGACGACCGTTCCAACATATGTGTTAGTCAACGTGTTTCCACCATTTTGAATGAAGGCAGCCACACCTTGATTTAATTGCGGAGCCGGAGCCCAATAAACTTGATTAACAGAATCATATACATCACCAGGAATTGCGCCAGCAGCACCACCATTCAAATCAGTCCAATCGCTAGGAAAGCCTAAACCCGTCCCAACACCAACCCCCTGAAAACTGTAGACATAATAGCCGTGATTATTCCACAAAAAAAGATTTTCACCACCAGCTAAACCAGTTAGAACCTGTGTTGCACCGTTTGTCCCACTAGGACCGAGCAGCGGGTTAGCAATCAATGTGAGAGCATTATTACCCGGAATAGTAGAATTCACATAACCCACAATATTTTGTGAGTAAACGGGAGTTTGCGCTTGGGATGAGATGACTCCGGCTGCAAGCGCGGCAGCGGCAATCAGTAGTGTTTTAGCTTTCATTTTAGTGTATTTGTTGTTCTTGTTTTACCGTGTGCGGTCTCAATCTGACAGAGTGTCAATGAAGCGTCAACTTTTTTTTATCTTTTTTTGAACGTAATAAACCATCGCCCATAGCAGTGCGCCCAAGACCCCTTCCCATTTGCCGGCAACGCGATAAAAACAAAGACTTTGGCTTGCCTTATAAAACCATAGCGCATGCTTGTATTGGAATTTTTAACGACGGCCTGTGCCCGCCAAAACCGCGTAATTTCAACCAAAACTAGGTTGCCCCAAACCGCCGCTACACTTCGTTTCGATAGTGCCAGCTTACTTTAATTTCTTTTTTACGTATTTCGGGATTTTTCCTTTCCCACCCAATCAATTTCAAACAAGAAATTAAAACACTTGTTTGACAGACGTGGAAATATGTTTTATTGTCTTTGAGTTCGCGGCGTTGGGAACTTTTCCCCGCCGCAAAAAAAATTTCATCCGCAGATATATATAAATAATATGAGCGACGACGCATCCGCCACGCCAAATCCTGCACCGAACGCACCGAACGCCACTCCCGTCACCGCACCTGCGCCGGCCGGGGATTCGCGCGCCAAACTGAGTTCGCCACTGTTGCTCGTCGTGCTGACGGTGGTGATCGCGGCGGGTTTATTCCTCGCGCTGGATTATTTTGTGGACGCGATGACGCATGAATCCACGGACGACGCGTTCATCGCGGGACATATTGTTTCCATCGCGCCACGCATTGCCGGGCAGGTCGTGGCGGTGCATGTGTTGGATAATCAAGTGGTTCACTCCAATGATTTGCTTGTAGAAATTGATCCAGCGGATTTCACAACCACCTTGTCGCAAAAAAATGCGGCGGCGGATTCAGAGAACTCCAGCTACAAGGCGGCGGTCGCGGCCTATGAATTGATGGGCGTAAAAGTGAAAACGGCGGAAACCGACGTTTTGAGCTCAAAAGCGGATGTTGTCGCCGCCCAATCTACCGAAGTGCAGGCGAAGGCGGATTTTGAACGCGCCCAGACGTTGCACAAAGATCAGACCATTTCCGCGCAAGAATTTGACCAGGCCAAGGCAAAAGCGGATAAAGCGGAAGCTGATTTGATTTCAGCGCAACAAAAAGTCGCGTCCGACGAATCCAAAGTCAACGAAGCGGTCGCGCAAAAAGCGGCGGCGTTGGCGGAAGCCGGTTCCGTGCTCGCATCCTACAAAAAATCGCAAACGGAAATTGATTCCGCGAACTTAACCTTGTCTTACACGAAAATCGTCGCACCCGGCGACGGACGCGTGACGCGCAAGCAAGTGGAAGTTGGCGATTATCTGCAAACGGGCGAACAGATCATGTCGCTCGTGCCGGCGGAAGTGTGGGTCATCGCGAATTTCAAGGAATCGCAACTGGAAAAAATGCGGACGAACCAGCCCGTGCTCGTGGAAATTGACGCGCTCGGCGGCCGGAAATTCCGCGCCCACTTGGACAGCGTGCAAGCGGGCAGCGGTGCCCAGTTCAGTTTGTTGCCGCCGGAAAATGCGACCGGAAATTTCGTAAAAGTCGTCCAACGCGTGCCGGTGAAAATTATTTTTGACGAAGCGTTGCCGTCCGAACACACGCTCGGGCCGGGGCTTTCGGTGACGCCGAGCGTGCAGATCAGCTCGTTCACATTGCCGACCTTTATCCTCGCCATCGCCGCTGTTATCTTGGCATTGATCATCGTCGTTTTGCTCCGCTTGATTTTGAACCGGAAAAGCAGCGCCAAGTAATTCCATGGCCGACTCTCCACAACCCGCGTGGCGTCCGCGCCACAATCCGTGGCTCGTCACGATCAGCGTGATGATGGCGGTGTTCATGGAAGTGTTGGACACGTCCATCGCGAATATCGCCTTGCCGCACATCGCCGGAAGTTTGTCCGCAACGACGGACGAAGCGACGTGGGTGCTCACAAGTTATCTCGTGTCCAACGCGATCATCCTGCCGATGACGGGTTGGTTGGGAAATTATTTCGGGCGCAAAAAAGTTCTCATCTCGTGCATCATCATGTTCACGATCGCCTCGGCGTTATGCGGGCTGGCGTGGAGTTTGCCGACGTTGATCATCGCGCGCATTTTGCAAGGTGCGGGCGGCGGGGCGATGGTGCCGATCGCGCAGGCCATCATGCTCGAAAGTTTTCCGCCGCAAAAACGCGGTCAAGCGATGGCTGTTTTTGCGATGGGCGTCGTCGTGGCGCCGATTCTCGGCCCGACCGTCGGCGGCTGGATCACGGATAATTATTCGTGGCGCTGGATTTTTTACATCAACCTGCCGGTCGGCATTGCCGCTGCGATGATGTCGTCGTGGGCGGTGGAAGATCCGCCGTATATCAAACGTAACACCACCGCGAGCATTGACTACGTCGGCTTCGGCTTGCTCGCGGTCTGGCTGGCGACGTTGCAAATTATTTTGGATAAAGGTCAGGAAGCCGATTGGTTTAGCGCGGATTGGATCTGCTGGTTCGCGGTGATTTCCGTCGGCTCGTTAATCAGCTTTATTGCGTGGGAATTTCACACGGAACATCCGCTCGTGGATTTGCGCGTTTTCAAAAATCGCAATTTCACCGTCGGCGTAATTTTGATGACGTCGCTCGGCGCCATTCTCTACGGCACGACCGCGCAACTGCCGCTTTTCCTGCAAACCTTGATGGGCTATCCCGCGTTGCAAAGCGGTTACGCCATGAGCCCGCGTGGCATCGCGGCGCTTTTCACCACGATCATCGTCGGCCGGCTCGTCGGCAAAATTCCGATGCGCTGGATGCTCATGTTCGGGTTCATCATGCTCGCGACCTCATCGTTCATGCTCAGCCATATTAATTTGCAAGTGAGCCAGATCAATGTCATCTGGCCGAGCGTCATGAACGGCATCGCGATCAGTTTTATTTTCGTGCCGTTGACGACGATCACGATGAGTCAGTTGGCCCAGCAACAGATCGGCAACGCCAGCGGCCTTTACAATCTCATGCGCAATCTTGGCGGCAGCATCGGCATCGCGTTCGTCACCACGATGCTCGCGCGCGGCGCGCAGGTGCATCAAGCGCTCATGGTCAGCCATCTCACGCCGACCGATCCCGCGTTCGCGCATCGCCTTGCCGTCACGCAGCATGCCCTCGCGCAACAGACCGATTCCGCGACCGCCCAAACGCAAGCCTACGCCGCCATCTACAATACGCTCGACCAACAAGCGCATCTCTTGGCGTTCGTGGACGTTTTCATGCTGTTCGGCGCGCTCGCGCTGTGCGGCATTCCCTTAATTTTTCTGTTCAAGAATGTGAAAAACCCGCCCAAGCCGCCCGCGGGCGCGCATTAATTGCGCATCATTTTGTTAAATAAATATTGAAACGATTTTCCCGCAATAACGTCTAAAACACTGAAAATGAAACAATTTACTTTAATTAAAATCGTCTTAATAACCGCCGCGATTCCGCTGTTTGCGGGCTGCGTGGAACGTCAGGTCGTCTATCGCGACCGGCCCGTTTACGTGCAACAACCCCCACCGGTCTACGTCGCGACTCCTAATACGCCGCCGCCGCAAGCTCAAGTCGTCGTGCCTCAGACGCAAGTCGTGGTCCCCCAGACGCAAGTTGCCGTGCCTCAGGGTCAAGTCGTGGTGTATAACGACTCGACCGCGCTGCCACCGGATCAAGTCGAAGTCATTCCGGTTGCGCCCGACCCGACCTATGTGTGGATCGGTGGCGGTTATACCTGGTATGGCGGACGCTGGGTTTGGGGTTCCGGCCATTGGGGTCCGCGTCCGCATCCAGGCGCCGTTTGGGTTCGTGGCGGCTGGGGATATCACGGCCATCGCCGCGTCTGGGTCGGAGCCCACTGGAACTAAGTTGCTTTTTCGATCAGCGATAAATCAGCGTCGATAAGCGGTTAAACACTCCGTTCAACTTTTTGCAACGCGTCCGCGACCATCTCGCGGGCGCGTTTTTCCGTGGCCGCTTCTGTGTAACAACGAAATTCCGGCGCGTTGCCCGAGGGCCGCAAATGAATCACTTCCTCGTTTTCAAAAACGATCCGCAATCCATCCGTGCGATTCAAACTCGCGACGCGACCGCTAATCTCGCTAAACATTTTTTCAATCGCAACTTTGTCCGCTGCTTCGGAGTTGGAATTGAACCTCGCTAAAATCGCCGCGCTTTTTTCCGTCGCAAAATTTTTGATGCGATCGCTCGCCGTGAATCTCGCCGGCAATGTCGCCGCCAATTCTGAAACCGTTTTGCCCTGCGCTTTCGCGAGCAATAAAATCCCCAGCATTACGATCACCGCGTCACGCGTCGGCAACGCGCGTAAAATTTTGCCATCTTTCTCAATGTCCGAGTTCAGCAAAAAACCGCCGTTCGCTTCGTAGCCGACGACGCGTTTTGCGCCCGCGGCCGAAGCTTCATTCATCGAGGCCACCACGAACGGCGAACCGATACGAGTGCGTCGAATTTCGTTGAACCCGCCGCATTTTTCCACCGCGGTATTGCAACTCACCGGCGTGCTGACGGAATCTGCGCCAAGAAATTTCGCCGCCAAAACGCCCGCGATATCGCCGCGCAACCAATTACCGTTTTCATCACTGACCAGCGGACGATCGCTGTCGCCATCTGCCGAAACGAGCGCATCAAACTTCCCCGACGATGCCCAATCGCGCGCCAAATCGACGTCTTCGGGACGAATCGCTTCCGTGTCTACTGGAATAAATTTATCCGAACGACCCAGCGGCGTCACGTCCGCGCCGAGATGCGAAAAGATTTTCACCAACACATCGCGCCCGACGGCAGAATGTTGATATACCCCGATGCGCACCCCGCGCAACGCATCGTGCGTAAAAAAATTCAAATAGCGCATCGCGTAATTTTCACCCGCGACCGGCGATACTTCGTGCGGCTTATTTACTTTCGAAAAATTTTCATCCGCGCCAAACAACGCATCGTCCAACTCCACGATCTGGCTGCTCATGCCGCGCTCGTCATCCTTCAAGACTTCACCCGTCGGCTTGTTGAATTTAATGCCGTTGCGGTCGTCAGGAATGTGACTGCCCGTGACCATGATGGACGGAATTTTATTTTCAAAACCAAATAGCGCGACCGCCGGCGACGGCACTTTGCCGCAGTTCACGGGGCGATAACCCAGATCTTCCGCCGCACGACAAACCGCTTCCATCACGCGATCGCTGCTCGGACGGAAATCGCCGCCGACCGCGACGCGTTCCCCTGCCCGCTTCAAATCGCCAATGGATTCAAGGTATTGCAGAAAGCCGCGCGTATAGGCGTAACAAACCGAATCCGTCATCGCCGTCGCCAAGCCGCGCGCACCGCTCGTGCCAAACGCCACGCCGCTGCTCGCCATGAGTTCTTGAATTTTAAGGATCATTAATTTTCTTTTGGTTCAGATAAACGAAATTTTCAACGACTCACCGGCGGCAATGCCCGTCGTGTCCGCCAGGGAAATAATAACGCGCGCGTTATCCAATTCAATCCGCGCCGGCAAACTATTTTGCCCCTGCGAAACCTTGATGGCGCCAACCGTCGTTCCCGAAGTTTGCAGGGCGATGGTTTTTAATTTCAAATTACCATGCTGCACTTTGATTTCAGCGGCGAGTTTTCCGTCGATGATTTTTTGCGAGAAGGTGCCCCAACCGCCAGCGCTGGTGAACGGACATTTAAAATTTTCCGGCGAAATTTTCGGCGCGAAACCAATGTGCGCCTGCGGGCCGTTGCATTCAAAACCGCACGCGCTGATAAATGTGCCGTAGCTGGCCATCGCCCGTGCATAATGATCGCTGCACTCGATCTCATTCCACGGATTCCGGTGCGCGGCATGATAACGATCTTGGATCGCGCGCGTCACCGCCAAGCCTTCCAACACCATGCCCTCGGCGACCATGTGCGACGCAGCCTGATGTTCAAAGCCGCTCATGCACTCGTTAAAATAACCGGTCTGCCACGCCGCGCCGCCGAACGCGTTCGGGATCAAGCGAGGATTCGTCGTCATGATCAGACCGGCATCGCCCGCGAGCGCATACGGACGGCCTTCGCGCATTTTCTGACGGAATGGACCGACATCCGGCGAGAAATTATATTTCCATAACGCCCGCAACGCGCCCAACGTTTTCTCGCGATCTAATATCCGTCCCAACCCAACCTGCCACGCCCAACTCTGACCAAAAACCTGGTCAATGTGGCAACCTTGATACGTGCCGAGATTTTCTTCATGGCCGACTTCCGGCTGTTGAATAAAGTAATCGCCGTTCCATAACTTCGCTTCAATGGAAGTTTTCCCCTTCGCGCCACGCGCGTCACATTGCGCCGCAAATTCGGGGTCGCCCATCACGCGCGCCATTGCTCCCGCCGCCCGCCACGCCGCGATGGCAAGCGAACTGATCCACGGAATCTCGCCAAACCACGCTGCGTCCAACGTATTTTCCTGCGGACCGTCGAGCAGACCATCACCGTTGGAATCATGCTGGAGCAAAAATTCCGTTGCCTGTTTGACGCGCGGCCACACGCGTCGCAGAAAAGCATCGTCCGCGTTCATTTGATGTTCGCGCCAGACGCCCAGAATTCTTCCCGCCTGACCGTCCATCGCCGCCCGCCGATCGAACTCGGCACGAAAACCGATCTCGCCATCTTGCGGATTGAAACCAATTCCGAAGTCCACGCGCTCGCGCACATCGCGTTCGAGTTCGGGAAAAATCCGTGCCATCGCCTGCGCATAGTGCCACACATGCGTGCAGGTGCCGGGACAACAACCGACGCCTTCCCACGCCCAA
The DNA here is from genome assembly GCA_026225255.1 of Methylacidimicrobium fagopyrum. Lineage (GTDB taxonomy): Bacteria > Verrucomicrobiota > Verrucomicrobiia > Limisphaerales > UBA11358 > UBA11358. Next base: position 58,261 of record JAMFSJ010000066.1, on the reverse strand, counting down.
AACCGGCCCGTCGCAAACCGGTGGCTCGTCGTCGTGGCCAGCGTGGAAGTGTTGGCAAATGTGCGCTCCAGAAACCAATGCGGCAGCGTGGAATCCGCCCACGTGTCGCGCCACAACTTCGTCGTGTCGGCCAGGCGGGGAAAATCCGCCGCGATAAGTTCTGTCACCGCGGTCGCATCAGAAAATCGTTTGGCGTAATAATTTCCGCTCTTCGCATCCGCCACCTTCAGCGGATTATTCGGGAAATGCCAAGCGATCACGAACGATACGGTTTTTGATTCGCCGGGTGATAACTTTACTTCGGTCGCAACGGAGCCGATAAGTTTTTCATTCGGCTCGGCAGTTGCCGCTTTTTCTCCGGCGTCAAAAACTGCGGCTTCGAGATTCTTGGTGCTCGCTGAAATCGCATTGGCTTCACCAATAAACGCCAGCGCCATGCTGCCGAAATCGCCCGCCTGGTTGATTTCAATTCCGGCTGCCGGTTGAAAACTCATTTCAACGAGTGTCGATTTTTTCCCGCGCTTCACTGAATTGCTGCGCGAACCTGATTCCGGTTTGGCCGAATAAAAACTCGTCGCATTTTGCAACCAACCGGCAATTTCTGCTTCGACAATTTCCGCACTGGTATTCGTCAACGTGAATTGAAAAATTGTCGCGGGCAGTCCGGAATCGTCCGCGTTGAGTGGAATGAAAGGCGAAAACGCTTCAAGTTTCACCGCCACCGGGGATGCCGCGTCCGTGTAATTCACCGTGCCGATCGGATATTGTCCCGTAAAACTGACTTCACTCCAATCGCTCGCCGCCAGTTTTCGGGTCTCAGTTTTAGTGCCAGACTTGATCCGCAACGCAAAGCCTTGCGCGATGGCGGGCGATTCCTCCGGCGTGCGCGGACGAACATAGTTTGCACCATTCCGCGCCCCAATTTTTTCATCACGATTCTTGGCATCACCAAACCACAAACCCGTTTCGCCCCACGTCACTTCGGGATTAAGAATGCCTTCCTTGTTCCGATTAAAAATATCCCAACACCACAATCGACCGTCACCGGCGAGATACATCGTGCCGCAACAAATGCCGCCGACCGGCATGCCAATGAAGCGAAGTTCGTTGCGCGACTTCAGGTAAACCGTCGGCCCGCCGCGCGCAAAAAGTGATTTCACCCATTCCGGCTTTAGTTTCTTGTCGGCAGGAATATAACTATTCCAATCTCCCGCTGCGAACGGGCCGGCCATCACTGGCATACGTGAAACCATCAAGCTCAATGCGGCGGCAGACGATAGCTTGAGAAAATCACGACGTGGAATCATACGAAATTAGTTTTGCGGTTTATTAGCCGCTGGCGTCGTTGGTTCTTCCAGCTTGTCGTAAAAGTTTTTCAACACGGCGAACGCCGCCTTCTTTTTGCCATCGTGGCCGATCAAACCTTTGATATTCCAACCATCCTGCACGACCGGCAACAAACGTCGCGGGGAACGAAAGTCGCACAAAATCCACGGCGTGCAGCCGCTAAAGCCGGGAATTTTTTCGAGCATCGGCAAGGTGCGACGATAAACATCTGCCTGATATTCTTCGCTAAAACGCGTGTGGGCATCGGCGTGAAAACCTTGCTGCGCGTCCGCGCCAAATTCGCTGATGAACACCGGCTTCGCATATTTCAACGTCCAATGCAGTTTATCAATCTTTTCTGGCGTGCCGTCATACCAGCCGACGTATTCGTTAAAACTCAACAGGTCGGTGAATTCGCCAAACGGATCGCCCACGATTTTATGCGTCGAATCTTTTGGATCGGCGTGAACTTCCATCGCCGCAGAAACCAAGCGCGAGCCATCAAGTGAACGCGCTTCGTCCACGAGCGTTTTTAAAAATTTTGTGCGTGCGTCGCTGATCGGCGTTTCATTCGCAACCGACCAAACCACCACGCTCGCGCGGTTTTGATCGCGCGCAATCAGGTCATTCAACTGCGCTTTCGCGTTCGCTAACGTGTCTGTATTCGTCCAGTCAATCGTCCAGTAAACCGGAATTTCTTCCCACACCATGATGCCCATTTCATCCGCCAGCCGCGCCATGTGTTCGTTGTGCGGATAATGCGCGAGCCGAACGAAATTGCAGTTCAACTCCTTTGCCCAGCCGAGCAATTGCTTCGCATCGTCTTCCGACCATGCACGCGCACCGCGCAACGGATTTTCTTCGTGAATCGAAATACCACGCAGAAAAACCGGTTTACCATTCAATAAGATATTGGTTCCTTGCGTGGCAATCGTGCGAAAGCCGATGCGGTCTTTTAATTCATCTTCGCCGCTGTCCACCACCACATCTTCCAGCACCGGATTTTCCGGCGACCAAAGCGGAAGGTTTGGCGCGGTCAGTTCCAATTTGGCGAATCCGTTTTTGTCCGTTTGCGCATCAGCGGTCAAACCGAATTGCGGCAATGAAATTTCCACCGCTTGCCCTGCTTTACCGCCATCGAGTTGCACGTTGGCTACGATTTGATTCGTCGTGCCGGGTTTCAAGCGCACGCGAAAATTTGAGATAAATGTCGCCGGCGTTTCCACCAACAAGACATCACGCGTGATACCGCCATAATTCCACCAGTCCGTGTTGATCGTCGGCACCGCGTCGGCGTGACGATTATTATTCACGCGCACGACCAATGAATTATTTTTCGCCTTCACGAGCTTCGTGACCTCAAACGCAAACGGCGTGAAACCGCCAATATGTTTGCCTAATTTTTGGCCGTTGAGATAAACGTCGGCTTCGTAATTCACTGCGCCGAAATAAATGAATAGCCGATCAGTGGACACCGCTTTCGTCACGTCAAATTTCCGGCGATACCAAACCGAACCTTCGTAGTAGAACAGTTTGGGATCTTGCGAATTCCAGTCGCCCGGCACGTTCAAGGTCGGGCTGGTGTCGAAATTATATTCTACAAAATCCGTTTTATCCTTCGCGTGGGCGTCGAGGGAAAAGCCGCCGGTGATATTTGCCGCCGCATCGTAAGGCTGATGGCGATAATCAAAAAAACCTGTGTCATACGGATCTACGATGACGTGCCATTTTCCATTCAAACTCGTCGGCTGGCGCGCAAACACATCAGCGATGACCGTTGCGCCGTGCGTTTCAAATGCAGCCAATCCCAGGCCGCCCAGAAAAATCAGGAGAAATTTTTTCATGTCATTCCATTTCCGTTTCGGCGCAAAACTAACGCATCCGCAAAACTGAAGGAATCCTTTTTCTTTTTGATTTGGGGTGGCACAGGCCTCCGGCCTGTAGTTTTGGGTTTGCGTGAATCAAAAGACAATCTAAATCAAAAACAAAATCCGGCGGGACGCCGGATTTGACAGGCCAGAGGCCTGTGCCACCCGCCGACTAAAACAAATTCCTTTGCGACTTTGCGACTTTGCGAGAAAATAAAGTGTGCGCGTGCAATTCCTGCTTGGTCCCGCTGGCAGCGGCAAGACGTTCCGCTGTCTGGCGGAAATCCGCGCTGCTTTGCACGCCAGCCCGGCGGGTGCGCCGCTGATTTTTCTCGCGCCCAAACAAGCCACGTTCCAGATCGAACGCCAGTTACTCGCCGATGCGACAATTTCCGGTTACACGCGGCTGAATATTTTTTCTTTTGAACGCCTCGCGCAATTTGTTTTTGAAAAGCTAAACGTCGCGCCGCCGAAAATTCTTTCCGCTGAAGGTCGCATCATGGTTTTGCGCGCGTTACTGCAGCGACACGGCAATGACCTAAAATTATTTGATAAAAGTGCGCGGCGTCCGGGCTTCGCACTGGAACTCAGCACGCTGCTGGCGGAACTGCAGCAACATCAATTCACGCCGGCTAAACTGCGCCAGTTGACCGAGCTTAAAAAGTTTCGCGCGGAACTAAAAAAGAAACTGCTCGACCTCGCGTTGCTGCTGGAAAACTACGAACGCTGGCTGGACGAACACAGCTTGCAAGATTCAAACCGCCTGCTCGAGTTCGCGACGAACGCGCTACGCCAAGAATCCCAAACTAAAAATTCAAAACTAAAAATTCAAAACTTGTGGCTGGATGGTTTCGCCGAAATGACGCCGCAGGAATTGGATTTTCTCACCGCCATTATCCCATTTTGCGAGGACGCCACGCTTGCGTTCTGCCTCGAAACCGAAACGGCGGCGGAAGGTTCGTGGCTTTCGATTTGGTCGGCCATCGGCAAAACGTTTCAACAATGTCGCGCCCGGCTCGCGAAGTTGCCCGATTGCAACATCACAGTTGAAACGCTCAAACGCGATCCGCAGAAAAATCGTTTCGCCGAAAACCCGGAACTATCCCAATTGGAAAGACGCTGGGCGAACCCGAATCAGAATCCAGAATCCAGAATCCAGAATCCAGAATCTGCCTTGCGCATCGTTGCGTGTCAAAACCCGGAAGCCGAAGCCGTTTTTGCCGCGCGAGAGGTTTTGAAATTCGTCCGCGCCGGAAACCGCTTGCGCGATTGCGCGGTGCTCGTCCGCAGTTTGGGTGATTATCACAAGTCGCTCGCCCGGACATTCCGTCGCTACGGCCTGCCGTTTTTTCTCGATCGCCGCGAAAGCGTGGCGCATCACCCGCTCGCCGAACTCACGCGCAGCGCGCTCCGCACCGTGACGTTTGATTGGCAACATGAGGATTGGTTTGCCGCGCTCAAGGCCGGATTTTGCCCGGCGGACGAAACGGAAATTGATCAGCTCGAAAACGCGGCGTTGGAATTCGGCTGGCACGGCAAAATCTGGCGCGAACCGTTGCCGGATGAAACTTCGGAACGGTCGCGCGAAAAAATTCTCTCACCGTTTGAAAAAATTTTCACGCAGTTCACAAAATTAAAATTCCAGCCCACCGGCGCACAGCTGGCTGATTCGTTGCGTGATCTATGGCGCGATCTTAACGTCAAAACCGTGCTGGAAAGTTGGACGCTCGCGGAAGCGCAATCGGCAATCGGCAATCGGCAATTAGCAATTCATTCCACCGTGCTGGAACAAATGAACGCCTGGCTCGACAATCTCGCGCTCGCCTTTCCGCACGAACGCCTCGCGTTGCGCGATTGGCTGCCGATTTTGGATGCCGGGCTCGCGGGCTTGACCGTCGGCGTCATTCCGCCGGTGCTCGATGAAGTGTTGGTCGGCGCGATTGATCGCGCGCGCAATCCGAATCTGAAATTTACGCTCGTGCTCGGCGTGAATGAATCGATTTTTCCCGCTGCGCCCAACACGCCCGCGATCCTCACAAATTCGGATCGCGATGAATTAGAGCTGCAAAACGTCGCGCTCGGCCCGAATATTTTTGATCAACTCGCCCGCGAACGTTATCTCGGCTACATCGCCTGCACGCGTGCAAATGAAAAATTAACCGTGACATTTTCGCGCCAAAGCGCCGATGGCAAAGCGAAAAACCCGTCATCATTCATCGCGCATTTACAAAAGATATTCCCGCAACTGGCCGTCGATGAATTTTCCGGCAACAACGATTGGCACGAAGCCCAGCACGCGAACGAACTGATCGTGCCGCTAGAAGCGATTATCGGCCAGGCAAAGCGGCCACTTTGCCCCAATATTATTAGGGATGGCGGTGACGGCGGCAACCCATCGAACGACGATAAAACCGAAGCCGAGCAGCCACTCCGCCCGACCTTGCCGACGGGCAATTGGAAACCCTTGCTAGAAATCTCGTCACTCAAAACACTCGCGGAAAATTTGCGACAATTGCACGAACCCGAGCCAACAGAAAATCTGCCGCCGATCCTCGCTGAAAAAATTTACGGCCCGGTTTTGAAATCGTCCGTCAGCCGGCTCGAACAATTTGCGTCGTGTCCGTTTCGTTTTTTTATCCATTCCGGATTGCGGGCGCAGGAACGGAAAGAATATGAACTGGACGCCCGCGAGCGCGGCACATTTCAACACGAAATCTTAAAAACATTTCACGATCAGCTCGTGACCGAAAACAAACGTTGGCGCGATTTGGTGCCAGCGGAAGCGCGTCAACGCATCGCCACAATCGCCGCTGAATTTACGCCCGTTTATCGCAACGGATTGTTGAACCTGGACGCGCAAAGCCGTTTTGACGCGCGCATGTTGACCGTTGCGTTACAGGATTTTGTCGGCACGCTGGTCGGCTGGATGCGCGAGCAATATCAGTTTGATCCGGTGAAAGCTGAATTTGCGTTTGGCGAAAAACATGTCGCGCCGGCGTTGAAAATTGATTTGAGCGCCGGCCATCAACTCGCGTTGGGCGGACAGATTGATCGCATTGATTTATGTCGCGACGGCGAACGCACGCTCGCGGTGGTGATGGATTACAAATCAAGCGCGCGCAAACTCGATAATGTTTTGGTCGCGAACGGCATTCAATTGCAACTGCTCGCGTATCTCGCCGCCGTGCGCAATTGGCCGGAGACAATTTTAGGCGCGGGCGAAATTTTTCCCGCCGGCGTTTTTTACGTTAATTTGCGCGGTCAATTTGCCAGCGGTGATTCGCGCACGGAAGCGTTGGCCGACGCGGATGAATCGCGGCGCGAAGCGTATCGGCACACGGGACGTTTTGATGCCGGCGCGTTAGAAAAATTGGATTCGGCGAATACCGCGGACCAATTCAAATTTAGCCGGAATAAAGATGGTTCCGTCAGCAAAGCATCCAAGGAAGCGATGCCGCGCGCAGAATTTCTAAAACTGCTCGACGGTGTGGAAGCGCAGTTGCGCACGATCGGCGAAAGCATTTTCTCCGGCGCGGCGCAAGTGGATCCGTATCGCAAAGGCACGGTGACGGCGTGTGATTATTGTGATTATCGTCCGGCGTGCCGGATTGATAAGTGGACGCATCCTTTCCGCGTTTTGCGCGCAGAGAAGGCAGAGTAACTATGCTCCGGAGCACCGAGCATCGCTCGGCTCGGTGTGGCCGTAGCGATCATCTTGCCGAGCAATGCTCGGCGCTCCGAAACGTCGGTAAAGATTTACGGATCGCTGCCGAACAGTTTAATATCGGTATATGATTCGCAATTTTGCTTTCAAAGGATTGATCCTCATGGCTTTGCTTGGCGGACTCGCCAGCAATTCGTTCGCTGATAAAACGCCCGTGGATTATGCCAATCCGCTCGTCGGCACGGCTTCATTGGATGATCCGAAGTTGCTGGGCAACGCGCCACCGCCGGGTGAAGAAGCGTATTCGGGCTTCACTTATCCCGGACCGGCGTTGCCGCATCGCGATATTATTCTTGGCCCGATCAACAAAGACCTGACCGAAGCGGCGGGCAATCACGGCATCATTTTTCCCTATGTGCATTCACGCCGGACGATGCTCGGATTTTCCTCGCCGATGCCGGGCTTAACGATCATGCCGGTCGTGGGCGATTGGAATGTGCCACCGGATCGCACTTACGCATCGCCCTACGACAAAGACACGGAAAAAGCGTCGCCCGGTTATTACTCGGTATTTTTTCCCGATAGCGGCGTGCGCACGGAACTGACCACGACCGAGCGCACGGGCTATTATCGCTTCACGTTTCCGAAGTCAGAACGTGGCGCGGTGCTGATTGATCTGGGTGCAGGCGACAACAGCATTGAGATCGTGAATGATCATACGGTTCGCGGGCGCGGTGGACGTTGCTTCGTCGCGGAATTTTCCAAACCGTTCAAATCCTTCGGCACGTTTCGTCAAAACCAGCCGCAATTAGAAGGCGCCCGCGTTCGCCGTGACGATTCCGTTCGTGCCGGAGCGCACACTATTTCCGGCAGCTACGCCGGCGCGTATCTTGAATTTTCCACAACGGCGGATGAACAGATTTTGGTTCGCATTGCTTCTGGTCGTTCATTCGAGACCGCGCAGGAACAACTGAATGCTGAACCAACTAACTTTGATGGCGTGCATGAAAACGCAAAAAATCTTTGGCGCGATAAATTATTTGATCGAAGTCAAAGGCGGCACGGAACATCAACGTGAATTATTTTACTCCACGCTTTATAACTCATTGCTCCAACCACATCTCGTCGCCAAAAAAGGCGCCTCATTACGCGGGCGCAATTCTGATGGTCACGTCGCTGAATATGATCGCTATAGCCCGATCGCGTTTTGGGATACGGGCCGCAATCAAATCGTATTGCTCACTCTGCTCGAACCGGAAGTGAAGACCAACATCCTCCGCACGCATCTTGAAATGGCCCGCGAATCCGGCTGGATGCACACGTCGTTTTATGGTGATCACGCGGTGTTCATGTATCTGGGTGATTGGGAGCGCGGCGTGCCGTTTGATTACGCGTCCGTTTACGAATATCTCCGCAAAAATGCAATGGATCCCGCCGGTCCGCGTGGCGATCTCGCCGAGTATTTGAAAAACGGCTGGGTGCACGAAGATTTTCAAGAACATCCGAGTCCGCCCAATGCCGACGGCCACGCGGGCGTGGATAAAACGTTGGAATATAGCTGGGACGATTACGCGCTCGCGCAATTCGCCAAAAAGCTGGGCAAGGATGATGACTACAAAATGTTCCTCGCCCGCGCGCATAATTACACCAACGTGTTCGACGCCTCGACTGGTTTCATGCGCGGTCGCGCCGCCGATGGTTCGTGGATTTCACCTTACGATCCGTTTGAGCCTTATTACAATTACATGTCGAAGGAAGCGAGCGGCTGGCAAAATTTCTGGCTCGTGCCGCACGATGTCCAAGGCTTGATTAATTTGGTCGGCGGACGCACTAATTTCTTAACGAAGCTCGATACGTTTTTTAACACGCCGTATCACCCGAAAGGCATCGCCCGCGACGTCACGGGCATCATCGGTTTGTATTGTCAGGGCAATCAACCGGATCAACAGGTCGCTTACTATTACGATTACGCCGGTCAACCGTGGAAGACGCAGGAACTCGTCCGCAAAATTCTTGCGCTCATGTATGGAAGCGATAAATACGGCCTCGCGTATCCAGGCATGGACGACCAAGGTTCCACCTCGTCATGGTATGTTTTCAGCGCGATGGGGTTTTATACCGTGGATCCATCCAGCCCGGATTACATCATCGGCTCGCCGCTCTTCGATGAGGTCAAGATTCATCTGGGCAACGGCAAAGATTTGATCATCCAGGCGAAAAATAATTCCGACAAAAATCTCTATATCCAATCCGCCACCTTGAACGGCCAACCGTGGAACAAACCGTGGTTCAGTCACGCGGACATTGCGAATGGCGGGAAATTTATTTTCCAAATGGGATCGAAACCAAATCCAAAATGGGGCAGTGCGCCAGATGCCGCGCCGCCGTCCATGAGCAAACAATAAGCCGCCTTTTTACCAACGGCGGACACGATAGAAACGTTGTGACGCTGTCAGGCAAGGGTCAGCCAGAACCAAGTTGGTTCCATTACCAGCCGCCATTGGCAGACTGGTCCAGTTGCTGTCGCCCAAATTGCTTTGATATTCGAGCCGATAAACGTGCCCGCATTGTGTGGGGATGGTAAGCCCGAATCCATTGGTGCTGCAGTTTGGATTTAAGATGTTATTTTGAATTACTGGGTTGCCGTTGCCAGTCACAGCCAGCGCATGATACCAGCCGATTCCCAGCATCACCACATTGGTCAGGCCTGATGGAATATTGGTGGCACCAAATGAATTGTTGCCCCACGCCTTTACTGTTCCATCCGCTTTGAGGGCGGCGGTCAAATAACCGTAGGCCGAAAGGGCGACCACATTTGACAATCCCGTCGGAACATTGGTCCACGAAGTATAGTTCCCGCCCCAGGTAACAACCGTTCCATCCGCACGCAAAGCGGCACTGAAGTTTGGGCCGCTGGTGATCGCCACGGCATTGGTTAAGTCAGCCGGCACCTTTGTCTGGCCGGAAAAGTTTTCACCCCAGGCAGCGACCGTTCCATTGGCGCATAAGGCGACGCTGAAATCAGTGCCAGCGCTAATGGCAACCACATTGGTCAAACCAACGGGCACATTCGTTTGACCAATGGTATTCAGTCCCCACGCAATGACAGTGCCATCGGCTTGCAAGACCAGGCTATGTAAATCTCCCGCCGCAACCGCCACCACATTAGAAAGGCCCGGCGGAACAACCGTTTCCCCATAATAATTTGTGCCCCATGCCATAAGTGTGCCATCAGCTTTTAAAGCCAGACAATGGTTGATACCTGCCGACAAGGCGATGACATTGGTAAGGCCAACAGGTAGGTTTGTTATAAAAGTAGCATTATTTCCCCAAGCCGTAACCGTCCGATCCGGATTCAATATAAAGCTGGCTCCCAAACTGCCGGCGATCATTAACGCATTAGTAGTGTTAGCCGGGATAAAAGTCTCACCGAAAGAACTATCACCCCAACCCGTAATTTGACCCAAAACCAAAGGCGCAAGGGAACTATAATTTGTTCCCACGCTATTAGTGATAACAACGTCATAATTTCCCAAATTGACAGACTGCACATTCGTCACGATATAAGCCGCGTTCGTGGCGGCAGAAATATTTATGCCATTGAACCGCCATTGATAAGCGAACGGCGGCGTGCCGACCACACTGACGTGAAAAGTCGCATTCAGACCGGCAATTTCAGATTGCCCGGCTGGCTCGGTGACAATGGTCGGCGCGGTGCTCCCCGTAGTCCAAGTCACGTCATCCACATAACCCGTTGCCGGATATTGAAATGAAGTTTGAGAGGAAACCCATTGCAGCGTTTGCGAACCGGCCGGCAAATAAACCGTTTGTTGCTGCCAATCCACATTGTCTTGAATAGCGTTTTTCTGAACATTGCCAACCTTAAAAGTCAGCAGCGCACCGAAACTAGATGCGGACGAACCGGAAGAAACTTTCCACCAAAAAGCCAACGTTCCAGGACCAGTTACCGTCGTCTGCAAAGTCGAGGTCGCTGTGGTTGAATTAAATAAATTGCCGCTCACGGCGGCGGCTCCGCCATAGTAAAAGTTCGTTGATTCTCCGCTCCATGTGCCTGCCGGAATTTGACTGCTGGTCGTCCACGTTAAATTTGCATTATCCAAAGCGGTTCCTAACGTTTGGGAAAAGCCGGCCCAGACCAGCGAAATGAACCCGATACAAATCACAATTAACTTTTTCATTCAAACCTTTCTGATCATTATTTATTCGAAGGAACGTAATTTTGCGGAATGTGTCAAGGTGATTAGTCCATAACCGTTTAAAGTCAGAAAATTAGCGCTTCGTTTTGTGCGCGCGATAAACGCGCAACAAACCAAAATCATACTTCTCGCCTAACAATTCCCGTGCGCCGACGATGTTACCCCAGCCTGTTTGCTTGAAAGCCGCGGCGATTTCACTTTGCGCCTCGGCGCTGGCGAGTTGGTTTAGATCAATAATTTCACCCACTTCGATGGCGGTCGCAAGATGGCCAAAAATGGTGCCAACCACCAAATCCCGACTGGCCGCGATTTGCGCGACGGATTCGCCCGCCCGAAAGCGGCGCAACGTTTCGCGCGCCGTATCGCCCAAGCTGGAACGTTGCGACATCGGCACGACGAACGTTTCGTCCGCAAAAACCTGCCGCGGATTCGTCTGCAAATGCGCAGTGATTTCGCCGCGAAATAGGTCGCCGAACTCGCGTAATTTCTTTTCGCCCACGCCGCTGATGCGCGTGAACTCGCGTTCGCCGGTCGGATATTCGCGCGCCATCTGCCGCAGCGCGACGTCGGAAAAAATAATGTAAGCGGGCACATCGCGTTCGTCGGCCAACGTTTTACGGAGTGAGCGCAAACGCTCGAACAAGACTTCGTCGCACGCGATTTCGCCGGCGCGATGCGCTTGCGGTTCGGGCGCGGTCACAGGTTTGGTCAACGTCACTTTTGTGCGTTGCTTCAGAATTGCCGCGCCCGCATTGGTCATTTCGAGCACGCTGAATTTTTCCGTAGTCTGCCGAACATGGCCGAGGCGGATTAATTCGCGCCCAATCGCGGCCCATTCGGGACGGCTGTGTTCTTTGCCAATGCCGTAAGTCGAAAGTTGCGTATGATTCCATTTGCGAACTTTATCCGTGTCCGCGCCCGTCAAAACTTCCACAATGTGATTCAAGCCGACGCCGAAACCGGTTTTTTCGCGGATGCGAAAAATGCAGGAAAGAAACTTTTGGGCGGCCAAGGTGCCGTCAAACGTTGCGCGCGGCGAAAGACAATTATCACACGCGCCGCACTCGTCAGCCGAAAATTCTTCACCAAAATACGCGAGTAATTCCGTGCGCCGACAACTCGCGCATTCCGCGTAATGCACCATTTGCTGCAACTGTTCCCGCGCAATTTTCTGTTCGTCGGGATTTGGTTTTTCATCAATGAACGTCGTCTGTTTCACCACGTCGCCCGCGCTGAACAACAAGACGCATTCGCCCGGCAAACCGTCGCGCCCGGCACGACCGGTTTCCTGATAATAGCCCTCGATATTTTTTGGCAGATCGTAGTGGATCACGAACCGCACATTCGGTTTGTTGATGCCCATGCCGAACGCGATGGTCGCGCAAATCACCCGCACGTCGTCGCGCAAAAAAAGTTCTTGATGCTCGGACCGTTGCTTCGGCGTGAGCCCGGCGTGATACGGTTTCGCGCGAATGCCATCTTCGTTCAAGCGATCGGCCACGCTCTCGGCGGCTTTGCGCGATTGACAATAAATGATGCCGCATTCTTTCGGGCGCGCGCGGACAAATTCGTAAACCTGATCGTAAGGTTTGCTCTTCGGCAGCACGCGATAGGTCAGGTTCGGACGATTGAAACTGGCGACGTAGCACTGTGGCTCGGCGAGTTTCAGATGTTTGACGATGTCCTCGCGCACGCGACCGGTGGCGGTAGCGGTGAGCGCCATCATTGGCACGCCGGGAAAATGCGAACGCAATTCTGCGATCTGGCGATATTCCGGGCGAAAATCGTGACCCCATTCGCTAATGCAATGCGCCTCATCCACTGCGATCAACCGCACGTTCCAGCGTTTCAAATCCTCCAGAAAACCGGATAACATCAAACGTTCCGGCGCGACGTAGAGCAGACGAAATTGCCCGGTGTGCAAACCGCGCAGACGTTCGCGCGATTCACCAGCGACGAGCGAGGAATTCAAAAACGTCGCGGCAATACCGCTGGCCGTCAAGGCATCCACTTGATCTTTCATCAACGCGATCAAGGGCGAAACGACCACCGTGAGGCCGTTGTGGGTGAGCGCCGGAAGTTGAAAGCAAAGGGATTTTCCGCCGCCAGTCGGCAGCAGCGCGAAGACATCCTTGCCCGCGAGCGAATCTTGGATGATTTCCGCCTGCAGCGGTCGGAACGAGGTATAACCGAAGTATTGCTTGAGCAGCGGGAGCAATGCGGGGTGTTCGGTTTTCATCACCTGTAAAATAAAATATGTGTCCGCGCTGTCGAGAAAATTGAATTAGCAACTGAGAACGCTAGCGCTCCGCCGGTGAGTTTTTTAACCGCAGAGGACACGGATGAGCCCGGATAAAAAGTAAAAATTGCCGAGAATTACGCGAATGATCACCAATTAAAACGAGGAAAATTCAATTCGCAACGGAGTTTGTTTTCAGGACTGGCGCGACGTTGGTCACACCAAAAGCAGCGGGCGCGTTGGTGGCGGTCGGGGCTTTTTTCGTTGCGTGCTGCTGTTTCAATAAGTCATCAAACTGTTTCACCTGTTTGGGCGTGAGTTGTTTGCGGATTTTTTCGCGCGACGCCGAGCGGACGTCTTGAAAGGATTTACGAGCTTCGTCCTGACCATCGGCGACGATTTTTTCAATGTCCGCACGCTGACCGAGCGTCAGTTGCAATTCAAATTCCAAGCGATCCACGAATTCCTTGGTCAAAATTTCCGGTATGCGCGGCTTGGCAGAGGTCGCTTTGGGTGAATTATTAGTGCCGGATTGAGCCACGGGATTGGCCGGATTGGCGGCGTGCGGCGGCGTGGCCAGACAATGCGCCAGTTTGGTGTGGGACAGGTCAACGTAGTTCACCAGCAATCCACCGGAAATCACCCCGGCGGCGAAAATCACCACCGTCGCAAATATAGCTTTCCACTCGTTCACGGGTTTGGGTCGCTTGAATCCACCGAGGCCAGCAACGTGCTGTCAAAATTCTGCGAAAGGTCGTCGGAAGTCGAGGCCGAAGATGCGTCCGGCGTGAAAAATGCCCACGCGATGCATACAATGGCGATGGCCACGCACGGCAAGGCTGCACGCCACAATCCTTGCACCCACGAGGTCACGGTTTGCGTTGCGCCGCGCGCTTTGATCAACGTCGTAATGCGTTTTTCAAAGGCGTAAGGCACGCGCTCGTCCGGCGTCGTCGCGCGGGCGGCGGTAATCAATTTTTTATGTAATTCAGGGAGATTCATAATACTTCATCAGCTCCAATTCCTGAGACGCGCAAAAATTGCGCACGGTTACAAATACTTTTCCTTGGCCATACGCGCGAGAATTTTTTTCATCTCACTGCGGGCGCGAAAAGCGCGGACCTTCACCAACGGCGCGGACCAACCCGTTAATTCCGCAATTTCCTTCACCGAACGATCTTCGATTTCCAACAACGTGATGACCAAGCGCGCTTCGGGCGACAGCTTTTCCAGCACGCGACCGATCAATAATTTCGCCGCATCCGCGCGGTCGCTGACCGATTCTGGCGCGACGGCAAAACGTTCCAGCCAATCGTCTTCCGGCTCGGATAATTCGCTGAACGACGATTCGCGGTTGCGCTGGTGGCCGCGCAGGAAATCGTAGCACGTCCGCACCGCCATCCGCATCAGCCAATGCTCGAACGGCGCTTCGCCGCGAAAACTTTTCAGCTTGTCAAACGCTTTCAGCCAGACTTCTTGCGCGATGTCCTCGATCTCGCTTTCGCGCCGGGCGTAACGGCGGGCGGTCGCAAAAACGCGGGGAGAATACTTCTGCACCAAAAGCTCAAAGCTCGCCGCGTCCCCCGCAAGGACCGCCGTGATGATTTCAGCTTCTGACCGTTCCATGAGTGGGAAAAATGGGTGGGACTTACAAACGCGTGAGGCCAAAAAAGGCTTCAAATTCCTGCGAAAATTGATTGATACAATCCGCCGCTTGATGCGGCTGCTCCAGCAACAGACGCAGGCGCTCCTCGGTTTTTTCCGGGCGCAAACGAATCAATTCCGCGGCAGCCGTGATGTTCGCCAGCCGCCCGACGACATCGTGGCGCATCCTCGCCAACTTCTCTTGCAAAGCCAGGATTTGCTCCTCGCTCAGCGTCACCGGCCCGCTCGATTTATAATTCGAACCCATAACCTCATCATCGCGGAATCCGAGGCGCGAAAGCAAGCGGCATTCAACTCACTGATAAAAATAACCCAGTTCTTTCAACGATGAATAATCCTTCGCCCGCGCCGCCGTCGCGCGCCCGATGATGATATGATCAATGACCTCGATTTTCAAAAGCTGCCCCGCGCGAATCAGATCCCGCGTCACCTTGATGTCCGCCTCGCTCGGCGACGGATCGCCGCTCGGATGATTATGCACCAGCACAATCGCCGCCGCATTCGCCGCGATCGCGCATTTGAAAACCTCGCGCGGGTGCACCAAAACCGAGTCCAGCGTGCCGTCGGAAACTTCCTCGATGCGAATCAATTTATGTCGCGTGTTCAACAACAATACCTGCAACGACTCGACATTATTCGCCCAATTTTGTTCCCGCACCAACTGCGCCACCGCTTCGGGATGATCCAGCACCGGTGATTCATATTGCAATTCGCCCGCCATTTTCCGCGCCAACGCGAACGCCGCCACCAACGTCACCGCCTTGTCGCGCCCGATGCCGCGCACTTTTTGCAAATCCACCACGCTCGCCAGCGCCAGCGCGCGCAACGTCCCGAACTTCTGGATAACCTGTTTGCCGACTTCGACCGCATTTGCGCCTTTCAAACCCGTGCGCAATAAAATCGCGATCAACTCCGCGTGACTCAAAGCGTCCGCCCCCAATGCCACCAGCCGTTCCCGTGGACGTTCGCTGACAGGCTGATCTTTTAAACGAAAAGATTGGGACATGGAAAACAAGTAAGCGAGCTGGGCGGAAAACGCCAATTTATTATTAAAATTCGCGTTCGACTCCGCACAGTTTGAAGCTGGGACGCTGGGATGTTTTTACGCCGAGCCGATCAGGAGATCGGCGCTCCGGCGTCATTTGAATTTCTTGATCACCCGTTCAAACGCGTCCAAGCCTAATTCCAGCTTTTCAATCTCCGGCCCGAAGCTGATGCGACAATAATTTTTGTAACGTGCGTGCGTGCGGCGATGGCCGGGGTTTACGTCGAAGAAAACACCGGGCACGACGATGGTTTTTTCCTTGAGACATTCCCGGAAAAAATTCATGCCATCGTCCAGCGGCGCAGGCAATTTCGCCAGATTCGCCCAGACGTAAAACGCGCCGACGGGCGCGGCGTCGCAACTAATGTTCAACGCGGCGAGGCGTTTCAAAACCAGTTCGCGCTTGTGGCCAAAATGTTTCTGGATGGCAAGCGTTTCGGCTTCAACATTTTTCGGATCGAGCAACGGCAACGCGGCGTTTTGGAACGGATGATTCGCGCCGCCGTCGAGAAAAGAGCCGGCGCTGGCGATGGCTTCGATCACGGTTTTCGGGCCGAGCGTCCAACTAATGCGCCAGCCGGGATAACGCCAATTCTTCGTGAGGCCGTCCACGATGACGATTGGATCTTTGTCCACGTCGTCCACAAATTCGGCGGCGGAAACCATCTTGGGTTTCGTCGCGTCGGGCGCGTTGTAGATGTAGTGCGAATAAAATTCGTCAAAGATCATCGAGCATTGGGCTTCGCGCGCAAGGTCGCACCACGCAGCGAGTTCCGCGCCTTCCATGAGCTGACCGGTGGGATTGCACGGATTGCTCGCGAGCAGCGCGCTCAGGCCGCGACCAAGAATTTCTTCCTTCAGATCGGCGAGCGAAATTTTATAACCATTGTCCGCTTTCAACAAAATCGGGATGGGCGTGAAGGCCTTGAACACGCTTAATAATTCTTCATACGCCGTATAATCGGGAATGAAATGGCCCATGTTGATATTGCCCAGCGCGCTGGCGAGACGCGTCAGTGCCAGGCGACCGCCGCTGGCGATGCTGACGTTGTCGGCGGTGTATTGCGATTTTTTGCCGCGCCGATACGTGGCGTTGTAAAAATCCGCAACGGCCTGGCACAACGCTTTATTGCCAACGACGGGCGCGTATTGCTGGCTGGCGGAAGAAAATGTGACCGTCTCGACGCGCGCGGGCGAACCGGGAATGAGACCGGTTTCCGGCGAACCTTGGCCGAGATTCGCCCAATCGGCTTTCCCGTAGGCGAAGCCGTTACGGGTGGCCTCGTGCGTGACGTAAATGACGCCCGTGCGCGGCACGCTGCGAAAACCGGGAATTGAATTCAGTGATTCCATCGAACGGAAAAGCTACAAAAGTTTTTGGTGAATGACGAATTGAAAAATCCTGCTCGTTCTCCTCTTCGTTCTCCAGCTCATCCTCGTCCTCATCCTCGTCCTCATCCTCAAACTAATTCTAAAAAATTGAGGATGAGGATGAGGATGAGGACGAGGGATGAGGAGGAAAAGTTAGTTCACCAATTTCTCAAACCGCGCTGCGGCGGCGTCCCATTGCGCCGAATCCTGCGGCGTGAAGGTTTTTAACTCGATGGAATTGCGCACGATTTCGCGCGCGGCGGCGTGCGATTCAACGTGACCGAGCGCGATGGCTTGAATCAAAATATTGCCCAGCGCGGTGCATTCCGTCGGGCCGGCGAGCACGGGAATCTTCAATGAATTCGCGGCGAATTGGTTCAATGTCGCGTCCTGGCTGCCGCCGCCGACGATGTGCAGGCGTTCAATTTTTTTGCCCGTGAGCCGTTCGATGCGACGCAGCACGATGCGATAATACAGCGCGAGACTTTCGTGAATGCAACGCATGGTGGCCGCGTGATTCGCGGGCGCAGGCTGGCCGGTTTCGACGCAAAATTCGGCAATCTTTTTCGGCATATCGCCGGGGGTTAAAAAGCGCGTGTCATCGGGATTGATGAGCGAAACGAAGGGTGGCGCATCATTGGAAAGTTGCGCGAGCGCGGCGAAATCGTATTTGTGACCTTCACTCGCCCAGTGCCGCCGGGATTCCTGCACGATCCACAAGCCGATGATGTTTTTCAGCAAACGCACGGAATCGCCGAAGCCGATTTCATTCGTGAAACCGAGCGCGCGGCTGTCGGCGTTGATGACGGGTTTCGGCATTTCGACGCCCATGAGCGACCACGTGCCGGAACTCAAGTAAGCCCAATTTTCGCCGCTCGCGGGAATCGCCGCGACCGCCGCGCCGGTGTCGTGCGAACACGTCGCGATGACTTCGATCTGCGGCAAACCGACTTCGGTCGCGAGACATTTTTTCAGCGGACCGAGTTTGGTTCCGCTCGGACAAATCGGCGCAAACAATTCTTCCTTCAAGCCGAGCGCCGCGAAGATCGGTTTGGCCCAACGTTTTTGGGTGGGATCGTAAAGTTGCGTGGTGCTGGCGAGCGAAACTTCGTTGCGCGCCACGCCGGAGCAAAAATAATTAAACGCATCGCCAATGAGCAAAAGTTGTTTGGCGGACGCCAGCCTTTCCGGCGATTCGGCGGCGACTTGATGGATGGTATTGAACGGCAGAAACTGGATGCCGGTGAGGGAATAAATCGTCGGCCAATCCATTTTGGCCTGCACGTTTTCGATGCCGACCGCATTGCGCGCATCGCGATAGCACCAGACGGGCGACATGATATTGCCGCGTTCATCGTAGAGCACATAATCTACGCCCCAAGAATCGGTGCTGATGGCGGCGATGGGCAGATTTTTGGCGGCGGCTTTTTTGAGCGCGATTTTTAATTCGGCAAAAAGACCTTCAATATTCCAGTGCAACGCGCCATGGCTTTTCACCACGCCGTTGGGAAAACGATGCAGTTCTTCCAGAGAAATTTTGCCATCAGCAAGCGTGCCGAGCATGAGCCGTCCGCTGTCCGCGCCAAGATCGCAAGCGAGATAATATGTGGGCATAGTGAAAATCTGGGCGCAGTTTAAGGCAAGTCGCCGCAGAGTCAAAAATGATTTGCTCGCGGCGGGATACAGGCCAAGGCTTGGCCGCGAATTCCGCTCATGGACACGAATTAGAAACCGCCCGATGAATTAGCGAAATCCGCGTCAAACCTGCTTGTTTTTCTGATCCGGGTTCATCCGCGGCTAAAGCTTCATTAAAAAAAATCATTAAAACCTCATCTTTCATAACGGAATGACTTTCCAAGCCAAGCGCGTTCGGCTATTTCTGAAGTGGAAACTTGTATGTCTGCGCAAACCAAAGGCGAAAAGGCATTTCGCGGCACCGCCGTTTCGGCCGGTGTTTGTCGCGGAAAAATTCTCGTTTTGCACCGGGCGCGCCACATCATCTCGCGCCGCGAAATTCCCGAGGCTGAAATCGTTGATGAAGTTAAACGCTTCGAGCAAGTCCTCGTCCAGACGCGCAAACAGATCAACGAAATCCAGCGGCGCGTGCTCCAAAACTTGAGCGGTTCCGAGGGCGATATTTTTGACGCGCACTTGTTGATGCTTGAAGATCGCGTGGTGATTGATGAAGTCATCCGCCAGATCCGCGATGAAAAAACGAACGCTGATTACGCGTTCCATTCCATTTGCGAACGCTACATCGCCGCGATGGCCGGGGCGGAGGACGATTATTTACGCGAACGCGCCGCCGATATGCGCGATCTCACGGGCCGCGTGCTGGATAATTTGCTCGAGGTCAAAGATTCGTTCGACCTGAAACATCTCACCGAACCGTGCATTCTCGTCAGTCACGATTTGAGTCCGTCCACGACGGCGCAGCTCGATAAAAAACTCGTGCTCGGTTTTGCGACGGACATCGGTGGCCGCAGCTCGCACACGGCTATCATGGCGCGTTCGCTGGACATTCCCGCGGTGGTCGGACTGCAAACCATCAGCGACGAATTGGAGAACGGCGACTACGCGTTGCTGGACGGCTACAACGGCATGGTCATCATCAACCCAACGGATAAAACGTTGTTTGAATATGGCCAGCTCGAAAAAAACAAAGCCACGCTCGACGAAAAGCTCCGTGAAATCCGCAGCCTGCCCGCCATCACGCTGGATGGCAAAGCGATCCAACTTTCCGCCAATATCGAAGATCAGCACGATGTGGAATCCGTCCTGGCGCACGGCGCCGAAGGCGTCGGACTTTTCCGCACGGAATTTCTGTTCATCAACCGCGAGACGCCGCCGGACGAGGAAGATCAATATCAGGTCTATCGCCAAGTCGCCGCCGCGTTGAAGCCCCAATCCGTCATCATCCGCACCTTGGATCTGGGCGGCGATAAATTTGTTTCCAGCCTGCAACTCGCGCAAGAGATGAATCCGTTTCTTGGCTGGCGGGCGATCCGTTTTTGCCTCGCGCAGCCGGAACTGTTTTGCGTCCAACTCCGCGCCATTCTCCGCGCCAGCGCCGAAGGCAACATCAAGATGATGTATCCGATGATCTCCGGCTTGGATGAATTAAATCAAGCCAACGCCCTCGTCGAGAAATGCAAAACGGAATTACGCGCGAAAAATATTCCATTCGATGAGAACATGGAAATTGGCGTGATGATTGAGATTCAGTCCGCCGCGCTCATCGCCGAGTCGTTGGCCAAACGCGCGAAATTTTTCAGCATCGGCTCGAACGATCTGATCCAATATACGCTTGCGGCCGACCGCACGAATATAAAGGTTTCGCACCTTTACGAGCCGACGCATCCGGCGATTATCCGCTTCATCAAAATGACCGTGGACGCCGCGCACAAACACGGCATCTGGACCGGCGTCTGCGGCGAAATCGGCGGTGATCCGGTGCTGACACCGTTGCTCATCGGCCTCGGCGTGGATGAATTAAGCGCGTCGCCGCCCGTGATTCCCGAAGTGAAATACATGGTGCGCCGCGTGAAAATGTCCGAAGCGCAAGCCCTCGCCGAGTTCGCGTTGCAATGCGAATCGCCCTCGGAAATCTACGCGCGTTGCGTGGAATTCGCCCGCCAGACC
Source organism: Methylacidimicrobium fagopyrum (assembly GCA_026225255.1). Taxonomy (GTDB): domain Bacteria; phylum Verrucomicrobiota; class Verrucomicrobiia; order Limisphaerales; family UBA11358; genus UBA11358. Next base: position 37,224 of record JAMFSJ010000066.1, on the reverse strand, counting down.
GCGCCCAGTTTGTTTGAAAAAGCGTGAGTTGCTTTGATCGCCGGTCCGTGAAGTTGGAACTGTGAAACCACAGCGCCGCCTATGAATTTTTTTGAACAGCAAGCCCACGCGCAAAAGCAAACCCGGCATTTGCTTTGGCTTTTTGGTTTGGCGGTCGTGGTCGTATCCGTGCTGGCCTGCCTGGTGCTAACCTCAATCGTCTGGATTCTTCAAAACCCGATCGGCTCCTTTGGCCTGATGACGCCGGTGGTCACGATGGTGGCCACTTATGGCGACGCCTTAATTCATCCGTTTCATTTTTTGCACAAAATCTCCGACCCGCAACTTTGCGTTTGGACTATCTTGGGCACAATTATTTTCGTGGTGGCGGGTTGCCTTTATAAAAATCAGCAATTGTCCGGCGGTGGCGGCGCCTTGGCGAGATTGCTGGGCGGCAAAAAAATCAAAAGTGACACCACCGATTTTGATGAAAAGAAATTGTGCGATGTCGTCGAAGAGATGGCCATCGCTTCCGGTTTGCCCGTGCCGGAAATTTATCTGCTCGAACGCGAACGTGGCATCAACAGCTTCGCGGCCGGCCACACGCGTGACGACGTCGCCATCGGCGTGACGTTCGGCGCTATTAAATTACTTTCGCGTGATGAATTGCAAGGCGTCATCGCCCATGAATTCAGCCACGTCCTCAATGGCGATACCCGTTTAAACATGCGTTTAATGATCCTCGCCCACGGACTATTCTGGCCGACGATTCTCGGTCGCGTTTTAATTTTCGGCTCACCCGAAAAGCTGGAAGCCAGCGAAATATTTTTCGACAAAAACTCCAGCCCGAAAATTCTACCAACCGTGCCGATCGGCCTGGTTTTTCTACTCGTCGGCTCCGTCAGTTCACCGTTTGTGCGGCTCATCAAAAGCGCCATTTGCCGCGAACGCGAATGGCTCGCCGACGCGGCCGCCGTGCAATTCACCCGTAATCCGACCGGCATCGAAGGCGCGCTAAAAAAGATTGGCGGCCTGTTCCAAGCGGGCCGACTGGATTCGCCTTACGCCGAAGACGCGAGCCATCTTTACTTCGCCAATTCAAGCAGGGATCCGTGGTTCAATTTTCTTTCCACCCATCCGCCGATCAGCAAACGTATTTTGGCAATTGATCCTACTTTCGACGGCCAGTTTGCCCATGTGAATGCGCAGTCCGTGCAAAACGCCATCAATGCCAGAGACGCCGCCTATGACCGACTCTACGAACAAAGCGTCCGCCGCGAACGCGAGCAAATGAAATCCAACGAATCGTCCGAATGAAAACTCTTTGCGCCTTCAGGCGAAAACTATTTTGCCAGCTATTAATTTTATTCGTGCTTGGAACATTATCGCTGTTCGCCGCCGATTCCGATCCCGCGCACAATGACGTGACCGCACAAAAACCGTTGGCGTGGCCGCAGGGAATTATTCCTTACGACATTTCAAAACTGACAGCCACGCAGCAAACGCTCGCGTTGCACGCCATGCAACGTTGGATGGATACCGGTGCAAAAATAAAATTCATCCCGCGCACAACAGAGATTGAATACGTGAATTTCACCGGCAAGACCGACGCCGGGAACAATACTAGCCACGTCGGCTTTATTAAAGGCGAACGCACCGACATCAATATCACCGCATTCTGGTGGCGCGAAAACGAGTGGATGCCCGCGCATGAACTTGGCCATGTGTTGGGATTTTTTCACGAGCATCAACGCTGGGATCGCGACCAGTCTGTGACCATTCATTACGAAAACATCAAGGATGGTCGCGCTTCGGATTACGATTGGATTCCCCAAACGAACTGGCTCGTGAACACGTTGCCTTATGATTACAAATCCATCATGCACTATCGGATTTGTTGGGCGTCCAAGTGCGAAGGCGAATGCAAAGACGGCATCGGCAACAGTCCGTGCGCAGTGATTTCACCCGTAGATACAAACTATGACGGCGTCATCGGCCAATGGACGGATAACCATTTGAGTGCGCTCGACGCAGAACGGGCGCGGCTGGCGTATGGGACAAATTCAGTTATGAACCGCTAATCTGCGCTAATTTTCGCTAATGAAGACAGCGGGATTAACTATCATGAGGATGTTTGATTTACAGCAAGCAACCTCAACAGCGAGTCGGAGCACCCAGCATGGCTCGGCTTGATGTAATGATTGTAAGCCCCTTGCCGAGCAATGCTCGGCGCTCCTTTTTATTAGCGCAGATCAGCGTAGATTAGCGGTTGAAAATTACAGTTATTTAGCGGTTATGATAACGTAATTCTTCTTACCTTTGCGCAGCAAAATGTGTTTACCAAACAGCAAATCCGCGGAAGTCACCATGCGCGCCACATTAGCTTCGCGGACGTTATTGATATTTACGCCGCCACCCTCGAGATCTTTGCGCGCTTGCCCTTTGGACGGACACAATCCGGCGTGAACCAGCAGCTCGACGAGCGAAAGTCCCACGCCTTCCAATTTTGATTTCACAATCTTCGTCGTGGGCACTTCATTGAGAAGCACTTCAAAATAATCTTCTTTTGTTAAATCTATTTCACCACCAAAAAGAATATTGCTGGCTGCCTGACAAAATTGCATGGCATCGTTTCCATGAAGTAATAATGTCATTTGGGCTGCGAGTTTTTTATGCGCTACTCGGACGCCGGGATTTTCCGGGTGCTGTTTTTCCAACGCTTCGATTTCTTCCTTCGACAAGAACGTAAAATATTTCAAGTAACGGATCGCATCCGCGTCCGCGGTGTTGATCCAAAATTGGTAAAATTTGTAAACGCTCGTGCGTTTCGGATCGAGCCAGATGGCGCCAGCGGCGGTTTTGCCAAACTTGGAGCCATCAGTGTTCGTGATGAGCGGCAACGTCAGGCCAAAAACTTGTTTGCTGATTTTTTTGCGCGTGAGTTCGATGCCGGCGGTGATGTTGCCCCATTGATCGCTGCCGCCAATTTGCAGTTCGCAATTCTGTTCGCGGCACAACACCATGAAATCAAACGCTTGCAACAGCATGTAGCTGAACTCGGTGTAGCTGATGCCGACGTCGCGGTCTTCCATGCGGGCGCGGACGGATTCCTTGGCGACCATTTGGTTGACGGAAAAATGCTTGCCGATGTCGCGCAGAAAATCGAGGAACGAAATCCCTTTCGTCCAACTCGCATTATCTACGAGCCGCGCCGGATTTTGTTTCGTTTCAAAATCGAGCAACTTCGCCAGTTGTATTTTTACGCTGGCGATATTGTGATCAAGAATTTCCTGCGTGAGAAGCTGGCGCTCGGCACTTTTTCCGCTGGGATCGCCGATGGAACCGGTCGCGCCGCCGGCGACAGCGATCGGGTTATGCCCGAGCAATTGAAAGCGGCGCAGCGCGAGCAGCGGCACGAGATTGCCGACGTGCAAGCTGTCGGCAGTCGGGTCGAAGCCGCAATACAGCGTGATCGGCGCAGACAGTTTTTTTGTCAGTTCTGCCGTGTCGGTGCAATCCGCGATCAGGCCGCGCCATTGTAATTCTTCCAAAATGCTCACGGGGATAGAATAAAATGACAAATGACGAATGCCAATGGCCAATTATTACTGAAGATTTTTGCGCCACGAACTTGGATGTCGGTGCAAGTGCATTACCGAAAGGATCAACACTTCACTTGGTTCCACTGTATAAATAATACCGTAAGGAAAACGATGGGTGCGACAACGGCGAATCTCCTTATCCAAGGCTTGCCAGGCTTCCGGCCATTGAACGATGCGTAGAATCGTGGCGCGAACTTCGCGGATGAAATCGCGGCCCAGTCCGGAAACTTGCTCATCGTAATATCGCGCCGCATTTAGAAGTTCACTTCTGGCTGGTGGCAACAACCGAAAATTCATCAGCTTAATTCTGATTCAATGGCTTGGAGGGCAGATTCGCCGTCGAGGGCTTTGAGTTTGCCTGCCCGAAAAGCTTTCAGCCGGTCTTGGGATTCGACGAGCCATTCGCGATCAATCGAATCTTGTTGGGCCGGATCAAGGCTTTGCCAAAGCGCATCAATCATGTGCGCCTTTTCCAAAGGAGAAAGCTTCAAGACTTCAGTTTCCAGAACTGCGCCACTCATGAGGCAACTTTACAATGAACACAAAATTATGCAAGGCATGGTGGATTCGCGCACTTTGGACTTTGGACTTGGCGTTGATGACTTTAATCTGCGCGCGTGTCAAAAATGTTGAAAGCTTCCGGCGCGATGGCCGCCGCGACGCTCACCAGCCGCGTCCTCGGCATGGTGCGCGAGATGGTTTACATGAGTTTCATGGGCACGGGTTGGGTCAATGACGCTTTCCAATACGCGTTCACCATTCCCAATCTGTTCCGGCGGCTGCTCGGTGAAGGCGCACTCACGGCGGCGTTTATTCCAGTTTTTAAGGAAAAAGAAAGAAATCACGGCGAAGCCGAAATGTGGCGCGCGTCAAATGCCATTATCTCCGGTCTCGTCATCGCTGCGTGCGGCGTCGTAGCGGTCGCGCTGTTGGTGATTTCACTCGCGCTGGCGTTTGGCACGCCGCACCCGGTGGCTGATCCTGGATTACATCAAACTATTTTAGCCGCGCCAATCCACCTCGCTACGGCGACCAATACGGCGTCAGCGGCCAACGCTTCCGCCGGAGCGATTTACTTTTGGACGCCCGGCCAGTTTTCGCAAAAAACCCTTCTGATGTTACAGCTGTTGCGACTCATGTTTCCTTACATGATCTTCGTCTGCCTGACGGCGGTGATGATGGGCATGCTCAATGCGCGCGGTCATTTTTTCATTCCCGCAATGGGCGCGACCACCCTCAACATCGTGATGATCGCCTCGGTCTGGTGGCTCGCGCCGAAATTCGGGGTGGGCTTGCCGAAGGAACAAAAATTGCCCATCCAAATTTTCGCGCTCGCTTACGGCGTGCTCGCGGCGGGCGTGGCGCAGGCGGCGTTTCAAATACCCACGCTCTGGCGCGATGGTTTTCGTTACCGCTGGGTTTCCCCGTGGCGCGAGCCCACGGTGCAACGCATCGTGCGCCAGATGATTCCCGGCACTATCGGCGTCGCGGCCTTTCAGATCAACGTCGCGCTCGTGCAAGGCGTCGCGCTATTTATCGGCACCGGCATCGTCTCGCAATACAACGGCGCGGTGCGGCTCATGGAATTACCCCAAGGCATGTTCGGCATCTCGCTCGCCACGTATCTGCTGCCGACGCTGGCCGGACTCGCGGCGGATAAAAATTATCCCGAATTTCGCACCACGCTGCGGCACGGATTAGCCACGCTCCTGTTCTTAAATCTTATCGCCTGCGTCCTGCTCGTTGTGCTCGCGGAACCCATCGTGCGACTGCTATTTGAGCGCGGCGCGTTCTCCCTCAATTCCACCCTCCACGTCAGTTTTGCGCTGCAATGCCTTGCGCCCGGACTGGTCATGTTTTCCACCGTGAACATTTTGGCGCGCGCCTTTTACGCCCTGGGCGACACGAAAACGCCGATGCAAATCAGCATCGTTTGTCTCGTGATCAATTTCACCGCCGCTTGTCTGCTGATGATTCCGCTGCGCGAAGGCGGACCGGGCATCGCCAACACGTTCACTTCCTGCCTCAATGCCGGACTGTTGTTTTTCGCATTACGCAAAAAACTCGCGCGACTGGAAATGGAACCGTTGTGGAAAATCCTCCCGCAATTATTGATCATCACCGCCGTGGCCGGCTTGGCGGCGTGGAGCAGTTGGCGGTTGTGGGAAAATCAGCTCGGCCACGAAACCATCGCGTTAAAGATCGGCGCGGTGTTTGTGCCGGCGGGAATTGCGGGCGGCATTTATTTGCTCACCGCGCTGGCCTGTAAAATTCCGGCGGCGAAGGAAATGATGGAATTTGCGCTGGCGAAATTAAAACGGAAACGGAGTTAGCCTCCGATCGCCCAAGCCGTCCTACGCTTCAAGGCTATTCACGTCGCTCACGCTAAAGCGCTTGTTCGCCGCCTATTCGCCCAAGAGATGATACGGATTCGCCACGTCGTTGCCGACGTGCGTTGACGGGTTGGCTTTCAACGAGATCTGGAACGCAATCGTGTAATCCGGCGAACTGTTCACGTTGTTTTCCACGCGGAAGGTCAACGCCGCGGTCCAGCTGCGCATGTCGCGATAGAGCGTGTAGAATTGCGATTGCAAACGGCCGGTGTCGAAATCGAAATTGTGCTGCATCCGCGCCCCCCAGTTGTCGTCCAGGCGATAAAAGAACGTGCTCGTCAGGTAATCGCTTTTTTGCCAGCCGACATTAACGTTGTTGATGTCATTCACGATGTTGCCCCACACGCCGCCGCGCAGATACCAATCGCCAACGCCCCAGCTCCAACGATTGTTGGGCGCGAAGGTGATTTGGTGAAACGCCATGTTCAAGTCGCCGGTATCAATGTTATAACGCAGTTGCGATTCGAACGTCAGCCACGTGCGCGGGCGAAAGGAAAGTTGCGAATACAAATCATTCAAGCTGGTCTGCTCGGGCAAACCATTTTGCGCGGCTTTGGGATTGAGCCGCCAATCGAGCAGCAAGTTCCAGTTGACCAAATCTTGCAGTTGGCCGTCGCGTTTCGTTTGCAGCACATTGCGGAGGCCGAAGCGAATGACGTTCTGCGAATCAATGGAATCAATGCTGTTATAATCGGGAAAATCCACCGGCGACAACATCAGGCTCGGCAATTCACTGTCGAACTGCGGCAGTTGCGTGGGCGGCACGCTGGGATCGGGCACAAAAACATAATTCGCCGACGGCTCGATGATGTGACGTAAACCGTCCACTTGAAAAAATGAATTCTTCGCGTCCGCCCACAGTTGCGACGCCTTGAAGGAAAATTCCACGCCGGTGTTGAGCACGCCGCGCGACGAATCCGTTTGCGTGGACGGCAGATTGCCCCCGTCCACGTTGTAGTGGGTGAAACGTCCGCCGACGCGCGGCGTGACGTTCAGAAAGTTGAAAAATGTTTCCGGCAGCGTGAGTTGATGATAGGTATCGAAACGCGCTGCGGAGTTCGAGAAATAACCCAGCGATGGATCAAAAACATTATTCGTCGTGTTTCCCGCATAAGAGCGATATTCGCCGAGGGAACTTTGGCTGTCGTAGTAAATCGGCGTGTTGCCCACCTGCTGGCGGAAACCGGTGAGTTGCACGTCGGGCAACCGTTCGACTTGCGCAAAATAATCATTTATCTGCGGCGTCGCCAACGCGTCGAGGCTCCAGTTATCCCAATATTTATTCGCCTCAAACAACGTTCCCGGCTGGGGATCCTGGGTGTATCGGCCAGGATAATAATCATGCAGAATCAGCGGGTCGGATTGATAATTGATGAGCGCCTTGAGGTTCAGGTTCGTGGCCGGCGTCGCCTGCCAGCCCAGATTAAACATCTGGCGGTTGTGCGGAATGTTGCCCAGGAATGGCAGGCCGTTCGTGTCGTTGTTCGGCTTTTGATCGTGCGTGTAATAATATTTTAACGACGCTTCGCCCCATTGCGGGCCGAGATGCAAATTCACGTCCGGCCCAAAACCAGGGCCGCGATTGGAACGATAATCCGCGTGAATTTTTCCATCCGCCACGTCGCCGAGATACCAGCTATACGTTCCCAAAAGTTCCGCCCCGAAACGACTGCGAAAACCCGGCATGACGATTAAATTATTCACGCGACGCCCGAGGACGCGTGAATAATACGGATAATAAAACACCGGCACTTTACCGAGATAAAATACGGCGTTCCACATTTCCACTTTTTGGCCCACGGTGATCTTGATGCGGTCAGCGTGGACGCGGTAAAACGGCTCGGCTACGTCGTCCGTGGTAACGAACGCGTTGGTCGTAATCAGCACATTGGTGGCCCCTTTTTCTTTGCTGATGAGGCCGTTCAAACTTTCGCCGCCGATATAGGCGGGAGCCACGCCGGAACGAAATTGTTCGCTGCTCATCCGGTGCGTGGTGAGGTTGTAATCAATGTGCTCGCCGACCCACAGTTGGCCGTCATTTTCGATGCGCACATGACCATCCGCCCGCACATCCCCGGTTTGGGAATTCACTTCGGCGTAGTCCGCTTCCAGCGCCGTGTGACCGCCATTTTTATTGCTGACGTTGAAATAAACATTGGTCCAAATCGTCAGGCCGGTTTTGGGATCGTAATGCATGTTGCCCGCGGGTGCGTTGGGCAACACCTTGTTCAACGCTTCAATGATATCGCCCGATTCCTGCGCCGAGGCGGAAAGGGAAAACAGCGCGGCAAACAGCAGCAGCGCAAGCATAGCGGGAAATTTAGTCATCGGGCGCGGCCAATTAAACAGAACCCGCCGCAACTGCCAAGCGAGTTTTCAATATCTAACGAGTTGGAATGGCGGGAAAATGACGCCTGTCGAAGGGACCGGCAACGCACGCATCGCCATTCGTCATTTGTCATTCATCATTGCTTTGACGGCCAAAACGCAAAGGCCACCGCCGCCGCGATACAAACAAACGCCGCAATGTGATTCCACGCCGGCCACGTCTTGAAATAAAAACATGCGAACACCACGAACACCGCCAGCGTGATCACCTCCTGCATGATTTTTAATTGATACGGCGAAAAGGCGTCGCTGCCCCAACGATTGGCCGGCACTTGAAAACAGTATTCAAAAAATGCGATCCCCCAACTGACCAGAATCACAATCCATAACGGCTTGTCCTTAAATTTCAAATGACCATACCACGCGAACGTCATGAAAATATTGGAGATCGTCAACATCGCGACCGGCAACCAGCGGGATTCAAACAGCGCATTCATATAGAATTTTGATCATATCAGCACCCTTGGAAATTGGAAATACCGGCGCTGAAATTAACTTGAAGGGCCAATCGATCAAACGAACGCCGCTCACCACCCAAAAACTTACGGCGAACCCTGAAGCCAGTTCGTCATGGTCGTGTAACTGAAGGTCATATCATTCGCATCATAGGTTTTATACCAATGGGAATGACCATCGTTAAACAGGATGTTTTGCCCCAACGAATGCACTTGCCACAGTTCGTAAGGCGAACCGTTACCCGGGCCGCCGACACAATTTTGCGAGTAGTCATCCTTGTCGGCATCCAACGGATCAAAACTGCCGCCGCCCGTGACGTTCGGAATGCCGCACGTATCGCCGGATAAAACGTAGGCGGACGGAAATAAAATGGCCGAATTCTTCGCCGCGCCAAACGATCCGGTGGCAACATAAACCGCGCGATCACCATTGAAATAAGTAAACGGGCCTTGCATGTTTCTGGGTAATTGCACGTTGCCCGGACAATTATAAACATTCGTATTCCCGACGTAGGAAATAATTTGCTCCATCCAACTGGCTTTTCCCGAACCGCCGTTCGCCGGCGCGATATCCACGGTGCCCCAATAAATCTTCGTGCCTGACTCGGGATAAAATTCATTATTATCATCCGCAAACATTCTCATGCCCAAACCGATTTGATGCAGATTGGAAACACAACTCGTCTTCCACGCTTTCTGCTTGGCCGACGCGAGCGCGGGCAACAACATCGCCGCGAGAATGGCAATAATGGCGATCACTACCAGTAATTCGATTAACGTGAACGCGCGCCGGTTGGAAATAGATGTTGTCATTTTTTATCGGCCATCAGGGGTTTGGGGGTAACACCATAATTCGTTCGGGCCGCCTTCCAAGGCTTTTTGTTCCCACGTCAAAATCCGCATCAAACTCGCTGAACCATCGAACGAACCTAGAATGGCGATCTCGCCGTGACGACCGCTCGTATTTTCATCCGGGCTACTCGAACCGTCGTTGAACAATTGCTGGTTATCTAGCGCCGTGGCGTTATTGCCTTCCCAGAACGCCACGCCCGAGGGCGATAATTGCGATAATTTCACCACGGAATTACTGGCGTGTCCGTAGTCGCAAACCGCGCCGTTCATCACGTAACTGGAATCCTGCTGCGGACGCAACTTGAACATGGCCGCGTTCGTGTCGTCGCTCGGACACAGATACATTTTCGGACTTTGCAACACGGACCAGAAGCTGCCGCTTTGGATGGGATATTGCGTCGGACCGTTGGAACTGGCCGCGAACGTGTAGAGCCAACCTTGCGGCGGCGGATTAAGCGTATCACCGGAACGCCAGTTCGGCCACGGCATGAGATCATTATTATCCATCGCCACGATATTCATGGCCACGCCCATTTGTTTGAGATTATTCAGATCTACCACGCGATAACTGCTCTGCTTGGCCTTCGCCAGCGCGGGCAACAGCATCGCTGCCAGGATAGCAATGATCGCAATGACCGTAAGTAATTCGATCAGAGTGAAAGCGCGAGCGGCAACCTTGTTAAAACCAGCCATGCGAAACCACAGACGGAACCGGCAGCCAAAAGGTTAAATTTAATTTCCCCAGCCACTTCAAGGCGCGGCGGAATGATGCTTCGCGCCCGAGTCGTCCGGGCCTCTACGGTTTGGCGGGGGACATTGCGTCCAGTTTTTTTTGCGCGGCGGCGCGGCGCGTTGTCCAATCGTCCCACTCTACTTCCCACGCTTGACCGGCAAAATTCGCCTGCGCCGCCGACCACATTTTGTCCAGCGCGGCGAGTTCGCTTTTAGCGTGATCCGCTTCTCGCCATCCCAGAAACGCTTCGGCGAGATTCAGGTGATTTTCCGGAAATTCGGGTGCAAGTTTGACCGCGCGTTGCAGATAAACGTGGGCTTTGCGGTCGCTGCCGATGCTGCCGATGCTCGGGGCTTGGAGGTAGAGCAGGCCGAGATTGCGCACGGGACCGGCGAAATCCAGTTTTTCATTGAGCGTGGCGGCCGTCTTGAATTCGCGTTCCATTTCCTTGACGAGGCTGAGCGCGCCCAGCAATTCCGTGCGCGCGAGCTGGCCAAGATTCATCGCGAGATAATAATGCGCGGCGGCGCTTTTCGGTTCGCGCAGGATAAGTTGGCGCGTGGCGGCGATGCCTTGATTGGCGAGGTCGGCGCGCATGGAATCGTTTTTCGAAAAATCGGCGAAGTTATAACTAGCGCGGGCCAACAACCACGCGTTACTGGAATTATCGGGTTGCGCTTGAAATTCGAGCTTTGCCTGCTGAAAAATTTTCCCCGCCCGCGCAGCGAAAAGGGCATTCGTCGTCGGATCCGCAAAAAGAGTTCCCACCACCGCGAAGAAAAATAAAAGTGCCGCCGCGAATTTCCCGTTCGTCGTCCCCTTTTGGCTGGAATAAAAAGTTGCCATCGCGTCGAGCTGTTTTATACTGTGCAGGTGAGATTAAATTGGAAAATTTCGTTGCTGGCAATGTTTGTCGCACTCGCATTGGGCACCTCCGGTTGCGGCGGTATCAGTGCCAGCCACACCGTCACACCGGCTTCCTTCTTTTTGCCGGGAATCATGAAGGCCGATCCGCCGAAGACAAATGCACCGGCCATGTTCGGTGAAAATTCCAATAGTTTTGCCTCAGCTAAATAAAATTTTATGCGTTTCCCATTTGCGCTGACGAAGAAAATCGCCAGCCACATCATCAAACATAAGCTCCGCAAGACACCGAAGTTCGCCATGGTCTTGCAGCTCGAGCCGCTCCACACCTGCAATCTGACCTGCACCGGCTGCGGTCGTATCCGTGAATATTCCACGTCCCTCAAGGACATGGTGCCGCTGGACAAATGTCTCCAAGCCGCGATCGAATGCGATGCGCCGATGGTTTCCATCTGCGGCGGCGAACCCCTGATTTATCCGAAGATCGAAGAATTGATCGCCGGTTTGCTCGAACAAGGCCGCGTGCTTTATATCTGCACAAACGGCATGTTCATGCGCAAAAAAATGCGCGATTACCTCGCGGCAATTTATTCACCGTCGCTCGAGCCGAAGCTCAAACAGTTGCTCGATGGCAAATTAATTTCTGAAAAGGAAGCCGAAGTCATCCGCAAATCCGACGACGCAGCGAAGAAAAAAGTCGTCATCCGCCCGACGCAATGGATGTATTGGAACGTGCACGTGGACGGTCTGGAATTCACGCATGATTTGATCGTCGAACGCGAAGGCGTTTTCAAAGAATGTATCGAAGCCATCAAGATGGCGAAGATCGTCGGCTACCAAGTCGCGACCAACACCACGGTTTACAAAGAAACCGACGTCGCGGAAATCGAGGACATGTTCAAGTATTTGAGCTCGCTCGAAGTGGACGGCCACACGATTTCGCCCGGTTACGATTACGATGCTGCGAAGAAAGACATGGTTGCGCGCCTCGGCAAAGATCCGAAACAATTCTTCCTCACGCGTGACATGACGCGTCAGAAATTTGCGAAGATCCAGGAATGGGGCAAAGCGTTCACCATTTTTGGCACGCCGGTTTATCAGGAATTTCTCGCGGGCAAACGCGAATTGACCTGCACTGCGTGGGCGATTCCGACGTTCAACGTCAAGGGCTGGAAAGCGCCGTGCTACTTGATGACCGATGGCCATTATCCCGGCTATCAGGAAATGTTGACCAAGGTGCAGTGGGAAAAATACGGTGTCGTCAACGGCGTTGCGCGTGATCCGCGTTGCGAACATTGCATGGTTCATTGCGGTTACGATCCGAGCGGCGCGCTCGGCACGAACTATCAATCCGGCGATAACTGGAAGAATTTCAAATACAACTTCGGAGCAAAACCGAAGCCGTATGCGGCCTCACCGGAATTGACGAAACGCGCTTTCAACGGCGTCACGATCGGCAAAGGTCATTTGGCCGAGGCGAAAGCCGCGATCAATTCGCCTGCCGCCGGTGCGCGCGGAGCATTCTCCAACGAAGTGCATCACGAAGCGCACGTCGCCAGCCATTGCGGCACCGGCGAAACGTCCGAACGCGATGACTTGTTGGCGAAGATCAAAGACGCGAAAAAGGCGGAATAATTGAAATTTAAAACACCGCCACATCCATTGTGGCGGTGTTTTTATTTTAGAACTTTCCAAGTTTAATCTCTGTGCCGACTTCCCGCTATTCTGAACGCACTTTGTTGCTCCTGCTCGCAGCAGTGCAATTCACGCATATCCTCGACTTCATGGTTATCATGCCGTTGGGCGAACAGCTCATGCGCGAATTATCCATCGGCCCCGCACGCTTCAGCCATCTCGTCGCCGCTTATACCATTAGCGCGGGCGTGGTGGGATTGCTGGCGGCGCCGTTCATGGATCGTTTTGATCGCCGCAAAGTTTTACTCATCGCTTACGCCGGATTTTTTCTCGGCACTTTGGCGTGTGCATTTTCAAAAACAGCGGAAATGCTTTTGATCTCGCGCGCGATTTGCGGCGCGTTCGGGGGCGTTTCCGGCGCGACCATCATGGCTATCGTCGGCGACATCGTGCCGCCGCAACGCCGTGCTTCGGGCATGGGCATCATCATGACGGCTTTCGCAGCCGCAGCGGCGCTCGGTGTGCCGTTTGGATTATTTCTCGCGCAAAAATTTCGGTGGGAAATGCCGTTCTTTCTGGTCGCGGGCATGGGCGTGATCGTGTGGCTGTTGATTTATCTCATGCTGCCGCCGGTGCGGGCGCATATTGAAGATCTGGCCGATACGCCGGTTCATCACTTCACCGCTTTTTTTGATTTGCTGAGCGATGGCAATGCCTGGCGCGCGTTGCTCTTTATGTCCGCGTTGGTGATGGGACATTTTATGGTAATTCCCCTGCTCGCGCCGTTCATGGTTTCCAATCTGGGATTGCCGGAAAATAAATTGTTCCTCGTTTATTTTGTCGGCGGCATTGCCTCCGCCTGCACCGCGCCGTTTTTCGGCCGGCTCGCCGATCGCTTGGGACGACTGCGTGTGTTCACCCTGCTAATCTGTGTCGCGTGCGTGGTGACGCTTTTGATCGCTGAATCCGGCGTGATGCCGGTTTGGTGCGTGCTGGTTTTAGCGGGATTATTTTTTACGTTTGCGAGCGGACGCTTCATTCCCGGGCAAGCCATTTTATCGCTCGCCGTGCCCTCAAAACGCCGTGGCTCGTTCATGAGCTTGACCAGTTGCACGCGCGATTTGACCTCGGGCATCACGTCAAGTTTGGGCGGCTGGCTTGTCACCAAATCGCCGGACGGAAAACTTATCGGTTTTGACAAACTCGGCTGGCTCGCGGTCGGCATGAGCCTCGTCAGTTTGTGGTTGGCCACCCGCGTGCATGTCCGCGAAGTGCATCCGGCGGCCGCCGACAAATCGGCCGCGACGTCATAAATTATCCTCGTTGAGTTCAATTTTAGCGAAAACTCGACCGCCGCCGTTTCTATGTTAGATTGGCCGGGCTGTTTTCATGCACGACGAAGAATCGCCAGAAAATCTCCCCGCTACGCCGGTCGCCCAACCGGTCGTAGAACATTCCTACGACGTCTTCAAAAATGCCGATTTCGTGCGTTATTTGATCGGGCGTTTCGTGGCGTCGCTCGGCCAACAAATGCTCGTGGTCGCCATTGATTGGGAACTTTACGAACGACTCCATTCCGCGCTGCCGCTGGCGTTCGTTGGTTTGACGCAAATGGTGCCTATGTTGCTGTTCACGCTGCCGGCGGGTCATCTGGCGGACACTTATAATCGTAAAAAAATCATCTGCATTTCCACGCTGCTGGTTTCGCTGGCGAGTTTGGGGCTGACGTTCTCGTCGCTGTTGATCGCGCCCGTCGGCTGGATTTATTTTTTCCTCGTCATCCTCGGCGCGGCGCGGACCTTTCTGTGGCCGGCGAGCGCGGCGTTCATCACCGGACTGGTGCCGCGAAAACAACTCGCCCGCGCCATCACGTTCAACAGCGGCACGTTTCAAATTTCTTCCGTCGCCGGGCCGGTGCTGTTCGGCCTGTTCATCGCGTTGACGCCGCAAACGCAATCGCATCACACCGCCTGGTCGGTTTATGCGTTCAATGCGATCGCCACCCTGCTCTGCGCCGCGCTGGTTTTTTTCATCAAACACGAACATAAAGTCAAAGCGGCGGAACCGGTTTCCGCGAAAAGTTTGGTCGAAGGTTTTCGCTTCGTTTATCAAAATAAAATCATTCTCGGCGTCATCACGCTGGATTTATTTGCCGTGCTGCTGGGCGGCGCAGTGACATTGCTGCCGATTTTTGCGAAAGATATTTTTCACAACGGCGCGTCCGGCTTGAGCTGGCTGCGCGATGCGATGTCCATCGGCGCGGTCATCTGCGCGATCGTCATTGCGCATCGTCCGCCCTTGCAAAAGGCGGGTAAAACCATGCTGTGGTGCGTCGGAATTTTCGGCGGGGCGACCATTTTATTCGGCCTCGCGAATGTCAATTGTCTCGGCCGCTGGCTCGCGCTCCCGAATGCGTTTTGGTTTTGGTTCGCGTTTGCGATGCTCGCACTCGCGGGCGTGGTGGATCAAATCAGCGTCGTCGTGCGGCAAACGTTGGTGCAATTGCTCACCCCGGATGAAAAACGCGGGCGCGTCTCGGCGGTCAACAGCCTGTTCATCGGCACGTCAAACGAACTCGGCGGCTTCCGCTCCGGTCTCGTGGCTTTTCTGTTCACGACGCCGACCTTTTTGGGCAACGCGGCGGCAACCGGCGCGATCGTATCCACCGTGACCGGCGGCATCGGAACGATTTTAGTGGTGCTCGCCGTGGCCTGGATCTGGCCGGAAATCCGCAAATACGGCAAGCTGTCGTAAAGATTTTTAAACGCCATTCTTCGCTGATCCACGCTGATCTTGAGATAAATAAAATCAGCAGGATCAAAGTCTTTTCCCCATTAGCGAAGAGGAGCGGTTTAACTCAGTTTTCCATCACTTCAACTTGACGCCGTCGCAGGGCGGTTTATTTTCGTCGTATGAAAAAAATTTCACTGTGGCTGGTAGTTTTCGGTTTGATGGTCTCGCTCGGGCACGCGCAAGAGAGCGCGACGCAACAGCAGATTGATAAATTGAGCGGTCAGATCCAAGACATGCTCGACGCGCAGGCGCAACAAAGCAAACGCCTCGACGCCTTGGAAAAACAAATCTCCGACTTGAGTGAAAAGGTCAGCCAGCCGGTGGTAAACGACAGCGCCAGCAGCGGCGACCTCCGAAAACTTGCCACGCAAGTGCAAGAGATTGACCAGAAACGTCAGGACGACCGCGACTTGATTTTGAAACAGTTAAAGAAGCTCGGAGAAATCAGTGCCGTGCCGCCCACAAAACATCACCCCGCCGCTGACACCGCCGCGGCGCCGGCGGATGGCGATGCCGCGCCCGCGCCGAATGTTCCCAAGACTGGTTATTCTTATACGGTTGCCGCCGGCGACAGTTTAGGCGAGATCATCAAAGCCTATCGGGCCAAAGGCGTAAAAGTAACCCGCGCACAAATTCTCGCGGCAAACCCGGGATTAGATGCCAATGTGATTATTCCCGGGCATAAAATTTTCATCCCCGATGCGAACGCGAAGTGATTGTCAGTTCCATGCTTTCAATGGCGGATAGCATTTCTGGCTGCGCCTTGGCGTTAAGCTTTCGCGCTAATTAAAGTTTCCAATGATGGCGTATTTGGCGCGATTGGCATCGCTGATGGCCCAGAGGTTGATGGGATTGAAGGCCGTGCCGTATTTATTATAACGCGCGCTGCCATCGGCAAACGTATTATTCGATCCGCCCGAGCCGGAGCCGAGGCCCTTACCCGAATGACGATCCTGCGCGACCGCTCCGGCAAAGTCATCGCCATTACCAATCAGCATGTCCATGTAGAAATCGCCGCGTGACGGAATTTTTTCGCCCAAATAAACCGTGTCACTCGGATATAAAATGGCACTTTCTTTAAGACCGACTTGGTTCGTGCCGCCAAAAGAATTTTCAAAAGCGGTCTCGCCCATCTGGCCCGCGAAATAATCGTTCCAACCATTGATGAAATAACTGCGCGGCGCGGCGTCGGCGATATTGTTGTTGGTATCAGCCGGCGGAATGGTCATGGGGAAATTGGTCGTCTCCGTCGGACACACCAGCAGCTTCACATTTTTGCCGTAGTAATCGAATAGTTGATTCGGCCAGCGCGACGACGTGATGTGCGGCGGCAACATGCCTTGGCTATCGTCCACATACATGCGCGTCGCCATGCCGAACTGCCGCAGATTATTGAGGCATGAAATGCGTTTGCCGGATTCTTTCGCCTTCGCCAAAGCTGGCAACAACATCGCCGCCAAGATCGCGATGATGGCGATAACCACCAGCAATTCAATTAATGTGAATGCGTTCTGCGCCCGCTGTAATTTATTTCCCTGATTCACCATGTCGCAGCAAGAGACGGTCAAAGCCGACGATAGGTTAAAATTATTTTCAACGCAAAAAGTCGGACGAAAATTAAGCGCCAAGGCAGAAAGATGTTTTCGCTTTCCTGTTTTCCCATTTTCCGCTTTCCGCTTTTACCGTAACGTCTTTGCATTAAATTCTCCGTGGACGACGACAGCGGATTGACAAGGCGGGCGTGGACGGTATGCTTTGTCCGCTGCGATTCGCAGTGCCAAGCGTAAAACCTGCAAGCGGGCGTAGTTCAATGGTAGAACGGCAGTTTTCCAAACTGCTCACGAGGGTTCGATTCCCTTCGCCCGCTCCATTCTCGGAATCGCTTTATATTTCATGGTTTTATATCTTTTTTTGAAAAGTACTTAATTTGGTATAACAATTGGGTATAACCAATTTACCCGCATCTAGTCTTGTTCACGGGTGTTTTTGACGATGTTTAGACTTTGCTTTCTTCTGCAAGGCAGACCCGCACTGATAAGGCCACACATCTCTGTCAGTACCTCAGCGGTGGCGATTTGTTCGCTGAGGGGTGGGAATTCAAGCGCGAGCGTTTTTAAGTCTTTTCCGTAGAGATGATGAATCGTGATCCCTGAGTTAGCTCTGCAATTTCATGCCTTTTCGCCTGCGTCCAATAGTTAGCTAGGAAGACAGAGTCGTAGGCATCACCTTTGCGCCTGATAATAACGATGTCTCCACCGAGTGCCACGTCGTCCATGAGAAGAGCTGACGCGATAGCCAAATCAATTCCTGTGGTGGTCGTCGAGCCGGGCATCAGCACGTCGCCTTGCACCGACAGGCAACCCTCGCTAGAATTTGTCCGTGCGAAAACGTTTGAAATCACTCGGCCATAAGTGGTAAATACAGAATGCAACGGCGTATTCCTGATGTCGTAGTCAGTGATTTTGAAAGTGCGCTTCCTTTTAAAACATCTGCGATCCTCCCTAGCCGCTTAACCTCCCGCTCACCGTGGAAGCCGGGGAGGCGGGCTTGGCCGGTGAGGAGTTGCTAAATGGTGGCATGTTTGAGGTCGCGTTTCTTGGCGATGAGCCGGTCCAGCCCGCCCAGCAGCCCGTACACATCGCTCAACGCCGTCGCTATGGCGCGTTGTTCGGTGCGTGGGAGGGTGAATTACCGGGAGCTGGTGCTGGGCAGATATTCCGATGTAGGACCTTGTCCCGCCGCCTGAGAAGGAGCTCAGAACTGACTGAAAGCCTGTGGTGTCGAAGTAATGCCTGCGGTATAGGTTGTTGAGACGGGTTTCGTCTTTCACCCGGTTGTAGTTGTGTTGTCAGATTGCCTTTCGAAGGACTGCGAACAAATTTGCCTTGTCTCTGGAGATTCAGGTATTCAACCGGTTGTAGGATGGGTATGCACAAATAAACGAACATAAAAGTTTTTGTCTGCGGACAATCAATCTTCAAGACGGGTTGAGTATTATAATAAAAAGCTGCCCTTAATGTGCTAATATTTGCCGTTGGACACCATGGCCGCGCAACAGCTTCCAAATTCAATCGAGGCAAATAATGGGGATATTAAAATATTTATGAGACCGCATATTTGGAGATGATCACCAAATACTTGTCCAAGTTTCGGACAAAACAGATTCAATCAGTCCGCGCTTTGCGTTTTTCCGAAAAACTTTTATGAGGACGTTGCCCATCACAACTAGGTTCCACTATAATTTGTCTTTCCTCATCCAATTGATTTTGTTATTTCGAGAGTTCATTGATGCAGGTTCAACCTGAAACCACTTCCACGCCCAAGAGCTTGAAGGGCGAACCTTTCGATTTCTGGGAACAGCCTGCTGTCATCGCCCCGAACAATTTCAAATTCAAGAGTCTCTCAAACTGGGCATTCAATATTTCGGTCGGTTGCAGCCATGCCTGTCGGTTTTGTTATGTGCCTTCGTCTTCAACGGTCAAGCAAGGTCCGACCCTGAAGAAATTCAATGTGGAGGATCCGGATGAAGAGTGGGGCGATTATTCCTTATTGCGACCGTGGGATGAAAAAAAGTTTGTATCCTCGCTGAAAAAGGCCGAACTGAAACCGGTGTCGATGCTGAAGCCCGACGGCAACCGGGCGGTGATTTTTTGCAGCACCACCGACGCCTATCAGACTTTTCGGGCGAGCACGCCGACGAAGGCGAAATTGCTCAATTCTAGTGCCGCTACGCTAGTTCGGAAGGCCTTGGAGACGATCCGGGATCAATCGACTTTAAACGTCCGTATCCTTACCCGCAGCCCGTTGGCAAAAAGGGATTTTGACCTGTTTAAAAGTTTCGGCAAACGGCTCATTTTCGGAATGAGCCTACCGACCTTGCGCCACGACCTTTCCCGGATTTATGAGCCGAAAGCCCCGGCACCGCTGAAGCGGCTGGAAACCCTTCAAGCCGCAAAAACATACGGACTGAACATCTATGTCGCGATGGCTCCGACTTATCCCGAGTGTGACGAAGCGGATCTGCGCGCCACTCTTGCCGCGATAAAGAAACTGAATCCCATCACCATTTTTCATGAACCCATTAATATTCGCGCTGAAAATGTGGCGCGAATTAAAAATCACGCCAAAGAATTGGGAGTGTCGGTCAATACAGCTGTTTTTGCTGATCGAAATGCGTGGCGTCAATATGCGTTGAATTCGTTGATGTTGGTGCAGCGATTGGCGGCAGAATTTAAACTGGACCATTGCCTTCACCTATGGCCGGACAGCCAACTTAAATCTAAAAATTGTTTTATTAGCCTGCGTGATTTGAAACGAGCCCAAACGAAATTAACCACACATGAAAAACATCGCCACGCAGAAGAGGACGCAAGATACTACGAAAAAGAATACCTCCCATGGCTTAACGGTTGGTGGCAACGGATCAGCGAATGGCCCCGTTAAGGAATGGGTTCCGCCGGCGCCGCTCAAGGATGTTTTCGGGACTGCGCCACTGCCTTCGACCTTAAGCGTGGCTGAGGGCAGGGAACTGGAACAATTGGAAATGGTCATCAAAAGCGGTTGGACGAATTTTTTGGCGGTGGGGCACGCCTTGATCAGCATACAACAAGGACGGCTCTACCGCGATAAATTTGAAACATTTGAGGCATATTGCCGGGATCAATTAGAAATGAGCCGGACACACGCTTACAATTTGATTGGTAGCACCGAGGTTTACGATGAATTGTCTGCGAACGCAGACATTGTCGTAAAACCCAAGAATGAATTCCAAGTGCGCAGTTTGATCTCGTTGCCTAAAGAAAAGCGTTTGGCGGCATGGAAATTAGCATTGAAACAAGCCGGTGAAAAGCCACTTACGGCACTGGTGGTCCGACAGGTGGCTACGGCTTACAAAGCAAAAACTCCAAAACTAACCGCCAAAAAAACTCCGCCGATAGACTCCGTTAAATTGCAGTCGGTATTTACGCTGTTAAATGAAGTGGAAAAAATCGCGAAGGTCGGCGACAAGGCGGCCACCCTTCGGGCTTTGAAACGTTTGCGGAATTGCCTTGAAAGCCTGGCGGAGTCCCAAAACGGCGCAGCGTCGTAAATATCGCTCTTAAATCTTGAGTGAAACCAGTTGGAGTAATTTACTCGCCAGAATAAGTAATAAGGTCATTCGCAGCAAAGTGACAATGCACTTTTGATCGACGTCGGGTGCATGGGTGGAGCCTATTTTTCTAAAGGCGATGAAACGATTTTCTGATCTCCCGCCAAAATCATTTGCAACGGGCTACGAACGCTAAGGTTTTCAGCATGAAAATAACCCATAGCGGTTTCGAGTGAGGCATCGCCCATCATCTGTTGGATGGCCCGCGGGTTAACGCCGTTTCCAGACAATGCGTGGCATATCCATACCGCAGTTCGTGAGGTAAAACCGAAATACCCAATTTGCGCCTAGCCTCCTTGATGGCACGCTGGACATTGGCTTCATGCATCCGGTAACAGACTTCTAGGTGATCGCGCGGATGAAAAAAAGATATGACGCGAGGGGAAAAGTCAGGCCCATGGCCAAAAGAATCGATAATCAGGATATTTAAGAGCGAGTTGGTGGGCAGCATCAGTGGGATGTTGTTGCGCTTATCCCGCTGCCAGACGGCGCGGGCGAATTCAATTTGTTGGAGTGGTCATTACTGGCGGCCGTCTGAACTTGGCGAAAATTGTGGATACTGATGGGAACGGCCTGCCTGATTGGTGGGAACAACAATACTTTGGCCAACCGACCGGCACCTCCACGAATGCCGATCCCGATCAAGATGGCGAGAATAATCTGGCCGAATTTCTCTCCGGAACCATCCCTACTAATTCACTCTCTGTGTTGAAGTTAAGCGCCCCAGCTATTACAAGAAGAAATTGTTCCCCGCTTACAATCGACCATTCCACACCCGTCCATGGTGTCGGTTCCGAAGATGCTGAAGAACTCATTCAAGGCGCCACCGCCATTATTCCATAACTGCAATAGCCACTGATTCCGTGTTATAAGCCTATGACTAAGATACAGCATCTCTAGCCAATTTTTATTAACACCAACGCCTCCGCTTCGTTGATCCCGAAGCGGGGACGTCATTTCAATCGGATCATAAAGGAATAAAACCATGCTCACCCTCGAAGCGAACTATAGCAAGAAAATCGGTCTGCCCGGCTATTCCAGCCATCAATACTCACTCACCCTCCGAACGGAGTTAAATGACATCAACCAAGCGGAAACGGAAAGCGCCCGCTTACATCAGACATTGCAATCTTCCGTGGATCGCGAACTGCAGAAAGTCG
Source organism: Methylacidimicrobium fagopyrum (assembly GCA_026225255.1). Taxonomy (GTDB): domain Bacteria; phylum Verrucomicrobiota; class Verrucomicrobiia; order Limisphaerales; family UBA11358; genus UBA11358. The sequence goes on along the minus strand of JAMFSJ010000066.1, from coordinate 15,221 downwards.
GCTTCCTACCAGCCAATGGCAAACGTAACGCTCAGTCATCTCCGGCCCAAGAGCAATGGAAGTGTTCGCCAGCCCAACGCGAACTGATCCTCAACATCACCGAAGAACATAAACTCGATAAAACCATGGTGGATGAACTGGCCCAAGAACGGTTCGGCCACGGCGTTCGGCAGTTGAACAAGCTCGAAGCCAGCGGTTTAATCGACGAATTGCTGGAACGCTATGGCGAGAAGAAGCCCGGCCGTCGTCCCTTCCCGAAAGCAGGTGCCCGATGATCGGTTTAATTGAACCCACCGTAGATCGCATCGGCGAACTCCAACGCACGGTGTCAGCTTCCCGGTTGAACCTGTGGCTGACGTGCCGGTTAAAGTTCTACTTCCGGTATGTGCTCAAGCTGACCAAGCCGAAGACGGCCGCATTACATTTTGGCAGTGTGGTGCATCTGGTCTTGCAACAATGGAGCCTGTCTCGTTGGCGTAAGCAACCCTTTGAACTCGCCCGCTTGAGGGCCGTGTTCGACGCCGGCTGGTTGGAACAAGGCAGCCCGATCGATTGGGATGGTGAAGAGCAGGCACAAAAGGAACTGGCTTGGTCCGTGTTGGAACGTTACTTCACCGACACCCCCATTCGAGCGAATGAGATCCCGGAAGCGGTCGAGGTATCGGTGGAAGCCGATCTGACTTCCCATTCCCTCGGTCAAAAGAAGTATCGTTTGATTTATTTTTTCTGGCTTCATGCGAAAAACCCCATACTGGCGTTTTTCCGCGTCAGAAAATGTTTTGACGCATCTTTTACAACGATAGCGTTGAGTGTGTTCTTTCTTCAAAAAACCGTGCTTTATCAGCTTTCCATTACAGTCAGGACATGAACGCAATATTGCCTTTCCACAGCATTTGAGCTATCGTCCTGTTGAATCCCTCAAGATTCAGTCAGACAGCTTGCTGTTTGATGTAAAGCCCTCGGTGTTGAAAGCATCGGGGGCTTTTTTTATTTTTAGTTGTTGTTAATGTATACTGTTTATTATAGTGGTTTTATTGTTAAACATAAAATCAAGTTTGTCAATTATTTATTGTTAAACAAATAAAGTTATTTAATTTTATTTTACGTAAAAAAACTTAATAAAAATGAAGCCAAAACGTGGAAGACCGAGGGTTGAATCCGCAGATGCGAAGGGGACATTTTTCGCGGCTCGGTTTAATGAGGCGGAAACTAAAATTTTGAATACAGCGATTAAAAAATCCAAGAAGAGTAAATCGGCTTGGATACGGGAAAAATTGCTCGCCGATTAATCATTGCAAAATTACAAATCACAATAAATCAAATGAAAACATTTTGGGAGCTGGTGGCATTTATTTTTTCAACGCTTTTTATTGCAATAACAGTTATAACAGCGTTGCGGCAAAGGTATTTTCCCTCTGCATTATTTGGCCTATTTGCGCTCTTCTTTTTTATATTGGGATATCAATATAACCACGAAATTGAACAGCTTTTGTGCTGGATGGTCGGCGCATCTTTTTTTGTATTCGCCCTACATCTTTTCAATAAGGAAAAGACCTCGTATGGTTTTATTGTTTTGTTGATTTCAATTGCCGCATTTGTCATCGGTCTTTCACCGATTCAAGCATTGTTAAAAACCCATTTGCTTTGGCAGGTTAATACATCACTGAATAAGCTAGGTACGAAAATGGACGTTTACATAGACCAGCTAGCGGAAATGCAAACAAATCTCGATGCGAATCAAATTGAAATCGCTTCAAATAATGTAGCAATTACATTGAGCCAAAAGGGGTTAACGAATCAGCAATTTATAATACACGCACAATATGAAAAAATTCTAACAGTTTCATCGAATCTTGATGCAGCGGTTATAACAATCAGCAATCAAGAAAAACAATTATCCGATGTCGAATACTGGGTGCAAAATCTTTATGCGAATGTTACAAATGAGACATTTTCATCCAAAGATACAAATCACATTGTTCTCGTTTCTAATACAGATGGCAGCACCGCGTTTATCTATCGCTTAAGTAAAATTCCTATAAATGGTAGTGTGGAATCGTATGTCAGAGATGGAAATAGTTTCGCAGAGACAAGAGTAGCAGCCGTAGATTTAGTTCAAAATATAGGTATGAATACACTATACAAATTTGACACCAACACAACTTCATTGGCTTTCAAATATGTGATTGATACTCGTGCGACTAATTTTTATAAACAAATGCCAATTTTGAATAAGGATTTTTTCATGCTAACAAATGGTGGTATTCACCTAAATTTCAGCCAAAATTAATCAAAACCACTTTGCCCTCTTTGCATTTTTTCAGCTTCTTTAATCATCTCAGCGAGCGATACGCCTAGTCCCTGCGCAATCGAATCCATCAAATTTAAGCTTGGGTTGATTTCCCCGCGTTCAATCAGGCTGACCATTTTGGATGTGATGTCAGCCTTTTCTGCCAGCGATTCCTGCGTGATTTTCTTTTCCGTCCGATATTTCCGCAGCACCTCGGCGAACGATTCAGACAAATCTTTATGGCGCATCCAATCATTCTGGCCTCCTCTGGAATAATAATTACAGGAAGTATAATTCCAATTTAGCTTGCAAAATTCTCTCTTTCTGGCTGAATCGGCGCAGGCTCAAATTAAATAAAACAAATCAAAAAACTAAAAATTGTTTATGTTTTTCTCACCAATTACACAGCTAACCTTGGCTATCAAAGCCCTCAATAATTCAACCGCCACCGCCAACAGTGCCGCTGAAATGGCCGAAACCTTGAAAAAAATCGAGGAACAAAACAATGAAACGTTAAGGCGAATCGAGGAGCAGCAAAGAAGAATCCAAGCCGCTGGAATTGTGCCTGATAGAGTAATGAGTCCGGCGGAACATATTGCGCACGAGGCCAGAAGAATTGTGGAAAGTGCTTCGTATAAATATTATTATGGGGGACAATAATTCTACTTAATTTAAACTTAAATCATCATCCCAAAGCCATGTCAGACCTTTCTGAACTTCCACCGGCGCTAAGAAATCATCGCCAGCTAGAGCAAGCTTCATGTGCGGTATCGGCCTTCCATCGCCGGCGCGCAATTAGGCACTTCACTCTTATGGACGGCGGTTTTGACATGGCCACTCATGGCCGTGGTTCAAATGATGTGCGCGCGTATTGGGATGGTGACCGGAGCCGGGCTGGCGTGCGCGTTAATGAAAAAATTTCCGCGATGGGTGGTCATCCTGTTCTCAGTTGCCTTGCTCATTGCCAATACCATCAATATCGGTTCGGATTTATCCGGCATGGCCGACGCCGGCCAAATGCTAACGGGCTTAAGCTCGCATTATTTTGTGATAGCTTTCGCAGTTTTAATCACCATTGCGATTATTCGATTTCGATACCACCAAATCGCCGATGTCCTTAAATGGCTGTGTCTGGTTATTTTTGCCTATGCGGTCACCGCCTTCCTCGTCGTCACCGACTGGAAATCATTGTTGCATGATACATTTGTTCCATCGTGGCCGCACAGCCATGATGCATGGTCAACACTCGTGGCGATTTTGGGCACGACAATAAGCCCATATTTGTTTTTCTGGCAGGCGTCACAGGAAGTGGAGGAAGAAAAGGCGCAGGGAGAGCGGACGTTAAAGCAAAGACAGGGTGCGACGGCAAAAGAATTGGCCCTTCGCAAAATGGATGTGGGGATTGGCACTTTTGCCTCCAATTTGGTCATGTTTTTTATCATCGTGGTAACAGCGGTCACGCTGCATAAACATGGCATCACCAAAATTGAAACTTCCAAACAAGCTGCCGAAGCATTGCGCCCGCTGGCGGGAGATTTTGCCTATCTACTTTATACGGTGGGCATCATCGGAGTCGGCTTTTTAGCGATTCCGGTTCTGGCCGGGTCGGCAGCGTATGCGCTGGCCGAAACCTTCAGTTGGCATCAGGGCATTGATAAGCACTTCCAAGGTGCACGCGGATTTTTTACGGTTATCATTTTCTCCGCTTCGATTGGGGTCTTGCTTAATTTTCTTAACGTCAATCCGATCAAAGCTCTCTATTGGACGGCCATCATCAATGGTTTGCTGGCACCATTTTTATTGATCGGTATTTTACTGGTCAGTTCGGATAAAAAAATCATGCGGAAACAGATGCCCTCAAAATTATCTTTTATTCTGATGGTATTGGTCACTTTACTTATGTTTGGAGCGGCCATCGGAATGTTTGTATTTTAATTTTGAAACCGATGTCACATAAAAACGCTCCCGCGACTTAACACGTCGCCCGTATGCGCCTGCTTGACCGCCAAATGGGTGCGACTGTTTAGAATCTCGGCCAATATGCTCTTATGTTCGGGAGCAATGTGCATCACGATGGCAATTGGCGCCGGAAAATCCGCCGGCAGACCGCCGAGAATGATGGACAAAGCCTTCAAGCCGCCAACCGACGCAGCCATGGCGATGACGGGGGAACGAATCACTCACCGACGCCACCGGGAATTCCAAACTCACATCTTGGGCCGGCTTGGTCAATCGGCGTGCCGATACAGATTTCCCTTTTACGGGATTGGGAAAATTAGCCGGCAAGCTTGTCTGCGTTCCTTGGAATCTCAATGTTTCAGAAGTTTCAGCAATGCCTTGGCCGCAGCGGCGGAGGAGGCGGGATTTTGGCCCGTGATCAGCAATCCGTCAGTTTGCACATAAACTCCCCAATTGGGACCTTTGCTATAGTGCCCGCCCGCTTTTTTCAATTCATCTTCCAATAAAAACGGCACCACCTTGGTCAGCTTCACGGCCGCTTCCTCGGTGTCCGAGAAACCAGTCACGTCCTTGCCTTTGATCATCGGATCCCCGTTCGCCAATTTGACCTTGAGCAAAGCACAAGGCGCATGACAAACCAGGGCCATGGGTTTTCCCTGTTGCTGGAAGGCTTCGAGCAAAGCGATGGATCTGGCATCCTTGGTCAAATCCCACAGCGGACCATGTCCGCCCGGATAAAAGACCGCGTCATAATCGGAAGCATTGACCTCACTCAATTTCAAAGTATGCGCAAGCTTCTGTTTAAGTGGCTTATCTTTGTCGAACCGCCGCGTAAATTTGGTTTGAGCTTCGGCCAGTTCACTGCTGGGATCAATCGGCGGTTGGCCACCTTTGGGCGAAGCCAGGGTGATTTCCGCGCCGGCATCCGCCAGTTCATAATAAGGCGCTGCGAACTCTTCCACCCAAAAGCCGGTTTTCGTGCCGGTGTCACCCAGTTCGCTGTGCGAGGTTAAAACAATTAAGATTTTCACGATGATATGCGCTGGCATGTTTTGTTCGATTTAAGTCGAGAAGCTCGTTTACCAAACATTTTCGCCACGATGAAAATCAGCACAGCCCCGCCCAGTCCACCGCCGCAAAGAAGATAAATGAGGGAATACCCGGTCGCTGCAAACATCGGCGCTATGGAAAGTCCCAGCATATGTGTGGATGAATAAAATATTGTTGGCCCGGCACACATCTCGCGAATGGTGCCGGGTTACGAGTGTTAGTTCAGAGCTCCAGCGCGCTTGCGGTTCATCCCAGCGGGTTGGATACCGCGACGCGCAATCTTCGGCTGCTGGTCCGCGCATTCTTTTGCTGAATCGGTATTGCAGCCTTCACCCAAAGCTTCTTTGTCGCTACCATTCAGCGCGAGCTCGGAGAGGGTTGCGTTGGCGGCCTTCTCTTCACCTAGAATTTCTTCCAAGAGGTCGGCGGCATTGCTGTTGCCCAAAAGTTTAGCCCATTCATGCAGAGCACCGTAGGAGGCGATTTCGTGATGTTCTACTTTCTGTGCGGCCGAGATCAACGCCGCATTGAGGGCCGGTGACCCTTTGAATTCAGTCAAAATGTCGCCGCCTTCTTCAAGAAGCGCCACGGTGGTTTTGCAGGTTTGCCCTTTGGCCTTTTGATCCATAGATTTGAAAACCTGTTCGAGCTTGGTCACGTGGCCTTCGGTTTCCTTCAGGTGCGCCTGCAACGCAGCCTTTAGTTTTTCACAGGTGGCAGCTTTGACCAGCTTCGGCAGGGCTTTGACAATGCGACGTTCGGCGTCATACATGTCCCCGACCTCATCCAGGAATAAATCTTTGAGTGTTTTCATGTTTGTATTTTGTTTGTTTTATGGGAGCAATTTTGTTGTGTCAGAACGACCACCATAGGCAACGGACCCTGTGAGTGCCATGGGGTGTAACCCGACCATGCGTTGCTCGAAACGCATGCGTTCCCTTGATTTGAAGATGCGCATGATTCTCGGGTTGGAGGCAACCATCATGAACCAGACCTTGGTGCCCGCGCGGCTTGTGGGAACTCCAGTTATTATGGCTGCGAAAGAAGATTTCTCACCTTCAGGGCAGATTCAAATCTGCACTTTTGAAGCGAGGGTTTTTACTTTTGGCGTGTGGCAGCCCTGGCAATCCGCCGCAACATCCCGCCGAATAAGATTTCATGGAGCGGATAGACTGCATACCAATATGCCAATCCGAAAAATCCCACCGGGTCAAAACTGGCGGTCTGGCGTATCTCCGACCCGTTTCCGAACGCGACGACTTCAAATTCGAGCCATGCGCGTCCGGGTAATTTCATTTCTGCCGCAAGCCGCAGACGCCGGTCAGGTTCCAGCGCTTCAACGCGCCAGCAATCCACCACGTCCCCGGTCTGGAGTTTTTTGGGATCACGGCGCGAGCGGCGCATTCCCACGCCGCCGGCCAGCAAATCCAGCCAGCCACGCAGATGCCAAAGCCAGTTGGCGTAATACCAACCGGTCGCGCCTCCGATCCGGCGGATGGGTGCAAAGGCCATCGCGGGTGGAACATCCACACGCGCGCGGCGCGAATCAATCAACCGATTGCCAAATCGCTTCCCGCCCCATTGCCGTGATGCGCCGCCCGACGACAGGGCATCCGACCAGCGCGTCGCCGCCAGTTCTTTGTCCTCGTTGCGCAACGCGCTGCTAATCGCTTCGCGAACGCCCATTGGACGAATGGTAAACGCCTTCATTGCGGAATCGTCGCACACCACGGTGGGATTGCGGATGCTGTCAATCAGTTTGCGCCCGATGCGCGCATAAAGCGGCGTCACGAGGCCAAGCCAAAGGCTGGATAATCGCGGCGTCAGCAGCGGGACGCGGATCACCAGCCGTCGCAAGCCGCGTTGCCGGGCATATTCACGCATCAAATCACCGTAAGAAACCCGGTCAGGACCGCCGATTTCAAAAATTTGGTTTTCCCGTCCGCTCAAAGCACGCGCGGCGATGAGATATTGCAACAGGTCGTTAATCGCCAGCGGTTGGGCAAGAACCGCCACCCATTTTGGCGCAATCATCATTGGCAGACGTTCCACCAGCGCACGAATCATTTCAAAGGACAGGCTACCGGAACCGATGATGACCGAAGCGCGAAACTCGATGACAGGCACGCCGGTGGAACGCAGAATGTTTCCCACCTCCTGACGGCTGCGCAAGTGCGACGAAAGTTCGGTGCCGTTGCCGAGGCCGCCGAGATAAACGATTCTTTGAACCCCTGCATCCCGCGCCGCTTCCGCAAAGTTGCGCGCGGCCAGACGATCCGTTTCCTCGAAATCGTTTGCCGCCATTGAATGCACCAGATAATAAGCCGTCTCGATGCCGCGCATAGCTGGCGCAAGACTGTCCCGATCCAACACGTCGCCCGCCATTACTTCGGTTCCCAGCGCGACTTTGGGCAAAAGAAATTCCGGGCGGCGCGCGAGGCAACGAACCGCCATGCCATGCCGCTGTAATTCGACCAGCAATCGCCCGCCGACGTAACCGCTGGCACCCGTCAACAATATGCGTTTAAGTTCTGGATGACTCATGGTGTCGCGATGGCGACGAAGAATGGATACGGAAAGTGCGGCGAAAAATTTGAACGATGCGTGCCGGATAGCATGGCAATGTGTTCACCATCAGATGAAGCTGTCATCGGTTTTTTGTGCCAGAGATGAAATCATAAAGAATGTAAAATTTTGCTAACCTTGTAAAAATTTAGCTGCATAGTTCGAGCATCACTTCGTCAGCAGCTTGCGGATGGATTTTAATTCCAGCCGCCGTTTCGCGGTCGCCTTGGGATAGGCCATTTTCAGTTCGTTGAGTTCATCAAGGACAATTCGGGAAACTATCAACCGGGCATTCTCCTTGTCATCGGCGGGAATCACAAACCAAGGCGCGTGCTGGGTGCTGGTCGCGTTCAAGCAATCTTCATAAGCCTTCATGTAATGCTTCCAGTATTTCCGCTCGTGGATGTCCGCGAGGCTGAATTTCCAGTTCTTGTCCGGCTCATCAATCCGTTCGAGAAATCGTCTTCGTTGCTCGTCCTTCGACAGGTGCAGGAAAAATTTGATTACCTTGGTGCCGTTACGTTGGAGATGATTTTCCAAATCCACGATGGAACAATACCGTTCCTTCCAGATGGTTTTCTCGTCGCGCAACTCTTCCGAAAGCCCCTGACTGCGGAGTATCTCTGGATGCACCCGGACGACCAGCACTTCCTCATAATAGGAACGATTAAAAATCCCGATCCGCCCGCGTTCCGGCAAATGGCGGTTTGTGCGCCAGAGGAAATCATGTTCCAACTCTTCGGCGCTCGGTTGTTTGAAACTGAAAACTTCGCAGCCTTGCGGATTGACCCCGGACATGACGTGCCGGATGGCACCGTCTTTGCCGGCAGCATCCATCCCTTGAAAAATTAACAGCAACGCGTAGCGGTTGGAGGCGTAGTGAAGTTGTTGCAATGAACTCAACTGTTCAACATGTTCTTCAAGGAGCTTTTGATACCGTTTCTTAGACTTGCAAAACGGCTTGACCGTCGTCGGCCATTTATTGAGTTTGACCTTGGCTCCAGGCCGCACCCGGTAGTCCTTTGAATTGATTTTCATCTTTATTCTTTTGCGATATTAGCCGCTATGTTCGAGCCGGTTTATTTTTTGGTTTCGACTTCAGGAATCTTTTGCTCTGCCTTGTCCAATTCCTGGACGGCGCGAACATCCTCGCGACCTAATTGCTCATAAAATTCATGGACTTTTTTGACGAGCTGCGGCGACACCTCGACTGCTGGCTTTCCGTTCGGTTCAACTTTGTCGGTTGGTTCGATGTCGGTTTTATTTTCAGGTTGCGGTTCTGCTTTGGCGGTGGACGGCGGGACGGGTTTGACTTCGGGCGTTGGCTCGACCTTGGCGTCCGGTTTTGAATTTGTGTCAGGTTTAAGTTCAGCTGTAACTTCCGGCTGCGCCCCGGCTTTAGCCCCTGGTTTGGTTCCAGTTTTGGGTTCAGCCTTGGCTTGAGTTTCGCGAATTTCCTGCTCGGCCTTGTCCCAATTCTGCGCCGATTGACCGTCCCGATGACCTTGGTGCTCATAAAGTTCATAGGCCCGTGCCGCAATCTGCGGCGTCAGATCGGTTGCCGTCTTGGCTTTGGTTTCAGGTGTGGAGTTCACGTCAAGTTTGGTTTGAGTTTTAGGTTTCGCTTCAGAAGAAGCTTCCTGTGCCGGTGCAACTTTTTCTTCAGGTTTAGCCTCGGCCTTCGGATCAGGTTTCGTTTCGACTTTGGCGTCTGGCTGCGGCACGGCTTTAGTTTCCGTTTGAGCATTAGCTTTGACTGGATCAAAAATCCGATATGCGAGCAGTTTGATGCGGTCGTTCACGAGAAACCACAACAATGCATAACCCCACACGAACCCGGCCCAACCCCAGCCAAGCGGCGTCATGAACAATCCATAAACTGCGATCAATGTCGCCACGGCTTGGGTGCCGAACACCGCGATCAACAAAATCTTTGCCGGACGGATTGACCAGAACGCTCCGCGCGTGCGTGTGAGAAAAATCGTCAGATGTCCCGCCACAGACAGTTTCAAATACATCAGCGTCTGGATGTGCGGGCGGTCGAGATGAAAAACCCGTTCGCCCAGATAAAATAATCCGAAGGCCGAGACCACTCCGATAATTCCCAGCGCCGTGGAGACGCCCAACACCATACGCATATTCCACGATTCCGGCTTATCTTTGTAGTGAACATTGTCATAAGCGATGGACAAAATCGCGCCGTCATTGAGCAACGCCAACATCACGATCATCACCGCTGTCAGCGGATAAAAGTTGAAAACCAGAATCGCCAGCGTCATGAACAACAACACGCGCAATGTCTCGGCGATGCGATAAATTGCGTAGCTGTTCATCCGCTGGAAAATTCTCCGGCTCTCCTTGATCGCGTCAATGATCACCGAAAGACCGGGCGTGAGCAGCACAATGGCCGCCGCCGCGCGCGCCGCGTCCGTCGCACTCGAGACGGCGATGCCGCAGTCGGCCTTTTTAAGCGCAGGCGCATCATTCACACCGTCGCCCGTCATGCCGACAATGTGGTCGCGTTTTTGCAGCACATCCACGATGTGAAATTTATGTTCGGGAAACACCTCGGCGAAACCGTCCGCCTTCTCGATGGACTCGATCACCTCCGCTGACTCTTGCTTTTTCGAGTCACCCAGCATTTTGGCATCGAGGATATTCGTCCCCATCCCCAAAGTCTTCGCCGTCTCCTTGGCAATCGCCAGTGCATCACCCGTCACCATCTTGATCTTGACGCCCATTGTCAATGCGGTCGCAATTGTAGCCTTCGCATCTTCGCGCGGCGGATCGAACATGGGCAATACGCCCAGAAACTGCCATTGCCCATCGCCATCGGCTCGCGCCACACCCAACGAACGAAAACCGCGCGCGGCAAAATCATTGACCGCCTTTTCCGCCGCCGCCTTTACCGACCCGACATTGGCCGACAATGCCAAAATCACCTGTGGCGCGCCCTTCGTTACTTTGAATTGTTTTCCGTCCTTGCCCTTGACGGTCGCTTCGGTGCGTTTATGCACCGGATCAAACGGAAGGAAATGGACAACCTGATATTCTTTCAGCGCGTCTTTATTTTTCAGGCCGCCCAAAACAGCCAGATCAATCGTGTCGTTATTTTCTTCGCGCGATGCCAGCGCAGCGGATAAAATAATTTGCTTGGCGGGAATGTTGTTCACGCTGAACGGATCGCCCAAAGTCAATTTGTTCTGCGTCAACGTGCCGGTCTTGTCCGCGCAGAGCACGTCCACGCCCGCTAGTTCTTCAATCGCCACCAACCGGCTTACAATCGCCTGTTTTTTCGCAAGCAATCGCGCGCCGACTGCCATCGTCACCGACAAAACCGTCGGCATCGCCACCGGAATCGCGGCCACCGTCAGCACCAGCGCGAACTGCAATGTCTCAAGAATCTTGTCACCACGATAGATTGCGAAACCAATGATTACTGCCACCAGCGCCACCGCGAGGATGATCAAGTAATTGCCAATCTTCAAAACTGCTTTCTGAAAATGACTGACTGTGAGCGCCTCCTGCACCAGTTGCGCCGTCTTGCCAAAATAAGTTTTCCCGCCCGTCGCATACACCAGCGCGCCGATTTCGCCGCGCCGGATGATTGAACCGGAAAACACGGCATCACCCGGCTTGCGCGAGGCGGGCAAAGATTCGCCGGTCAACGCGGATTGATCCACCGAAACTTCGTCGCCCGCCAGCAAACGCGCGTCCGCCGGCACAACATCACCCAATCGCAGGCGGATGACATCGCCCGGCACCAGTTCCCGCGCCGCCGGGTTGATCCATTTGCCGTCGCGTATCACGCGCGCCTTGATCGCCAGTTTGGCTTTTAAGGCGGCGATTTCATTGCCCGCCTGCCGTTCCTCCCAGAAGGCGACCACCGCGTTGGTCACGAGCAACAAAAGAATGATGAAAAAATCCGGCCAGTGCCGCACCACGCCTGACAGGATCACCGCCACTTCAATCATCCACGGAATCGGACCCCAAAAATAGCCGAGGAATTTCAGCAGGAGATTCGTCTTCTTCTCGACCAGTTCATTCGGCCCGTATTGTGTGAGACGTTTCTGCGCCTCGGCTTGCGTGAGACCATCCGGCGAAGACCCCAATTTTTTCTCCACCTCCGCCATCGGCAGCGTTTTCAAATCCTCATTCGGATCTGGCTTTGCATCCGGCTTGGCCTCTGCCTTAACGCCCGGTTTGGATGCGGGCGCTACGGGCTTCGGTTCTGCGGATGCACCCGGCTTCGGTTCGGGAGCCTTGGGCTGGTCGGTGTCTGGTTTCATTGATGCAATCCTTTCGAGTCCGTAAAATTGTATTTTCTTATAGTTCTAAACTGTGAAGTTTAATGTTTGAACGTGGAGAAATGAATGGGGTGAACACCCCATAAAATTGAAACCGGCGAAATCCCGAAGTGCTTTCCTTATATCTTTTCCATCGCGGCCGTGTATTCGCCGCGGCGCGCGGCGCGGTTGCACTTTGCCCGATGAAGGAGAGCTTGTTGCGCCGCTTTAACGTTGGTTTCCTTGCCTTGCCAAATTTCCAAGGCCGGTTGCTGGATGGCGCGGGCATACGAAAATGCCAGCGCCCAAGGCAGTCGCGATTTGAAGCGAAGATTCATGGTGTTCAAACGGGCCGAAGCGAGTTCAGCGGATTGTCCGCCCGAAAGGAACGCAATCCCCGGAACGGCAGCCGGGACAGTTCGCCATAAACTCTTCACCGTGATGTTGGCCACTTTGTCCACGGATTCTTGCGTGGGGCAGGCCAATCCCGGCAGCACCATGTTGGGCTTGAGAATCATGCCTTCCAGCAGCACGCGCTGGCAATTAAGCTGGATGAAAACATTTCGCAGAGTTTCTTCCGTGACTCTACGGCATTGCTCCAAAGCATGCGCGCCATCCATCAGCACTTCCGGCTCGACGATGGGAACAAGTCCGGCTTCCTGGCACAACGCGGCATAACGCGCCAGCGCGTGCGCGTTGGCTTCGAGGCAACTGCGGCTAGGAATTTCATCGCCGATGGCAATCACCGCGCGCCACTTGGCGAAACGCGCGCCCATTTGAAAATACTCCTGAAGACGTTCGCGCAATCCGTCGAGACCTTCGGTGATTTTTTCGCCGGGATGAGCCGCCAAGTCCTTGGCTCCGGTATCTACTTTGATGCCGGGAATAATTCCCGCGTCGGTGAGGACTTTGAGAAACGGAGTGCCGTCTTTCATATTTTGGCGGATTGTCTCGTCGTAAAGAATCGCGCCGCTGATGCTCTCGCCGAGACCGGGCGCGGTCACAATCAATTCCCGGTATGCGCGGCGGGACTCCACCGTTTGCGGAATGTTGAGCTTTGCGAATCGTTTATCACAGGTCGGATTGCTTTCATCCATCGCCAGCAGCCCTTTGTCATCGGCAACCAGTTTGCTGGTGGTATCAATTAAAATTTGCGTGTTCATGTAGGTAATTGGCGGCTCGCCAAATATTTCAACCAGCGATTGGCACCATTGGCTGTGGATGGCCATGAAATGGCCAGCGCAAATCGCCGGTCATCAAATAAACCGCCATGGCCATGAGCATCACAATCACGCAAAACCAGATGCGCCAGTCCCGATGCGCGCGTCTCCAATAAGGCGGATAGCCTTGGTTAATCGGACCGCCATTCGGGTCTCCGTGCGACTTGTGATCGTTCTTTAATTCATTCATAAACACTATGCCTCCGCCAACTACTTCCGCGCCCCGGCGATGTCGGTATGATCGAAGTATTGCATTTTTGCTTTCGTAAACGGTTTGCAGAATATCGCCATGACGTGCTGCCATTGCATGTCGCCGACCATCGCGAACCGTTAGATGTCGGCAAGATGTTTCACATCGAACTTGATTTCCTTCTAGATGGCTGCGGCTTCCCAGCCATGAAAATCGGTCATGTCGAACAGCACGCGCACTTTTCGGTGCTGCCCGGCGAGCCGCTCGAACTCCGGCACGAACTGCACGTAATCCGCCTGGGATGAAATCCCGCTGACGTGAACGGCGAGGAAATTCCCGCCGCTGTCTTCATTTATTTGAATGGGCATTTTTTAGACCCTCGATTCGATTCAATTCGGGAATCAGCATCTTCCCGTCCTGCGTCTTTTGAGTCGGTGTAGTTGTGGAGTTTTCAGCGTGACCCCACATCCAGTTGCGGATTTCCGGCAAGTCCTGGCCATGCTTGTCAATGTAATGCTTGTGTTCAATGAGTTTGTCACGCATTTGCTGTTTCAAATAGGCACCCTTGGAGCCTAAATTCGGCACCCTATCCACCACGTCTTGCACCAGATGAAAACGGTCAATGTCATTCTGCACTCGCATGTCAAACGGCGTCGTGATCGTGCCTTCTTCCTTGTAGCCCCGGACGTGGAGATTGCGATTCGTCCGGCGGTAAGTCAGTTTGTGAACCAACCACGGATAGCCGTGGAAATTAAAGATGATGTGCTTATCCTTGGTGAAGAGTGAATCGTAATCCACTTCGCTCAATCCGTGCGGATGTTCGCTCGCCGGCTGAAGCTTCATCAGGTCAACGACGTTGATCACGCGGATTTTGAGATCGGGCAGATGTTCGCGCAAAATGGAAACGGCGGCCATGGTTTCCAACGTAGGCGTGTCGCCGCAGCAAGCCATCACCACGTCGGGTTCGGAACCTTGGTCGTTGCTGGCCCATTGCCAGATGCCGATGCCCTGCGTGCAATGCACGACAGCGGCATCCATGGTCAACCATTGCGGTAGCGGATGCTTGCCTGCGACGACCACGTTGACGTAATGGCGGCTGCGCAGACAATGATCAAAGACGGACAACAGACAGTTCGCATCAGCAGGTAAGTAAACACGTACGATGTCGGCCTTTTTGTTGATGACGTGGTCGAGGAAGCCAGGGTCTTGGTGCGTGAAGCCGTTGTGATCCTGCTGCCAGACGTGCGAGGCCAGCAGATAGTTCAGCGAGGCGATCTTGCGCCGCCAGGGCAGCTCCGAGGTGACCTTGAGCCACTTGGCGTGCTGGCTGAACATGGAGTCGACGATGCGGATGAAGGCCTCGTAGCTGTTGAAGAGTCCATGTCGTCCCGTGAGCAGGTAGCCTTCTAGCCAACCCTCGCACTGGTGCTCGCTGAGCATCGAGTCGAGGACCCCTCCGGAGGGTGCGAGGAACTCGTCATGACTGACTTTGCGGGCATCCCACTGGCGGGGGGTCACCTCGAACACCGCGCCCAGGAGGTTGGAGAGCGTCTCGTCGGGCCCGAAGATGCGGAAATTACGCGGCTCCTGGTTGAGCGCGACCACATCCCGCAGGAACTCGCCGAGCACCAGCGTATCCTGACCATCCACGGCCCCTGGTG